>JBAQQB010000165.1:0-167554 GCA_049306275.1 Saprospiraceae bacterium | reverse complement strand
GAGGAATTGCTGGTGCGGATCGAAAACTTGCTCAACAACCAGGCTGTACGGCTTCAGGAAACACCCGAGGCCGACGAACCGGGCGAGTCGGGGGCTCAACTGTCCTTGCCCGACCAGGAGTGGCTGGAAGCCTTCGAAGCCTATGTGAGAAAGAACTTGTCAAACGATATCCTCTCTGTGACTATGCTGGCCGACGAGTTTGCCATGAGCGAATCGACCCTGCTGCGCCAGCTCAAGCGCCTCACCGGCCTCACGCCGGTGCAGTACCTCCTGGAAATGCGCCTCGACAAGGCCAGGCAACTGCTGGAAGACCGCCAATACAATTCCATCGCCGAGGTGGCTTCGGAGGTGGGGTATGGCGATACCCGGTCATTTTCGCGGAGCTTCAAGCAGCGGTTTGGGAAGCTGCCATCGGAGGTGTAATCCCCCCATTTTGACGGAAAATGCTACAAAGTTGACGGAAAATGTCACTTAGTGTGGGTGCATATTTGCTATTGCAGCCTCACTCATTTTTTCATTCTTCAAACTTTCAACATGAAACCAAATTTTATGAAAACGCTTTGCTGTTTGCTCACTTTTGTTTTCTTCACAACCTTGAGCCTACCAGCTCAAACGATGCAGGTTGGTAGTATCGCGAAATCTCGTACAGGTAACGATTGGACTTTAGATGGATTTTATCTCACCAACACCGCTGCCAAGCTGACAAACCTGGCAAATTTCGGACCCAATGGCACAGTGCCTTGTTCCATATCGATTACCCATGTAACGGGTACTATTACAGCGTCCGTGCTTTCCCAATTCGACGTCTTCTTTATCGGTTATATTCCAGATGGGATGTTTTCGTCAACAGAGTTGCAGGCAATGTCAACCTGGGTTAATAACGGGGGGAAAATGTTTATCACGGCGGATGATATATCCTGGGATGCTGTCGCTGCCCATTTTGGATACCCAACAAATGGTTACGGCCCTCAACCCCACTCCGTTGCCCCCGGGCAGTCCAACCACCCGGCTTTCAACGGCCCGTTCGGAACACTGAGCGCATTCAATGGGGGCGGTGCCATGGGAGCATTCCTGACCACTTCTGGCGCAACCGTTCTTGGCCTTGCTTCGAATACAAATGCAAGTCTGATGGAAAAAAATGTGGGCGCAGGGAAAATTATCCTGAGCGGCGATGTCGACATGTTTTCAACTGCATACGGTGCAATGTCAAGTGGCAATTCGATTACTAATAATAACGATAAACTCCTGGCGAACTTATTCGCCTATCTCGGTTGTGATTGTACCGACACCGACGGCGATGGCGTTTGCGATGCCGATGACAACTGCCCCAACACCTCCAACGCCAACCAGGCCGACGCCGACAATGACGGTCTGGGAGATGTTTGCGACCTCTTCCCCAACGACCCCAATAATGGTACTGCAACCCTGACCGTTGTGGACGAAAACGGCGCCCCCCTGCCCAATTACACCCTCGACTACCGCTACCGTTGCGGCGGCTCCTGGGCAAACTGGGCAACCGTCACCACCAACGGCAATGGTCAGTTCACCTTCCAGGCTACCTGCGGCAACTGGGATGGCAAGGCTACTCTTCGCAGCAACCAAACCAGCCTGGAACAGGCAAATATCTATGTCAACTCCACCTTCCAGCTGGCCAAGGTAAACGTCAACCTCAAATCCTGCGACCCGGAAAACCCGCTCTCAGGCGGTACGGTTGAGCAGGGTGGCGGCTTCTGGGTTACCCACGGCGTCACCGGCGCAGGCGGCACGGTGTCCTTCTATGCTTTCCCCGGCAACAACGTCAAGGTGCGGATGGGCTACAACTACGGCAGCTCCACCCTGGACGGCATTCCCGTTACCCTGCCTGCCACAGAGGTCGACTTCGTTACCACTACTGTAGATTTCAACTTTAACGGCGTCGTTCAGATCCAGGCGGGCGGCTGGCCCACCATCACGCCTCCGATCGAATTGCTACCCGGGACTTACGGATTCAGGTTCGATGGGGTTTACGTCGGAGGCGTAAACATCAGTGGTTGCGCTTACACCGGCGCCATGCTCACCATCCTCGACGAAAACGGCAACGGCGTGGCCGGCGGAAAGGCCCGCGCAGCCTGCGGGGGCTCCTGGCAAGCGGAATATCCGGGCGAAACCGATGCCAACGGGCACTTGTTCGTCAGCATCCAGCCATGTATGACCAAGATCAAGATGACGGTCAACCAGGGATCCGTTGAGCAAACTGCCGCCCAGTTGATTACTTCCAACTACACCTGGACCACCGAGATCCTGCGCATTTGGCTGAAAGACCACAACGGCGACCCCATTACCGATCAGAACGGCACGCTCCAGCAAGGCGGCGGTTACTGGTACAACTGGGGCCCCTTCAACGCATCCGGTTACCGCGACATCCAGTTGTTCGCCCGGGCAAGTTCCTATAAATTCAAAGCAGGATACAACTACACCTCGGAGACGAAATACCCCGTGGTTGCGGCAGGCGCTGGCATCCAGGAGTACGACTTCCAGACCGGACAGGTTTGGGGCGACTGCATCACCCAATACGCGGCAGGTTCCTGGCGGACCTTCACCAGCGGCATGGAACTGATGCCAGGCACTTATACCTTCCGCTACCCTTCGCAGTCGGGTACGGTCACTGCCGGGGCTTCGACGAGCCTCACCTGCCCGCCTCCCGTTCCGACCTCCCCAGGCCAAACTGAGGCTGTTGCATCCTCATCTGAAGCCACCCTGACCCTGGTTCCCAACCCCGCATCCTCTATCCTGGCCATCCAATTGGAGGGCATAGAGGCCGGCGCCCCCCTGCGCATCCTGGACCAGGCAGGCCGCGTAGTTTGGCAGGCGCAATTGGCACAGGACCAGGCCGCCTTCATCCTTGATCTGGGTAATACGCCTCTTAGCCCGGGCATGTACTACGTCACCGCCGTTTCCGGCAACAAAACGATCACCGAAAAGCTCGTAATCACCAGATAGGCAAAGAGTTACTCCCCATGCAGGAAACCCCGGCTGAATTTGGCCGGGGTTTCTTTTTTCGTCCCAAGAGGAGAATTGTCAACATACCCAACTCCCCATGCTCCATCCCCCCATTTTGACGGAAAATGCTACAAAGTTGACGGAAAATGTCACCTGGCCCGGCCGACATTTGCCTTATCACCAAAGCATCCCCCCGTCATGAAGACACCAAACATGTTACTCCTGGCCCTGGCCCTACCCATTCTCGTACTCTCCTCCTGCCTCCCCGACGAAGAGCCGGACGAATGCGCCGACTTCGAGACTACCTGGGGTTATGAAGGCCTGCACGCGCCCGAATTCTGGGACATCTGCCAGAGCAATTGCGGCGGATCGGCCCAATCGCCCATCGACATCTCAGGGGCCGTACCCGATGCGAACCTCGCCCCCCTGAATTTTACCTATCTCCCCGAGCCCATTAAAATCGTGAATAAAGGGCACACGGCCGAGTTCGAATACGAAGCCGGCAGCGGCAACATGCTCGAGTTTGAAGGTGAGGAGTACTTCCTGGAGCAGTTCCACTTCCACACTACTTCCGAGCACACCGTGAACGGACAGGAGTACGACATGGAGGTGCACCTGGTGCACAAGAACGCCGACAAGTCGAAGGCCGTGGTCATGGGCGTACTGGTAGCCCAGGGGGCAGAGAACCCCTTCCTGTCCACCTTCATCGACCACATACCGCCCACAAAGGCCAGCACGCCCTACGAGCCTGGCACGGAGGTAAACGTGGCCGACTTCCTTCCGGCCGATCCCGGCTACTACACCTACGGCGGCTCCCTGACCACGCCCCCCTGCTCGGAGGTGGTGACCTGGCTGCTGCGCAAGGCCCCCGTAGAAGCCTCCTCGGAGCAGATCCTGCGCGTGCATGAGCTGTTCGAGTTCAACAACCGGCCGGTACAGGCGGTGAATGGACGGGAGATCAGGGAATTTTAAATACCGCCACTTACGGAAAAAGCAGTAATGCTCGTTTAACCCCCCAAACTAGCAAAGCCTTCTGGCCGTTTGGCCGGGGGGCTTTTTGTCTTGAGAACATGCTGAAAAAAATTTCCACCAATACTTGCCCAATAAAAACCAATGCCATACATTTGCATCCGCCTTTTGAAGCAAGGGCGAAAAAATAAGGGCGCATAGCTCAGCTGGTTCAGAGCATCTGCCTTACAAGCAGAGGGTCCGCGGTTCGAATCCGTGTGCGCCCACCCTCCACAAAGTCCTCAAATTGTTGATTAACAGCAGTTTGGGGGCTTTTTGTTTTGGGGCGGTTGGTGGGCATATAGGGGGCAGACGGGCGGATTTTTGTGTTAAAGGTTGCAAATAGATTGCAAATCTTTTTCAGGGCAGATGCCAGTAAAATCACTGGCTTTATGGCAACGCTCAGCGTCATTATGGACACCCGATATTGCAAATCGGGCCAGCAATTTCCGCTCAAAGTTCGCATCAATCACGAGAAAAAGTCTGTCTATCAACCACTTGAGATTGACTTGCCCCTCAAAGAGTGGGATGAGAAGAGGCAGATGGTCCGTTCCAACAACCCGCTTCACAAGAAGATCAATCGTAAAATTGCTGGAGTGGTCAGCGAACTCCAGGACATCATTCTGGACCTTGAAAAGGAAGGCAAGCCATTCTCGGCCAAACGGATCAAGGATATTTACAACGGTGACATCGCACCCGACACCATCCAGCACTACGGACAGCGGCAGATAGCCTTGTTGAAAGAGTCCAACCGATTTGGTACAGCCAGAACTTACCGCGACTCTCTCAAAAAACTATCTCAGTTCCTTGGCGGTGCGGATTGCCGCTTTGAAGAACTCGACTACGGCACCCTCACCCGCTTCGAGGCATCCATGTTGAAGGCGGGGATGAAAGTCAACAGCGTGTCCGTCTATATGCGCAGTCTCAGGGCAATTTTCAACAAGGCCGTCAAAGAGGGTGTGGTGGATCGGAGCTACTATCCCTTCAATGACTTCAGGGTACAATCGGAAAAGACCCGCAGCCGATCCCTCAGTATTGACGAGATCAAAGCATTGATCGGGCATCCACTTCCAGACGGCGGGGCGAAGTGGCGGTTTCGGCAATTGTTCCTGTTCTCCTTTGCGTTCGTGGGAATGTCCTTTATCGATATGGCATTTCTCAAACCCAGCAATATTGTTGACGGGCGGCTCCATTACCGCCGTCGCAAAACGGGGCGGCTATACTCCATCGGCCTCAATGAGTACAACGCCGCGATCCTCCACAGCCTCGCGGGTGACAGGATAGACGGGGACGGCTACCTGCTGCCGATCCTTCCGCAATTCGCACATTGCAGTTTTCACCTTGAACTCATCTTCATTTATATACCCAAGGGTATTTTTGACTTCGATACCGTATAAATTGAACCGTTGTATCCACTTTCATCCTAATCAGTCATCCGCCGTGAGTGGACGACAACTTTCCAGCATGCGTGGTAATTGCCACCTCTCAATGAAAAAGCCGCCCAACCAGTTGTAAGATTGAATAAAAACTTGCAACTTTCAATCATGTTATTAGTTACCACGCAACTACACCTTGTCTCAAAAGCGGAGCAACGTGTATTCCGAAGTCGGCTGGAGAATTGGCGAATAAAAAAACGTAAACCAACATCCAAAAGCAACCAGAAAATGAAGAAATTGGGATTGTTTTTTTTGTTTTTTACAATTTTTTCTTCAACAATCGCTCAGCCAGATGGAAACTTGGAATGGGGCTTCATACACCACATTTCGAGAGGAGGCCCAAAGCCAAAGGCTGGAGAATATATTTGTTTTCAGCTTATTATGACAAACGGTGACTCTGTGTTTTTTGACAGTCATACGCAAGCGGAAATGCCAATCGTGGCTATACCAACCACTGAAAAAATGAAAGGCCAAAAGCCAAATCCTGTACTGAGCGCAATGCTGTTGATGTCAGAAGGAGATAGTCTTTCGGTTTTTTACCCCGTTGATTCTTTAGGACCAGCACCTCCATTTGGGTTTGAGAATGCAGAATACATAGTTTATCATATCTCTTTGAAAAGCATCAAAACTGCCGAACAATATAACCGTGAGATTTTGGCCAAGGTGGATACATCAGAGGCAATACTCAAAAGTATTCGCGAGCAGACAAAAAGCCTATTAGAAGAATATAATAACAATAACTTAGGTTCAAAGTTGATCACCACAGAGTCAGGCCTTCAATATGTTCTGGTTAAGGAAGGTAAAGGGAGGATTGCGACCGAAGGAGAAACCGTCAGAAGCCATTATTACGGCATTCTGACAGATGGAACCGAATTCGATAATTCCTACTCTCGCGGAAACCCTTTCAGTTTTAAGGTCGGCATAGGTCAAGTAATTAGGGGCTGGGATGAAGCTTTTTCCACTCTAAAAAGCGGATCAAAAGTAGTATTGTTCATTCCTCCTGAACTTGGTCATGGTGCGAATGGGAATGCAATAATTCCTGCGAACTCTTCTTTGGTTTTCTTTATTGACATAATTGAGTAGATATAAGGACAAAAAGCCTGGAAATTTTCGAGCAAGGTAAATATGATGCGAAGGGTAATCCCCCCCCTCACGCCGCCACCCCCCGATACCCCGTCCTCAAAAACTCAAAAACCGCGTCGGTCTTGGTGCCGATGTCGGCTTCATCGTAGATGGGGTATGGTAGCTTGGTGAACAGGAAGTCTCGGATCGCGCCGCGCACCGCCGCCACCGTCTGCGGCTTCTCGGACCAGCGGTCAACCTTGAGGGTGGCGTCTTCCAACTGATGGAGGAGGCCACGGGCGATCTCCTTGACTTCGTGGCGGTCCTTGTCCGAGAGGTTCTTGCCTTGGCGGAGGAGGTCGAAAATCGTGAGTTCGTTCTCGTTCAGCCCTTCTCGGGTGGAGCGGGCCTCCTCTTCGGTCAGGTCATCGACCAGCTCTCGGAGTTTGCGGAATATCTCTTCGATGGTGACGGCCTCCTTGCCACGGTTGTATTCGTCGATGATGGCCCGATACCGCTCGTAGTAGTCGATGCGCAAAGGGTTCTGGTCCAGCATCTCGTTCAGCTTGGACTCCAGGATGTTCTTGATGGACTGGACCGTGGTGTTTTGGTGGTCGGGCTTCCGAAACTCCCGTTCGATCTTCTCAAAGTCCAGGTCGCTGAGGTTGACCTTTACGCCGTAGTCCTCGGTCGGCTCCAGCGCGATGTCCATACTATAAATGGAGCGGTCCACGATCTCCTGGATGCGGCTCATCACGGCTGATATGTCCGCGTTCTCGGTATTGTCCTGTATGACGGCATAGATCGCGTTGATCCCGTCCCTGCGCGGTTTGTAGTGGTTCACGGCGGTGTCGGGCATCACGGCCTTGAACCGTTTGAAGACTTCTCGGGCCAGCACACCAAACTTGTTCTTGGTCTCGTCGGTCTTATACACCGCATTGACCCCGCGCTTGATCGCCGCCAGCCGTTGCAGTTGGTCGGGCGCGTTGACGACCGTAGCCAGGTCGAAGTCCACTTCGTCTCGGAAAAACACTTCCGTCGCTTCTATACTTTCCCGCAGCGACTCGATCAACTCTTCCAGCGGCTTCACGGGTGGGTCGATGACGGCCCCACCTTCGCCACCTGTACCCCGCTTACCCACGGCGTATATGGCCAGCGCTTCCAGCAATGACTTATAGGTCTCAATGTAATCGACGATCAGGCCGTTGTTCTTGCCCGTATGCACGCGGTTGGCACGGGCGATGGTCTGCATCAGGGTATGGCTTTTCAACGGCTTGTCGAGGTAGAGGGTGGACAGGGACTTAACATCGAATCCCGTGATCCACATCGCGCATACGATCACGAAGCGGAACGGGTGGTCCTCATCCTTGAAGTCCGTCTCCAGATCACGGGTGTTCATCTTCAGGCGGTGTGGTTCGATGTCCAGACCCCAGTTCTGGAACTTCCTGATCTCGTTCTGCTCCGAACTGACCACCACGCAAATCTCCGTCTCCTTCGCCCATTGCAGGTCGCGCTCGGCAACCAACCGTTCCTGATCGCCAGCAATGCGGGCCAGGTTCTTCTCCGTCTCGCCGATGTACTTGCCCCACTCCTCCACGATGAAATTATACATCTTCACCGCAGTTACCTTGTCGATGGCGACGAACATCCCCTTGCCCTTGTAGCCGCGATTGTTGAAATGCCACACCACGTCTTTGGCGATGGACCGCAACCGCTTCTCTGCCGTGATGATCGGATATTCTCGGGCAAACTGGCGCTTCACCATCTCCTCCTGATCGGGATCGAGATCGGCCTGTTCGATGGCGTCGCGCATTTGCTGGGTGATCTGGGGGTTGTCCAGCTTCAGCTTCTCGCCCCTGTTCTCATAGTACAGCGGCACTGTCGCGCCGTCCTCCACCGACCGCTTGAAGTCGTAGATGGACACGTAGTCGCCGAATATTCTGGAGGTGATTTCGTCATCCTTGAAAATCGGGGTGCCCGTGAACCCCATATAGGATGCTTTGGGCATCGCGTTACGCATGTTCAGCGCCAGCGTGCCGCTTTGGGTGCGGTGGGCTTCGTCGGAGATCACGATGATGTCGCCACGCTCCGTGATGGGTTCCTCGAAGTTGAATTTGTGGATCAGCGTGAAGATGTATCGGCTGGATGTCTTCAGCAGCCGTTTCAGGTCTTCGCCGCTCCGTGCCCGCAATCGCTTGTCATCGACCACGCCCACGCTGGCAAAGGTGCCGTATATCTGTTTGTCCAGTTCATCGCGGTCCGTGACGATCAGAAAGGTGAAGGAGCCAGGGATTGTCCGATGAATCTTCTGGGCAAGGAATACCATCGAGTAGGATTTCCCGCTGCCCTGCGTGTGCCAGAACACACCCAGCTTCTGCCGCTCCGATGCGGTGATCTGGCCGTTGAGGGCCTTGGCGTTCAACTCCTTGAAGTGGTTGACGGCGCGGTTGACGCCAATGAACTGGTGGTTGCGGGCGATGAGCTTGATGACCCTGCCCACGGAGTCGTCGAACAGGATGAAGTTCTCAAACAGGTCGAGGAACCGCCCCTTCTCGCAGACGCCACGGACGATCGTATCCAGGCTGACCACGCCTTCCTGGTCCTCCTCAATCCGTTTCCAGTCGTGGAAGTATTCGTATCTGGACGTGGCAGCCCCGATCTTGCTCTCCAGCCCGTTGCTCAGGATGACAAAGGCATTGCAGTGGAACAAGTGGGGGATGGTATCGAGGTAGTCCGTCAGGTTGTCGTCGTAGGCCACCTGCAATTTGCGGTGGTGAGCTTTGAGTTCTACGAACAGGAGCGGCACCCCATTCACAAACCCGACCACATCGGGCCGCCGCTTTCGGTTCGACTTGCCGACGATCCAGAGTTGCTGCACCGCGAGGAAGTCGTTGTTCTCGGGCCTCTCAAAGTCGAACACCCGAATCTTCTTGTTGCGGACGATCTCGCCCTTCTCGTTCTTGTAGGTGACTTCAATCCCGTCTTTCAGGGCGCGGTACTTGTCGCGGTTGATCTCCGCCAGCGATTTGGTGGAGGCCGAGCCGACGATGAACTCGTATGCATTGTCGTATGCCTGGGCTGGGAGATCGGGGTTAAGGGAACGGATCGCGTGGTAGAACCGAGTGCGCAAGATGACGTCGGCCTCCGAATCTCGGCCCAGCATACCACCCGCCCCGAATGACTCCCCACCGTACACATTGACGGTCTGCCAGCCAAGTTGGTCTCGGAGGATTTGGATAGCGGTCTGTTCGATGAGGCGGTCTTCGGAGTAGGGATGGGTCATGCGGTATTTTTTGCTAAAGAGTGAACCGGGCGCCCAGTTCTCTCAAAAGAGAATAAGTATCAATCCAGCCGGCGCCAAATTCCTGGCAGATGTTTGGAATTTTCACCTTTCTCGCGCCGGGGCCTGCAAGTTTTTCCATGGTGACTACTTTGGCCCCGGCCTCAATAGCCTGGGCGATTACCCAAGGATCTGCGCCGGATAAAAAATAATCAGCTTCGGCTGGAGAGTAATTTGCCACTACAAAATCAGAGATATCAGTAAAGATAAACTGCGCTTGGGGAGAAGGAGCCTGAAACAAAGGCGAGTTTTGTCTGGATTTTGACCATTCAGCTATGTTGTCTGTCCCGGCGGTTAGTTCCTCATAGACCATGACGGAACTGAATATCATTCCCGCTTCGACTTGCTGGTCCAGCCAGTCCCAAAAGCCCGGCATGATGTCCATGCCGTAAGGGCCTTTCTCAGCTTGAATGAATACGTTGGTATCAAGACAATATCCGGGCATGTCACTTTATCTCAAGGTGAGCGGATAAAGCATCGAGCGTTTTCACTTTAACCTTCAGAAGGCGGGCAGCGTCCCGGAAAAGGATATCCCCCTCATAAGCAGCGTTGAGCACGCGCCGCGTAAAGGTTTTGCTGTTGCGAACAGGCAGTGTGTTATGAAAATGACCGCTTGCAGCATCACTTTTTTTCCTTGGGACATTTCTCTTTGCGTATTCCTCAAGAAAAACATCGTTCGGAATCTTTTGTAAGGTTTTTGCAGAAATGAGCGCCACCAGAGGGCTCACCCGGAAATACCTGCTTATCCGGTTGAGGTTTTCTTCCAGTTTCGCCCCCTCGTCCCATTGGGTAGAAAATTCTGCTGCCGGGACGAGCACCTCTGCCGCCACTTTATTGCAAAAGCTTTCAATTTCCGGAACGGATGTATTGGAAAAAGACCCAAGGCCGGGGTTCGTCACTCCGGATACGCCGAGCCAAATATGGGCCAATTCGTGCGCCAAAGTGAAAATCTGACCGGCAAGCGCATCGTTGCTGTTGATGAAAACGATCGGAGCTACGGGATCACTCAGCACAAATCCCCGGAATTCCTCCACCGCCAGTTTGCGCTGGTTGTTATTGCCGACAACGCCGCTTCTCAAAACCAGTATGCCTGCAGCTTCCACGCGCTCGATGAGGCGGGTCAGAAAGGTTTCGAAACCAGGGGACTCCAGCCGAAAACCATGGTCCAGCCCGATGGTGTCCCGAATATCCCCCGCTACGACCGCTACCGGGTCTTTCATGGTGAAATTCCCGACGAATTCCAATACCGGAGCGCCTTCCTTTAGCAGGAGTTCTTTGTACCAGTTTTGTTTCACCAGCGCATCATTCAGCGTATCGTGAAATTCAAGGCTCAGCACATCCTTGCGCTCGGACCGCACGGTGCGCAGATCGGGGATGGAGGGGCGTTCCTCCGGAGGATCGGATAAAAAGAGATAACCGAACGGAATGTACAACTTCCGGGCCAGCAGTTGAGCCTGGCGAAAAGTGGGGTGCTCCTGACCGCTCACCCAATCCGCCAGTACTTCCGGCTTCACGTGCATCGCCCGGGCGAGATCGCCCGCAACCTTCCCCGCGCGTTCCAGCGCCCAGGAAATGATGTTGCCGTTGATGTATGCGGTGGTCTTCATCCTTTAAAAAAAGGTTTTTCGCCTTTTTCGTTCCAATTTTTTTTAAAATCCTATTAATCCAACCATTTCTCAAATTTCCTCCTGATGTCATCTTGCCATTGACCTACCAGCGTTTTACTGGCCTCCGCTTTTTCCGGTACGGCGAGCATTACTACAAAACAAATTTTATCCTTAAGGTGGGTGTTGTCCGGCGACCAGAATGCTCCCGAGGTCTCAAATGGCGCTTCACCGGGATAAACCAAAGCTACTTTTTTAGCGCCGAAGTAATCGTGATAGACGTACATTTGCCTGAGGTCATCGGCAGAAGGGTTATTGCCGTTCAGGTTTTTCCACTTGGTATCCAGAATGATGTTTCCAGCGTCTTTTTGTATCCAGATGTCAGGTCTGATCATTATGGATTTTCCATGATCCGGTTTCCAAAATTTCCTGGGGAATTGTGCATTGATAGAAACCCCTTCGGTTCTCAATCCGCGGAGCGTCGCATAAATGAATTGCTCCCACAGCAGATTCATATCAAACATCAGGGCCAACACATCGTGCCGCCCTTTTGCTACGTCAGGATGGTAATTCAGCAGGAGCATTTTGGCGATTTCAATGGCTTTTTTGTATCGCAGTGTCTTCCTGTTGAATTTCAACTTTTCGAATAAGGCTTCCGTCACACGAATATCGGGCATTTCCGGGAAGTTCAGCAGTAAGGCCCCGATGCGGCTATGCAGGCTGGCATTGGTGTTGATCCGGTACAGCAGGCGCAGGGTTTTGTAAAGAATAAAGTGGAGCCTGTGTTCTGCGTCATAGACCGTATGCCGCACGTAGAAGCGTTCCGGGTGGACCAGGTTTTGTTGAATGTGCCGGGGGAACTGAAGACTGCCTTTCAAGGCAGTGGCGTTGCCTTCTGTCTTGCGGTATTGCTTGACAAGACCGGTATGTAGCAGGTACTCTACTTCTTCTATGAATAGCCCAAAGTACAGATCCAGTATGGTATTTGGTCGGATCTTCAAATGGGCCGTACTCGGTGCCTGAATGTTGAACCCTCCCACAGTGCGCATCATGTCAATCAAAACAGCTCTCCAGCGTTTTTCTTCTGCCTCGGTATCCGGATTCTTATCTGCCTTTGGGAGTACTTCTATCAAGATTCCGTTCACCTGCAAGACGCCAACGTATTCATTGAACTTTACCCCATTGTGAATGAGATCGAAATAGGGCGAGCCATTGCCATAGAAACTCACGAGCGTTTCGTAAATATCCTTTGAAATACGCTTTTCGCCCACATCGTAACGCAGACGCTGGTGCTCAAAAACGGTGATATGCCGGTCTTTTTTATTCAAGCGGCTCTTTTTGTAGTAGCTTGACGGCTTTTTCAAAATCCATCTTGTGCGTGACTTTATTGACGGTCAGCTGATAGTCCAAGCCGGTATTATGATAATTGACAATCTCAAACACCTCCCGGTTGTTGAAATCTCCACCATTTTCGTAATCCTCGAAATCGGCAAAGCCGTTTTTGCCGGCATCATCCCAATCCTTCTTCCGGACAAATCCTTTACCTAATACCAGCCCAATCTTTCCGTAGTCTCCGAAGAAGTACTCCTGAAGCAGCGGGATTACCTTTCGGTAGAATACACTTTGCAGATCGTCTACACCGGAGACGTTCATGAAGTAACTATGCCCGATTTGGTGGTCAGCATCCAGGAGTTTTTCGATGCGGGAGTTGATGGTCTTGAGAAGGGTTTCGAGATTAACTCCAGTAAACTCAGACGGGTGAAATTCTTCTTGTTTACCGTTTTTGGTATAGTTTTCCCAATACTTATTGCGTTTGTCCCAAACTGTTTGAGAGGCTCCGAGAAAATCTAACAACTGCTCTTCCTTCTGGGTGTAAGGTTCCTCATCCCAATCAACATGAGGATACTTTTTCATCAACATCCAATAAAAGCTATTCGGGGATAACAATTCCGGTTTCGGCGGCATTTCAACAAAACTGAACCGGCGACGGAGGGCCGTATCCAACGCTTCTACGCTCCGGTCGGCAGTATTCATCGTACCGATGATGTACAGATTGGGAGGAACGCCAAACGGAGTCTTACTGTAGGGCAAGGTGATTTCCAGCGCTTCTTCTTTGCCGATCCTTTTGTCGTCTTCGATGAGCGTGATGAGCTCTCCAAAGATTTGAGAAACGTTTCCCCGGTTAATCTCGTCGATGATCAGGACATAGGGCTTGTCTCTATTGTTTCCCTGGGTATGTTCAACCGAATACTTTTCTTTGATATAGTTTGAAATGGCAACAGTATAGGGCTTCCAATCACGTATGGTGCCGTCTGCCAGATAGTTCCGGATCATATCCTTGGTAACCACCATCCGGGTTCCTGCTTTCGTACGGGGTATTGCAACAGGGTTTTTGGAGGAATTGATTTCGATCCGAAAGGGTTTAGACTGAGTAGGAGTGAGTAAATCCAATTCTCCAGCCTCATTTACATCTTCAACAAATTGGTCGAATATCTCATCAAAATTTTTCAATCCGGTTTTCTGAGAGGCTCGCTCGCATAGCTCCCGAAAGATTCCCATTTTCACCTCATACCCTGGCATACTTCCATCTGGATTGGGTTTCATGGGTTTTATACCCTCGATAAAATCCTCATAGCTCATGCTCTGATGGAAGGTGGTAAATACTATTCTGCCCTCATCAACCCAATCGTCAAACCTTTTCTTCACGGCTTTCCGGTCATTCCAGTTGAGGTCGGGTTCGCCAAGCACTTCTAAAGCAAGGTTGATGGAATTGTACGTCTTCCCGGTGCCCGGAGGCCCGTAGAGGATTTGGTTTAATGGAAATCCCTTTACACTCTCAGCTTTGGTTGTACCAACAGCTAAATTGGAAGCAGCTGATGCAGGGCGTTCACTGTGCCCTTGTGATTCAATTAAATATGCTTTCACCTGTTCACGAACAATCCCCCAATTGAGAAAATCCAAGAGGGTTTGCTCCCAATCAGGACTATTTTCGTCAATAACACTGATTTCATTTGAAGGAACATTGATCGCTTCAAACGCAGACCTGACGTCAGCCCGTTTCACTTTTCCCATGCCGACGGTCATATCGTATGATTCCAGAATGGTGGTTTTCCCATTTGATTTCCTTGCGATATCATCCCTGGTCAATCTAATGTTGTAGAGTTGCCCCTTTAGGTTAAGAGACTCGATTACCAAATAGGGGCTGTTGTTATTATTCGGAATGCTTCGTATGATAAATGAGTATTCTCCATTGTCCTGCCTAAACAAAAAACCTTCAACACCTTTCCAGCGGCCACCCGGTGAACCGTATGACAATTCGGTTAATCCTTCAAATTTCCAGTTGGATACATTTTGATTAGGTTTTAGCGACCGTAAATACTCCAAGAACGACGAAGCGATTTCCTGATTAGTCATCATGATATTTCGTTTGGATTATACTTCAATGGTTCGGTTCATCAATCGGGGCAACAGGATGTCTCGGGCTTCCTTCAAAAATACATTCATCTCAACCAATTGAAATGTATGTCTGAGAAGTGCTGCGACGATATCATTGAACTCTTTCAGCAATTTTTGTGGTGCAACTGTGATGGGGTACTTTTCCATCATACCCCAATCAGCTCTGGGCATTTTGGAGCCTTCTTTACAAGTCACATACGAATATTCTACAAAATGGGTGGAAGATAGTACCATCATCAAAAAGGAGTAGGCTTCTTGGGTCTTTGACTGAACAACGTATGTATCTGTCGAAGTAACACCATTAAAAGGCGCAACGACAACTTTATGAAAATAGGGACGGATTTTTCCAAATAAAATGTCAAGCTTTTCAAAAAAGAGTTTATCGCTATTTATGTCATCCGTTGTTCCCCAATCTTTTAAAGTGATTGATTGCCGTGGAATATGTTCTAACCCTACATATCTTGTAAAAGATTCAAATTCAGTAGGCTTAACCGTCTTCTTTTTCAAGTATGCAATGTCAGATAATTTTCCCCGCCGCCACCCCTCAGGCAACCCATCCGCCCCCCGCCTGACCCGTTCATGCCCAGGGTATCGGAAGTGGACGAACCACTCGCGGTAGATGTTCTGGGCCGCTTCCTCCAGCAGCTTGATGCGCTTGAGGTTGTTCTCGATCAGATCGTCGTAGGCGGAGAGGATGGAGGCGATACGGTGCTGGGTAGGGAGTGGTGGGAGCGGAATCTCTGTTGACTTTAGTATCCCTAGGTTAATATGAGGAACCCCAGAGGTAATCGATTTCGCCTCAATACTTCTTCTGCCCTCTTCACTGCTAAAGAAATAATAAACGAATTCTGGAATTGCCTTTTCAGGATTGACCGTTAACTTCATTTGACTTTGGGAAACAACATATTTTTCGTAATAGCCAATGGGAATCAAGCCGACCTGTCCTAATGTACCCCGCTGCGTAAAGATGATATCATTAGGATATGCCAAATTTGATCTAAGCTCAACCGCCTTTTCCTCGGAAACGAAGACCAAGTCGTCATGAGAAAATTTTTTTTCAAATGGAAGGTTGATTCCACGAATAACAGGTACTCCCTCAACACTTACATAATCTTTTGATGTAAGTTTAGAACCAAAAGGTCCACCGATCAATGAATATTTTTCGTCATTCTTTATTTCGTCCAGCTTCGTTTTCTCCCACCTCATATCCCCATCTCATTTAGATTCTCCTGAATAACCCGCGCCAGCTCCACCGCTTCATCGTTAAGGCTCTGCAACTCGGCCTTGATCTCGGACATCCGCTCCTCATAGTCGAAGCCCTCGTCGATCTGTGGGGCCACCCCCACGTAGCGGCCAGGCGTCAGGCTGTAATCGTTGGCGGCGATCTCCGCACGGCTGACCACCTTGCACAGACCCGATACGTCCGCATACTTCCCGTCTGGAAAGCGCGTGGTCAGCCATTGCCGCTCCTTATGGAAGTGGATCGCCCGATCAGCCGCCTCGTTGAATTCACCTACCAGCGCCTCCACCTCCGAAAGACGATCCTGGACTTCGCCACGACGCGAGCGGTCGCCGTTGTTGCGGAGGCCGTCCCTGATTTGCTGGGTATAGGTCTTGACGGCATTGTTCAGGTTGCGTTTGTGGTGCTTTAACCCATCCACGGACAGCGGATCGGTTTCGATCTCCAGCCCTGGCACCTTGGTCAACTCCTGCCAGATGCGCTGCGCCCGTGCCAGCCCCTCCCCGACCTGCCGCTGGTAGTCCGAGATGGCCCGATGATAGTGGTCGGGGTTGGCGCGATACAGCCCGATGATGGCATGGACATTCTTTAGATGCTCCTCGGTGAAGTCATGGAGGTTGGACGAGACCTTGCGGTACACCTCCCGCAAATCGAGCATCAGGGTTTTGTCGGCCCGTTCGGGGTCGCGTTCCTTGCCGCGATCAAAGAACCACAGCGTGCACGGCAGCGACCGCGTATAGAAAAATTTAGTGCCGATGGAGATCATAACATCCACAGTACCAGTCTCTACCAGCTTTTCTCGGATCAGTTTCTCGGAATGTCCCGCGTCGGAGGCCGAAGAAGCCATGACGAAGCCAGCACGGCCATTCTCGTTCAGGTATCCGTAGAAATACTGTATCCAGAGGTAGTTGGCGTTGTCGTTCTTCGGCAGTCCGAACGGCAGGCGCGGGTCATTCTTGACGTAGTCTCGGCTCTTGTCAACGCCGTCCACGTTGAACGGCGGATTGGCCATCACGAAGTCGCACTTGCCGACAAGCCCGTGCTGGTCCTCATAGAAGGTGTTGCCCTGCACGATGGCTGCGTCCAGTCCGTGGACGGTCATGTTCATCTTGGCCAGCCTCGTATTGGTATCGGCCTTCTCCTGACCGTAAAAGGTTACACGGCTGGACGGATCGAAGCCAGCCTCCTCTATAAAGTGGCCCGTCTGCACGAACATCCCAGCACTGCCACATGCGCAGTCGAAGACGATGCCGTGGTTCGGTTCAATGACGTTGACGATGGCATTGACGAGGCTGGGCGGAGTGAAAAACTCTCCACCCTCCTGCGCGCCCGTCATGGCGAACTTATTAAGAAAATATTCATATATGCGCCCAAAGACATCGCCCGTCACGCTGTCCAGCATCTCCGTATTAAATATACGGACCAGCCTGTGCAGGAGCCCCTTCTCAAAGATGGAGTAGTTCTTCGGCAGTACGCCTTCCAGCACTTCATAGTCGCGCTCGATGGTCCGCATCGCCTCATCGATCGCCTCCCCGATGTCGGCAGCTTCTGGGAGATCGGCGATGTAATCCCATCGGGCGTGCTCGGATAGGTATAAAGCCTTGGCTTTCAGGAAGTCATCCTTAGTCACGGCCCTGCGGCCCCGCTGGGGGTGTACGGGAAGGGTGGCCAGAATCCTTGCCTCTGCTGCCTTGAAGCGGCTGTGGGCGTGCCGCAGGAAGATCAGGCCGAGGACGGGGAAGGAGTATTCCGTGGCCGTCAGCTTGGAGTTGGCGCGTAGCTGGTCGGCGGCGGTCCACAGTTTGGTTTCCAGGATTCTAAGCTGTTCGGCAGTCATACGGGCGTTTTTGCGATTCGAATGGCCTCGGGTACTTTGGGCACATTTCGTAAATATAGTGCCGCGGCATTAGAATCCCAAACCAAAAGGGCGCGCATGGCCGACAAATCATCAATACTCCTGAGAGGGGGAAAGCGGCTTAATGCACGGATTACAAAGTGCATTTCAAATCCCAGCCACCCCCCAAAAAAAAGCCGCAGCACCGCCGCGGCTTTTTTCCCCTGTGATCAGTTCAGCTGATCCGGCATAATGGCATTTGGCGGCACGTTCCGGACCGGAGGCGTGCTCTTCAGATAGGTGTAGATGGCCCGGATGTCTTCATCCGTGAGCTTGGCGAAATTGAACCAGGGCATGGGAGGAAGTAGCGGACGCGTACCGTCCAGCCCTTTGAATTTGCCTTCCCTGATGGCTTTGCGAAACTGTTCCTCGCTCCAGGCCCCGATGCCGGAAGCGTCGGAAGTGATGTTGGCGGCAAATGATACGCCCCAGGGGCCCATCGCGGACGTCAGATCAGGGGTGAACAAAACCCAGCCTTCCGGCAGGGCCGACCTGTCGATTTTCGGATATGGCCGGTCGCTGGGATAACCCGACAGCATCAGTTCGGGGATGATTTCCGGTCCCTGAGGCCCCATCTGCTTTGGTGAATGACAGTCGTGGCACCCCATCGTGCTGACGAGGTATTCGCCGCGCTGGCGAAGTTCCTCCGAAGCGGGTTGGGAGTTTTCCGCCGAAGCTGCTGGCGCCGCTTGCTTTTCGGTGCATTGGCTGAAAAGAATCGCCCCGGCTATCAGGGCAAAGAACGTGATGGATGTTTTCATGATTCAAGGTTTTTTAAGGGTGATAAAATAAATTCAAAACTACCCCATTCTGCCCAATGAGATGGCAAAAAGGAAGATGGAACGGGAAAAATGCAGGATGAATGACGAAAAGGGGGCGATATGCCAAAGCTTTCCTATTTTTAATCCCAAAGCCTCCCCCATGCAATTTCACGCCCACCTCGCCGACCTCCACCGCCGCCGCATCTACCCCGCTGAGATCACGGTCGAAAACGGCCGCATCCAATCCATCATAGAAACGGAAATGGCGCCGGAAAACGCCGGCTACATCCTGCCGGGCTTCGTCGATGCCCACGTGCATATCGAAAGCTCCATGCTGCCGCCCGCTGAGTTCGGGCGAATGGCCGTGGTGCACGGCACGGTGGCCACCGTCTCTGATCCGCACGAGATCGCCAATGTGCTGGGGGTGGAAGGCGTGGAGTTCATGCTGGCCGAAGCCCGCAAAACGCCCCTCAAGATCTGCTTCGGCGCGCCTTCCTGCGTACCTGCTACAGGCTTCGAAACAGCCGGTGCTGCCCTCGGCGCCGAAGCCGTGAAGGCCCTCCTCCAAAAGCCGGAAATCGGCTACCTTTCTGAGATGATGAACTTCCCCGGTGTGCTGCACGGCGATGCCGAAGTGCTGGCCAAGATCGAAGCCGCACGGAAAGCCGGCAAACCGGTCGACGGCCATGCGCCCGGACTGCGGGGTGAGGATGCCCGCCGCTATTTCGCTGCCGGTATCACCACCGATCACGAATGCTTTACCTATGAAGAGGGATTGGAGAAGGCGCAAATGGGCGTCCACATCCTCATCCGCGAAGGGAGTGCGGCGCGCAACTTCAATGCGCTCTGGCCGCTGGTCAACATCTTCCCCGGCCAGGTCATGTTTTGCAGCGATGACAAACACCCCGACGACCTCGTCCGCGGACATATCAACCTGCTCGCAGCCCGGGCCGTCGCCAATGGCTGCGACCTGTTCGACGTGCTGCGCGCCGCCTGCGTGAATCCGGCGCTGCACTACCGCCTCCCCCTCGGCCTGCTGCGCCCCGGCGATCCGGCCGACTTCATCGTCGTCGGCGACCTCCAATCCTTCCAGGTGCGAGAAACCTGGCTCGACGGCGTCTGCGTGGCCCGCGACGGCAAAACGCTGCTGCCCCACCAGCAGGCGGCTACGCCCAATCAATTCCGGGCCCTGCCCAAAATACCGGCCGATTTTCAACTGCCGGCTTCCGGAGAAGGCGAGGAAACTGTCCGTATCATCGTAGCCCTCGATGGCGAGATCGTCACGCAGGAGGCGAGGGGAAAAGTTCTTGCAAAAGATGGTTTATTACTATCCACACCCGAAGAGGACATCCTGAAAATAACGGTCGTCAACCGCTATGCGGAAAACGCGAGGCCTTCGGTGGCTTTTGTACGTGGTTTTGGCCTTAATAAGGGCGCTATCGCCTCCAGCGTGGCACACGATTCGCACAACATCGTGGCCGTGGGCGTGAGCGACGAGGCCCTTGCCGAAGCCGTCAACGCCGTCATCAAAGCCGGCGGCGGCGTAAGCGCTACCGACGGCGAAGGCGAAACCCGGGCGCTGCCCCTCCCCATCGCCGGACTGATGAGCCCGGAAGACGGCTATGTCCTCGCTGCCCAATACGCCCGGCTCGACGCCTGGACCAAACAGGCCCTGAGCTGCCGGCTGCGGTCGCCTTTCATGGCACTGAGCTTCCTGGCCCTGCCGGTCATCCCGGCGCTGAAGATCACCGATTTGGGGCTGTTTGATGTGGGGAGGTTTGGGTTTGTGGGGGTGGGGGTGTGAGGGAGCTTCGTGATGACCAACCTTTTCATTCATTCAAATAACGCATCCATATCGAGCGATTGGGCGATCAAGCCAATGCTGTGCGCGTTTGGATGCAGGCCGAAGGTGCTGAGCATTATCCAGGTCGCCATCTTCCTCGTACCAGTGCTTTCCTGGAAAACGCGCAGCTTGTCGCGAAGCGAATTGGCTTCGGCCTTGGTCAGCGAATAGGGCGTATTGTAAAACTTGATCTCAAAAAGATTGATGGTACGGTCGTTTCTGTCCAGCACCAAATCGATCTGGATGCCCGCTTTAACAAATGCCGACGAAGCTGCATAAATGCCGGAAATGCCCAGTGCCTTTTTGATTTGCGGTATATGTTTCAGGCAGATATTTTCAAAAGCGTAGCCAGTCCATGTTTTGAACTCCTGGGTTTGGCTGAGCATATTCCAGACATCGGGCCCGTCGTGGCGGCTCTTCTCGATGAAGCGCAGGTAAAACAGGGAGTATTCGTCGCTAAGCCTGAAAACTTTTTCCTTCTTCTTTTTCCCGAAGGGAAAATATTCAGACACGAACCCTGACTCGATCAATTCTTCCAGTACCCTTGATATCCTTCCGCTGTCTTGATAGGGAATTGCCTCTACAATTTCCTTGCGCACCATCCCATAATGCTTGCCTGAGAGCGCCCGGATGATTGCCAGATGGTAATCTGCATGGTCGAAAAGGGCATGGTAGAGGTTGGAGAATTCGCTGGCCAGCAGTCCGTTTCCGGAAAAACAAATCTGGTTGATATGCTGGACAGCACTCCGGTTGCCATCGATCTCCTTGAGGTAATGCGGCACTCCTCCCATCACCATGTAGAGCAACAATATTTGGTAGCGGTCGAGGAAAACACCCCTGCTTTGGAGAAATTGCGCTGTTTCTCCCAGCGTGAAAGGGTTCAACTGAATGCGTTGCGTAACGCGGTTGTGTAAACCGCCCTTATTGCGGATTATCTTGTTGATCATCCACGATGCAGAAGAGCCGCAAATGACCACTACGATATTTTGCTGGGAAGCCCATGAATTCCAGAAATAGCTCAGGCCCTTCAAAAAGCCTGACTTGTGGGTAGACAACCAAGGGAGTTCGTCGAAGAAAACTACCATTTTCTCTGACTTGTTCTTTTGCTTCAGGTATTCGATGAGCATGAAGAACGCTTCCAACCAATCTTTTGGCGGTTTTGGAATGATCATGTTGGGGGCAAAGACCTTCAGCTGGTTGGTAAAATTCCGGAGTTGCTCGGCGCCTGTGGCCTTTTGTATGCCCGTGATCTCAAAGTCGATCCGGCCCTTGTATACCGTGCGCACCAGAAAGGTTTTGCCTACCCGCCTCCTTCCTGTTACTGAAACCATCTCCGCTTCCGGCGAGGCCAAAGCTTTGAGCAATACCTCCTTTTCTGTCTTCCGGCCACTGAGCTGCTGGTTCATGTCCTGATCGTTTTGTATTTCGGAATGTACATAAAGGTACAAACATTCCGAAATCAAAAAAAATAATCCATTTCGAAATCATTGCTTTTTCGTATCGATTCCGAAAGACATTAATGCCGGATTTCTCTTATCATCACCTCCTCTTCCCCAACACCCTCTTCAAATACCTATCCATCTTATCATTCGCCACCGCCACAGCCAGGTTGTAGTGCTCGATCTTCCAGCCCTCGGGGTACAGGCGCAGCACGCCCGAGCCGCGGCAGGGCCCCATCCAGGTGTCGAGCTGCTCTTCAAACCAGGCAAGGGTCTGGGCTTCGTTGAAGTAGATGTGGCGGTCGTGGGCGGTGAAGGCCCAGGCCGACTCCCTGTCGAAGTAGGGCTTGGCCCAGAAGGCCATATAGTTGGTCGTCCAGCGCTCTGAAGGGTCGGTGCCGAGGTAGATGCCTTCCGGCGCCATGCTGCCGAAAAAGGTGTCTTCGTCGGCCACGGCGGCGGCGTGGTGCCAGGCGTCGAGCAGGGCATGGAGCGCCTTCTCCAGGCTGCCCTCTTCCGTACGGCAGCCTTCCTTGCGCCGCGTGTCGATTATCTGGATGATCTTCCAGCCATCTACCTGTCGCGCCAGCTGGAAGGCGTTGCTGCCGCAATGGCTGACCTGGCCGTTGAGGAAAAAGGTGTAATCCGTCCAGGCCGTAGCGATGGGGTCGTCGTAGCGGATATCGTAATTCCAGAGTTTTTCATGGTAAAACCCCGGTCCCTGCGAAGCAGCGATCGCCTGCAAAAATTTTTCGATGGAGTCTTCCTCCAGTACTGGCGCTGCCGGGTCTGCCATCGAAATGGACATGAGCCGCGCCTCCGCCGCCAGGGTGGAGCGGATCAGGCTGGTATCGCCCTGGTAAATACCTTCGAAAAATCGGTCGATCACCTGTCTGACTTCTTCTGCCGGGTTGGTCGCGAAAAGGGCAACCTGAGCCGCCAAAAGCAGCCCTGTGATGAGTATTTTCATGTTTGCATGTTTACTCTACAATTTTCATTTCTACCCGTCTGTTCCGCTGCCGCCCTTCCTCCGTGTCGTTGCCCGCTACCGGGAGGCTCTCGCCGTACCAGCTCAGGTAAAAACGACCGGCGGAAACGCCGCGTGCGGCGAGGTAATCCCTCACAGCCTCCGCCCGTCGCTTCGACAGGTCCATATTGAAGGCTTCCGTGCCGACGTTGTCCGTATGGCCGGCGATGCTCAGCTTCCAGGCGGGGTGTTCTGTCAGCAAGGTAGCCAATTCGTTCAGGGAAGCAAAAGACTCCGGGCGGATAATGGCCTGGTTGGTCTCAAACTCCAGGTTGTCGAAGGCGCGCTGCACGATATCCTCTTCTGAGGTGGTTAAGGGTATTTCTACTGGTTCAGGCATATTATTCGGCAAAACAGGCTCTGCAGGAACAGGTGGTTTTTCCCTTCGGGAAATGGCGTAGCCGATGCTCAAACTCGTGAAGTGCTGCACGTCGTTGCCCGCATTCCAGTTGTAGGAATCCAGCCCGTCGGTGTTGCTCAGCCCCATCCGGTAGCTCAGGGAGAGGCCGAGCCGGCCGCTGATCTTCCATTTCAGGCCCCCGCCGATTTGGTACATCGGAGAAATGGCGGGCTGGCCGCTCACCGCCGTCTCATACCTCCCGTCCATCACCGCGCTCAGCTCTGCCAGGGCGCGGGCCTTGGGCTCCTGCCCCAGGTTGTTCACCCCGGCGTAGTTGTAAATGCCGCCATCGGCAGCAGCCGCGTCGACCTGCGTCATGTACCGCATGGCCGAGATGCCGCCTAGCAGGTACAGGTCGAAGGGACTTTCATTTCTGAAAAACGGCAGGCGGGTAAAGGTGAACACCCCCTGCAAACTGCCTTCCATATAGCTGGTCTGGTAGTTGGCATAGACATACCTGACCGGCGCCTGGGCATAATCGATCGCCGGGTCGGCTTGCCCGCTCCACACCGGGTGTCCCGTCCAGTGGATCCCCGGCACGTGTTCCTGCCCCCGCATATCGCCCATGCCCCACTGCAGGCGTGCGGCAAGGATATTGTTGAAATTCTTTTCCACAAAAAAACCAAAAGCAAACCCGCTCAGGGGACTGATCTCCCCCGCGATCACCGCATGGCCTTTTTCGGCGCCCAGGGTCCAGTTTCCCTGAGCGTGGGTGGTGATATGGAGAAAAGCTATCGCAACGATGAAAAGTATCTGCTTATTCATAATTGATCGGGGTTAAAACTCAATGGTCCACTGCCCCTGCCAGGTCCGCCCATTCTGCGGTATCAGCCCGGGAACATATAGCTGATCGGCCGGATGCTGGTAAAACTCGTCGAGCAGGTTATACACCCTGAAAGAAAAGCTCATCGCCTTGAGCCACTTCGCTTCCACCTGCGGACGGATGAGCAGGTTGGCGTTCATCAGGAAAAAGGGCAGGGTTTGTGCGCCGGAAAAGCTGAGGCGGGCGCCCTCGTACTGGCCCTCGGTATACAGGGTGAAATGCTTCAGGAAAGGGATCGTGACCCCGAATTTGCAGAGCGGCGAAGGCATATTCACTTTACCGCCGTTGGCAAACTGAAAGTTGTAATTGAAGTAAGTCCGAACGCCCTTTGCCAGGCCCGCCGACAGGCCGCCTTCCAGGCCGGTGGCCTGTAACACGCTGCCGGCCCTGTTCTGCAGCATGCCCTGGATGTCGTCGGGCAGGATCAGGCCGGCGAGCCGGCGATGAAAAAAGGCCAGGCTCAGGCTCAGGTTTTCGCTGATGCGCTGCGCCCAGTCGAGCTCGAAGCTCTGCATGAGTTCGGCAGCCAGGTTGAGGTTGGGCAGGGGTAGCTCCGGCAGGGCCAGCGAGGTTTCCAGGAAGCTGGGAAGCCGGTAGCCATGGCTGTAGCTCAGGCGGAAAGCGGTTTTGTCTGGGGCGGGCGCGAAGAGCAGGTTCAGCTCGGGCGCCACAACGGGTTTTGTCTGCGAATTGATATCCACCCTCAGCCCCCCGCTGAAGGCCAGCTTTTCGCTGAATTGGTAGGAGTCGAAGGCAAAGAGGGAGTAGGACCAATAGGCGAAATTGTCAGAAGAAGAAGCGTGCTTGCTCTCCAGGTACTCGAACACTTCCGGGGCGAAGCCCGTGGTGATGGAATCATAGACGAAACCACTTTCGGCAAATGTCTGCTTCCTGGCTGAGGTGCGGATATCGGAGCCCAGCACGGGGGCGGCCATCAGATCGACCCCGGCCTGAAACCGGTTCTTCGGCCCGAATTGAAAATTGTGTTTATAGGCAAGCCCAGCCCAAAGCGCGGTCTTCCGCAAGATTTCATCGTATAAAAGGGTACTTGCGAATTCCGGCTCCACCTCCGCATCCCGGAATACGCTCATCTGGTCGCTGCTGGAATAGTTCAGAAAAAGGCGGATTTCCATCGATTGTTTTTCACCGAGGAGACTCGCGTAGCTGACGTCGGAAATGAAATGGCTTTGGTTGAGGGCTCCCGGCAGATCAGCCTTTCCTCTGAAAAACTCCCTGGGTCCCCCCATAGGAGGAAAAGGGATAATTCTTAACTGGGAGGTGTCTACCAAAATGGGTGAAGATACGCCGGGCAGGCTTGCCAGGCTGTCTTGCCGCTGGGTGTACCAGGCGTGGAAGGTGAATTTGCCGCGTTTCACCCGCAATCCCACTCCGGCAAAGTCCTCCTGCTGCCTGTCGATGAGAATGTCGCCGGGAAGGTACAAATCGGGGCCAGGGATACTGGCCAGGCGGCCCATGAGTCCGATTTCGGTTTTTCCGAAAGTATGCCCCAGCGACAGCCCTCCGTCAAGCTCGCCGAAGGTGCCGGTGTCGAAGTTCAGACGAAGGCCCTTTCCCGCCTTTTTGGTCGTGATCTTGATCACCCCAAGCATGGCGTTGTTCCCCAGCAACACGGCCGAAGGAGAGCGAATGACCTCAACCTGTTCGATGTCTTCCATGGCAATTCCGCGAAGGTCGTAGCCCGTAGGCGCCTGCCCCGACAGGGGGTTGTTGAGCGGCACGCCGTCGAGAAGCACCTGCACCCGCTGGTTGTTGGCCCCCGTCGGGCTCAGCCCCCGGATGCCGATCTGGGTGAAGGTTCGGTCGTGACTCAGGTACAGCCCCTGCACCGAAGCGAGCAGTTCGTCGAGGTTGTCGTAGCCCCGCTCGCGTATCTCCTCAGCGGTGATGAGGGTTTGGGAGGGGGTTTGGGCGAAGGAGGGAAGAGATAAAAGAAAAAGGGCTGCTGTGAGTATGGGTTTCATTTGGGACATTGGGAAATGGCTCTTGGCGACTGGCTTGACACTTCAAAGAATTGCCAAATAAAAGTAGGCAATTCTTTGAAATATCAAAAAAAATTTCACCAATTCCACCTTTTTCAACATAGCCAAACCCGGGCAATCTCCTCAAAACTTCTCCGAATACCCGTCGCCATCTTTGAACAGGCGGCCATTGCCATTCTCAAATAGGTTTCCGTCTGGATCGCCATTGTCGTCAATCATAAACCGGGACAACTGAAGGTTGATGATCCCGTTTGCATCTAAAGTCCCTGACAAAACAGTCGTTGTCAAATGAACATGTCCGGTGGTAGTATTCTTGGTATCTTCCCTGATATAAATGGTAAAATCATTTCCTTCTCCAGCAATGAATCCCCCTCTTCCTTTTGTCTCATTTACACCGTCTTCGTCCTTAATTAAAACCTCAAGCGTCAGATCGCTTCTTCTGAAATCGCTGAACTCCAGAATCTGGCTCTTGAATTCCTGCCCCGGTGAATAAATATCAGCAAAATTGCTACTGACCAAAATGGTGGGCGATAAACGATATCTTCCCTTTAAGGCCGGAGGGTTGAATCCACTATAAATAACCTGCCCGTTGTTTTCAATTTCTTCGAGAATATCCTCCGGGATGAAATTTTGCCCGGGGATGACATCCGAATGGTCTTTGCAACAGGAATTCAAAAGAAGGGCAAGGAAAATGAAAGGAAGTAACTTCTTCATGGGTCTGTTTATTAAATGGGTGAATTAATTGCCGAACCGGAATGAAAGGCCCGCTTTCGCGCAGGATATATTGTCTCCGCCCCATTCGGCGAAAAAGCCGAAAAAGCGGCCCAAATAATACCTGGCGCCGAAGAAAGCGCTTCCATCTACTTTCAAATTGGTGAGCAGCGCTGAATCTCCTGCCGGGCTTACGGTTTGAAGAGAGCCCATGCGAAAATTCAGGGAAGCGCCGGCGAACAGGTCCAATTTCGGTCCGAGGTTGAAGTGGTAAGCCAGCCTCGGGCTGAGAGCGTAGTATCCGTAATCATTATCTTCATCGTTCAGGGGGTTCCAGGTCATCCCCCCTGCCGAGATACCGGCGCCGAAATTATACCCCAATGGCATCTCCAGAATGAGCAGGCAGGGAGGAATGGCGACCTGGCTGTTTCCGTACCCGATCCCGATATTGCTTTTTATGCCATACCCAAGCCCAACGAAAAACTGGCCGGGGTGAAAGGCCTCCGATTCGGCAAAGGGCCGGAAGGGGGCGCTTCTGCGGGAAGGCGTTGGAGAGGGCGTCTTTTGCTGAAACACCACTTCCCTGCCATCGGCGAAAATAATGCGCTCTACCCTGTCGGTCAGAACGATCCGCTCGCCCGAAGTGGAAAACTGGACATAGACCACCTCGTTTTCGTCGTAACGCTGAACCGTAGCGCCCAGGCGGGTTCCGTTTCGCAATATGATGATATCCTGGATGGTTTTGGCTTCGGCGTTCCGCAAGATATCCATTTCCACCCGGCGGTTTTTGGCCCTTCCTTCGGGAATCGAGTTGTCTGCGACGGGCGCTGAACTGCCGAAACCCCTGGCCTCCAGCCGGCCTGCTTCGATTCCGCGCCCGGTAAGGTATTGCATGACGGCGTTGGCACGGTCGGTCGAAAGCCGCTCATTCACCTGCTGGGTACCGGTGTTGTCGGTGTGTCCTTCGATCGACAGGTTCAGGTTGGGCGCGGCTTCCAGGAGCGCTCCCACCTTGTCAAGGTACGATTTCGCAAGGGGTTCCAGATTGGCCGTGCCCGTGGCAAAGTTGATATCCCCCAGCACGATGGTCATATTTTCGACCGATTCGCCGGCGTCCAGTTTTTTCAAAACCAGATCCAGGTCGGAATGCTGGCCTTGAACGAACTGGATTTGGAATAACATCAGGAACAGGAAAATGGCGGGCGGTAAAAGAGGGGAATTGCCGGAATGAGATTTTCTAAAAATTGGTTTTTTCATAGATTTGGGTTGAGAGAGGGTGAATAATCCGGGTTAGTTTTCCCCTTTGTACCCTTTCAGCCGCTTTGGTGCCCAAGCGTAGAAATATTTTTTCATTTTTTTTTGTCCAAACCCCATAGACCATGAAACCTCATTTACAGCCCCTCCTTTTTGTATGCCTGGCCTTTTGCAGCCTCAAAGCTGTCGCCCAGCACACAATGGCCGATACGGCACGCGCCCAGGCGCTGCTCCTGAAAGGCGACAGCCTGGCTCTCAATTACCATTTCGCGGAAGCGCTTGAAATATTTGAAGAAGCCAAGCAGATTTACCTCCGGCTCGGCTTGAAAAATGAAACACTGGCACTGTGCTGGCAGGGTACCGGGGAATTGTACTACTACCTGAGGGACTTCGACCGCGCAATCGAAGACTACCAAACGGCCCTGACGATCTACCGGGAAATTTTGGGAGACGATCACCCAAGGGTATACACTTGCTACAACAATCTGGGCATTTTTTACAATTCAAAAGGCGATTATGCCGCTTCTTCGGAGTACTATAAAAAATCTTTGGAAAAAAAGCTGTTGATCAATGACCCCTGCGGAACAGATCTTGCGACCAGCTACCAGAACATCTCCACCAACCTCCTGCACCTCGGCAAACCGGAGGAGGCGCTTGGCTATCTGGAACAAGCGCTCGGCCATAGAATCAACTGCAACGGTCCGGAAGGAGTGTTGGTCGGAAACATTTATTCGAATTTCGGCTCCGCATACGGCAGCATGGGAAATTCCCACAAGCAGGCCGAATACCTGGAGAAAGCCAAATCCGTTCTGGAACGTGCCGGAGAAGAGCGGAATCCACATTTGATCAATTGCTATAGCAACCTCGGCTTGGCATACGACGAGATCGGTTTTTTTGAAAAAGCATTGATTTATCATGAAAAAGCGTTAGCGCTAAGGCAAAAACACTGGAGCCACGACCCTTACGGTATCGCCGTCTCCCTCACCAACATCGGAAGCCATTTTCAAAAACTAGGCGATTTCCCAAAAAGTATTGAATTCACGGAAAGAGCCCTTGAACTCCTGGTGAAAAACGGATGGGGCGAACATCCTGTGACTTCCAACTTATACAACAACCTCGGCGTTGCATACGCAAGCATAGGAGACGCCGAAAAAGGTGTAGAATACCACAGAAAAGCGATTGAACTCCGGGTAAAAAACGGAGGGAAGGAAGGCCCCGGCGTTGCGGAATCGTACCAAAATATCGCTACGTACTACACCGCCATTGGAGATAACGAGCAAGCCATCTCTTATTACGAACGCGCAATCCAATCCATACAGTCCAGGCAAAAAGAAGACCATCCCCACATCGCCCAGATTTTCGACAACATCGGCTTTACCTATTTCAATATGGGTAAATATCAGGAGGCCCTCTCTTTCTATGAAAAAGCGCTGGATATCCGGAAAAGGGTTCTGGGAGAAGATCATTGGGTGATATCTGCCTCCCTGCACAATATGGGAAACCCGCTTCTCTGGGATGGCGATACCGGCCGGGCCATCGAACTGGTCAAAGAGGCGATATCCATCAGCCAAAAGCACTTTGGCGAGCGCCACCCCGGCTTCGCAGGAAACTATACCTTGCTGGGCAATAATTACATGCTCGGCAAAAACTATCCCCTGGCGGAAGAAGCCCATCTGAAGGCCCTGCAAGCGCTGAATTACGCTCCGGGCGCTTCGCCTGGCCAGATCAATTCGATCCCCCAGCTCCTCCTTTCGCTGAATGAAATAGGGCGGTTTTACCAACACCGGTACAGGGAGGAAGGCCGCATGGAGGACTTGGAGCGCTCCGGGCAGTATTTCCAGGAGGCCTTCCAGGCCCTTGACTACCAATCCCGGAGAGTGTCTCCCGGCTCCAGGTCCCTGCTTGCAGAACAGGCCAGCCGCATTTTTGGAGGCGCAGTATCCACCGGGTACCTGCATTTTCGGGCAACAGGGAATATGCGCCATCTCGAAGAATGCTTTGATTTTGCGGAGCGCTCCAAAGGGATTTTGCTCTACGAAGCCCTGCAGGAGTCAAGAGCCTTGCAAATCGCGGGCATACCCGACTCCCTGCTCCGGCAGGAATACGACCTGCGTATCGCGATCGCCAATCTGGAAAAACAGCGCCAGGAAGCCATGGAAAAAGGCATCGCCGAATCCGACAGCGCCCTTCTGGTTTTAGGAAACAGATTATTCGAAAAAAACAGGCTTGACGAGGGGCTCAAACTGCAGTTTTTGGAAAAATATCCGCAGTACCACAAGGCCAGGTACGATCTCTCCGCCGTTTCCGCAAATTATGTCAATGACACCCTGCTCCTTCCCGGTCAATCGCTTGTGGAATACCTGGTTGGGGACAGTGCGGTCTATATTTTTCTCCTCCAAAAAGGCCACTTCGAAGTGCAGGAGGTAAAGCTCGATTTCCCGCTCGAAAAATGGGTGACTGATATGACGAAGGAGGGCATTTACGGCTACTACACTCTCCCTGCCGGTCGCCGCACCGCGATGAGGGAGGCGGAAACCATCCGCAACTACACCCGCTCCGCCCGGCAGCTCTACGAAAAACTCCTCTTGCCGGTGGAGGGCCGGTTGACCGAGAGGGTGATCCTCATTCCCGACGGCGTACTGGGCTACGTTCCGTTTGAAGCGCTGCTGACTGCGCAGCCGCCAAGAGAAGGGGCTTTCGACGCCTACTCCTTTGTGCTGGACAAGCACCAGATCAGCTACTGCTATTCCGCCACGCTGCTGCGGGAGATGCGCGACAAACGGCGCTCCCAAACCGCTGCCCGCGACTTGCTGGCCATGGCGCCCTTCTACCGGGGCGATGCGATGGCGATGGCCGCCTGGGCAGATACCTCCGGATGGCTGCTGGCGCTCCGGGACTCGCTTGGCGCCCTGCCCTCCAGCGGGGAAGAGGTCGCTGCTATTTCAAAAAACTGGAAAAGAGGTATTGCTTTTTATGGCACAGACGCCTCAGTGGAAAAATTCCGGGAGCTGGCCTCCCGCTGCCGCATCATCCACCTGTCCACCCACGGGCGGGCCGATGACCGTCTCGGCGATTATGCCTACCTGGCCTTTAGCCGGCCCGGCGAGCCGGATGCCTTCGACAAACTCTATGCCCGCGATCTTTATAACCTATCTTTGAACGCAGACATGGTCGTGTTGTCAGCCTGCGAGTCAGGCATCGGAAAACTCCGCAAGGGAGAGGGGATCGTCAGCCTGGCCAGGGCATTTGCATATGCCGGAGCGAGCAGCATTTTCACCACGCTTTGGAAGGTCAGCGACGAAAGCACGAAAGAATTGTGCATCCGCTTTTACCGCCACCTGAAGGCGGGAAAACCCAAGGACGAAGCGCTGCGGCAGGCCAAGCTCGATTACCTGAAGCAAAACAAGGGGAAAGGGGAAGCAAGCCATCCGTTCTTCTGGGCGGGTATGATCGGCATTGGAGATATGCGAAATGAATAAATCCCTGCGCTATTGCCCAATCTGTTTCAACCGGGCCTTCAGGGTCTCGGCGTTGGCGGCGTATCCGTGGTACGACTGTGGATTGGTCATTTTTTCCAGCAGAGCGTTTACTTCCTGCCGGTTTTTCTGGTAATCCGGCAGGAGGCTTAAGGCGAGGTACCATTCGGCTCTGTCGAGGGTGGTCATGGCGCTTTGAGCCGCAATGGCCTTAAATACCGAGGCGGCTTTTTCGTACTGGCCCAGTTTGAAAAAGGCATGCCCGAGGTATTCCCGTACGAGTTCGTATTCGGCGGGGTGTTTTTCGGGGTCGATCCGGCTGAATGCTTTGGCGGCTTGCTGGTATTTGCCGAGGGCGAATGCTTCCAGTCCGGGGTTGAGCACACTATCGGAACGGGGGGCGTCGCCGCTCCTGAGGTAGCTGCCCAGGTTTTCAGGCAGGGAGTAGTAGGAAGCGGCCAGCGCCAGGTAATCGTTTGATTTTTTTTTGTTTTCTTCGGCCAATGGCGGTTCTCCTTCCTTCTGCTTCTGGCCGGTTTCAGCAACCGGCACATCCGTCCGGGGCGCCGTTTTTTCGGGCTGCGGCGTTTCCAGGGCAGGCTTGGTTTCCTCTCTGGCTGAATGCCGGATTTGGGGTGTCAGGACGGCGAGCAGGGCGGCCAGGGTCAGCAAGGCGAGCAGCCAGGGCCATTTTGATTTTTTTTTGCTTTGTCCGGAAGGATGATTTTTTTCCCAGGATTTGAGTTTTTGTACCAGGTCCTTTTCGACCAGGTACTCCATACCCAGGCGCTCCATGCGGTGCATATCGACCAATTCGGCCAGCGATGGGTCCTGTTTGAGCAGGCGTTCAAATTCCATGGCTTCTTCGGCCGGCAGCTTGCCTGAGAGATAAGATTCTATTTTATCGAAAAGTATTTCCCCGTGTTCCATCTCCTTTGCCTCTTTAGTTGATCAAATCTCTCCAGGCAGGGTTTCCTTCCAGAAACTGGCGGATTCGCATCCGGCAGCGGTAGGCTTCTTTTTTTGCCATTTCGGCGCCGTTGATGCCGGTTTCCACCGCAATTTCCTCGTGTGAATATTCCAACTGCCTGAGCAGGAGTATCTGTTTGCATCGCGCCCCGATATTTTCCAGGGCTTTTTCGAGAAACGACCTGAGTTCGGTACGGATCAAGGCGTCTTCCACATCGCCCCCGGCCTCTTCCGTATGTTCCATTTTCAGCTCGTCGGTGGGCCGGCGGCTGCGCAGGGTTTTGTACCACTGGAATTTTGCGATAGAGAGGAAGTAGGTTTTGATCGAACTGTCGCCCCTGAATTTCCCCTCCCGGACATTCCGGTCGAAAAGGGTCATCGCCGTTTGAGCCAGGTCTTCGCCATCTTCCTTACTGCCCCCGTTTTTCACTGCAAAATCCTCCGCCAGACCCTTCCAGTTTTCAGAAAAGTAGAGGTGGTAGAGGGCTTTTTCCCTGGAGATACCCGCTGTTTTGATTGCTTGAACGATGTCATCGTCCGTCCATTGGCTTTGGTTCATAGGTTAGTACCGGTTGGTTTCAGAAAGGTGCCCAACAAGTTCTGAAAAAAAAATTAAAAAGATTCTCCCCGTCCTTGGGTACCTCCCCCCGCCTTCTGGTACTAAAGGCCAAACCTCATTCATTAAACTTCAAGATGATCTCCAATCACCCCTTCACCACCCTCCCCCTCGTCACCACCTGCCCATCTACCACAAACTGATAGAAATACACGCCCTCAGCCATTTGCGGAAGCGACAAGCGCCCCGGCCGGCCTGCCTGCAGCTCCAGGCGCCCGGCCTTTCTGCCCAGCGCGTCGAACAGCAGCAGTTCTCCTTTTTCCCACTGCGCATGCTCGTAGTAAAAGGTCACTTCCGACTGGAAGGGGTTGGGGAATACTTCGAGGTAAACGTCGGGCGGCAAGGCTTCCTCCACAGCCACCGCGCCGCAATCGCCGTACATGTTGGCATCCATCCAGGTGAGGCGGTTGACCAGCCAGGTCTTGAGAAAATCGAGCTCTTCCTCGTAGGTGTTGCCCACGAAATTGTTGGGCCAGACATACACGCCCAGCACCGGCCAGCGATCGAAGTTGCGGGTGCGTGCCTCTTCAATCAGCTGCGCGTTGTCGTCGATGAATTGCAACAGGCTGTCGGTGTGCAGGCCCGCTTGCCGCAGCTCCTCCCAACGGCATTTCGTCAGGTTGCGGATGTGGGGGATGTTGGACAGGCCGGCCACCCAATACGGACGAAGGTATCCCCAGTTGGCCCAGGCCCAGGACCAGCCCGAAGGCGCAGGGCTTTCCGTGCCGAAGTCGAAGTTGCCGTAGGCAAGGTTGAGATCCCACAAGGGCCCGAAGTGGATCTTGCCGCCATCGCTGTCTTTTTCCTTGTACATGAAAAAACTGAGCTTGTAGCCGTCGACGTGCTTGAATATCTCTGTGGCGATCCAGTAATCGATCCAGGAGGGCACGTCGATGTAGTCGTCGTATAGCTGGCCGATGTTGGGGCCTGCCATGGCCGTCTCAAAACTCTTGACATGGTTGCGCAGGTAGTCTTTTTGCACCTGCACCAGATCGTTGTGCGAGGGGTCTTCATAGCGGTAAAAGACGTCGGTGACGTACTGGGAGTACCAGCCGTCGTCCTCCCCCGGGTCGTCGCGGTCGATGGCGAAGATGTAGCCGCCGGTCAGCTCGTCGCCGGCAATGTCCTCGGGTTGGAGGGTGGCGATGTCGACGCGGTTTTTGTCGCGTTTGATCTTTTCGACCAGCACGTACAGCCCCTGGTACTGCCCGTTGATGAACAGCTCGCACCAGCGCGTGCGCGGCGTGTAGCGGCCCGTTTGCCAACCGATGTGGTACGACAGCACGTTGCGCATCAGGCTTTTGTCGGAGTAGGGGCCGTGCAGCACCCAGTCGTTTTCTGCGGGCATGCCCAGGAGCGAGACGTTGTTGTTTTCGCCGTTCTCGTCCTGGGTTTCGAAGCCGTAGCCTTTTTTGGGGAACATCTGCGAAGAGGAGCCTCTGATTTCGATAGCGATTTTACCGTCGTAGCCGTTGAAAGGGTCGGTCAGGAAGTTGCGCTCGTCCGGCCCATTGTCGACGATGCCCAGATGCCCTTCGATCTTGGGCTCGTTGGGGATGGGCTGGCCGCCGGTGTCGACAAACAACAGGGGCAGATTGGAAGAGACGAAAGGCTCATAGAACCATGCAGGCACTGGGCTGAAATAGCTTCCCGCGTCGTTGATGGCGAAGGAGAGAAAAAAGATGGACGACAGGTCGGAAGAGGTCGCGCTGGCATTGTGCACCTGCACGGCGAGCGTGTTCGTACCTTCGGTCAGCAATTGCGCCAACTGTTGTTTGGAGACCACGAAAGCTTCCGGCAGACCACCCTGGTACATTTGAGCTTCCCTGTCTGTGTTGGAAAAAGCCCAGTAAGGCGGCGGAACGCCCGGCGTGCCGATGTTGGCGCGGGCGATCTCCACGCCGTTGAGGTAGGCCACGAAAGCATCGTCGTAGTCGGCGTGCAAGACAGCCAGTTCGAGTTTGGCCGTATCGCTTATCTGGAATGTCCGCCTCATATACACCGAGCTAACCGGCGCGATGATGGTAAAGTCGTCGCCGTCGCCATAGCCGATACCGCCCTGCCCGGTGGCCCAGTTCATGTCGTTGAAGCCGGGGTCTTTCCAGCCGGCCGGCGGTTCGGAGGTCCCGACCCGGTAGCGCCAGGTGTTTTGGGAAAAAATGGCGGTTTCCCAGTGGTCGATGGAGGATTGGGATTGGATCAGTAGAGGCAGAAAAAGAAAGAGTAAACTGGCACGGAACATGTAATGATGAGTTTTCGCCTGAAAATAACAATATTTCCCTAAGGTCCGTTGCGATCTGGCACGCCACAATAATCTATTCCTTGAAATAATAGTTCTTTACGCCTGCCCACGGCTTGGGTATACCTTGAAGGCCGAATCCCGGATTTTAGGCTTTCCCTCTTTCCCCCCCGGTGACTTTAGTCAGTGACAACCTCACTCCACAACCTTAAATTGGGCTCGTTGAATCCATTCAACAGATATGGAAAAAACGAGCCCCGATCATAACCGGGAACAATGGTCCAATCGCCTCTTCCACCTCCCCGGCGACGACGAGGAAGTCATGCTTTCCAAAAAGATCTGGTTCAGCATCGTGGTTTTCACGATCGGGCTGGCGGTAATTCTCATAGTGGCCTGGTGGCTGCTTGCCAACTTCCCTAATGCCCTCAACCTGGTCTTTTTCGTGCTGACCCTAATCACCTCAATCCTGACCCTGTTCTTTTTCGTCCGCATCTTCACCCGCGAACGCATGCGGTTCAAACAGGTGGAAGCGGAGAAACTCCGGTCGCTCGACGCGGCTAAAAGCCATTTTTTCGCCAATATCTCCCACGAATTCCGCACCCCGCTCACCGTGATCATGGGCATGGCCGACCAGCTTCCCGGCGAATCTTCCCACATGATATGGCGCAACAGCAAAAAACTGCTCCGCCTGGTAGATCAGTTGCTCGACCTGTCCAAACTCGAAGCCGGCTCGCTTCCGACCCGCTACGTGCAAGCCGATGTCGTCGGTGAAATGAAATATATCCTGGAATCCTACCACAGCCTGGCCGCCAGCAAACATATCCACCTGGGGTTTTCCAGCGACCGCGATGAGCTGTGGATGGACATTGACACCGAAAAACTGGATAACATCGTTGGCAACCTCGTCGACAACGCCATCAAATACAGCCTGGAGGACGGCGATGTCATCCTGAGCCTGAAAATGCTGCATGCAGACCGACTCCTCATCCGGGTGGAAGACAACGGCATTGGCATTCCTCCAGAGCACCTCGACAAGATTTTCAACCGCTTCTACCGCGTCGGCGAATGGCCGGTAGAGGGCGCCGGCATTGGCCTGGCCATCGTGCACGAATACGTCAAGCTGCTCGACGGCAAGATGGAAGTAGAAAGCCGCCAGGGTTGGGGCACAGCATTCTCCATCACCCTTCCCATCAAACAGACAGCGCCCCGCATGGCAGCCCAGCCCCGGCCTGGCAGCCTGGAAACGGGAAAGGCAGGCAGGCCGAATATTTCCGTCCTGGGCAAACCCCAACTACTCATCATCGAAGACAGCCCGGACGTCGTACACTACCTCGACAACCTGCTCCACGGCCAGTACCTGCTGAGCATAGCCCAAGACGGCGAAGAAGGCCTCTTCGCTGCAATCGAACAGGTGCCCGACATCATCATCAGCGATATCATGATGCCGAAAAAAGACGGGATCGAGGTGTGCAAAACCCTCAAAAACGACATCCGCACCAACCACATCCCCATCATCCTCCTCACAGCCAGGGTCGATATCGCTTCCCGTATCAGCGGGCTGGAAGCAGGCGCCGACGCCTGCCTGGCCAAACCCTTCAAACGCCAGGAACTGGAGGTGGAACTCGCCAAACTGCTCAGGATGCGGGAATTGCTGCGCCAAAAATACCAGCACCCCGGCAGCGTCGGAGCTATCGCAAAACCGCAGGGGCTGAATGAACGCTTCCTGAAAGACGTTCACGCCTGCCTGGAAAAACACTACCAGGAAGAAACCTTTGGCATCCAAAGCCTCCACGACATGCTCGGCCTGAGCCGCACCCAACTGCACCGCAAACTGGCAGCCCTGACCGGCAAACCGGCTTCCCACTTCATCCGCTCCTTCAGGCTGGAAAAAGCCAAACACCTGCTCCAAACCACCCGCATGACGGTAGCCGAAGTGGCCTACGCCGTGGGGTTCAAGGATGCCATGTATTTCTCCCGCGCCTTCTCCCACGAATTCGGCATGCCGCCGTCGGAGGCCAGGGGCTGAAGGAAATTAAATCAGAAATTATGTGGATACTCCATTACGCCCTCTTCAAACAAGGTTTATCCGCCTTTCTTCCGCCCTTGATGGGACTGTCCATGCTGCTGTTCATCCTTTGGGGCATTTGGGTGACGCGGGCGGAGCAGCGGAAAGCAGAGACCCCGGACAAGCTGGCTATTCCATTTCTGACGGTCCTCGCTCTGTTCGCTGCGGGATGGACGATTGGAGTCGGGCTTGATGTCGGTCGGCAGTATTTCGCAGCGGCCGCCAAACTGCGGAACGGCCATTACCAGATCGTGGAGGGCTACGTGGAAAACTTCATCCCCAAGGTCCCGGGAAAAAAAATGGCCGAATCTTTCACCGTCGGCCATACCCCTTTTATTTACAGCCAATTTGACCTCATCGGCTTCCACAAGGTCAAACTGCGCGGCGGGCCTGTGGATGAAGGTCAGTACGTCAGGATCTTCCATGCCGACGGGCTAATCCTGAAGCTTTGGATCAGGCAACAATAATAACATTAAGAACATGAAAGCTGCTTACCTCATCAAACACCTTTCCGGAACACTGATATTCTTTTTGGTTCTGTTCATCAGCGCCGGCCGGTTGAATTATTGGCAAGGATTGGTCTATTTGGCCATCGGTCTGATCATGTTTTCCCTGAACTATACGGCCTTTAAGCCGGATCCCGGGCTGATGGACGAACGTGCCAAAGCGGGAGAAGGAGTCAAGAAATGGGACAAAACCATACTCGGACTGTCTTTCCTCGCCACCATCGCCATGTTTATCATTGCCGGCCTTGATTCCGGACGATACCACTGGTCGCCTGATTTTCACTGGAGCCTGTATTTGTCAGGCATTATATTGACAGTTTCCGGGCAGCTGCTTTTCCTTTTTGCCCAAAAACAAAATAAATTTTTCTCGAGCATTATGCGGATCCAGCGCGACAGGGGCCACACGGTCTGCGAAACAGGCCTTTATAAAGTGGTCAGACACCCTGCATACCTGGGTTCAATTATCCAGGCTGCGGGATTTCCCTTGCTCATGGGCTCACTTTGGAGTATCATACCGATCAGCGTGCTGATCATCCTGTCGCTAATCAGGACCTGGCTGGAAGATGAAACCTTGAAGAAAGAATTAAAAGGTTATCCCGAATATGTCAAAAAAACCAGGTACAGGATTATCCCTTACATTTGGTAGTGATTCATCATCAACAACCAGGGAAAATTCTTCACTCTGCCATGAAAACAGAACTCCTTCGCACCGACATCACCACCCTCCCTGCCGGCGCCATCGTCAACGCCGCCAACAACTCCCTCATGGGCGGAGGAGGCGTCGACGGCGCCATCCACCGCAAAGGCGGGCCTGCCATTCTGGAAGAATGCAGGAGAATTGTGGAAAAACAGGGCGGATGCCCCACCGGCGAAGCGGTTTACACCTCCGGCGGCAACATGCCCGCCCAATACGTCATCCACACCGTAGGCCCTATCTGGCACGGCGGGCAGCACGGCGAACCGGAACTCCTGAAAAACTGCTATCTCAACTCCCTCCTTCTGGCAGAATCACTGGGCGTCAAAACCATTGCCTTCCCCAACATCAGCACCGGCGTGTACGGCTACCCCAAAGACCAGGCAGCAGCCGTAGCAGTGGAAACGGTCAGGAATTTCCAGGCAAGTACCCTCGAAAAAGCCATCTTCGTCTGCTTCGACGAAGAAAACTTCCACATTTACCAGTCGCTCATCCCTTAACCCCTTTTACTTTTTCACCCCCACTCTCACTGCCTGCTCATATTCTCCCAGTGCAAATTAGACCCCACATTGGGATTGAAATTGGGGTCGTCTGAAAGGATATACTCGCCCAGATTGTTGCTCCAGGCATGGTTATAGCCGCTGGGCAACTCCACCTCCCGCCCCTCGTGAGGGTCGTAGTACCGGTCGATGTTGAGCATGTAGTCGCTGAAATTTTGAGCGCCCTGGTCGTATACCTTCCCCTTTTCCTCAAAAAGGGCCAGGTTTTCACGGCTCATCTGGTCGCTCATCTGGCTGAGCATGCGGCTCATCTCACCGATGCTGTGAATGCGCTCGATCTGGTTCCGGGCCAGATATTCGATCATGTGGCTGTACTTGGCATACCACTTCGGGTTCACCTGGAAGGAGGAAGAAATCGTCTGAAAGACCTTCGTATGGCTTTCCAGTTCTCCTTCCCGTGCCTGGAAGGAGAAGAGGTAATCGACGTACCACAGGGAGTTGTTGACCCAGCCGTACATCGTCTGTACCGGGATGTTGATCACTTCCACCACCCCGTACAGTTCTTCCTCGATCACCCCGCTCCCGTCGTCGTACTTGAACCTGATCTTCGCCCCATCCGCATACCCCTGGCCCCCGGCTCCTACTAATTTGACCAGATCCGGGAGAGGTTCCGCTTTCACGATCTGGACCCGGCCACGGGCATTGGGCAAAACGATGTATTGCAAAGCGTCCAATGCGCTCACAGGCTGTTTGATCTCCATACCAAAGTAACGGGATCCGGGAGGGAAGAGACGCTGGGTCATGGGGTCGGTAGCCCAGTAGTAACAATAGTTAGCATACCCCTCAAAGGCTGCCTTGTCCTTGGGGTCGTACACGCGGAAGGCTGCCTTGGCGGGCATCATCGGCACATCGAGCAACCAGGTAATGCCGCCCTCGAACTGCCAATTGGCGGGCATCAGGAAACTGAACGCCTCCAGACCTGTACCCGCTTGATCAATGTAGGAAAACCGCTTGAACTTCATCATTTCGCCCGACGAAACCTGAACGGCATCCCCGTAAGCTGTTCCCGCCCCTTCGTCTCCTGCGCTGTTGGCACAGCAATAGAGCAACATGACGGGAAAGAATAACCCGTAAACTACCATTTGCCTGATCATTTTTTTTTGAAGAATAAAGGCGATTTGAAGGGAATTTGCAATGATTTAGATCAACAGCGAGAGCGCTTTTTTTCGCAACTTTATGCCTCAAACTACTACGATCCGACCATGAAGCTCCTGCCCGCTGTCCTTTTCCCCGTGCTTCTTTCTATTCACTGCACTACTTCCCAACCTTCATCCATGGCCGTCTTAAAACAGACCATATCCGGTGACTGGCGCTTCCGGCAGGCCTCGGACACGATCTGGCGGCCTGCAACCGTGCCCGGTACCGTGCACACCGACCTGCTCCAGAACGGGGTGATCGAAGACCCCTTCTACCGCACCAACGAACGCGACCTGCAGTGGATCGACAAGGCCGACTGGGAGTACGCCACCACTTTTGAAGCCGGCGCCGAAACCATGAAAAAAGAGCGCATCGCCCTGCGCTTCGAAGGACTCGACACCTACGCCGACGTCTACCTCAACGACAGCCTCCTGCTCCGGGCGGACAACTTTTTCCGCTCCTGGGAGGCCGATGCCAAACCTTTTTTGAAAGAAGGGAAAAACGAACTACGCATCTATTTCCATTCCCCTATCAAAATCGGCCTCGAAAAACTCGAAGCCCACGGCTATCCACTACCCGCCTCCAACGACCAGTCGGAAAACGGCGGCATGGGCGATAAACGAGTCAGCATCTTCACCCGCAAACCCGGTTACCACTACGGCTGGGACTGGGGCCCCCGCCTCGTCAGCTCCGGCATCTGGCAGCCGGTCGAACTACTGGCCTGGAACGACCTGCGCATCACCGACCTCTACTTCCAGCAAATTTCCCTCACACCTGAAACTGCCATCCTCAAAGCCCATTTCGAAGTGGAAGCCACCAAAGCCGGACCGGAGACTTTCCAGATCGTCCACCAAGGGAAAGTGCTGGCAGAAATGGAACAAACCCTCGCCGCCGGCAAACAGGAAGTGCAGGTCGATTTCGAGATACCGAACCCCAAACTTTGGTGGACCCGCGAACTGGGAGAGCCCTACCTCTATGCACTGAGCGGCAAGGCGGGCGGAGATGTTAAGACCCATGCCATCGGCCTGCGCAAGCTGCGCATCGTGCAGGAACCTACCAAACAGGGAACCTCCTTTTACGTCGAACTCAACGGCATCCCCATATTCTCCAAAGGCGCCAACTACATCCCCAACGACGTGTTCATCCCGCGCGTCAGCGACGAGCATTACGAAAACCTCATCGCCTCGGCGGTGGCGGCCAACATGAACATGCTGCGGGTCTGGGGCGGCGGTTTTTACGAAAAAGACATCTTCTACGAGCTCTGCGACCGCAACGGCATCCTGGTCTGGCAGGACTTTATGTTCGCCTGCGCCATGTACCCCGGCGACGCGGCATTTCTCGAAAACGTGCGCCTGGAGGCCGAAGAAAACGTGCGCCGCCTGCGCAACCATCCCTCCATCGCGCTGTGGTGCGGCAACAACGAGATCGACGTGGCCTGGGCCAATTTTAACGAAAAAAGGGGCTGGGGCTGGAAACAGCTCTACTCGCCGGCCCAGCGCAAGGATATCTGGGCCGCTTACGACACCGTTTTTCACAAAATACTGCCCACCGTGGTGGAAGCCCATGCCCCGGGCATGTTCTACTGGCCCTCCTCGCCCTACATGGGCCCCGGGCAGCACGCCGCCTACAGCGGTACGGCAGGCGACACTCACTACTGGGGCGTCTGGCACGGCGAGGAGCCCTTCAGCAAATTTCGCGACAACCTCAGTCCCTTCGTCAGCGAGTACGGCTTCCAGTCATTTCCAGAATTTAACACCGTTAAAAAATATACCCTTCCCGAAGACTGGGATATCGAGTCGGAGGTCATGGCCGCCCACCAGCGCAGCGGCATCGGCAACCTGCGGATCAGGAGTTATATGGAACAGCACTATAAAGTGCCTGAGCGGTTTGAAGACCTGCTCTACGTCGGCCAACTCCTTCAGGCCGACGCCATCCGGCAGGCCATCGAAGCGCACCGCATCGCCATGCCCTTTTGCATGGGCTCCCTCTACTGGCAGATCAACGACTGCTGGCCCGTGGCTTCCTGGTCGGGCATGGACTATTACCAGAACTGGAAGGCCATGCACTACGCCGTGAAAAAGGCCTTCGAGCCCGTGATGGTCGCGGCGCAGGCCGACAGTATGGGCATCGGCATTTACGGCGTCTCCGACCAGGGGGCGGCCCAGGCGGCTACCCTTTACATGGAACTGCTCAATTTTGAAGGCCGGCAAATGGCGGAGTGGACCCACGAGGTCGAACTGCCGGCCCGCACATCGGTGCGCCTGGACACCTTTTCAGTGGAGGAATTGTCGAAACTTTCGTCGCTGACCAACGCTGTGCTCCACATCCGGCTCCTGAAAGGAGAGGAGGCATTGTCGGATGCCCTGGTGTATTTCGCGCCCCCGAAGGCGCTCGGACTCCCGGCAGATCCGGGACTGGCATGGACGGTGACGAGAAAGGGCGACGGATTCGACGTCGCCCTTAGCGCGGAAAAACTAGCTAAAAACGTATATCTGCAATGGGAAGGAGCAGAGGGGTTCTTTTCCGACAATTTTTTCGACCTCCTCCCCGGTGAAGAGAAGACTATCCGGTTTCAACCACGGTCTTCAAGCGAGGGGATAAAGACCGGTGGACTAACCGTGCGCACGCTGGCCGATGCCCGCTAGCCTGCGCCGCCGTTTTCCGTTCCTACCTCGAAGGGTGCGAGGCTGGCCCCTGCCGGCAATACCACGTGCCCGCAAACGATCAGGATGCCTTTGCCGTAGTCGTCTGCACTAACGAAGATCTTGCGCAGGGCTTCGCCGGAGGCGCCCCTGAACTCGCCAGAGCCGCGGCTAAAGGTGAGTTTCCCAGACATCACGTACTGCTCGATGCAGCCATCGCTGGTTCCGGGGTCAGGTTCGCTGGTGAAGAAGAGGTACGTCGGGAAAGGCGTATTCATGGTCTGGATCGACCCTTCTCCCACCCAAAATCCTTGCGGGTTAGGCTGGAATTGTACTTCGAAGTAGGTTACCTGGCCCACCGATGGCCAGAGCCCCGAACCGCCGATGGCCACGTCAACATCGCCGTTGCCGGGCCCGCTCTCCCGGTCAGCCGGGTAGGACAGGTAGACATCCATCTGGATCATGACAGGCAGGACGAGGTCGTCGTCGCGATGCCTGATCAGGGCCTTTTCGTAGGAAGTTTCAAGGTAATTCAATTCTTCCGCGCTTAAAAGCGCTGCCATGTCGGTAGGGATCTGCAGGGCAGGCTGTTGAACATTGTCCTGGGGAAGGTCGAAATTATCTTTTTCGCACCCCAGCCAAAGGGTCAATCCTGCCAGCAACAATGTGAAAAGAATACTCTTTTTCATGGCGGCAGTTTTTAGTGAACAATTTTTCCACCCAAAACCTGCAAAAAAATCGGGGCATTTGCAATGATTTTCCTCACCACGCAAAAAAGGCCCCTGCGATTGAACGCAGTGGCCTTTCCATACTGAAGTGAACATTTAACTTAACGCACGTCCGGATCGGGCACATAGACGTAGCCCAGGAAGTAGCCGGCGCCCTTGTCGAACATCCCTTCGATGAAGGTGATGTTGCGGCTTCCCTCTCCGTAAACTCCTTCATATTCCTCCAGGCCTCCTTTGATCAGGACCGGTGCGGCTACCTGATAGTTGCCATTTGGGAGGGGAGTCCATACTTCCGAAGGGAAGGATCGGAAAAAGATGGTGGGATCGTCGGGAACGCAACTTTGGGTCATGGGTTCCTGGAAGACTATGCGGCCTTCACCTTCCAGCATGCCGCTTTTCGGCATCATGTCCATGCGTTCAAAGTACTGGATCACACCCAACTCCGCATCAAATCCCGTTCCGGTGATGGTAACGGCAAAGGGCGAGCCTGCGTCTGCGCCATCGTAATAAGAAGTGGCGTCCACATCCAGCGCAAACTGGAAGGGTACCAGTTTATAACCTTCCGGCGTAAGCAGGTCCATTTCAGTCAATTGATTCAAATAGCCGGTGATTTCTTCCTGCGGAATGGCTTGTTCCAGGCTTGCCGGCAGCATGAGTTCGAATTTTGCGGCATCCTGGGCGGGAACGATGCTGGTGTCCTTGCTGCAAGCTGCTATTGACAAGGCGATGATGATTGCGGGTAGCAGCAGGGGGAACCAATTTAATTTTGCACTTTTCATGATTAGCGTTTTAATTCACGGGAAATGTTGAGCGTTGATTGAAGTACCAGTTTACCGCTGTTTTAGACGTCTTTCAATGATATATGTCAGACTGGAATATGATTTTTATCAAAATTTTCCTGCATCTTCACATGAGTGACCGAAGAATATTTTCCGGTCCTTGGTAGCATGCGACTGACTTATTTACAAGGCTTGCTCTACTTTTTCAACCTGGCGATGGCGGGGCTGCTGGTCTATGATCTGGGTGTGCCCCCGCAAACGCATATCGAGCCGCTGGTCGACGCAGCCTACCTGCTGTTGGCGATTGGCTCGCTGATCGTCACTATCTTGCGAAAAAAGCGGGAGGACCGCACAGCCATTGTATTACTGGCCATTCTGATAGTGGGATGTTCTTTTGCCGCTCTTCGGAACGTATTTCCTTCCTTTGCCCCCTTTGTTCCGCAGGTTGAACAAGGCTACCTGGTTCTCGTATTCATCTACCTTATCTACGGCTTTTCGCGCGCCACCAAGTTGCTCTACAGCGGCTCTGTTAACGCCATGCTGCTCTTCGCCGGGAGTTTCGCCATCATCATCCTGGCGGGAAGCTTCCTGCTAACCCTGCCATTGGCCACCACAAACGGCATTTCCTACATCGACGCCCTGTTTACCGCCACCAGCGCCGTTAGCGTTACCGGCCTGGCGGTGCTCAACACCGGTGTCGATTTCACCCTGTTTGGCCAGTCTGTCATCCTCTTGCTCATCCAGTTGGGCGGGCTCGGTATTCTGACCTTTACCTCTTTTTTCGCTTATTTTTTCCAGAGTGGAAGCTCCTTCAAGGAGGGCATGTACCTGCAGGACATGATCAGTTCCGATTCGCTGGGAGATGTGTGGGGGCTCATCTTGCGCATTGTGGGTTTTACCCTGAGCTTCGAACTGGCAGGCGCCGTGCTGATCTTCTGGGCCGTTCAGCCCGTGGCAGGCGATATGAATATTTGGGAGCAGCTATTCTTCTCGATTTTCCACTCGGTTTCGGCCTTTTGCAACGCGGGTTTCTCCACGCTCGGCAACAGCCTGTATGAAGGCGCCTTTCGCTTCAACTACGGCATGCATTGGGTGGTTGCCATTCTTCTCATCTTTGGGGGGCTGGGCTTTAAGATCATTTTCAACGCCTTCAAATTCATCCAAACCTACCTCAAAAGGCGCATCAGCGCGATCTTCAATCGCAAACCCTTCGTCATGCCTGTGCGCCTGGTTACATTGGATGCCCGGATCGTGCTGACCACCACAGGACTGCTGATAGGCATCGGCACTATTTTCTTTTTTATCGCGGAATACAACCACACGCTCGCCGAACATTCTTCATTTTTTGGAAAATTCACCACTGCTTTCTTCGGCGCAGTTACGCCTCGCACTGCGGGCTTCAACTCGGTCGACATGGCAGCCCTGTCGATGCCTGCAGTCATGTTAACCCTGCTGCTGATGTGGATCGGCGCCTCCCCCGGATCTACCGGCGGTGGTATTAAAACCAGTACTTTCGCACTGGCTACGCTCAATATCCTGGCCATCGCCAGGGGCCGGCGCAGGATCGAGATCGCCTCCCGGCAGGTCAGCTCGCTGGCTGTCAACCGCGCTTTCGCCATCATCTCCCTGTCGCTGATCGTACTTGGGCTTTCCGTGTTTTTCGTGATGCTGTTCGACCCTCACCTGGGCCTTCTGAATGCGGCGTTTGAGTGCTTCTCGGCATACAGCACCGTTGGCCTCAGCCTGGGCATCACCGCCACGCTGAGCACGCCCAGCAAGATCGTCATACTCCTCACCATGTTCATCGGAAGGATCGGCGCCATCAACATCCTGGTAGGCATGATGCGGCAAATGAACAGGGAATACTATCATTTTCCGAAAGAAAATATCGTTATCAACTAGAAACCAACCTTATGAAAGTCATCATATTCGGCCTGGGCAATTTTGGACAGGCGCTCGCGCTCCACCTTACCGAAACCGGGAATGAGGTGATCGGTATCGACAAAGACATGGAAAAAGTGGAGTTTATCAAGGAAAAGATCGCCCATTCGGTGAGCATGGACTCCACCAACGAGCTGGCCTACTCCGTTCTGCCGCTCAAAGATACCGACGTAGCCATTGTCGCGATAGGCGAAAACGAAGGCGCCGCCATCATCACCACGGCGGTTTTGAAAAAATACCCGCATATCAAAATCATCAGCCGCTCGCTGTCGCCAATCCACGACACCGTGCTGCAGGCAATGGGCGTACACCATATCCTGCACCCCGAACAGGAGGCGGCCGAGCGCCTTACCAGGAAGCTCAACTTCAAAAAGGTGATCGATAATTTTATTGTGGATGAAAACTTCTCCATCTCCGAAATACGAGCGCCCCAGGTCATCTTTGGCAAGACCATCCAGGAATGCCAGTTCCGGGAAAAGCACAAGCTGAACATCATCACTATTCTCCGGAAAAAGGAAACGAAAAACCTGCTGGGCAGGAAAATGTATTCCCAGGAAGCCATCGGACTGCCCACTCCCGATATGAAATTTCAGGAAGGCGACGTGCTTGTCGTCTTCGGCGCCAACTCTGCCATTGAACACTACTGCGATCAAAATAAAATTCCGGAAGACCCACAGATGACCGAGCTATGAAGCCGGCTGGAACAACTCCACCAAACTCAAATCCAGCCGCTGCAAAGCATTGGGCATGGAGCCGAAGATCGACTTGAGCAGTTCGCCGTCTTTTCCCACCAATATCCAGTGGGGCGTGCCTTCCGCCTGGTACAATTCCGCCGTTTCCGTGCCGCGGTCGAGCAAGACGGGGTAGTCTACGCCCATTTTCGCCGCCGCTTCCGCGATTTCCTGCGGGCTGTGCTTCGACCGCTCGAAATGGGTGTGGATGGCCAGGAGGCGGAGTTCGGGATAGATTTTGCGGAGTTGCAGGGTGACGGGAATGGCGCGGCTCAGGCAGCCGTGACAGCCCATGCTGTAGAAGAGGATCAGGAGGTATTCGCCGCGAAAGTCCGCCACGGAGGGCGTATCGCCTTCGATAGCGTCAGCGTGCCAGTCGGGTATTTGCATGTCAGGCGGTTTTCTTGTGTAAAATCAGCCGCACCATGCCGCTGGGGTAAGAAGTACACGACTGGAGTTCGTACCAGGTCGTCAGCCCCGCGCCCGCAAACAAGGGCAAGCCTTCTCCAAGAACAACCGGCTGGATAAAAAGGATGATCTCGTCGATCAATCCGGCGTTGAGCAGCTCGGTATTGATCTGTCCGCCGCCCACCAGCCAGATGGTCTTGCCGGGTTGTTCTTTCAATCGCCGCACAAAAGTCGGGATATCTTCTGTCACATACTCCACATGGGGGCTGGGCAGGCGGTTCTGCCGGGTAAACACGTAGCATTTCTGCTCCGGATAGGGGTTGTCTACGCCGAAGCCCTGCACGGCTTCGTAGGTTTTGGCGCCCATCAGCACGGTGTCGGTTTCGGCCAGGAATGCTTCATAGCCGTAGTCTTCGCCGTCGATCGCAAACAGCCAGTCGAGGCTGCCATCGGGCCGGGCGATGCGATTGTCGAGGCTGGTGGCGATGTAGAGGGAAATTTTGCGCATGGCGTGGTATGGTTTTCAGGGTGAAATAGCCGTGAAAAATAAGGCAAAGGTTGCAGAAAATCCCAATTTAGTAAATCCTGACGATCCGGCGCAATCCTGTTCAAAACCAATACCCCAAATTGAAGTAAACCACCCCCGCCCGCACATTCGAAAGCGCATACGTCAACTCGATCGGCCCCACCGGCGACCGGAAACTGTAGCGCAAGAAACCGCTGTAGAACTCCCTGAAATCTTCGGGCATGCCGTGCAGGTAGTCGTCCAGCAATGCCCCAGCCACACCGGCGCTCAGGTAGTGTTTCTCCCAGGGACGAAAGCGCAGCGCCGCCTGTCCCAAAACCAGCCTGCTGCCGCCCTCCGCCGCAAATGGCAACCCGGGGAAGGGCGTGAAATGGTTGATCAGGTTTTTGTTGTACCCGCCCAGGAAAAACAGATAGGGCGCCGGCGCATCGCCCCAGGTCCAGCCGGCCCGGGTATCCAGAAGGATGGTCCACCTCCGGGCCACCGCGACCGCGCTTTCCAGATTGAAGGTAGCCATCAGGCTCCAGCCGGTTCGAACGCCCTCCTGCATCAGGGGCGATAGTGGATAAGTGGCCTTCCCGGTAATGCTGCCACGGCTGCCGGTGGTCGGAAAATGCCGGTCGTCAAGCCGGTCCCATTTCCAGTATGCCTGCCCGGTAAAGTAAAAGGCGTCTTCCAAAATGTAGGAGCGCCGTGCCTGATCGCCCTTCAGCTGCCCCGACCGGGCATGGAAATATTTGACTTCAGCGCCCAGGCCCGCGCTTTGGCTGCTGCCGGTGAGCAGCCGCAGATAAAGGCTGTTGGAAAAATCGGTGTACTGCACCTTGATGCGCTCCAGGGTAAGCGCGCTGTCCAAATACACCGGCTCGGGCAAGCGGTAGTCGAACTCGTTGAAGTGCAGCCGAGAGGTAAACCCCGGACTCGGCTGCCGCCCGTTGTCGATCAGGTAGTGAAAGAAATAGCGGAAACGGTCGAGCAGGATCACATCCAGCGAAGCGTGCCCATTCGGCACAAGGGCGTGTTCAATCGTGGCGTTGAGCAGGAATGAGGCCCGGTACACATCGTCGTAATGCACCCCTACTTTCAGCTTCTTGTCGTAACCATTCTGGGGCACTACCGACAACCAAAGGTCTTTCTCCGGCCCCTCTCCGTCAAAACGGTACTGAACGTACTTCACATGCCCCGTTCCTTTCAGGCTCTGAATGCCTTCGAAGAAATTGGAATAGGCCATTTTCCCGGGAATGGGGTCGCTGAACCTCCCCAACAGGTATTCTCTCGAAAAATTGGCCTTGCTACCCATCTTGACCGATTGAATCGTCACACTATCCGGAACTACCGGCATGGGTCTGTGGATAGGCTCAGGGTTTTCGCCGCCCTGCTGGAGCCGGGCAATGGCGCGGAGGGTATCCCATGCGGCTCTTGCTGCCCGCTCGCCCCGCAATATCAGCGTGTCGATCTCGGAAAAGGATGTAGTGGAATACCCCTCTACATCCGGTTTGATAATGAAGTCGCAGTAAGCCTTCTGCCGCTCGCTCATCTCATTGGTCTGGTAAAAGGCGATGTGAGCCAGCAGTTTGTCCAGGTTCTCCAGCTCGGCGCCCTTGTACGGCTCCCCTTCCACCGATATGCCGATGACGATGTCGGCGCCCATCTCCCTGACCTCCCTGGCAGGAAAATTATTGACCACGCCTCCGTCAACCATCGGCCGTCCTTCGAAGTAAACAGGCGCCAATAAAACGGGCAGCGACCCGCTGATGCGCATGGCCTCAGGCAGGAAACCCTCCCGCATCACCACCTGCTGGCCCGTTTCCAGATCGGTGCCAATACATAAAAAGGGAATGGGCAAATCGTTGAAATCCCGGATGTGATGCACCGGAATAGTCAACTGGCTGAAAAAGTCGAACACCCGCTGCCCGGCCGAAAAGCCGTCTGGCACGTGCAGCCTGAAATCGGGCAAACTGAGCGTAAAAGCATAGTGCTCGCCGTACTCTTTCTCCAAAAAGGAATGTGTGGAACGGGGAAGAACGTCCTGCAGGATATCCTGCACCGGCGTCTCCCTGATGATGCTGTCCATGGCCCAGGCCGGCCAGCCCGCAGCATACAAGCCGCCGATAATCGAGCCCATGCTGGTGCCGCCAATGAAATCGACGCGCAAGCCTGCTTCCTCAAGCACTCGTAAGGCGCCGATGTGGGCATACCCCTTCGCGCCGCCACCGCTGAGCACAACGCCTACTTTTGGGCCTGTTTGAGGAAAAGCGACAGGATGCAGCGCCAGCAGCGCGCACAATAGGGCAAAAAACCGGATTTTGGACATGGTCATGGCATTTGGGGGCACTGCTTCAATTTACAAAAAAAATGGAAGCAGCGCCAGCCCAAATCGCACCAGGATTGTTTTGGGAATTACTTCCCGATTTCAGAATAATAGGATTAAAAAAAAAATCCGGCATTAGCTGGTTTGCCGTTAAGAAACCGGCTGGAATGAAGCCCCATCCGCTTGTCCGGCTCCTGCGGGCCTGATGCAGGCTGGCTACTGTTTGAGCAAACTTGGTGCAGGGCCTCCCTTTAACAGTCAGTGCGAGTTTAGCCAGCCCGGCGGAATGAAGGCCGGTTTTAGGCAAAGCAGTGAAAGCCTTGTTTTTTTGGTACTTTTTCAACAAGGAAAAAGTACATGTTCAGGTTAAACATGACATTGTGCTTTTACACCCGGCCTGTGTCGAAGAGGACTTCGACACTACATCAAGAACGCTGGAATATCCTTACCCGCACTCCGAATACCCGCAACTCTTGCAAATCAAACACCCTTCCTTGTACAATAAACCATCGTGGTCGCCGCACGAAGGGCAGGTGGCGTTCGTGGCCTTGGTGCCGTCGGGAATGAACTTCTTCAAGGCCCTGATCACCCCGTTTTTCCAGGAGTTGATGTATTCGTCCTCCACATTCAGCCCCTCAATCAGGTCTACGACCTTGAGGATTGGCATACCGTGGCGGATGACGCCGGAGATGAGCTTGGCGTAGTTCCAGTATTCCTTGTTGAACGACCGCGACAGGCCCTCAATGGTCACGCGGTAGCCCTCCTTGTCGAGGAACTGAAAATCGTAGCGGTTGTGCCCGTCGTCGCCCTTGCTCTTGATTACCCAGCCCCGCTCCACATAATCGGGCAGGCGGAAGGTGTCTATTGCGGCGCCGGTGAATATTTCGTAGGGGCGCCCGTCGTAGATGCCGATCACGGCGATCCAGCTCTCCCGCTCGTTCATAAAACGCACCACCTCGGCCTCAAGGCGTCTGGGGCGCTTCGGCGGCATGGTTTCCTTGAATTCGTGCCCGCCTTCTTTTCCGGAATCGGAAACCAATACGCCCGAGCGCGATCCGTCGCGGTATATGGTGCAGCCCTTGCAACCCACCTCCCAGGCGGTCTGGTAGATCTTCTTGACCATCTCCACCGTAGTATTTTCCGGAACGTTGACGGTCACGGAGATCGAGTGGTCTACCCATTGCTGGATAGCCCCCTGCATCTTGACCTTCTGCACCCAGTCCACATCGTTGGCGGTGGCTTTGTGGTAGGGCGATTTTGCCAGCACGGTCTGTAGTTCCTCGGCCGACATTTTGGTCACCACATCTACATCATAATTGTTGGCTTTCAGCCAGTCGACGAACTTGTGGTGAAAGACGTGGTATTCCTCCCAGTGGTCGCCCACCTCGTCGATGAAGGTCACCTTGGCGTCCTTGTCGTTGGGGTTTACCTTGCGGCGGCGCAGGTAACTCACCAGGAAGGCGGGCTCAATGCCCGAAGTGGTCTGGGTCATCAGACTGGTAGTACCGGTGGGCGCGATGGTCAGCAGCGCGATATTGCGGCGGCCGTACTTGACCATGTCTTCATACAGCTTCGGATCGGCTTCTTTCAGTCGGTTGATGTAGGGGTTGGAGGCTTCGCGCCTGGCGTCGAAAATGGGGAAAGCCCCCCTTTCCTTCGCCATCTCCACCGATGAGCGGTAGGCGTTGACGGCCAGGGTGCGCTGTACCTTCACGGCGAAGTCGATGGCTTCGTCGCTGCCGTACTGAATACCCAGAGCCGCCAGCATGTCGCCCTCGGCCGTAATGCCCACACCGGTACGCCGCCCATTGACGCAGGCCACGTGTATCTTGTTCCACAACTCGGCCTCCGTCGCCTTGACAATGTCATTCTCCGGGTCGTTCTTGATCTTTTCCTGGATGCGGTCGATCTTCTCCAACTCCAGGTCGATGATGTCGTCCATCATGCGCTGGGCCAGCTGCACATGCTCCTCGAATTTCTTGAAATTGAAAGAGGCCTTGGGGGTAAAGGGGTGGTCTACGTAGCTGAACAGGTTGATCGCCAGCAGGCGGCAACTGTCGTAAGGGCAGAGTGGTATTTCCCCGCAAGGATTGGTCGACACCGTGCGGTAGCCCAGGTCGGCATAACAGTCGGGCACCGATTCGCGGATGATCGTGTCCCAGAACAATATTCCCGGCTCGGCCGACTTCCAGGCGTTGTAGATGATTTTGTCCCACAACGCAGCGGCATTGATCTCTTTTTCAAATACCGGCTCTTCGGAGTTGATGGGGTACTGCTGTACATAGTTCTCGCCCGACAAAGCAGCTTTCATAAATTCGTCGTCGATGCGCACCGACACGTTGGCGCCGGTCACCTTACCCCGTTCCATTTTGGCGTCGATAAAGTCTTCGGCATCGGGATGCTTGATCGAGACTGACAACATGAGGGCGCCGCGCCGGCCATCCTGGGCCACTTCGCGGGTTGAGTTGGAATAGCGCTCCATGAAGGGCACGATACCAGTCGAAGTCAGTGCGCTGTTCATCACCGGTGTGCCTTTGGGACGGAGGTGGGAGAGGTCGTGACCGACGCCGCCGCGCCGCTTCATCAGCTGCACCTGCTCTTCATCGGTGCGCATGATGCCGCCATAGGAGTCGGCCCCGTTGCCGATGACGAAGCAGTTGGACAGCGACGACACCTGGTAGTTATTGCCAATGCCGGCCATCGGGCTGCCTTGCGGCACGATATAGCGGAAGCCTTTCAGCAGTTCGTACAATTTTTCTTCCTGGACGGGTTTGGCATATTTCTGCTCGATGCGCGCCAGCTCGCGGGCGATCCTGCGGTGCATGTCGTCGGGCGTCCTTTCGTAAATACGGCCAAAGGAGTCCTTGAGGGCGTATTTGTTTACCCACACATTGGCGGCAAGCTCGTCGCCGCCGAAATACTCAATGGATGCCTTGAGCGCTTCCTCATAGCTATAGATCTTAGGCGCCTTCCCGTTGGCGTGCACGGGCGAGGTCTTCAAAGGGGTAACAGGGGTACTCATGCGATACCGTTTTTTATGATTAGGTCAGTAATGTTCCGATGGTTTTTAAAGGTAGGCATAGGGGCAGATATAAAACCGATATCTGCACACCAAAATTTCCACAGGGTGTGGAAAAAAAAGTTTTCAGTTCTCAGTTCTCAATGTTCAGTTGATCTCAACTGAAAACTGAAAATTGAAAACTGAAAACTCCCTCAAGGTATCCCGATCTTCAACTCCACCAGCCTGGTGATCCAGTCGCTGGCGTTGGCATCGGTTTCGTCCTCGTCGTCGGCGCCGATGGCGCGGGTGCGGTCGGTCAGGAGCGGACCGGGCAGGGCAGGAAGCTCCAACGTCGTCACATCCACGTTCTCGTGGGTGCTGGCGACGAAGAGCAGCCAGGCCGGGCTGTAGGGCAGCTTGAATGACAGCACTTCCGGTTCGGCGGAGAGCACGATGGGCCTTTCGCCTTTCGGCGTATGAACCGTGTCGATGATCTTTTCGTTGCCCGGGTCCAGGCCTGTATTAGGCGGATTGAGGAAGGCCGGGTATACCTCGAAGTTGAGCGACAGGTTGACCACTGATACGTAAAGCTTGCTCGTGTAGTTGTTTCGGATGCGCACCCGGCAGCCTCTGGTCAGTTTGCCCTTTTCATTCAGTTGCAGGAGCGGCGCCCAGGACTCGTTGTTCATCGGCACTTCTTCCCAGCCGCCTCCTGTGCTGACCTCCAGCCGGATGTCGAGCGGGAAACCGCCCTGAAACATGAACGTGCCGGGGTTGTGCAGGTTTTTGACGTATTCCCACTGGGCGATGTGCTTCAGATATGCTGCTGCTCTCTTTTCGGGATAGGTCTCGGAAAGGGAAGTCGCGGGCAGTACCAATGGGCGAATTTGCTTTTGCTTCTGTGCGTCGGTGTAGTATTTCGCCTCGCCCGGATAGGTGATCAGGTGGCCGAAGCCGTTGATGCCTTCTTTCCGGGTCACTACACAGTAGTCGGCCTCGTACTCCTTGTCGGTGACGTAGAGGTTAACGATTTTACCGAGCTCTTTTTTGAGCTTTTCCGACTGCGCCTTGTACGCTGCTTCCGCTTCCAGGTAGACCTTGACCGGCGCCGACTGGAAGTCTGCGACATAGCCCCTGAGCTCTCCTGCCTGCGCTGCTTTGGCCTCGTCGGCCGGGTCGAACTGCAGGGTGGTGTGGTCGGGAAAAACGTTTACCACCTGCGCCTTGAGTTTTTTCTTTTGGCCATCGGCCTCCACTTCGACGACCTGCCCCCGCTTGGAGATGCCGTGCAGGGCGCCCATGTCCATGATCCAGCCCAGGGTCTTGTTCTTGACCACATTGCCGTAAAGGGGCTTCCCTGCCTCGTTTTTTCCTAGAAAGGTGGTGAAGCCCAGCGCCAGGTCGCCTCCCTGCACGTAGATCTGCGGGGTTTGCATGTACTGGTTCTTGATGAAGTTCTTGATCCGGCTGCGCATGTCGAAGTAGGTCACCGCCCCGCGCGAGCGCTTCAGCACATCGAGCAGGTTTTTGGTGAAAATGCCTTCGCCTCCCACCTCGTAGGCCGATTCGTCGTTGCGGCAGGCCGCGAGCTGCACGTGACGCCCCTCGGGGATGACCTGGTGCAGGGGCTTGGTCTTGAGATCTTCAGGGGAAATGTCTTTCGAGAAAATAAAATCACTCCAGGCCCTTTTTGGGAAAGAGTCGCCTCCGTACCGCGCTACCAGCCGCTTTTCGGCTACTTCCGGGACCTGCTGGCTCACATGGATGTTGCGCGTATTCTCGCCCGAGTGGCAACAGTCGAAAACCGTGACGATGTGCGCCTGCGTCTTGCTCCACAACTCGTGCAGCAGCCAACGGAGTTCCTTGTCGGCGAGGAAGTTGTAGATATTGCTATCCTCTTCCACACTGTCGTAGCAAACCAGGCACTCCAGCCTCTTATCGGGCTCGTAAACCCAGATAGCCGGATCTGCGGCTTCCTGGGTGCCATGGCCGGAGAAGAAGAAGAAAGCGACGTCTCCCTTTTTCGCCTGCCCGAGGTGCTCCCGGAATTCCTTCACGATATTGCTCTTGACCGCCTCCTTGTCGATAAGGGTCTTGATCTTCACGTCCTGAAAGTCTTTCTTCTCCCCTTGCAGGTACTCCTGTATTTTCAGGAGGTCGTTTTTGGCTCCGGGCAATTTGCTGACAGGCGGGAGGTAGCTGCTAACCCCCGCCAAAAGGGCATATAATGTCTGTCCCATAGCTTGCTATTCTTTATCGAGTTCATCCGGATCGAAAGGCAGCACGCCGACGTCCCAGTCGGCGCCTTCGGGCTTGAGGCTGCGCTTCACTTCCAACTCGGCCGGGCCGAACCAGGATTTGCGCACCGACATGGCCAGGTACAAGGGGGTGATCGACGATTGGGCAATGACCTTGGTGGCCATGCTGCGCTCGCTCTTGAGGTCCCAGCCGAGAGAGGCGTCGGCGATGTTCAGTTCCTTGCCGCCGATGTCGGCGTTGGCTGCCAGCTCGACTTTGGCGCCTGCGTTTTTGGAGATCAGGATAGTGGCGCCATCCGCCTCGATCACTTCGGTGATGAGGACGTATTCCTTATCCCATTTTTTTGCTTTGTACTTCGCCACCACTGCTTCCTGGATTTCCGCCAGGTTCATGATCTGGTGGGTGTGGTAGCCTTTGAGTTTGAAAACCACGGCATCGCCCGAGTTAAACTCAATGACAACGCCTGCGTCGGCCTCTCCCAGATATTGGGCGTTGGGAGGGGTGCCCTGACCTTTGGCTTTGAAGGTCGTCTGCACGCTGCCGGAGGTTTCAAACTCCAGCACATCGTCTTTTTTGTACGTCGACTGGATCTCGGGCTTCACGCCCAGTTCCTTTTCTATAGTGGTGTAGTTGGTGAAGATCCCGCGAGGAATTTTGCCGATTACGCCGACTTCGAGGGGTTTGCCGGGAGGCCAGATCGGGCGGTAGCGGAATTGCTCCTGGATCTGCTTCAGATAGAGTTCCATTGACATGGGGTTAGCTTTTTTGGTTTATGAAGGAAATCGAGCGATAAGGTAAGGAAAAATGACAGAACATCCCTGATGACCTCTAAAAAAGATAGCAGAAACAGATACTTTCGGTTCATCTCAAAAAACCTTACTTTTGCAGTCCCATCTTGGGTGCTTGATATTAACGAAATGCAATTGGCAAACATGATTCATATTACCCTACCCGACGGCAGCGTGCGCGAGTATCCCAAAGGGATCACCGCCATGGAAATCGCCCAATCCATCAGCGAAGGACTCGCACGCAACGTGCTCTCCGCCAAAGTGAACGGAGAAGTATGGGACGCTTCCCGCCCTATCCACTCCGATGCACTTCTGCAATTGCTCACCTGGGATAATCCGGAGGGTAAATCCACCTTCTGGCACTCTTCCGCCCACCTGATGGCGGAAGCCCTGGAAGCCCTCTACCCCGGCATCAAATTCGGCATAGGCCCGCCCGTCGAAACAGGTTTTTACTACGATGTCGACCCCGGCGACCAGCAGATCTCCGCCGACGATTTCAAAAAAATCGAAGACAAGATGCTGGAACTGGCCCGGCAGAAGAATAACTACGTCCGCCGCGAAGTGTCGAAAGCCGACGCCATCAAGTATTTCACCGAAAAAGGCGACGAATACAAGCTCGAACTCATCGACGAGCTGCAGGATGGGCAGATCACTTTCTACGAACAAGGCAACTTCACGGATCTCTGCAAGGGCCCGCACATCCCCGACACCGGGCGCATCAAGGCCGCCAAGTTGATGAACGTGGCCGGCGCCTACTGGAGAGGCGACGAGAAGCGCAAGCAACTCACCCGCATCTACGGCGTGACCTTCCCCAAGCAGAAGGAACTCGACGAGTATCTCGAACTGTTGGAGGAAGCAAAAAAACGCGACCACCGAAAGCTCGGCGCAGAGCTGGAGTTGTTCATGTTCTCGGAAAAAGTGGGCGCTGGCCTTCCCATCTGGCTGCCCAAAGGCACCGCCCTTCGCACCCGCCTGGAAGATTTCCTCAAGAAAGAGCAGGTCAAGCGCGGCTACCAGCCGGTCATCACGCCGCATATCGGGAAGAAGGACCTCTACGTCACCTCCGGCCACTTCGCCAAATACGGCGAAGACAGCTTCCAGCCCATCAACACGCCGAAGGAAGGAGAGATCTTCCTGCTCAAGCCGATGAACTGCCCTCACCACTGCGAGATTTTCGGCAACCGGCCCCGCTCCTACAAAGAACTGCCCTTCCGCGTGGCGGAGTTCGGCACCGTGTACCGCTATGAGCAGAGCGGGGAGCTGCATGGCCTGACCCGCGTGCGCGGCTTTACCCAGGACGACGCCCACATCTTCTGCACGGCCGACCAGGTCAAGGACGAGTTCCTCGGCGTGGTCGACCTGACCATGCACGTGCTGCGCAAACTGGGCTTCACCGAATACACCGCGCAGATATCGCTGCGCGATCCCAACAACCCCGATAAATACATCGGTTCCAACGAGAACTGGGAGAAGGCGGAGCGCGCTATCATCGAAGCAACGCAGGAAGCCGGCATGAAGACCACCACTGCTCTCGGAGAAGCAGCTTTCTATGGTCCTAAGCTCGACTTCATGGTCAAGGATGCCCTCAAGCGTTCCTGGCAGCTGGGTACCATACAGGTCGACTACAACCTGCCCGAGCGCTTCCAGTTGGAGTACATCGGCCCTGACAACCAGCCCCACCGCCCGGTTATGATCCACCGCGCACCCTTCGGCTCGATGGAGCGCTTCATCGGCGTGCTGATCGAGCACTCCGGCGGCAAATTCCCCCTTTGGCTGACGCCCGAGCAGGTGGCTATCCTGCCTATCAGCGACAAATACAACGATTTCGCCCGTGAAGTGCTGGCCAAACTCTCGGCCTTCGACGTCAGGGGTATCCTCGACGAACGCAGCGAGAAGGTAAACCGGAAAATCCGCGACGCGGAGGTCAAAAAAATACCCTTCATGGCCATCGTCGGTGAAAAAGAAGCGGAAGCAGGCACGCTCTCCATCCGTCGCCACGGCGAAGGAGACCTCGGCGCCATGACTATCGCAGAATTTGCTGAATTTATCCGAAAAGAAGAGGCAGGGGAGTAAGCTTTTAAAAAAAATTGTATATTACACCTTCATTCTGAGAACTGTAAACCGTCTGGATGAAAAAACTTCTACTGCTTACTCTCCTGTCGCTGGCAATCCCTCTTCTCTCTCCGCTCGCCGAAGCCTCCCGGCCTGTCGCGGCGAAGTTTGACATTAGCCCAACGGTCTACCCGAATCCGGCGTCCGACTTCATCAGCCTGTCGAATGAAGAAGCAGTGCAGCAAATGGTCATCTACAATTTTGGCGGGCGGCAGGTGCTGGCCTTCACCGCTTCTAAAGGCCAGCGCTACGATATTTCCGGCCTTCCCGACGGCATGTATCTGGTTCAGTTCCTGAATCCGCAAAACAAGATCATCCACACCCAGCGCCTCCAAAAGCGATAAGCCCCAAATCTTGCCGTTTTGTCTTCCGCCTTGCAATTTCTTCAAGGCGCAGTATCTCATTTCCCCTTAATTTGCGCGTAGTTTGAGCGTTATTGTCCCGAAATACCCCCCCGGCGCTCTGCTCCGGCGTGACCGGACGCCAATGCTCCCGTCTTTTAGTTCGACAAATCCCATTCCGATTCAAGCAGCAGTTTTCCCGGCCGGGCGTATGCAAGAATCGGCAATCCATCTCCTTCATACGAAGGCTTGAGGAACCCGCCGGCACTTTACTTTAACACAATTTTTTCATAAATTGGCCCAACTATATGGAGAAAACTATTACCAATTGCCTTTCCCGAAGCCGATTGATGAATTTAACCCAATACGAACCTATCCTGAAACGCATTTCTATGAATAAGCTCATGCAACTCTGCATGGGCCTTGTGCTGTTTTGCACAGGGCCTCTCCTTGCCCAGGACATCCACTTCTCCCAGTACTACCATGCGCCCCAGCACATCAACCCCGCCCTCACGGGGATCAATCCGGGAGATATTTCCTTCACCCTCAACTACCGGAGCCAGTGGCGTACGGCCTTGGAGGAACAATACACCACGGTGTTTGCCTCGGCCGACAAAAAGTTCTACCTCCGCAAAAAGGACAACCAGCTCTTGGGGGGAGGGCTCATGATTTACTACGACGGCGCCGGCGACGCCAATCTCAGCATCGCGCAGATCGGTCTGAGCGGCTCCTATGCCTATGCCTTCGACCGGGAGAATGTGATCAGTGTCGGGGTCATGGCATCGGCCAGCCAGCGCGCCTTCAACCTCGACAAGCTTACCTTCGGCAACCAATATGTCGAAGGCGCTTTTGACCCCGATGCGGCAACCCTGGAGTCTTTCCCGGATATGCGAACCTACTTCTCCTCCTTCGGAGCAGGCCTCAACTTCCACGGCAAGCAGCACAACAAGCGCACACGGGTGGATGTCGGCGCAGGCGCCTTCCACCTCAACCAGCCCAACCAGAGCTTCAGGGACGACGACCCCTCCCGCCTCCCCATGCGTTTCAACGTCTACATGATCCCCACCATCCAACTGGCGGGCAAACTCGACCTGGCCCTGGCCGGATCAGCCCAGTTTCAAGGCTCCTATACCGAAGCGCTGGCAGGCGGCGGCTTCCGCTTCCACCTGAGCACCCGAAGAGCCCGCGAAATGGCGATCATGCTCGGCGGCGCCTACCGCTTCAACTCCCTGGGCGACGCAATCATCCCTGGCATCGAATTCCAGTACGCAGGCTTCCTGGCAGGCTTTACCTACGACATTAACATCTCCCGCTTCCAGGCCGCTACCAATCGCAACGGAGGGCCGGAACTCGCCCTCCGCTACCTGATCACCCATGTGAAAAACCTGGACCAATTCAAGATCTGCCGCTTGTTCTAACTTTCAACCTCCTCAGCTATACCTATGAAACGATTATACTTCACCCTTCTTCTCGGACTGCTCTTTCAGGGACTGCACGGCCAAACCCTCAAAGCTTATCTGAAAGCGGCAGAAAATGCCTATGCGCAGAAGAACTACTACTCGGCGCTGACCTACTACGGCTACGCCCTCGAAGTAGACGAAGACCAGCCCCTCGTCTGGTATAAACTCGGCGAATCGGCGGCGGCCCTCACCGCTTTCCACCTCGCCGACAGCGCCTACCAACAGGCCATCGAGCGCTCCGACAGCCTGGCAAATATCGATGCGAAATATAAACTCGCCCAGGTCAAAAAGCAACTCGGCCATTATACAGATGCCGAAGAGCTTTTCTATGAGTTCGCAGCCCAGATCGCAGGCGTCAACGACTCCCTGGCACAGCGCGCCGTCGCCAAGGCGGAAGAATGCTCCTGGGCGCAGGACGTAGTCGACAACACGAAGCCCGCTTTCCAGGTGACCAACCTCGACAGCATGGGGATACTCCTCAACTCGCCCTATTCGGAGTTTGGCGCGCAGGACTTCGGAGAGAAACTGTTTTTCACCTCCTTCCGGTTTGTCAGGGAAGACGACAGTTATGACCCGCCCCGGCCCTATATGAAGATCCTCACAGGCGAAAACGAGCAGGCCGCCCTCCTGTTCCAGGGCATCAACGACGACAGTCTCCACACGGCCTACCTGGCGTTCAATACCACCGGCACAAAAGTCTACTACAGCCTCTGCCGCTACGTCGGAGTGTCGGACATCCAGTGCACGCTCTATGTGCGCGATTATTTCGAAAACGACAGCCTGGGCGCGCCGGTTATGCTCCCAGAGCCCGTCAACATGGCGGGGTATACGGCCTCGCAGCCAAACGTGGGGACCGACGGGAAAACAGGTAAAGAAGTGCTCTTTTTCGTCTCCAACCGCCCCGGCGGAAAAGGGGATACCGACATTTGGTATGCAGATATCCTCGGCAACGGAACCTTCGGCGCCCCCGTCAATCTCAGCGCAGTCAATACCCACGGCTCGGAAGTTACCCCGTTTTACCACCGCCAGACGCAAACGCTCTACTTCGGCACCGACGGATGGAAGAGCCTGGGTGGTTATGACATCTACAAGACCAGCCGCTCCGACGGCGTCTGGACCGCTCCCGAACACCTGGCGCCGCCCATCAACACCAGTTTCAACGAAGTATACTACTGGCTAAGCGAAAGAGGCGCCAATGGATATATCTCCTCCAACCGCAATGGCTCCATTTTCTACCAGGATACCAAAGAGTTTTGCTGCTATGATATTTTCCATTTCAAAAAAGCAGCCTTCCAACTCAATATTTTCACCTACAACAAAAAGAACAACAACCCGCTCAATGCGGTCAACCTCCAGTTGTATGAGTTAGTTGGCGGCCAACCACGTCTGGTTGATTCAGGGATAAATCCGGAGGGAAACAGCTTCTCTTTTTTCCCTGAAACAGGCAAACAATATGTACTGGTCTCTTCCAAAAACGGGTTCATCACCCATACCGATACCCTCGACCTGCGCAATATTACTGACCCGCAAGGCTCGATGAACCACGACGTATTCCTGACGCCTACCGGCGCAGACCTGCAAACGCTGGTTTTCGACGAAGACACCAAGGCCCCCCTGCCCGGTGCAACGGTACAACTACTCGAAAACGGCGTGCCGGTCGCCGCGCTCACCAATGAAAACAGCCATGAGTTCTTCTTCCCGATCGACAGGACCAAGAAATACCAGATCCTGGTCAGCAGGCCGGGTTACGAGCCGCAGACCGTAGATATCGTTTTCGACCCCACCAAACCCGAGTTCACCGTTGTGCAGGAAGTCTACCTCAAGCGCTACGAACTCGACCTGACAACCCTGGTATACGACAAAAAATCGGAAGAACCCCTCAAAGGTGTGACGGTCCAGCTGTTTGATCCGCAACGCCAGATCGCCATCAAGACCAACAATGAAAACAACAAGTTTGAGTTCCCGATCGACCGCAGGAAGGAGTACACCCTCATCGTCGGGAAACCGGGGTACCACCCCGACACCGTACAGGTCATCCCGAGCAGGCAAGGAGCGCCTAATTTCACCAACATCGTGCAGAAGGTATACTTGCTGAAGAAAGAGATTACCGACTTCGTGCCGCTCTACCTCTACTTTGACAACGACGAACCCGATCCGGACGTCACTTCCACCACGACCAGAAAAACCTACAACGATACTTACCCGGCATACTACGGCCGCAAGAACGTCTTCATCGACGAGTACACCAAGGTGCTGGAGGGTAACGACCGCTTCCTGGCTGAACAGCTCATCGAAGCCTTCTTTGAAAGGGAAGTGCGGGAAGGCTATGCCTCGCTCCAGCTATTTTCAGATGAGCTCCTCAATTACCTGAAGAAAGGCGCGACAGTGGAAGTGACCATCACCGGCTTTGCCAGCCCCCGCGCCGGCCGCCGCTACAACCTGGCGCTGGGCAGCCGTCGTATTGTTTCGCTCCGCAATCACTTCACCAAGTACGACGATGGCGCCCTGGCGCCCTATATCAAGTCGGGCCAACTAGTGATCAAAGAAGTGTCAAAAGGGGACCAGGAAGTGCCCGAAGAAGTGCGCAAACAACTCGAAAGCGAACGCGAATCCATCTACAGCCCGCTGGCATCTCGTCAGCGGCGCGTGGAGATCATCGGCGTCACTTTGGGAGGAGAACGGTAAAATCCCTTTTCGCAAATGGCGAAATCGAACATATCATCAAAACTGCTGAAAAGAAAAGCAATGAAACCAACGCCAACTCAAGCCCCAACACCGGCTCTCAATAGCCTTTTCCGAAAGGGTCTGGTCTTTCTTTCTTTCACCCTGGCACTCCTTATGCCCTCAACGGTGAAGGCATCCCATATCGTGGGAGGGGATATTACCTACAAATGCCTGGGTAACAACAAATATGAGATCACCCTCAATGTCTACCGCGACTGTTTTTACGGCGACCCCGCAGCCTGGTTCGACAACCCGGCGAAGGTGGGTATATACAGGAAGTCCAACAACACCCTGCAACAGCAGGTGAATATGTTTTTTTCGGGTATCAACGATACCCTGAACAATTTCATCACCGATACCTGCCTGTTTGTGCCCCCCGCTGTCTGTGTGCATGCCACCCAATACAAGAAGATCGTCACCATCCCCTACGACCCCGCGGGATATGAGATCCTCTACCAGCGCTGCTGCCGCAACCTCACCGTGCAGAACATCATCGACCCCTTCTTCACCGGTGCGACCTACTGCGTCACCCTGTCCGGACCTGCCATGCAGCAATGCAACTCGACGCCCGACTTCGGGGCCGTCGCACCCATCTACCTCTGCGTCAACCAACCACTGGTCTACGACCACTCCGCCATCGACCCCGACGGCGACTCGCTGGTCTACCGCTTGAACACTCCCCTGACAGGCGGTACCTTTAACGTACCCGAACCTATCCCGCCGGCCATTATGCCTCCTCCGGTAAACGTCACCTGGAACGACCCGCCCTACAACGAAGCCAACATGCTGGGCGCCTCCGTGCCGCTCGCCATCGACCCCCATACCGGCATACTCACGGCTTTCCCAACCATACAAGGCCAGTTTGTCGTCGGCATCGCCGTGGAAGAGTACCGCAACGGCGTCCTGTTGTCGACAGTGCGACGAGACTTCCAGTACAACATCGGCGAATGCGGGGAAGTCATCTCCTCCTTCTTCGCCCCGGAAGTGCAATGCGACGACCTGAGTGTCGAGTTCCAAAACAACAGCACCTTTGCCGACGAGTTCATCTGGTATTTTGACTGGGGAGGCGACTTGTCGCTGACATCCACCCAGGCCAACCCGACCTTTACCTACCCGGATACCGGCTGGTATACGATTGCCCTTATCGCAGAACCCAACAGCGTTTGTGTAGATACGTCCTTCGCCCAGATTTACCTGCAAGCCAATTCCCTGTTTACCGACTTCGGCTTCACGGTGTTCGATTGCGTAGACACTACCGTGCTGGAATGCTTCGACCTGAGCTTCGACATGATTTCTCCCGTGGTCTCCTGGAACTGGGAAGTAACCTACACAGGCCCCGTCACCCTTACTTCCACCCTGCAAAATCCGGTGTTCGTTATCCCGCGGGATGTGTCAGGTACCATAACCCTAACGGCAACCTCGCTCAATACCTGCGTACAAACGTTCTCTAAACCTTTCGAAACAGGAACCGACGACTTCCCGCTGTCGCTTATTCCAGACTCACACATTATCTGTAAAGGCGACTCTGCCGTGCTGAACCCCCTGGCTGACTCCATCGGCACGTATCCCTATTTCTGGGAGCCGAGCGGCTCGTTCGCAGATCCCACTTCGCCAATTCAGACCGTTTCTCCTGATATCTCTACTGTCTATACGGTGTTCATCACCGCTGCCGACAGCATCTGCTTCGCCAGCGCCGACATCCCCGTCACCGTCAAAGAACTGCCGCAATTGGCCTTCGATTACGACGTCGATTGCAACGGCAGCACGGTCAACTTCACCAATAACAGCCAGAATTCGGAAGGGTACTTCTGGGATTTTGGCCTGGACGGAACCGGCGCCGACACCTCATTTCTGGTAGATCCCGTGTTTAGCTACCCCGATACAGGAACCTATCTGGTCACCCTGACTACCGGGCCTGACGCCCTCTGCAAGGACACCATAACTGAAGAAGTGCTCCTGCTTGGCAATTTTCTGTCGGCCGGTTTCGCTTACGAACTCAACGATTGCGAAGTCGATTCGGTGACGATTTCCTTCACCGACCAGTCCCAAAACAACCTCAACAATACCGTTGCATGGGAATGGGACTTCGGTCCGCTGGGCGTCTCCAACGAACAAAACCCCTCGCTGACGGTCTATCAACCGGGTACCATCACCGTCATGTATACGATTACTACCGCCGATAACTGCCAGGACTCGCTGACCCAGGAAATCGAAGTGATCTTCCCTGACGATCAGTTCCTGGTCGATTCGACCGTGATCTGCCTTGGCGATACGGCCGAGCTCAATCCGGGAGGGGACCCCGGCCTGGTCTATCTCTGGTCGCCTGCCGGCGGGCTCTCCGATCCCACGGCCGCCAACCCGCTGGCATTCCCCAGCCAGACCACCACCTACACTGTGACCATCGCAGTGCCGGATTTCACCACCTGTTTCATCACCAGGGAAGTGGAAATAACGGTGCCTGAATTGATCAACCTCACCACCAGCGGGGACGTTACGACTTGCGACCCGACGACTTCGCTCACCGCTACCACGGGGCCGGCCGCTACCATTACCTGGAACTTTTCACCCGGCGGCCCCCTGACGGGCAACGAAATCACCGTGCCGGTTTCGGGAGCAACCATCTACACCGTCACTGCGGAAGACGCCTTCGGTTGCGAAGAGCAAGCTACACTCACCGTACAGGGCGGCCCGGTCGACTACGAAATGTCGGCCGATTCTATCGTCATCTGCTCGGATGAGCCCTTCTCGGTGTTCGTCACCAACCTGGATCCCAACGACGTGCTCAGCTACCAATGGGCCTCCAACCCGGCGATCCTCTCCGGAGGCAATACCGCCAACCCCAACGTCAGCAACGTGCCGGGGCAAACGGTGCTCTACGTCGATATGGAAAACCAATTCGGCTGCGTTGCCAACGACTCCGTCTACCTCGCCATCGTAGACGCCGATATCGTCCTCGATTTTGATTATGAAATCATCGATTGCGACGGGCTGACGGTCCAGTTCACCAACCTCAGCCAGTTTGCGTACGACTACGTATGGGACTTCGGCGACCCGACCAACCCCGGCGCCATCTCTTTCGAAGAGAATCCGGTATACACCTACCCGTATATCGACACCTTCTTCGTAACGCTTGACGTGGTGCACAACGCAGAGTGCGTACAGCCTGTTACCAAGCCCGTCATCCTGATCGACCCCACCCTCATCGCTGATTTCCGCTACGGCTTCACAGATTGCTCGGAAGGCTTCGTCACTATCAGCTTCAACGACATGAGCCAATCCTTCCTCGACGACATTACCAATTGGGAGTGGACCTTCAGTACCGGCGAAACCTCTACGGAACAAAACCCGGTCATCACGGTAACAGAAAGCCAGATCGTAACGGCAACCCTAGTCATCACCACGGCCCTCGATTGTACTGACAGCATCAGCTACGATATACCGATCGAACTGACCGTGATCGATCTGGTCGATACCCTGACTCTCTGCTTCGGCGATACTGCCGATCTCAACCCGAACGGCAACCCCACCTATCAGTACCTCTGGTCGCCATCCATAGGGCTCAGCGACCCCACGGCTGTCAACCCGCAGGTTTTCGTCACCGAGACTACCACCTATACCGTTGAAGTGACCAACTTCATTGGCGATACCTGCCAGATCACCAAAACTGTCACAGTTTTCGTGCCCGAGCAGATCATGCTCGACGCCAGTGGCGGACAGGTCATTGCTTGCAATGAACCTATTACGCTGACCGTTTCCGGGAATATCTCTCCCCTCGAGTTCACCTGGTACAATATCAGCCTCGACTCCATCGGCTCTGGCCCCTCGATTGTGGTTTTCCCCACCAACACCACCACCTACTACGTGGAGGGCGTGGATGAATACGGCTGCAGCGCCTGGGATACTGTGATCGTGACCGTGCCCACCCAAATCGAAGTAGCGATTGAGGGCGAGTTCATCAGCTGCCAGAGCGAGGTGACGCTGACGGCCATCACCAACGCCGATCCCGTTTCTTTCCAATGGTTTGCAAACGGCACACCATTCGGCGGCAACACGCCTACCGTCGTCGTCAATCCGGGGACGTCTACCACCTACACCGTCATCGCCACGGATACCTTCGGGTGCCAGGCGACGGCCGACTCCGTGGTGACCGTTCCGCCGGCCATCGACATGGAAGTTTCTGATGCGCTGATCAGCTGCCAGCTGCCCGTAGATCTCTTCGCTTCCGCCAATGTTGACCTGGACTACGTCTGGACGGTGAGCGATACCATCGTGAGCCTTGATTCCGCTTTCACCATTCTGCCTCCCGCAACCGTTTGGTTCTATGTTACAGGTACCGATGCCTTCGGTTGTACAGCCCAGGATAGCGTGCTGGTCACCGTGCCGCCTGCCGTATCGGTGACGGTCGAAGGCCAGATGGTCAGCTGCCTGGAACCCGTGACGCTCGAAGCTGTTCCCAACCTGATTCCCGTTACCTATCTTTGGTCGCCGGGCGGTGAAATCACCAGCTCCATCACAGTGAACCCGGGTATCACCACGGTATACACCGTTATGGTCACCGACACCTTCGGCTGCCAAGCCATGGATACAGCGCTCGTTGTTGTGCCCAATGAAATCGAACTCACGGTAACCGAAGACCTGATCAGCTGCCAGACCGAAGTTGAACTGACCGCCAGCGGCAACGTACCGCTCACCTTTGAATGGTCGGCCGGCGGCGTCATTATCTCCGACTCGGCCACCATCAACGTCAATCCGCCTGTAACTACGATCTACACCGTGCTGGCCACCGACTCCCTGGGATGCCAGGCAACGGAAGACGTGCTCGTCACCGTGCCCACTACCATCGAATTGGATGTGACTCAGGATACCGTAGCCTGCGAAGGCCCCATTACCATCAGCGCCAGTGGCAACGTGCCGCTCGTGTTTGAATGGTGGGCCGTTGACATGGACACTGTCGTCAACTCGCAGATCACCGTGCTGCCCGACACCACGGGCTGGTACTACGTGCTCGCCACCGACGACTTCGGATGCCAGGCCGCGGATAGCGTATTCGTCACGAATGGTATCATCGATGTCCAGGCTGAAGGAGAAGTGATCATCTGCCCGGTCGATTCGCTGACACTGGAGGCGACCAATAACGATCCTTTCGACATATTGTCTTATGTCTGGAGCGCGGGAACGGGTGGCGCCATTCTGAGCGATCACACATTACCTATTGTCACGGTAAGCACCGTACCTGGTCCGGTGGAATTTTACCTGTGGGCCACCAACCAGTTTGGTTGCGAATTCAACGATACGGTGGTCGTGGTAATGTCCGACTTCAACCCCGTAATTTCCGATACGGTCAACGCCTGCAAGGGCATCCCTACCCCCATCAACCCGGGCGGCAACCCCAACTACACCTACAATTGGGAGCCTGTTATCGGCGGTATGGATCCTACTTCATTCAACCCGGTGGTTACGCTCGATTCGAGCCAGACCTTTACCGTGACAATCACCGACTTTGAAGGCGTGGACACTTGTTCGGCAGTACTGGAAGTCACCGTGCTGATCAACCCCGACATCCTGCTCGAAGCCCAGGGCGATACGACGCTATGCGAATTTGTGCCTGTGCTCGTCAGCGCCACAGCAGGCGTGAGCCCGGTGACCTTCACCTGGTACGACGACCCCGGCCTCGGCAACGTGATCGGCCAGGGCAGCCCCATCACGGTCAATCCTGAGGGCAATTCGGTCTACTTCGTCGTAGCGGAAGATGATCTGGGCTGCCTCGACACCGCACAGGTGTCCATCAACGCTTTCCCGATCGATGTTTCCACCATCCCTAATTACGACCTTTGCCTGAATGAGGAACTGGTTATCGGCGTCATCAACAACGCCCCCGATCAGGATCTGACCTACATTTGGGGGCCCGCGGGAGCGATCGTCGAAGGAGGCGATACGCCGACGCCGACGGTCAACCCGGTCGTTTCCACGACCTTCTCCGTGATCGTGCAAAACCAGTATGGCTGCGTTGATACGGCTTATACCTTTGTCAATGTGATCGACATCCTGACCGGCCTGTTCGCAGAAGCTGACCCGGATACCGTGCTGTTTAATTCAGGGGTTACTTCGCAGCTGACCACCGTTCAGGACAACGATTACACGTACTTCTGGTGGCCTGACTCTTCGATTATCACCAGCAACACGATTTACAACCCGGTGGCCAACCCTTACGTCACCACTACCTACTTCATAGAGATCACAGATGAGTTCGGCTGCCGCGGCCTCGACTCGGTGACCGTCACCGTGCTCAGCCCGCCCTGTGAGCCGCCCTACATCTTCGTACCCTCCGGCTTTTCCCCCAACGGCGATGGTGAAAACGATGTGCTCCACGTCTATGGCAACAGCATCGACGTGGTTTACTTCGCGGTGTACAGCCGCTGGGGCCAGCTGATCTTCGAAACCGAAGACCTGAGCGTAGGATGGGACGGCACCTTCAAAGGTGAACCGCTCCCGCCGGATGTGTTCGGCTGGTACCTCCGCGTGAAATGCTTCAACGGTGAAGAGTTTTTTGATAAGGGGAACGTAACGTTATTGAGATAGTAGAAATGTGAAAGGAAAGCCAAACCGGCTTTCCTTTCACACTAAAAGAACTTCTCTTTCTCCAGCTCCACCCTCCTCGTCACTCCTTCCTGTTCGATTAGCAGATCGACTTTATCCCAGGTATTCTCCAGGGGTTTTTCCAGGAAAAACCGGCAGTATTGTCTGTCGGAAAAATTAATGCAATCCATCCCGTTCATAAAGAGGATGCGATCGCCGGTTTTAAGGCCCTGGCGGTCTGCCTCGCTGTCTTTCCAGACGACCCCTATCCTGAGTTGGCCCTCGCTGTAGTAGGTTCGAAAGCCAAAATCTTTGAATTCGGAAATTTGATAGCCTTCTTTCGGTTCCAGCAGCAACTGGTTGCCTTTCCAGTCGATTGTCACGACGTATTGCCGCCAGAAGGCATTGCCAATGGTCTGACGGCCGCCTTTGCCCTGGAAGTCGATAGATGCCGGCATAGGGGCTGACGTTTCTGAAATGCGCACATCTTCAACCCAGGTGCGGTGGATAGGGTGCGGATCATTCTGGCCATATAACCCTACCGAAGTAACGCCGTAGCCGGTGCGGGATTTCATCGACCCCGCTTCCTTCACCTTTGAATGAGCCGCTTCGGAAAGGTCGATCCACCCGTCCGACCCCGTATCGACGGTTAGGGCGTTGAAGGTGAGGCCGTTGACCAGGATTGTAACTTTCGGGGTACCCTGAGCGGTCGTCGTAAAGGGCCATTTCACCGCGTCCTGACTCATCGGCAGGCTGTCTATACTACTGGATAGCACCAGCGAGCGCTTTGCATAATCGATCTGGAGGCAGGCGCCTTTCAGCAAATTGGCCCCGATCAGGCCATCGATGCCCAGGCAGGCCAGTTCCGTCTGCGCGCTCAGGTCGGCTACGATGGCCGCGGTTTGGTAAAAGGAAGTCCCCCCAAGACTTATGCTGTCAATGCTCACCAGCTGCTGCTTGTTGGCCCTGCCGTTAATATCCCTGACGTTCAGGCTTTTTATCGCTTTCAAGTTCAACTCCTTGGCCAGTTCAGGGGTAATAATGTTTGGGGCGCCGGTATCGAGGAGGAAATACCTGGTTTTTCCACCAACCTCCACAGGTACGATGATCAGGGCCGATCGTTCCTCAAAAGAGATGACCGTCTTGAAGGCTTCCTGCGACCGGCTGCTCTCCTGAAAGAGTTTCCCGGTTGAAACGCATGCGGTAAAAGAGAGGTAAAGGAACGCCAAGGCGCTCCAGGCGACTATCCTGGTCATAGTAAAGTGATTTTTTTGAAAGATAAAAATAAAAAAAGGCGCTGCCGGAGTACACACCGGCAGCGCCTTTACTTTTGTCAAATGGTAAGTATTACAGCAGCGGAGCGATGACCAGTGCGATGACGGACATCAGCTTCAGCAGGATGTTGAGCGAGGGGCCGGAAGTGTCCTTGAAGGGGTCGCCTACCGTATCGCCCACTACAGCCGCTTTGTGCGGATCGGAGCCTTTGTAGTAGGTTTTGCCGTCGATTTCGACGCCCGATTCGAACATCTTCTTCGCATTGTCCCATGCGCCGCCGGCGTTGGACTGGAAGATGGCCATGAGCACGCCTACTACCGTCACACCGGCGAGCAAGCCACCCAGCATTTCAGCGCCGCCGAGGAAGCCGGTGAGCACCGGAGCAAGTACAGCGAGCAAACCCGGGAGCACCATCTCGCGGATGGCTGCGCGGGTGGAGATATCGACGCAATAGCCGTATTCTGCCTTGCCGTCCGCATCGTGGAAGGTCTTCTGATCGGCTTCGCTCCATTCGTTCATCTCTTTCCCGTCGTTTCTGCGCATTACTTCAAGCGCGGCCTTGAGGGCCGGGATATCGGCAAACTGGCGGCGTACTTCCTTGATCATAGACATAGCCGCGCGGCCTACTGCCTGCATGGCAAGGGCCGAGAACAGGAAGGGAAGCATACCGCCGATGAACAGACCCGCCATCACATCCGGCTTGGATACGTCGATGGAGGAGATCTGGGCCGTGGTCATGTATGCGCCGAAAAGTGCAAGTGCGGTGAGGGCAGCAGAACCGATAGCGAAACCTTTACCGATAGCCGCCGTGGTGTTGCCCACTGCGTCGAGCTTGTCGGTGCGCTGGCGCACTTCCTTGGGCAGTTCGCCCATTTCCGCGATACCGCCTGCGTTATCGGAGACCGGGCCGTAGGCGTCGACCGCCAGCTGGATACCGGTGTTGGAAAGCATACCGACGGCAGCGATGGCGATACCATACAGACCACCGAAGTAGAACGCGCCGATGATGGAAGCCGCCAGGATCAGGATCGGAATGGCCGTGGAGATCATACCTACGGAAAGACCGGAGATGATGTTGGTTGCCACCCCCGTGCCCGACTGCCTTACGATCGAACGCACCGGAAGCGTACCCGTTCCGGTGAAGAACTCGGTTACCATACCGATGAGCAAACCGGCGACCAGACCGATAATCGTAGCGAAGAAGACGCCCAGTGCGCTCATTTCGCGCATGATCGGGTTGCCCGCCGCATCGCGGTACAGGGTGTCGGAATAAGTCCATTCAGCCGGCAGCATCCAGGTGATGATGAAATAGGAGAGGATGATCATGACGATCGAGGAGCCGAATTCGCCGACGTTCAAGGCTTTCTGCGGGTTACCGCCTTCCTTCACTTTTACGAAGAAAGTACCGGCGATAGAAGTCAGGATACCAACGCCCGCCAGTACCAACGGAAGGAGGATGGCATTGAGGCCTCCGAACTCATTGGTAGCTTCAAAACCGACGACGCCGATGAAAGCGGCGCCAAGCACCATGGTACCGACGATTGAGCCCACGTAACTTTCAAAAAGGTCGGCGCCCATACCCGCTACGTCGCCCACGTTATCGCCCACGTTGTCAGCGATAGTCGCAGGGTTCAGCGGATGGTCTTCCGGGATACCCGCTTCCACCTTGCCCACCAGGTCGGCGCCTACATCGGCTGCCTTGGTGTAAATGCCGCCGCCCACACGAGCGAAGAGCGCAATTGAGGACGCGCCAAAGGAGAAGCCGGTGATCACCGTGATCACTTTGTTGATATCCCAGCCGATGTTGGTGTATACGAGGAAAAGCACGCCGAGGCCTAACACACCGAGGCCAACCACGCCCATGCCCATGACGGAGCCGCCGGCAAAGGCTATTTCAAGCGCCTTGCCCAGGCTGGTACGAGCGGCATGGGTCGTACGGACGTTTGCCTTGGTGGCAACGCGCATACCGATAAATCCGGCAAGGGCGGAGGAAAGCGCACCTACCACAAAGGAAAGTGCAATAAGAGGAGAAGAACCCTCCGTCATGCCACTGATGCCGAGCAGGATCGCAACCGTTACGACAAAAATGGCCAGAACCCGGTATTCAGCTCTCAAAAATGCCATGGCGCCTTCTGAAATGGCCTTGGCAATGCGGGCCATCCGCTCTGTGCCGACCTCTTGTTTGGAGACCCAGGAAGATTTCCAGGCCGTGTATAACAGGCCCAGAACGCCGAAGACAGGTATCAGGTAAATCAAATTTTGACCCATAATACATTCATTTTTTGGTTAACTGGTTCGAAGAACCCTCAATAACCGGGTTTTCCGTTTCGCGGCCAAAAGTACGGCAATATTTTATCTTGTCCAACTAATCCAACCATTCCACTTTTTCCTCAATTGGACTTCGTTTGCCGGCAAGGTCCTGAAGGTCGTGATAACCCATGTAGAATAACCCCAGACAGCGCTCTCCCGGCTTCAGGCCGAGGAAGTCATCCGCTTTCAGAATAGACCCGGGAGTGCTCCAATAGGCGCCGATCCCGTGGGCGGCGCAGGTCAGCCACATATTTTGGACGGCTGCGGCTACCGAGGCGATCTCTTCCCACTCGGGCAGGCGCTCTTCCGGGTCGCGGCGCATGACGATGGCGATGACGGCCGCCGAGCGCACGGGGTTGTTTCTGGTCTTCTTGTATTTCACCTCCGAAAACGCCTCCGCTGAGGTGTGCTCGCGGTAGTACTCCCCCAGGTATTCGCCCAGTTTCGCCAAAGACGAGCCACGAAAGACAATGAAGCGCCAGGGCTCCGTCATCTTGTGCGTCGGGGCCCAGTTGGCGTTTTCCAGTATTTCCCGGATCAACTCTTCCGGGATGGGTTGGGTATTATAAGAATGGGGGAAAATAGCCCTGCGGCCGCGAATGACCGCAGTGACGGGATGGTGCTTGTTTTCCATATCCGCTTTTTCCAGCGAAGATAGGGGAATTTATTCCTTCTGCACCTTGCCGAAAACCAGGTTGGCCCCTGTCCGCAGGTGGAAATACTGGCTGTCGGCGGGCCGGAAAGCCGCCGTAATGTTGTCGGCAAGGGCGTATAATTGCACCGGCCCGATCTTTGCCGAAGCGCTCAGCCCCAGGTTGGCAAAGGCATTTCTGAAAATGCCGTAGCTGGCGCCGAAATTGAGCCAGCGGAAAGGCCGGTAAGCCGCGTGAACGCTCATCCCGGGGAACATCTGCCCCCTGTACCACTCCGAAAAGACCGCTCCGCCGAGCTCCCAGCGCTCAGACAGGCTGAACCCGCCGGCCAGGTATGCCCTGGCAGGAAGGGCCGTGCGATAGGCCTCGTTGGTTTCGGGGAAAGAAAACAGCGCGCGCAGCGTATCGAGCGCGCTCTCCAGATTGGCCGAATCGCCGGTCAGGGCATTGGAAAAATCGAGGCCGTCAAACCGGTATTCTCCTTCGGCGCGGTAGTTGCGCACCTCCTCCTCCCACTGGATCGAACCGATGTCGATGGCGCTGGCGGAAAGCCACCACTTTTCTCCGCTCAGGCGAAGGCCCAGGTCAAAGGCGAAGCCGGGGTTAGCGGTGAAGAGTTTGTCTAACTGCAATTGTCCGAAATCGTAGTCCAGCTGAAGGTCGTCATACGATTCGTAGTCGAAATAGGCCGAGGTATTCAACAGGTAGTCGGCCTGGAACTGAAGCTGGTAAAACGCCGTATCGGTGTACAAGGAGGCCGACCCGCGCTCGGTGGAGACATCGCCGATCCCCGTCAGCAACTTGACGCGGGCGCCAAGCTGAAGCGGTCCGGCTTCAAAATAACCTCCGAGGGCGAATTCGTTGTAGGAAAACAGCTGCAGGTCGTGGTCAAGGTTAATGGTCTCTCCGATAAACTGCGCATTCCCCTTCCAGATCAGCTGCGGGAGGGTCTTGGGGTATGACAGGTAGGCATTGAAATGCACCTGGTGCTGGAAGGTCAAACCAAAGGACTCGCCCAGCCGGACGCCCGCGCCGATCGTGCCGATCTCCAGCCGCTCCCGCACGAAGTTATCGGCTTTGAGGTTGGCGATCAGGGCATTCACATCGAATACATTCGCCCCATTCTCTTCCCTGATCACATCGCCGTAGGTCGGCCCCGTGAAGTAAAGGGTATTGTGGAGATTGGGCAGTGAGATGATCACCTTTTGGTCTGTCCAGAAGGCCGGATTCAGGCGGTTGCCCTGCCAGAGCTGGTTTTGATTGAAAAGTCCCCATTCGGTTTGGGCGAATAAACTGCCTGCCCCAAAAAGGGTGAGCAAAAAGGTCGAAAGAAGGATTCGCATGGGGCGCCTGGATTAGTCTTTGGTTTTCAATCTGAGGCCTACGCCGATATTGACGCGCTGGCCTGCGTACACCTTGACGGATTTCGAGCCGTTGTCGTAAGTGGAAAAGGCCGCCGCCAGGACGATCTTCCGGGTTTTCATCAGGTTCTCGAGCCTTGCGCCGGCAATGGGAATGTAGAGGACGTGCTTGGCGGGGTTGATCACCTCGCCCTCGTCGTCGACCGGCGCCGCGTCGATCAGGGTCTGCTGGGACTGGAACATGGAGTCGATGACCATACCCGAAGCGTCTTCGAAGTATGCCTGGATATCGACGTTGATGGGGAGGAAGTTTTCTGCCAGCACCTTGAATTCCATTTCCTCTACATTGTCGTAGGAGGAAAAGTCGACTTCGACGGTGTCGATCGCGGTATAGGCCGACGATCTGCCGTAGATCGGCAATTCTACCTCCACCGACACGGTGTAGCGGCTGCTGTCGGTGATAAAGCCCCGGATAGCCGTTTCATTGTCGGGATTGGTGATGGCGTCGACGTCGTAGTCGAGGGCCACCGGTTTGGAGCCCAGCACCACGTCGATATTGGAGTTGTCTTTGGTAAAGGAGAAATGGGTTACTTTAGTCTGCCCAACTTCATCCGGCAACTGGGGATAGTCGAAGTCAATGCCGTTGTCGATGGCTTCGCTTTCGAGGGGCAATATGTTGCCGTCGGCGGTGTGAATATCGAATACGTTGGCGATGGAGCGGGTGGGCACTCCGAAGGAGTTGAATACGTTGACAAATATCTTGGGGTCATCAAAGTAAACCGAGCCCTTGGTCCAGGTTTCGAAGAATTCGATGAAGATGGTATCGCGGCTGCCGTCATGGAGTTGGTTGCCAAAATAGCCTTCCGCGTAGGAAAACTCCAGGTCGGAGAGCAGGATGTTAAAGTTGGACACCGTGTCGCGCTGGCCGTTGGAACGCAGGGCGATGTATTCGATGCGCAGGTTGCCCTGGTCGTCGGCCACCAGCTTATGACCCGCCAGGTCGTAGTTGATGAAAGGCGGGAATGGGAGAACCGGAACGCTGTTGGTGTAGTTCACAGTATGGGTGAATTCCAGCACCTGTCCGTTGGGCTTGATGACCTGTGGGAAGCGCACTTTTACCGTCAGGTCGTCTTCATGGAAAGACTGGAATACGTACTGCATGATGCCCTTTTTCATTTCCACATAATCGATCTCGATCCCGGTAGGCGAAACCAGCGGCAGGGGCATGACGGTGTCGATCACCGGGATAAAGGGTGGAAGCGCCAGCTGGATATTCTCAAAGATCTCCTGGCTCGTTTTGGTGACGACGTCGCCCTTGTACCGGAGGTAGATCAGGCCGGTGGAGTCGGTGTCGAGGAAGGTGTATTTGTCGAGCTTCTCCAGAAGATCGTCAAGCGACACGCTGGCCTGGATGAGCGGAATAGCGAATTCCGCATCGTCTCCGACCGTTTCTATGCCTTCGAGGTCATCGAAGTGCTGGCATCCTGCTAGCAGGAGGAGTGACGCAATCATTGAAAGGCTCCAATAGAGAAGATTCTTCAAAGTTTGAGAAAATTTGAATGCTGGTAAGGAAATAAAATAACACCTAACAACAACGAGCGTTTTTGGCATCAAATTGCATACGATTCGCCCAGGGCAGGTACTTCTACTTTTGTATAGCCGTTTTGCTCCAGGAGGGCTTTGAACCCTTCCTGCGCGTTTTGCTCGCCATGCACGAGGAACAGTTTTTTTAGATGTCCAAGCTGAGGCGACAGGAAGTCGTACAGTTCGTTGCGGTCGGCGTGGGCGGAGAAGGAGTCCATGACTTCCACTTCCGCGTTCACCATTTTCCATTCCCCGAACAGTTTGAGGGCGTTGACGCCGTTGCGGAGCATCCCGCCGGGGGTATCCGGTGTGCAATAGCCGACGATCAGCACGGTATTGCGGGGGTGTTCGATGCTGTTGAAGAGATGGTGCTGGATACGGCCCGCATTGGCCATCCCCGAGGCGCTGATGATGATGCAGGGGTCTTCCATGGAGTTCAGCTTTTTGGACTCCTCCGTCTCGCGGATATACCTCAGGCCGTTGAACCCGAAGGGGTTGGGGTCGGTAAGCAGGTAGTTGGCGAGTTGGCGGTCGTAACATTCCGGGTGGGAAGCGAAGATCGTGGTGGCGTTGACGGCGAGCGGGCTGTCGACGTACACGGGAATGTGAGGCAGCCGGCCGGACGATTCAAACTGATCGAGCAGGTAGACGATCTCCTGGGTTCTGCCCACGCTGAAAGCCGGAATGATCAACTTTCCTCCCTTCTCGACACAGGTGTGGTTGATGATCTGAAGCAAGTGCTCTTCCTCCGCCGGTTTGCCTTCGTGGTCGCGGTCGCCGTAGGTAGATTCGCAGATCAGGTAGTCGACGGGCGGCATGGGTTTGGGGTCGCGGAGGATGGGTCTGTCGGGGCGGCCGATGTCGCCGGTAAAGCCAATTCTCACCGTTTTGCCGCCTTCCTTGATGTAGAGGGTCACGCTTGCGCTGCCGAGGATGTGGCCTGCGTCGCGGAAGAGCACTTCCACATTGGGGTGCACGTTGAACCATTTTTCATACCCTACCGACATAAAAAGGTCCATAGCGGGCTTGACGTCGTCCATGGTGTAGAGCGGCTCGATGTCGTGTCGCACCTTGCCCTTTTTCCTGGCTTCCCTTTTCATTTCGTACTCGGCGTCCCTTTCCTGGATCTTGGCGGCGTCGAGCAGCATGATGGAGCAAAGGCTGCGAGTGGCGTGGGTACTGTATATGGTGCCGCTGAACCCGTCTCTGACCAGTTTGGGTATGCGGCCGCTGTGGTCGATGTGGGCGTGGGAAAGGATGAGGCAGTCCAACTCTTTGGGGTCGAACTTCCAGTTTTCATTGAACGATTTCATGGCCGCTTCGTGTCCCTGGTACAATCCGCAATCGAGGAGGATTTTGAAGCCGTCTTCCAGTTCGATGAGGTGGGCGCTTCCGGTGACGGTCTGGGCGGCCCCGCAGAATTTAATCTTCATATGGTTGAGTTAATGGCGAGCAATATACAAAAAAGCCACTTTACCCGGTAACATGCCGGATAAAGTGGCGGTATGGTTAGATATTGGATTGGCTTTTACTGCATCTTCAGTCCACCGTAGTCGAGGCGGGCCTTGATGACGCTTCGTGCGTTGGGCACGCCGGCGTGGCCGCTTACTTCGTGGAAAGTGGGCTGTTCGTTTTCGTAGGTCACCTTCAGGGAAGAGGGATAGAGAATGCCTGCGTACTTACCGGAGGCCTCGAGTTGGTAGGAGGCGCCTTCTTCCACTTGGATTTTGAAGTCAGTATAGCGGCCGTTGAGCCTGATTTCAGCGAAACCTTTCCGGATGTTTTCGAGGCGGGCGCCACCGTACTCGAGGTCGAGGTCTGCGCTGTTGGTCAATTCGGCCACTTTGATATCGGTGTAGCGGGCGTAGGAGGTCAGGTCGCTCACCCGCTTGACTTCGACAGCGCCGAAGCTGTTGCGGCTGTTGAGTTTTTCGATTTGGCCTACGCGATAGGTGTCGTATTTCGAGTCGCTTTGGATGAAGTTCCCCTCCTCGATGCTCAGGTTGGAGTACTTGGTGGTGAACTTGCCGTCGCGCACTTTGGCGAGGGTGAGGTTGCTGTAGGAGATGATCGCTTCGGCGTCGCGTACGGATGCGATGGTGGCATTGCCGTAGCTGAGGTCGAGGTTGAGGTTGTTCGACAGTTCATCCATGCGCAGGTTGCCGTACTTGAGGTTCATGATCACCCGGCCAGCGAAAGCCGAGGTGAACACGTCGCCGTATTTGTGGGCCACGTCGAGGGTGACGGTTTTGGGCAGGTAGACCTCGTAGTCGATGGTGTAATCGGATTTGGAGGAGTTGAACCAGCTCCATCCGGAGGAGGACTCAATAACGGTTTCAGCTTTGACGAGATTACTGCTCGAAGTAAAGTCGATGCGAATCTGATCGAATACTCTCTGTGCCTCGTCTTCCGACCGTGCCTGCACGCGGATGGTCACGTTGATCTTGACCTTGTTCTGGTCCCAGGTCTTGATGTCCAGCTTGCCGTATTTGGTGATAAACTGGGTGAGGCCGTCGGGGTCAATGGCGAATTCGCGTTTGACTGTTTTGGTAAATTCGGCCTTGGGGGAGAAGGCCCAGGCTGCGGGGGCCAGGAAGATGGCCAGGGCCAGGAGTCCGATGATCTTATATGCTGGTTTCATTTGCTGCTGCTGTTTTTGGATTATTGGCTTGAATTTTTTCTAATACGCGTTCCAGAATATCTAGTTTGATTTGATAATTGCGGATCATGGCCTCGATGATCTGTTCTTCGGATCCTTTGGGGGCCTGGTCCAGTTCTTTTTGCAATTCCTGATAGAGTTCATCGAGCTGTTGGAGGTCGGGTTGAACGGTTTGGGCCTGGTTGAAGCGGGAGAGTTCCTGCAGGCGGTTGTTGACCTGGGAGGTGTAGTAGTACTCCAGTTCCGCATATTCCGGTGCGATCTCCGCAAGGGTAGGCAGTTGGGCCGGGTGGGAAAATTTGTATGCATACATGCCGATCACGGCGCCGACGGCCAGGAGAACGACCACGGAAGCGGCCACCCTCAGCGCCCGCCACATGGGCCGGATATGCGCGGAGGTGCGTTTTGCTTCCAGATTTTTGTCGATCGCTGCCCACACCTTCAGGCTGGGCGTCTGGCTATCGAGCCCGCCCCGGTGGAGTTCGACGAATTGTTCAAGCCGATCCACCCGCTTGTGGGAGTTCAGCGCATCTTCGACGCCGGCCCAGACCTGATCGCCTGGCGTTTCCCGGTCGAAGGCGTCCCGGTTTTGCGCGATGAATTTTTCGAGCTTATCCATTTTTGTTTTCAATTGTTGGTTAACAGAACAGTGTGATTGTTTTCATTCGGCTTCCAGGGGTTGGGCATTCAACATTTCTTTCAGTCTTTTCCGGGCCCGGCTGTATTGAGACTTGGAAGTCGCTTCCGTGATCCCGAGAATTTCTCCGATCTCCTGGTGGTCGTAACCCTCCAGCATATAGAGGCTGAACACCACCCGGTAACCGTCGGGCAACTGGTTAATCGCTTCGTAGACCGCATTTACGGACAGCGGGTATTCCGTGGGCTCGGGCGCCTCGTCGGGCACGCCGCCGAGGTTGTCTTGCAACTCCGAAAAAACCAGCCGGCGTTTTTTCAGGAAGTTGATGCAGTTGTTCACCACGATCCGCTTGATCCAGGCCCCGATCGACGATTCGAACCGGAAGGAGTCCAGGTTGGTGAACACGTCGATGAAGGAGTTCTGGAGGAGGTCTTCCGCATCGGCTTCGCTGCGCACCATCCGGAGGCAGACGTTGTACATCGCCTGCGAATACAAGCGGTACAACTCGAACTGCGCCTGGCGTTCGCTTCGCTTACAGCGCTCTACGATTTCCCGATGTGTGCCTCCGTAATCCAATACTTCCTTTTTATGTTGCCCGATCAAAGGACAGGTTTGCAAAAGAGGGGTTGCATGACTTAAAATTATGTTAAAATCTTTTCCGAAAAAAATGGATGCCACCTGCTCCTGCTTTTGGCCCTTTAACATTTCTCAAATGCTTGGAAACTCAGTACTTTTACCGAATCAACATCAACTGGCGCCCATGAGACTCCTGATCTTTGGCTTATTCGTCCTTCTGATTGCTTTCTGCACGCCTCCTGACAACAGGAAGCTGACGGAAGTCAGGACCAGCTTCAGCGATTCCCTTCTGCAACGCATCTACGATTTTCAGGATCGCCAGATCCCGGACAGTCTGTACCCCTTTTTCCGCCACAAAGACCCCTCGTACCGCTTTGCCTCGGCCCTGGCTTTCGCTTCCATGCGCGACTCCTCTGCCATCGACAGCCTCAAACACCTGCTCAAAGACGACATTGAAAAGGTAAGGGTTGCAGCTGCTTACGCACTCGGACAGATCGGCTCCGCAAAAGCGGAAACAGCGCTGGTGGAAGCCTTCGATCAATACGACACTTCCGGCGCCTGGATCCACGCCAACGCCGCCATTCTGGAAGCCATCGGGAAATGCGCGGGACAGAAATACCTCGCCGCCCTGAGCACCATCAAGACATACAAACCCCAGGATACCGCTCTGGTCAACGGACAGGCCCTTGGCATCCTCCGGTATTCCCAGCGGGGTATCACCTCGCCTGAAAGCACTTCCACCATGATGGGCTTTCTGGGCAACCCGGCCTATCCGCCACAAACCCGCCGTACCGCTGCCTACTACCTGCTCAGGGGCAAAGAACTCGACCTGAGCAAGTACGTCAGCGACCTGGCACAGATCATGCTGCGGGAAGACGACCCGCTGATCCGGCTCAACCTCGTCATCCCGCTCGGCAGAACCAAGGACTCCGTGGCGCTCAACGCCCTGATCAGCCAGTTCAATCTCGAGCCCGACAACCGGGTCAAGGTCAATATCCTGCGGGCATTCGGCAACTATGACTACGCTGCCGTCAAACCTATCGCCCTCTCAGCAGTCAGCAGCGCCGACTACCACCTCTCAAGGGCAGGCGCGCAGTATTTCCTCGACAACGGAAAGCCCGAAGAAGCCCGCTTCTACTGGGAAAAAGCAAAAGACACCCTCCTCGGCTGGGAATCTCAACTGCTGCTCTATGCCGCCGCCAACAGGTACCTTTCCGACTCCATGGGCATAACAAAAGGCGCCATCAACGCCGAATTGAGACAGCGCTTCGAAAAGAGCGCCAACCCCTACGAAAAGGCCGAAGCCCTGCGGGCATTGGGCGAATTCGGATGGAACTACCGCTACGTCAAACAAGTGGGCTTCCCCGCTACCGACCCCGTGGTTCGAACCGCAGCCATGGAGGCTATCTCAAAAGCGGTGAAAAAATCCGATTTCAGAAAATACTACGGCATCTCCTACCGCAGGGTACGTCAGGAAATCAGCAACTTCTGCGTGGAAGCCATCCAAAATGGCGACGTGGGCATGATGGCCATCGCAGCGGAGATCTTCCGGGAGCCGGGACTCAGCTTCCGCGGCACCCTCGACAGCCTCAACTTCCTGGAGAACGCCATGGCCAAACTCCAGCTGCCCCGCGATATCGAGACCTACAACGAACTGCAAAAAACCCTCGACTTTTTCAACGACAAAAAAACCTCTACCTCCAAAAACCCTGAGTTCAACCACCCCATCGACTGGGCGCTGGCCGCTTCCATCCAACAGGGAACCAAAACCACGATCAAAACCAACAAGGGGGAAATTGTGTTGGAACTCTGGCCTGACTTTGCCCCAGCTACTGTGGCCAACTTCTTGTCGCTGGCCAAATCGGGGTTTTACGACGGCAAAGCCTTCCACCGCGTGGTCAGCAACTTCGTCATCCAGGGCGGATGCCCCAGGGGCGACGGCTATGGAAGCCTTGATTATACCATCCGCTCCGAACTGCCTCCGCTGTACTACGACCAGCCCGGCCTCGTCGGAATGGCCTCGTCAGGCAACCACACGGAGTGCTCGCAGTTTTTCATCACCCATGTGCCGGCCTTCCACCTCGACGGCCGTTACACCATCTTCGGAAGGGTGGCCTCAGGGTTGGAAATCGTCCAACAGATCGCCATCGGCGATAAAATCGAAAAGATCATCATTCAACAAGAACTTCTTCAATAAAAATTTACATCATGAAATTCACCCCGCTCAACGATAAGCACATCGCGCTCGGCGCCAAAATGGTCGAATTCGCAGGCTACAACATGCCCGTTTCCTACTCCGGGATTACCGAAGAACATCACACCGTGCGGACCAACGTCGGCGTGTTCGACGTCTCCCACATGGGCGAATTTATCGTGAAAGGACCCCAGGCGCTCGATCTGGTGCAGAAAGTCACTTCCAACGACGCCTCCAAACTGGCTATCGGACAGGTACAGTACTCCTGCCTGCCCAACGCCGACGGCGGCATCGTCGACGACCTCCTCGTGTATCGCCTGCCGGAAGATATGTCGGCCGATGGCGAACAGGCCTTCATGCTGGTGGTCAACGCTTCCAATATGGAAAAAGACTGGAACTGGATTTCCAAACACAATACCTTCAATACCCGGCTCATCAACATCTCCGATGAAACCGGCCTCCTGGCCGTGCAGGGGCCCAACGCCGTCAAAGCCCTTCAGGGGCTCACTGATGTGCCGCTCGGCGACATGAAATACTACACCTTCACCAAAGGCCGTTTCGCCGGCATCGACAACGTGCTGATCTCCGCAACCGGCTATACCGGCGCCGGCGGGTTCGAGCTATACACCGATTCAAAGAATTTGGTCAAACTGTGGGATGCCATTTTCGAAGCGGGCAAACAGCTCGGCATCAAACCCATCGGCCTGGGCGCACGCGATACCCTGCGCCTCGAAATGGGCTACTGCCTCTATGGTAACGACATCAACGACACGACCTCGCCCCTGGAAGCAGGCCTGGGCTGGATCACCAAAGCCCAGAAAGGCGATTTCACCGGCCGGGAGCACATCCTGCGCCTGAAGGAGACCGGCCTCTCCAAAAAATTGGTCGGCTTTGTCGTCAAAGACCGCCGCGTGCCCCGTCATGGCTACGCCATCGAAGATACCACCGGCAATGTGATTGGAGAAGTGACCTCCGGCACCCAGTCGCCCTCCATGGACCAGCCGATCGGCATGGGCTACGTGGCAACCGCTTTCAGCCAGCCGGGCTCTGCCATTATGGTAGTGGCAGGCAATAAACGCCTGGAAGCTGAGGTGGTGACGCTTCCGATCTATAAAGCCTAATTTTAAAACCGACAAGCATGGATCTGCAAGAAGGCAAGGATAAGTTCATCCAGTCCTGGGGAGCCCTGGGCTCCAGCTGGGGCATCAACCGTACCATGGCGCAGATCCATGCTCTCCTGCTCATTTCGCCCGAGCCCCTCTGCGCCGACGAGATCATGGAAGAGCTGCAGATTTCGCGCGGCAACGCAAACATGAACCTGCGGGCCCTGATCGACTGGGGGCTGGTTTTCAAGGAATTGCGCACCGGCGAGCGGCGCGAATTCTTCCGGGCGGAAAAAGACATGTGGGAGGTGGTCAAGAAGATTATCACACAGCGGAAAAAGAAAGAGCTGGAGCCCATGCTCAAGGTGCTCGACGAGGTGTCGATCGTCGACGGGCCGCCGAACGACCCGAAAGCGGAAGAGTTTCAGAAGACGATCCGCGATATCAAACTCTTCTCCAACAAAGCCAACGCCACGCTCGACACGCTGACCCGCGCCGACTCCAACTGGTTTGTGGGCACGTTCATGAAGATGGTGAAGTGAGGATTATTTCTACCGGACCAAGGTTAAATCGCCCATGAAGTGTAAAATCTCTCCAGTGGCAAGTTCTACGAAAATCCGATAGGCAAAAACTCCGGGTTTCAGCTTCTTGCCCCTGAACGTACCATCCCACCCGTGCGACAAGTCATTCACCGGAAAGTCGAACTTTTCAAACACCTTTTCTCCCCAATTGTCGAAGATCTTCATGCTCTTGACCCTGCTCACTCCCGGTCCTCCAAAAACGGTGAAAAGGTCATTAGCGTTATCAGCATTTGGACTGAACACATTGGGTATGAATACTTTGATTTCCTCCCAAAGGATCTGGACATGCACCGACGCCTGCGCCGTACAGCCAATGGAATCGGTCACCAGAAGGGTATATACCGGCTGCCCGGTGGCGGCCTCCACGAAGGGATCAGGGCAATCAGCGCAACTCAGCCCAATGGCAGGCATCCAAAGATAGGTATACGGCGGAGCGCCTTGGGTAACGATCGCATTCATCTGAATGGAGAGCCCGGGATTAACGGTCAGATTCGGCGGCAACTGAATGACAATCGGGTCGGGTTGGCCGACTTCAAAGGCCACCTGAGATACGCATCCTTGCCCGTCTCTGACCCAAAGCAGGTACTCCCCCGCAGCAAATCCGCCGAAAATGGTGGCGGCGGAGAAATTCACTCCGTCGAAGCTGAACTGCAAATCCGGATCAACCGGATTGAGGAGCAGGGCGCCTGATGCTTCGCCAAAGCACAAAGGTTCTTCTGTCGCATACTCAAAAAGGGGAGGTTCGGCAAGGATCACTTCAATGGTGTCCTGGAAGATACAGTCCCCAAATTGGGCGGTGAGCCAATACTGCCCGCTGCCGTCCACTGCTATGGTCTCGGAGGTTTCACCAGTATTCCATAACAGTTCCATCCCGTTGATCAGGGTATCGGGTCGCAGCGTAAGGTTATCCTGGCACAACGACAGGGTATCGGATTCAAAAGCTTCATACTCCAGGAAAAAGGGGAGGAAATCGAATACGTATTCCGACCGGTATATATCGTTATTTACCAGCAAGACATAGCAGGCGGAAATGTCGATAAAAGGAAGCAGCGGAGACCAGGTAGCAACCGAATTATCGTTTCGGGCGTACACTTCAGGAATGAGATCGCAGGCTCCGCAATTTCCGGAGGAAGAGTAATCCAGGGTAAGCACATAAACGGCCGTCAGATTGGTGGCAAACACCCCGAAATACCCGGAAGGGATGTTGGGCAGGCCCGCGGTGGAGTTTGGAGATGCTCCCACCGCATAAATATGTATCCCCTGCGGGTTATTTCCGACCAGGCTTACATCTACCTCAACATCCGGACTAAACGAATAGGAGAGGTTCTGCCCGCTCCAACTAGCGGGGTAAAGGTAAACGCTTTCATCCCCAATAGGCGCTCCGGATGTAACCCAGGGAGAGGAGCCAAAACCATACAAAGTGCCCAATTGAGTTTGAGAAACCTGATCAAAGGCCTTATTCCCTGACGATTCATCCAGTTTGAAATACCCTGTCAAGCCGGGATCAGCAACCGGAACGGACCGGCACATTCTCTCCCGGATCTCGTTTTGGGTAAGCGCTTTTTTCCAAATTCTGACCTCGTCGATCTTTCCCTTGTAAAAACCGCTGGTGGAATAACCATCCCACTCCTGCCCGATGCTGAACAGGTGCCCGGCCTTCGGCGTCTCATGCGCGTTGAAGGAAAGCACTTCCACCCCGTTCACATATATTTTGCCCTGCAGGGAGGACGAGATCACACAAGCAACATGGTACCAGTGCCCAGTCGGGAAATAACCACTCGCTGGAATATTGTAATTGTCAGGGCCCCGGTCGAAGTAGACGATTTTTCCGGTTGAGCCGAAATAATACAGCAAGTTCACGTTATTGGTGTATGAACCGTTGTCTTCATTGAATGCGATAATGGCCTGATCATCTGAATTGTCTGTGGGGAAAATCCAGGCGTCGAAAGTGATCGCTCCGCCTGTCAGGGTATTGCACAAACCGTTGGCTCTGACATAGTCGTTATTTCCGTCGAATTGTAGCGCGTTTTTGCTCCCTTGGGCAAAAGCTGCGGCGGCCATTCCGAAAAAAATGCAGAATAAAAAGGAAAGAACCCGGTTAGGCATAGCAGAAAGGTTTTTCGGTGAACAGAGCAATCCCTGCGAAAACATCGGAGAGCGAGACGCGGAATTGATTCCCAATATAAAAAAAATTGCTGGCTTGGCCTAACCAATGGGTGTTTTCGAAAACATCAAATCGGCTCCGTATGACACGGAATTCACCGCTTTGAAGTAAGGAAACCGGGCCCTTAGGAAATCGATAAGGTCAAAAGCTGCAGGCTCGATGAGCATCACCTCGATCAGAAGGATATCCGTGATTTGCAAGGCCTTTTCCGATCCCTTCAAAATGGAAAGCTCCGATCCCTGAACGTCGAGCTTCAGGACGCTTATTTTACGGATATTTTCCGCGAGAATGAAGGAGTCCAGGTCAATGGCAGGAACCTGATGAGCGGCGATGCTCGATGCGTTTTTCTCGAATGCTTCGACATTCTCCTTGTGCAGGGAGCCGATCTGATCGGCATCCTTGGAAAAAAAGAAGGTAATTTCTCCCGATTTTTCAGACAGGGCTTCCGTGCGGATATGTGTCACCGGCCCTTCGGGCAGGTTTTTTTTCAGGTAGGGCAGCAAGACAGGCGAGGGCTCGAAAGCAAAGAGGGGAACATCCGGAAACCGGTTCCTCAGCACGAAAGAGAACAGGCCATTATTGGCGCCACCGTCGATCACGGCTCCATCCAAACCGGCAGGGAGAGCCTCGATCAGCTTTTCCATCTTGGAATAAGAGTTCAGCAAATGATAAACAGTCGATTTATCCAGGTTCTGAACGAACTGTTTTCCCATGACCCGGACCCTTACCGGCCGCTTCAGCAGGAGGGACAACAGGACGCCGAAGGCGCCGGCCCCATACATGCGAAACAGATTCAGTATCTGGATGACTTTGTTCATTTCCTATTTATCATCCCCGAAAAACGCCAAAATCCTGTCGGCCAACTCGAGGCCGATGAGGCCCTGAGCCTCCTGCGTGGAAGCGCCGATATGGGGCGTGACGGAGATCATGGGGTGGTCGAGGAGTTCCTTGCGGGGCTTGGGCTCATTGTCAAAAACATCCAGGCCTGCGCCTGCGATCTTGCCGCTTCCCAGGCCCTGGAGCAGGGCCTCTTCGTCGACTGCGCCGCCGCGGGAGGTGTTGATGAGGTAAACCCCATCCTTCATTTTAGCGATCTCCTCTGCGCCGATCAGGGCGCGGCCGCCGCCGAAGGGCACGTGCAGCGTGATGAAATCGCTGTTGGCCAGCATCTCGTCCATTTCAAAGGTTTTCACCCGGACAGCCAGGCTGACGTCGGCCGAGTTATAGACGTTGATGTCAATCTCCGCTTCGTCGACGATGAGGTCGACGGGCATTACGTTCATACCAAGTGCCACGCCGATGCGGGCCACCTCGCGGCCGATTCGGCCGAAGCCGACAATGCCGAGCGTCTTGCCTCTCAATTGGATGCCGTCGGAGTATTTGTTCTTCAGGTTTTTGAAATCGGTCTGTCCCTTTGCCGGCATGGTCCTGTTGGAGGCATGGAGGCGGCGGGCCAGCGAAAACATATGTGCAAAGGTGAGCTCGGCCACAGCCTGGGAGGAAGAATCCGGGGTGTTCATCACCGTGATGCCCTTGCTCTGTGCGCATTCCACGTCGATATTATCTAGCCCCACGCCGCCGCGGGCGATGATCTTGAGGTCAGGGCAGGCTTCAATGATTTCCCGGGTCACTTTCGTGGCGCTTCGGACGATGATTACGTCGTATCCTGGCAACACCTTGTGGAGTTCTTCCTGCGCTACTTTTTTGGTATCTACCTGATAACCGGCTTCTTCCAGAAGGGACAACCCATCTTCGTGAATGCCGTCATTGGCAAGGATCTTGATCATGGCGAGTGATTTTTGCACCACAAAGAAAGTCAATTTTGAGGATATGAAACCACCAGCCTGATTTAAATGTTTTCTGTCCATGATCACGATGACGACCCTCGAAAAACTCCGGGAACGGATGCGGAAACCCTTGCCGGGAAAGGCTGCACAGTTCAAGATGGCCCATGTAGCCCGGCGGACTGATTATCCGGCGCCCAGCCATGCCCGCAAGGCAGGGGTGCTGGCCATGTTTTATCCCGACGCACGCGAGGAGTGGCAACTGGCCTTGATCGAGCGGGTGTCGCGCAGCGCCGAAGACCGCCACGGCGGGCAGATCAGCTTTCCGGGTGGAGGGTTCGAGGAAAAAGACGGCACGCTGCTGCGCACTGCCCTCAGGGAGACCTATGAAGAGATCGGCGTCGACACCAGCAAGGTCGAGGTGCTGGGCCCCCTGACCGAGCTTTACATTCCGGTGAGCAACTACATCGTGTATCCTTTCGCAGGGATACTCCCTTTTACGCCGTCCTTTTCGCCCCAATGGGACGAAGTGGCTTCCGTGGTTGAGACGCCTCTGGAGACGCTGCTTGACCCGGCGACGCGGCAGGTCACGGAGTTGCGGCTTACTTCCAACATCATTTTGAAAGAGGTGCCCTTTTTCAACGTAAAGGGAAAGGTCATCTGGGGCGCCACTGCGATGATGCTGAGCGAATTGCTGGAATTGTTGACAGAATAGGATAAATTTGGGGCAAAACTCCGCCCCGTGGAATTCCTCTACCGGTTTTTGCTGAAGCCCCTCCTCTTTGCCCTTTCTCCCGAAAGTGCCCATGGCGTCACCCTGTTCTTCTTCGAAGCGGCCCTGCGCATCCCTCTGCTATCCGGCTGGCTCCGCCGTTCCTTCCGGCTGGAAGACTCGAGACTGGAAAGAGAAGTTTTCGGGCTGCGTTTCCCCAACCCCGTTGGGCTGGCAGCTGGTTTCGACAAAAATGCGGAGCACCTGGAAACCATGTCCGCACTGGGCTTCGGCTTTCTGGAAATAGGAACGGTGACGCCCCGGCCCCAGGACGGCAACCCCAAGCCACGACTGTTCCGGCTTCCAGCCGATAAGGCCCTGATCAACCGCATGGGCTTCAACAACAAGGGGATGGAGGTGGTGGCTAGCCAGCTCAGCCAGCCCCGGCCAGCCGGGGTGCTGATCGGCGGCAACATCGGCAAGAACAAGGTCACGCCCAATGAAGAGGCTACCCGCGATTACGAGCTGTGCTTTGAATCCCTGTTCCCGCATGTCGATTATTTCGTGGTGAATGTGAGCTCGCCCAACACGCCAGGGCTGCGGGAGTTGCAGGAGAAAGAACCCCTCACCGCCTTGCTCGGCCGACTGCAGGACCTCAACAAGGCCAAACCTGGCCCCAAGCCCATCCTGCTGAAAATCGCCCCCGACCTCAGCGACGCACAACTCGACGATATCATTGACATTGTCAGGAACACCGGGCTGGCGGGCATTATCGCCACCAACACCACGATCTCCAGGGAAGGCTTGCAAACCGGTACAGGGCAGGTCAGCGCTATCGGCGCGGGAGGCTTGAGCGGACAGCCCCTGAAAGAACGGGCTACCGAGGTGATCCGCTACCTCCACCGGCGCTCGGAGGGGAAAATCCCTATCATCGGGGTGGGGGGCATTAATGGAGCGGCCGATGCCATCGAAAAGCTCGAAGCGGGCGCTTCGCTCGTACAGGTCTATTCCGGGATGGTTTTCGAGGGACCGACACTCGTCAGAAAGATCAAAAAGGGGATATTGGAAAAATTCTAATACGAATTTTTTCTTTTTGGCATTCTTTTTGGATATAGGAAGAAAACAGGACGTGCTCCGAGAAACACCTATGCCAAAAACGAATTCCCCATGGAAACAAACAGGCCCGGTTGGAAAATCAGCGATTTTCGGTTTTGGATGGTTATCATTTCCCTTTTTCTGCTCATTTTCATGAGCATACAGCGGTATCCGGGCCTTTAATCTTTTACCACTTTGAGGCTCAGATCGAGGCTCACGGCCGAGTGGGTCAGCGCGCCCGCGGAGATGAAGTCGACTCCGGTCTGCGCCACCTTTCGGATATTGTGGATGGTGATGCCGCCTGAAGCCTCCGTTTCAAAGCGCTTGTTGACGATGGCCACTGCCTCTTCGAGGAGGGGGAGTTCGAAATTGTCGAGCAGGATGCGATCGACTTTCCCGGTTTCCATCACTTCATACAGTTCCACCAGATTCCGCACTTCGACGGTCACTTTGAGGTTGAGGCCTTTTTCTTGCTGGTAGGCCTCCACTTTCTCGATGGCCTGCCTGACGCCACCGCACTCGTCGATGTGGTTGTCCTTGATCATGATCCAGTCGTAGAGGCCGAAGCGGTAGTTTTCGCAGCCGCCCAGCTGTACGGCCCATTTTTCCAGAAAGCGGATAAGAGGCGTTGTTTTGCGGGTATCCAGCACGCGCACGGGAAGGTCTTCCACTTCAAACGCGAAGCGATTGCTCTGCGTGGCGATGCCGCTCATGCGCTGCATGGTGTTGAGCACCAGGCGCTCGGCCTTCAGCAGGGCATGGGTATTGCAAGCCACTTCGAAGGCAATCTGCCCGTAGTGTACATCGTCGCCATCCTTGATAAAGGCGTGGAAAGAAGAGTGTGGGTCGACCATGTTAAAAATGCGCTCCGCCACTTCCATCCCTGCTATCACGCCTGCGTCTTTGACCAGCAGGCGGGCGCGGCAACGGTCGTTAGCCGGAATGCAGGCCAGGGAAGTATGGTCGCCATCGCCAATATCTTCACGAAGACCGTTTTCAATGAAGGCCTGCAGATATTCCTCTTTGGACCGAAAATCTATGTTCATATCGGTAAAATGCAAAGTCAATAATTCATTTCGTCCTGACGATCCAACAAAATCATGATCAATCCTGTCTAGAACATGATCCCAAGAAAGATAGAAATCCCCCTCAGTATAGCTTTTGAGTCTTCGGTTTCGGGAGTGATGTTCCCATTTTCATCCGGCCGGTTGCGCTGCCCGGTATTGCGGGTCATATCGGTGAAACTCTGGCTGTAGAAAATGCCCGCAAAGAGGTTAGTGTCCTTGGGCGAATCGCCGGAGATGTTGTATTCTACTCCACCGCCAAGGCTCCAGGAGACATTGACAGGGATCACGTCCTTGCTGATATTCTCGTCCTCCAGGGTGGTGAGGCCGGGCCCCGAAATATCCCCATTCGCATTGTACAGGACGGCGATGTTGAACACCGGCACTTCAAAGAAAAACCGGAAATCGCGAGCGATTTCATTGGTCAGGAAGTGAAGTCCGATCGGCACATCAACGTAATTGACGTGATAGCGGATGTTGGTGTTGTTTGGCAGATTGTGATAAACAGGGGATAACAGGTCGGATTTATTCAGCAGATCCCCGCCATAGTCGTGGAGCAGGCGGCCTCCCTGGTTGAAGCCCAGGTTGAGGCCGGTAGTCAGGGCATATTTTTCCGCGAAGAAATAGTCAATCTTGGTACCTACACGGATACCTAGGTTCTGGCCGTTGCCATTGATGAAACGGTCGTCTGAACTCATCCAGGTAAGGAGGGGGCTCGCCTGAAAGCCGAAACGGAATCTGTCAAAGTCCTGGTCATATCTCGATCTTTGGGCTGGCAGGATAGTCCAGACCGCGGAGAGAAACAGGAAAACAAGCATAATCCTTCTCATGGTGACAGTTTTATCTGGGTTTATGGAGATTAACCTATCTTTGCGTTTCAAATCGTTAAACATGAACCGCTGGTTGCTTTTTTCCTTTCTGGCTGCACTCCTGGCAGTGCACGCATGCCAATGCAACAAAAGTAACGATATTCCAGATGTATCGCATATAAAGGCGGAGGTAAAAATACAACGGTTTGAAAAGGACCTCTTCTCTCTGGACACTTCACGTATGGCTGAATCGCTGGAGGCCCTGGATCAATCCTACCCCGAGTTTGCGCCGCTTTTCTTCGGTCAGATTCTGGGCTCACACGACCCCAAAATCGCGCCGGAAGGGCACGAAGCCTATGTGAAGGGATTCATCACCCATGCTGCCGTGCGCAAGCTCTACGATACCACCCAAATCGTTTACCCGGATCTTGCTTTTCTGGAGAAAGACCTCCGGCAGGCTTTCCAGTACCTGAAGTACTATTTCCCCGACATCCAGGAACCCGATATCACCACTTTTATTTCAGAATACACCATCGGGTATTTTATCTACGGAAACAACTCCCTCGCTGTGGGTCTGGACTATTTCCTGGGCGAAGGCTATCCCTATGCGCTGTACAACGCCGGCAATTCCAACTTTTCCTCCTACCTGACGCGAAGCTTCAACAAGGACCACCTCGCCATGAAAACCTTGCTACCGATGGTAGAAGACCTTGCAGGCGTACCGGGCGGCAACAGGTTGCTGGATCTCATGATTCACAACGGCAAGAAATTGTACCTCATGGACCACCTGCTGCCCTTCGTTTCCGACACGGTGATCATGGAATACACCCCCGCCCAACTGGCCTGGTGCAAGGATAATGAGCTGGACATATGGGCGCATTTTTTGCGGGAAGACCTCTTGTACAACTCCAGCCAACGGGAAATCAGGAAGCTGGTGGAATACAGCCCCGACTCGCCCGGTATGCCGCCTGAAGCGCCGGGGCGAACGGCCAACTGGATAGGCTGGCAGATCGTCAAGGCCTATATGAAGCGCAATCCGCAGCTGTCCATACAGGCCCTTATCGATCAAAGAGACGCCCAGGTGATCCTCGATCAGTCCAAATACAAGCCAAAACGGTAATTACCCCTGGAGGCGGCTGGCGACCTCAGCTGCCAAAGCGGCCAGTTCGGAAGCTTCCATCTGGACCGGCGGATGCAGGAAGTTCATATCCTCCATCGTCTGGAGCGGGATGAGGTGGAGATGGGCGTGGGGCACTTCAAGGCCTACCACTGACAGGCCGATGCGCTTGCAGGGCACCGTTTCGCGGAGGGCGCGGGCAACGCCCTTTGCAAAGTGCATGAGATCGGCCAGCAGTTGGTCGTCGAGGTCGAAGAAGTAATCTATTTCCTGCTTGGGCACCACAACGGTATGGCCTAGGGCCACCGGGCGGATGTCGAGGAAAGCGATGAATTGATCGGATTCAGCCACCTTGTGGCAGGGGATTTCTCCCTGAATGATCCTGGTGAATATCGATGGCATGGGTTGTGATTTCGGTGTCAGGGATCAGCCCACGGCGATATTGACGACCTCGAACTGGAGGGTGCCGCGCGGGGTTTCGACATGGGCTGTTTCGCCCACTTTTTTACCAAGCAGGCCCTGGCCCATGGGCGAGGTGGCCGATATCTTGTTGCTCTTCAGGTCGGCTTCCGATTCGGATACGAGCTGATAGGTGATTTCCTTGCCGGTAGAGCTGTTTTTGATCGTCACCCTTGACAGGAGGACCACCTTGGATCTATCGATTTGGGACTCGTCGAGGATGCGGGCATTGACCAGCATTTTTTCCAGCTCATTGATACGCATTTCCAAGAGGCCCTGGGCATCCTTGGCGGCATCGTACTCCGCGTTTTCAGAAAGGTCGCCTTTCTCCCGGGCTTCTGCGATAGCCCTGGCTACTTCCTGGCGGCCTCTGGTTTTCATATCCTCTAGTTCATTCCTGAGCCGGTCGTACCCTTCCTGGGTTAAATACGTGTAAGACGCCATAATAACTGTTGACTGGTGAAAAAATAAAACGCCTCTGCCTTCCGTACTTCGTGCAAAGGAACAGGAACAGCGGCTTGCCGCCGCTGTTCCTGTTATATACTATCTGCACTTGTAGTCAGGTAGAAACGTTCCGAAGAACAAAGATAGGGTTTTTTATGATAAAGGGAAAGCCCCGTTGGAAGCAAGCGCTTTCAACGGGGCTTTAAAACTCGTCTCAGCGCGCTCCTCAGAGATTGAGGCGGACACTGATATTGTGCGTGCCGCTGAATACGTTTGCGGCGCGGAATGCGTAATCGATGCCGAAGCGAGAAGAGTTGGCCTTGTCTTTGGTAACGGGCACTTCGAGCGTTACGCCGGCTGAAGGGCCGGAGTACAGTGAGTTAACAGGCGTGTCTTGTGCCGTCGCACCGAAGTCGATGCGATAGCCGCCACGCAGCATGAGCATTTCGTTGAAGGCGAATTCCACGCCACCGCCGATTTGGTCTTGGGAGAAGGCATTGGATGTAAAGTTACCCAATACCGTCAGGCGGGCTTTGGCGCCGAAGAGGAAGTCGTAGGAAAGTCCCAGGTTGAGCATGGAGGGCAGTTCGAAGCTGGCAGCCCTGCGGAGCGATGCCAGGTCGTACGAACCGGAGCCCAGAGGTACGGAGGCGCTGAAGGTCAGACCTTCGCCGGAGTACCTCATCCGGCCGCCGATATTGCGCAGGGAGATGCCGAACTTGAAGTTGTCCTGCTCGCCGGTAACATACTGTACCCCTGCGTCGATGGCGAGAGCTGAGCCCGACAGGTCGGCGATCGATTCGCTGACGTTGCGGAAGAGGATACCGACCGACACGCGGTTCTCAAAGGTATAGGAATAGCCGAGACCGATGTTGAAGAAACGGGGGGAAAAAGTAGCCCCGGTACCTTCCGGCTGCTCAGTAGTGGTCACCGGAATGTCGCCGAAGTTGAGCGCCATGAGGCTGACGCCGAGGGCGCCGCCTTTGCCCACTTTCTGGGCCAGGCCAAAAGAACTCATGCTAACGCCCGTGCCCTGGAGGTAAATGGCATGGGAAGCCAGAAACTGGGTCTTGGGAATGCGGCCAAGGCCTGCGATGTTGATAAACGAAGCCTCGACCCCGCTCACGAGGGAAGTGGTCATCGAGTGCAGGCCTGCGCTGCGCGCCCAGGGGTTCATCAACAACTGCGGTGCGCCACCTTCACCCTGGCGATCGGGGTTGCCGGCCTGTACCGGAGTGGCGGCCATCCCCAGGATGAGCCCAATGAAAAGGATGTATAATATGCGGGTCATATGAATAGTCGATTTCGATATGAAAAAATGACCTTCCGGGTGGCCGATGAGCCACCCGGAAGGAGAAGTATTACAGACCGGAGGGGTCAAACTGGCGGTTGGTGCCAAACCACTTGATCACGCGTTCTCCCAGATCTCCCGCGTCGATATGGATCAGGTACACACCTGCCGCAACGGGGATACCCCGGTTGTTCTTGAGATCCCATTCCACGTCTGGCAAATACTGGGCCTGTTGAATACCCCGGTTCACACCCACTGGTATAGCGCCCGTCTCATCGCGGTTGTACTGGCGGATGAACTTGCCGTCGAGCGAGTAGATCGTCACCACGCACTTGGCGGGCAGGTTCGTGATCTTGACCGTCGTATTGAACTGGTCGATCTCGTATGCCGAGAATGCGTAGTATGGATTGGGCACAACACTGATCTTGTCGAGCGCCGACTCGATGCCTGCGGCGTCAAGGGCAGTGGGCTGAACATCGGTGAATGCGAACTTGTAGGCGTTGTAACCGCCGTTCTCATTTGTTCCCCTGCTCCACGTATACGGGTTGTCGACGCGGAGTTTGACCGTCAGGTCGTTCGGGATGAGGCCCGGCTCATTACTTGCGCCGTAGGGGATCAAATCTGTTGCGAGCGGCCAGCCCGCCCAGGTGATATTGAGCAGCACCTGCACGAGTTCGTTGGTATTCGGCTGCTTCTTCAGACGCCTGTAGATAGCTTCACATTGATCGTATTCTGTGTTGGACACATAGACGAAGTGCTGCCCACCGCCGATCATATTGAAGATCGTGGTGGAGGTATTGGTCTCCAGGAAGAACTGCGAACTCGGGTTGAACATCAGGTCGGTGGCAGTCGTCTTTTGATCTTCGTAAAATTCGCAGAAGATGCTGCAATCGTAGGCGGAGTTTTCGCCGAAGAAGATGTTCAGGCGCTTGCCGGTCTCCACGTCAATGGCGTAGCCCGGGAACCAGCCCATACCGACGCGGTCCTGCCCTTCGTGGTCCTTCTCCTGATCCGGATCCGGAAGTCCATCGCCGTTATTGTCGCCTGGTCCTACGGAAGGCTGGCGGCGGAGGTAGAACTGACGTGCATCGCCGATGGTAGCCAGACCGAGGTCGTTGGTATACGTGCGGGAAGCAGTTTCCACCACCACGCAACGGCTCCACTTGGTCTTGTCGGAAGTGAATACGATGTCGACGTTATTGGTAAGTTGCAGGGTTCCCGCGGGTTTGTAAATGTTACCATTGGCGTTCAACCATGCCGGCGTAACGTAGGGGTTGTCTACCCCTCGCGGACGGTGGTCGGCCATTTGGAAAGGTACGAAGTAGCCTGGGCCGATGCGGCTAAGCGACTGGTTCGGGTCGAGGTCGTTGTCGGGCTGTCCAATGTCGGAAGCCACATAGTCGGTAAGACCTGCTAAAATCCCTTCGCCAAACCCATCAGGAATACCGGAAAACCAGAGTGGTTTGGTCTGGTCTGCGTACGTTTCTTCATAGCCAATGGCGCCGTTCAATTCATCGCCAAGGCCGCCGATGTCGGCAGTCTGGCCGATCGACACGGTAAAGCCATATTTGGCGATGATCTGCTCGTTGAGGGCATCGAGGTCGGTATCGGAGCGAATGACGCCCTGGGAGGGGTCGCTCAGGTTGCGCAGTTCCCAGCGGACGTCGTTGTCCAGCTTGTTGTTAGCCATGTTTTCGTCGTAGAAGGTCAGGAGGAATTCTCCGTTGACAGCTTCCAGCGGGTTGTACACCCTGATGTTGATCGGGCTTCGCCCGCCTTTGTAAACAATGGTGCCGTCGAAAGAACCATTGAGGATGGCCTGGCGGGTTTCATCTGAAATATCGATGAAGTTGCCGCCAACACCAATGCCATCGAGACGGGTGACTATCGGCCCATCACCGTAGGCGCTGTTGACCTGACGATCGGTGATCGGACGCGGGATAGTCGTATAGGTCTTGATATTCCGGCGGCCTTCCAAATAGGGACGACGCTGGCCAAAGGCAGAGTCGGCCTCGAACTGTGCCCAGTTGTTGTAGGCATAGGCGACAGCGGAGAAGTAGTATTTCTTGTGGTTCACCAGGCGGCGATCGCTGACGGCAAACTGGTCTTCCGAAATTTCAAAGGTATGACGAATACCCTTGTCAAGGCCCACCACCTGGGAAACAGGATACCAGATGGCGTTCTCATCGTCGCCCGGGTCGGGCACGGATGTCCAGTTGAAAACTTCGGCAACGCCGTTTTTGATATCCACGTTAGCCACGATACGGGCTTTCTGCGGGTCGGAATAATCGCTGCGGATCACCGATTCGTCGGCCAGCTGATACAGGATATAACCTTCGAAGTTATAGGTCGTATCGATGCCGGGGATTTCGGGCGCCAACAGGTCGAGTTCTTCATAAGCTTCGAAAGCGTTGTTGGAGGAAAGGGTGTCGTTGGTCAGCACGGCGATGATCTTGCGGTCGAGCTCGATGAAGTCGACGTCCGGGGCATCCGGACCATCGGTGATCTCGAAGCAGTTGTCGAAGAGGTTCTGCGCAAGGTCGTCGGCGACGAACAGACGGGTGATGTTGGGGCAGGGGTACACCAGATCGGGAACCCAAACAGCGCCGATGATCAGCTCATTGATAGCGCTGGGCAAGAGGCGGAATGGGCCAGAGGCCTGAATGGTCCGGCGGTCGTATTCCGGAAGGTCGGCCGTACACATCGACCAGCCGTCGGCCCGGTTGGGCGGATCGGTAAAGGCGTAATCGATCGGGTCCCCGTCCTGGTAAGCGTCATCACCAAAGGTAAAGGGGGATCCATCGCGCCAGGAGCCTGTCAGGTAGCGATAGAACTCAACGTCGATATTGGGGTCGGTAGTGCCGGGAGGCGGGTTGTTGACCGAACCATTGTTGTAATAGGTAAAAGAGGACATGCCGAGTTCGACCTCCCCGATTACAGAGTCGGTGACAATTGGGTCAAAAATGGGTTTCCGCGGGCCGCGGAAATAGTCGATACCGATGATCGGAACGTCGGTACCATAGGTCAATACGCCGCCAGGGCAAGTCGTACCGGGGTCGCCGTCGGCGGCGTCCGCGTTGTAGGTGTAAGCAAGACTCCTGTTGACATCGCAACCGACGTAGTCATCGACATAGCAACCGAGGTCGGCGTCGACCCACATTGCGAAAAAGGTGGAGTCGAGCGGTTCGGTACCTCTGTTGATCAGCTTGTAGCGCTGGAAGGTCATGTCGTTGACCTCGTCGTTGGTGCCGTAGCTGAAAGCCTGCACCTGCACTTCCATGCTCATTGCGGCGCCCTGCGTTTCACCGTGGATACCGCCGTTGTCGTTGTAGATCCAGAAGATCATCTGGTCGGGGTAGTTCGGCGCTTCGCAACCGCGGATCTCGATGACGGGGTAATCGCCATCGAGGGGTTCATACAGGCCGTTTCCGCTTCTGTCGTGGAAGCCTGCAAGACCCTGTCCGGTATTGGGAAGGTCGAATTCGTTGATTTCAAAGAAGTATTCATTGCCTCTGGCGGGCCAGCCCTTCACGCCTTTCGGGATTTGGTCGGGGTCGTAGGGCGTACCTGTGGCGACGCTTTCATTGTACAAGCGAATGTGCTCGTCGATTTCGGTGGCATACACTTCGAAGAAGCGGTCCCAGTCTTCACAGATATCCTTGTCGGTCGTACCTACGACCGGATCGAGCGGGCCTGTCCACCAGTCGGTCGAACCCTGGGGGTTGCCGTAAGTCTGGCAGGCGATTTTCAGACCGCCTGCTTCGTCGAAGCCACCGAGCCAAACGCCGCCGGCGAAGATAGAGGACACTTCAGGCTCGCCCGGGTTGACGTGGGGCACGATATATTTCCCGTCGTCCCCGTCCCACCAGGGGTCGCCGCCGGTGCGGAGGCGGGCGCGGACGTTATTGACTTTTCCGCCGGTAAGCCTGTTCAGACCCTGGTCGATCTGTTCTTTTGGCGTCGTACAGTCTTCCCGGAAGGAAATGCCTGAATTGGACGACGCAGGCTTGGCTTTACCCTGCAACAGCGGGTTGATGTGGGCTTCGGCGGGAAGCAGCCACAACAAGCAGACTGTGGTGAGCAACCAATATTTTATGAATCGCATAGCAAAAATATTTTACGAGGTTAGAGATCTTATCAGAAGTTAAAGATAGCGCCAATGTACATGCGTCGCGGCAAGCTGTAGAAGTTGGGGTTCAACATCCGCCACTGGTAAGAAGCGAGGAAGGCCTCGGTGCTGCGCCCCGACTGCCCGGTGGCATCCAACGCATCCTGACCGCGGGGGGAGGCGAGGTATCCATCGTCGGCCGGTGAGCCCGTTGCGGTATATACGTTAATGATGTTCCTGGTGTTGAGCAAGTTGGCCACGCGGAAGTACACGTTGACGATCAGCGGTTTTTCCGCATCGGGGGCAGTCAGGTAGATGTCCTTGTCGATACGGGCGTTGATCGTGAAGTTCCAGGGCAGACGGGCGCCGTTGATGGAGCCTACGGTACCGGAGCCGGTGAACTGGCCGGGTACGAGTTTAGCCGTGTAAGGACGACCGGAAACTGCGATAGCCTGAAGGTTCAGGCCTGTGTTGGCCAACAAGTCAAGGCCAAAGAGCTGCGGGCCGTTGTAGCGCTTGCCGCTCATGTAGCGATAGTCCATCGACAGGTTAAAGCGGTGGCGTTCATCGAAGCTCAACGGGTAAAGCACGCGCTGGATACCGCGGTTTGACAGGCCCTGAGAGGAGTTGGCGTCGGAACCGGTACCGTCGGCAAACTGCAGGGTATAGGCTGCCTGCAGCGAGATGTTGCCCGTGCGGCGCAGGTCGTACTGGAAGGTAAAACCTTTTACCGTACCGAAGTCGAGGTTGTCGTAGGTAGCGTAGGAGTTGATCGGCGCGGCGACGTACAGGAAGATGCGGCGCTGGATCATATCGCGCATCTCTTTATAGTATGCTGCGATCTTCAGCGCCGAAGAAGCCGACAGCTTTTGCTGGAAGCCCACTTCGTAGTCGATGGTGCGCTCGGGTCGCAGCGCAGGGTTGTTGCGGTCTTCGGTGCGCTCCTGGAAGTAGAAGTAATCGAGCGGCGAAGCAAAGCTGTTGGACGGCGGGCGTTGAGCGAGCACATCGTAGTGTGCGAAGAAGTTGGCGTCGTTGGAGATCGGGAACGAGAAGGCAAGACGGGGCATGAAGGTCGTCTGCTGCTCGTAGTCCTGGAAGGAAATCGTCGGGTCGAAGTCGCGGCTCTGGATGTTCGGATCGTCAACGGTGTAGCGCGGGAACACCAGCTCGCCACCGAAGATCTGGCGGGCGTCGTTCACCTCCGTACCGTTGGGGGTGTACCACTGGTCTCCGTTGCGGTAGGCCTTCACGATAGAGCTTCCGTCGCTGTCTACGTATACTTTATAATCGTCTCCGATCGAAACCGGCTGGTCACCCCCGAAGTTGTCGTGGAAATCGCTTGCAGAGTAAATCTCATACAGGGAGTAAGGATCTTTCAACACCTTGGTATTGGCGTCGAAACGGTCGACGCGAAGGCCAACGCGGAAGATGATGTCCTTGTAAGTGAACTTATCCTGGATCCATGCGGCGGTGTAGATCGGGCTGAAAGCGCCGACAGGGAAGGTACGCACCCCGTTGGCATCGGTGGCCGTAAAGAACTCGTCAAAGGTAGCGTCCTGGATATTGCCCAGGTAGTCATAGCCGAAATAGTCGAGCAGGTTCTGGCTGGTGAGCTCGCGGGAGGAGAACATATCGAGCGACAACTGGTCGGGGTCAAGGCCGTCGACGTTCACAAAGTCCTTGGCATTAGCGCCGATAGCTGCTCTCACGTTCTTGTAGAAAAGGAGGTCTTCCAGTTCCGTGGTCAGCTTGTCGTAAACCGGAATATACGTATCGAAGAAAAGCGTGGAGTCGATGATGGTCGCGGTGTCTACACCGAGAATGTTGCGGTTGACCTGCTGGCGGGCGATGCGCCACAGCCCGTAAGGGTTGAGGCTGTAGCCACGCTGGGTACGCTGTTCGTACCAGATACCGATCTGGATGTTGTGGCGGCCGCGGTCGGAATCCTTCGGCACGATCTCAAAAGAGGTATTGGCGGTAAAAGTAAGCGTTTCGTTGTCGCGCTTGTTGTAGAGGTTGTAAACCGAGCCCACGTTGGCATGGATGTTCCAGGCGCGGGAGTAGAGCTGGGAGATAAAGCCGTTCTCAGCAATAAATTCGTCGGCAGAGTTCACGTCGACCAGTGCGTTGTTGTAGTTGGAAAGCACGGGGTTGACGTCGCCCGGCGTATACCCGCGGAACTCCTGGCGGAAGTCGCGGTGCTGGATCGGAATCGGCAGCGGCCAGTTCTGCGGATCGATAGGCGCACCGAACACATTTTCCCACTCATAATCAAATTTGCCTACATATCCATAATCGAAGAAGCGGTCTTCATGGCGCGGGTCGAAAATGTTGTACAACTGACGCTCATAGCCTGCTTGCAGCGTATAGGAAGCGTTCTGGATGCCAGCCCCCTTGCGGTCGCCCCCCGTATCGCCGCCGCCGCCAAGACGGTGGCGCAGGCGCACGTTGACGCGGTAGCGCAGGTCATTTTCCGTGGGGTTGTTGTGGCTGTTGAAGACGTTCCACATACCGGTACCCCAGGCATTGGGCGTAAACTGGTTATTGATCTGGTAATAGGTACCCGTTATGGAGAGATCGAGGCCCTTGGCGATTTTGGCGTCGAGCTTGCCCGTGAGGTCGAGCCTCTTGTTGCGTTCATTGGGCTGATAGGGGAGCTCATCCACATCCTCATTGGTGAGGAACTCTGCTGAAGGCACATAACTGCCGCCAACCAACTGAACCGGGTTGGCTTCCAGTTCGGCAAGCCTGTCTTCTTTCACTCGGTATACCGGAATAGCTGGCGGGTCATCGTCGAGGCGGTCGAGGTACTGGGCGGCAATACGGAAACCGAGAATCGACTCCTTGTTCTTGTTCATGATCAGCGGACCGCTCAGGTTGGCCTGCAACAGGTTGTAGCCGAAACGGTCGAGACCGACATAGTTGCCGCCAAAGTTGAGGCCGGAACTTTCCAATTCAAGACCACCGGTGAACTTTTGGGAGGGGCCCTTGGTCGTCACCGAAATCACACCGCCGGTCACGTCACCGTATTGGGCTTCCACCCCTCCGGTGATGACCTGCAGCTGCTCGACTTCCGTCTGCGGCGGCAGGTTACCGCTCACACGGATACCGTCGAGGAAGTAAACCGTCGCGTTGGAACGCGAACCCTTGATGGTAATAGCATCGCCTTCGTCAGCAGAACTGGTGCCCGCCACGTTGGCAACGATGGCGTTAATGTTCTTGGACGGCAGACGCTGGATCTGTTCTGCCGTGACGAAGCCACCCGTTGAGGTGTTGTCCTTGTCGATCAGGGGCACTTTGTAGCCCGTCACCACAACAGTGCTCAGCTCGATCCCCTCGTTTTCAAGGTCGACGTCGAGCTTGGTGCCCTTACCTGCGGCGATGATCACACCCGTGATTCGCTGGGTCGGATAACCGACATAGCTCACCTCCACGTCATAAGTACCCGGGTCGATGTTAGGAATACTGTAGTTGCCGTCGAAATCGGTATCTGAACCGGTGACGAAGACTCCATTCTTCTTGAGCACAATGTTAGCGCCAATAACTGCGTCTCCGGTCTCCTTTTCAATGATTTTCCCGTAGAGCGAAGTCTGAGCTACTATGGCAGTGCTACCCAACAGAAAGATGGATAAAATGAGTAGTAAATTACGCGCCATAAAAATCCGTTTTGTATGATTATCTCAATGAAATCCAATTGTTCGGTCCCGAACGCACAATAATACTGAAAAGTGGCAGTTTCACAAAAAAATTTACCAAATGCCCTTGCACTCACCACTTATTCAGGGAGATTTTTTTGCAAGAACAAATGTACTCGCAAACAATTCATTATTTATGCCAATTTTCAGTATTAGTCAGGTTTCTGAATCTACCTTATTAACATTTCGTCGCAAAGGCGACAAAAACGGCAGTTGCTTGAATTATATTTGCCCCCCAGAATTTCATCGTTATGACCCGCTTACTGACCTTTCTCATCCTGACCGCCCTTTCACTCACCGCCTGCCAACAGGAAAAACCTGCCAAAGGCCCCTGGATTTTCGGAAACCTCTATGTCCGCTACCTGCAAGATGGCCAGCAGATCAAGGCCGAAGCCTCCTTTTTTAAAGGCGATTCCTCTCACAACGCCGCCCCCCTCTCCATCCTCGGCGGGGTATCCTTTCAGAACAGTGGCATGGAAAGCCGCAATATCCAGAACAAAATCATTCGCTACCAATACGAAAATTCGGGCAACTACCCGGGCAACTTCGCATTCCAGGCCCAGGATGATGACGGAAAACCCCATAAATTCTCCATCGAAATGAAGCCCCTGGACTCCTTCTCCCTGCCCGATACCATCTACCGAGACAAGGGCTTTACGCTGGAGATCAGCCCCGACCCAGGGCCGAAGCCTGAATCACTGGCTATCTTGCTCACCGATCAGGCTGGTCAGGCCTCCCTGATAGAAATTCCATCCCCCATCTCCTCCTCCATTTCCATCTCCCCAGGCCAGATCAACCGCCTCGCACCGGGCAGCTACCAGACCTACCTCGTCAAAAAACAACACTCCTTTGTGGAGAAAGGCCGCTTCAAAGTCAACTGCGACGCAGAGTTTTATTCTTCCGTGAAAGAAGTGGTCATAAGCGCTGAGTAACCGGAATTATTCCCTATCTTTGCGGGCAATTTGGAACCTCCCAATTGCTCTCCATGCCCAAAGATAAATCTATCCAATCGGTACTGATCATCGGCAGCGGCCCGATCATCATTGGCCAGGCTTGTGAATTCGATTACTCCGGCTCCCAGGCCTCCCGCTCCCTGCGGGAAGAAGGAATCGAAGTGACCCTCATCAATTCCAACCCCGCCACCATCATGACCGACCCGGTCACGGCCGACCACGTCTACCTCCTCCCCCTCACCGTCGAAAGTATCGTCCAGATCCTGGAAGACCGCTCCATCGACGCTGTGCTGCCCACCATGGGCGGCCAGACCGCCCTCAACCTGGCCATCGAAGCCGACAAACAGGGCGTCTGGGAGAAATACGACGTGCGCATGATCGGCGTAGATATCGCCGCCATCGAACGCACCGAAAACCGCGAAGCCTTCCGCCAGCTCATGGTCGATATCGGCCTCAAAGTGGCGCCCTCCTACATCGCCAACTCCTTCCTCGAAGGCAAGGAAGCCGCCCAGAAGATCGGCTTCCCCCTCGTCATCCGCCCCTCCTATACCCTCGGCGGCACCGGCGGCAGCTTCGTACACAAGGAAGAAGAATTCGACGAAGCCCTGCGCCGCGGCCTCAACCTTTCTCCTACCCATGAAGTGCTGGTCGAGAAAGCCGTGCTCGGCTGGAAAGAGTTCGAACTCGAACTGCTCCGCGACGCCAACGACAACGTCGTCATCATCTGTACGGTCGAAAACCTCGACCCCATGGGTATCCATACCGGCGACTCCATCACCGTGGCGCCTGCCATGACCCTCTCCGACACCGCGTATCAGGAAATGCGCGACCAGGCCATCAAGGCCATGCGCTCCCTGGGCAACTTCGCCGGAGGTTGCAATATCCAGTTCGCACAAAATCCCGACACCGAAGAGCTCATCGTCATCGAGATCAACCCCCGCGTGTCGCGCTCCTCAGCCCTGGCCAGCAAGGCCACCGGCTACCCCATCGCCAAAATCGCGGCCAAACTGGCTATAGGCTACCACCTCGACGAACTGAAAAACCAGATCACCAAAACCACCTCCGCCTACTTCGAGCCCACCCTCGACTACGTCATTGTCAAAATGCCGCGCTGGAATTTCGACAAATTCCCCGGCGCCGACCACCGCCTCGGCCTCCAAATGAAATCCGTTGGCGAGGTCATGGCCATCGGTCGCAACTTCCTCGAAGCCCTGCAGAAAGCCTGCCAGAGCCTCGAAAACAGCCGCATGGGCCTCGGCGCCGACCACAAGGACTGGATACGCACCGAAGACGTGCTGTCCAACCTCGAAGCGCCCAACGAAGAACGCATCTTCCGCCTGAAAGACGCCCTCCGTCTTGGCGTGCCTGAAAAGACCATCCACAAACTCACCTATATCGACCCCTGGTTCATCAAGCAGATCAAACGCCTGGTCACCATCGAAGAAAAGGTGCAACAATACAACGCCGTTGAGGACATCCCCATCGATACCTTCCGCGAAATGAAGGAGATCGGCTACTCCGACGCCCAGATCGCCTGGCTGCTGCGCATCGAGGAGGAAGACGTACGCACCTACCGCAAATCGCTGGGCATCCGCCGCACCTATAAAATGGTCGACACCTGCGCCGCCGAGTTCGAGGCGAAAACGCCTTATTTCTACTCGACTTTCGACGACGAAAACGAAAGCGCCAACTCCGGCAAAAAGAAAATTATCGTGCTCGGCTCCGGCCCCAACCGCATCGGCCAGGGCATCGAATTCGACTACTGCTGTGTGCATGGCATCCTCGCCATCAAGGAGATGGGCTACGAGGCCATCATGGTCAACTGCAACCCCGAAACAGTCTCCACCGACTTCGACATCGCCGACAAGCTCTACTTCGAACCCGTCTTCTGGGAACACCTCGAAGAGATCATCGAACTGGAAAAACCCGTCGGCGTCATCGTGCAACTGGGCGGCCAAACGGCCCTCAAACTGGCCGAGACATTCCACAAAAAAGGCATCCCCATCATCGGCACCGACTTCCCGCACATGGACCTCGCCGAAGACCGGGGCGCCTTCTCCGACCTGCTCAAGGAACTCGGCATCCCCTACCCGCACTACGGCGTGGCCCACGACGCCGACGAGGCCCTGAAGATCGCCAACAAGATCACTTACCCGGTACTCGTGCGCCCCTCCTACGTGCTCGGCGGCCAGCGCATGCGCATCGTCATCAACGACAACGAACTGGAGCGCCACGTGCTCTCCATCTTCAAACACCTCCCCGACAACAAGGTGCTCATCGACCAGTTCCTCGACCGCGCCAAAGAAGCCGAAATCGACGCCATCTGCGACGGCGGCGAGGTGCACATCATGGGCATCATGGAGCATATCGAACCCGCCGGCGTCCACTCCGGCGACAGCTCCGCCGTGCTCCCTACCTACAGCCTCTCCGTCGACGCCGTTGCGACCATGGTGGAGTACACCCACATGCTGGCAAAAGCCCTGCAAATAAAGGGATTGATCAACGTCCAGTTTGCGATCAAAGACAACGTGGTCTACGTCATCGAAGCAAACCCGCGGGCTTCGCGCACCACGCCCTTCATCGCCAAAGCCTACCAGGTGCCCTACCTGCAAATCGCCACCAAGGTGATGATGGGCACCCACAAGCTCAAGGACTTCAACATCCAACCGCGCCCCAGCGGCTTCGCCATCAAGGTGCCCGTGTTTTCTTTCGACAAATTCCCCAACGTCGACAAAAACCTGGGCCCCGAAATGAAGTCGACCGGCGAAGCTATCTACTACATCAAGGATCTGTCGGATCCCTACTTCCGGGAGCTGGATCGGCAGCGGAATATGTACCTGACCAGATAAAAAGCAGAATAAAAAAAGGCGGCCGCGGCCGCCTTTTTTTATTCTGCTTTTACCACAATCTTCCCCACATTCTCCCCCTTCTGAAAGAACTTAATGGCCTCCGGCAACTGCTCAAATGAGTAGGTATGCCCTACATGCGGGGGCTTCAGCTCCATGCGCTCGAGGTCAGCGAGGATCTCGTGCATGAGGTTGGCGTGCTCGAAGAGGTAGATGAGGTTGAAACCCATGACGCTCTTGTTGTCCGAGGTCATGGCCTGAGGGTCTATCTTGGGGCGGGTGAGGAATTTCCAGATCAGCGACAGCATGGGTGGGCGGTCGCTCCTGAAGCCGTAACGGGCCGAGCCGAAAACCACCAATCTGCCCATGGGCGCCATCAGGTCGTAGCCCGCTTTCAGCACCTCCCCGCCGATGGGGTCGAGCACGAGGTGGAGCGGGCGGTCGCCCAAAGCTTCCGCTAACTGTTTCTTAAAATCCTTGCCCCTTACGATGACGCGGTCGTAGCCTTCGGCCTTGCAGAAATCGACTTTCGCGGGGCTGCCCACCGTGCCGATGGTGAAGGCGCCCTTCTTTTTGGCGATGCGGTTGGCGAAGATGCCCACGCCCCCCGCCGCGCTGTGGATGAGCACGGTTTGGCCCGCCTTCAGGTCGCCCAGGTTGAACAGGGCGTAGTAGGCCGTGAGCACCTGCACGAGATAGCTGGCGCCCTGCTCCAGGCTCCAGCCCGCCGGCAGCGGCGTCACATAGCGCTGGTCGATGTTGAGGTGGGTGGTGTAGGCGCCGAAGCGGGTCACGCCCATCACCTGGTCGCCGGGCTTCCAGCGGGTCACGCCTTTGCCTGCTTTCAATATCTCGCCCGAATATTCCAGGCCCGGCACAAAAGCCTCCTTGGGCGTGGCGCTGTACAGGCCGGTGATGGCGAAAATGTCGGCGAAGTTGAGGCCGATGGCCTTCAGGGCAACAGTCACCTCCTGCTCGCCGGGCTCGGGGAGCTCCTGGGTTATGGGTTTGAGGTTTTTGACGTTGCCGGCGCGGAGGAAGTAGGAGGTGCGTTGCATGTGAGTGTGGTTCCGTTTATCGTTTATCGTTGAGCGTTTACGTAAACGATAAACGCTCAACGATAAACGTTTTAATTGTTTTTTAGGAGGGTTTGTGCCTGGGCGTTCCCGGGATTGAGTTTCAGGACACGTTGGAGGAGTTTTTTGGCGGCAGCCTTATCTTTTTTATACAGCCGGACGGCGGCTTTGTTGAGCAGGGCTTGTTCGTAATCGGGGTCGAGGGCGAGGGCCTGGTCGTAGAGGGCTTCGCCGTCGTCGAAGCGGTTTTGCATGACGAGGGCGAAACCGAGGTTGCAGAGGGAGAGCGACTGTTTGGGGTTTTCGTTCAGCACTTTGCGGAAGGTCTTCTCCGCATTCTTCCACTGTTTCAGCGCGACCTGGGCGATGCCCAGTTTTTCCTGGAATTCGAGGTAGTAAGGCATGCCGTCGGCGGCCTCTTTGAACAGCTGAAGCGCGTGGAGGTAATCGCCGGTGCGGTAGACGCCCTCTCCCAGGCGGTAGGCGGTCCAGGGGTCCATGCTGAAGCCCTGGGGCGGGTTGACGGCGAGGGTGGCCAGCTTTTCCGCGTCGCCCTTTACGAAGTGGTAGTGGACGAGGGTGGAAAATTCCTTCGCCGGCGGCTCATCCGATCTTTCGAGCAAGACCTTTACCGAATCGAGCAGGTAATTGGCCGGGAGGTATTTTTCGTACAAGGCCAGGTAGCCTTTGGCCATTTCCAGCGGGCTACCCTCCTCTTTGGTCAGGATTTCGAGGCCCAGAAAACGGGGCGCTCCGGTCAGCTCTTCCTGTTTTTTTCCCCGAATAATATCGCGGCGGATGTTGTGATCGGTGATGCGCACGTGCGGGATGTCGGTGGTACCGGAAGGGGGCATGTGGCAGTAGACGCAATTGTCCTGCACGGCCTGCCGATCGGTGGCGGGGGCTGTGCAGACCTGCTCCCGGGGCTGCTGGTGGCAGTTGAGGCAGATGTTGTTGTAGTGGTCCGGACCGGTGAGCGTCACGCTGTGGTGCGGGTTGTGGCAGGTGATGCAGGTCATCTCCGACTCCTTGTAGCAAGGGCTCAGGCGCAGCCTGTCGGCCTGCGAGGCCATGATGAAGCGCTCGTGGGAGGTGGTGAAACGGGGCAGAAATACGTTCATGACCTCGTTGAGGCGCATGCCGGGTTTGAAGTCGAAAAAGGACTTGCCTTCGTTCAGCACGGCTACCCCCTGCAAATGGCAGCGCTGGCAGAGGTCCATCTGCAAATCGCGCGACAGGTCGCGGGGGTTGACGATGGTGTAGTCGATGTAGCGGGAAGTGTCGACGTTTTTACCGGCCTGCCGGGCGCGGGTGTGGATCTCGCCGGGGCCGTGACAGCGCTCGCACTCGATGCCGGAGGGCATATCTGCGTATTTGTTGAGCGAGCCTTCGACCAGCGTGGGGAAGTGGTTGTGGCAAGTGATGCACTCGGCCGTCAGCAAGCGGCTGAAGCGGAGGTTGTCGCCGGCGCGGAAACCGGGCGCCAGGTCCCACTTCCCCTCCTGGGTGTAAAAGGTAATAGGCGCCTGATACACATAGCCGTTGACGTTGATGATATGGGAATTGGTGTGCTGCCCGCTGCCCACCACGTAGGCGATCCGCTCCACCCGGTTGTGCACGGTGTCGCCGTTTTCCAGCCTGAACTCGCGGAAGAATAGGACGCTGTCTTTGAAGAAGGGGAAATAGTAAAGGTCGTTGCGCTCGTCGTAAACCAGGGCGTGCGGCCCGTAGGTGGCGTCGCTTTTCTGCGGCGTGGCGTGGTCGAATGAACGCCCCATACCGGTTTGGATGAAGGTCTGGTAGACGTTATCGTGGCAGGAGCGGCAGGTTTCGATGCCGACGTAACCGGCGCCGGGCGCCAGGTTCTTGTATGTTCCGGCGCCGGCGTCCTGCCTGCAATACCAAAAGAGGAGGAGAGGAAGAGCGAGCAGGATGACCCAGCGGAGCGCGCTTGCCGTTCTCATACCGCTAGTCTTGTTTGGGAGATGGCAGGATGCGCATGCCTACGCTGCTGATGCCCGGCAGGGGGTCGAGCCGCGTGTATTGTTCGATGGTAAAGAGATAGGGGCCGGGGGTATCGAAAAATGCGCGTTCCTGGATGGGGATGGTCAGGCGGCAGCGCTCCTTGTTGCAACGGCCGAACCAGGCGCCAGATTTGTCAGCCAGTTCCAGCGACACCAGTTTGCCGGGGCGTTGGCCGTCTGGGAAGCGCGTGTATATCTTGACGTAGAGATTTTGGTTGGCGAATTCCGGGCTGTGTTCCAGATCGAGAAAGAGGTCGTATTTGCCGACGGTATCTTCCATCACCACCTCGAAGTCGAGGGTGTCGGCATATGTCCACTGCCCTTCGGGAAATGTCTTTTTTTCGTCGAGCACAGCCTTGGGCTGGCAGGAGGCGAAAAGTACGACGGCGAGGAAAAGGGCAGCTCTGCTCATAGTTGGTATGTTAGCTGAAGAAATCCTTCATTCTTTCGAAAAAGCCTTTTTCCGACTTGCCGGGTTGGGGTTGGAAGTTGGGCATATCGCGCATTTTCTCCAGTATCTTGCGTTCCTCGTCACTCAGTTTCTTAGGCGTCCACACGTTGACGTGGATGAGCTGGTCGCCCTTGCCGTAACCCTGCACGGCGGGCAGGCCTTTGTCCTTTAGACGGAATATCTTCCCAGGCTGTGTGCCGGGGGGCACCTTGATCTTGACGGTGCCGTCGATGGTAGGCACGTCGACGGAGGTGCCGATGGCGGCGTCGGCGAAGTTGAGGTAAAGGTCGTAGATCAGGTTCTGGCCGTCGCGCTGGAAATGGTCGTGTTTTTTCTCCGAAATGCTGATGATGAGGTCGCCGTTGGGGCCTCCGTTCATACCCGCGTTGCCTTTTCCCGACATCGACAGTTGCATGCCTTCTGCTACGCCGGCTGGGATTTCCAGGTCGATGGTTTCTTCGCCGAAGACACGCCCTTCGCCCTTGCACTTGGGGCAGGCTGCTGTGATCACCTGCCCGCGGCCGCCGCAGGCGGGACATGCCGTGGTGGTCTGCATCTGGCCGAGGAAGGTGTTGCGAATCTGGCGCACGTAGCCCGAGCCGCGGCAGGTGCCGCAGGTCTGCACAGAGCCGCTGTCCTTGGCTCCGGAGCCGTGGCACAGGTCGCAGGCGACGTGCTTGTTGACGCGAATTTTCTTGGTGGTACCGGTGGCGATCTCCTCCAGGGAGAGGGTCACCTTGATGCGCAGGTTGGTGCCGCGCTGGCCTTTTCCGGTACCGCCTTTGCGCGTGCGCGAGCCACCGAAGAAACTGTCGAAGGGGCTGCCGCCCATTTCGCCGAAAATATCGCCGAAGTGTTCGAAGATATCATCCATGGTCATGCCGCCCTGGCCGCCGAAACCGCCCTGGCCGCTGACACCGGCATGGCCGAAGCGGTCGTACTGCGCGCGTTTGTCCTTGTCGCTGAGCACCTCATAAGCCTCGGCAGCCTCCTTGAACTTCTCTTCTGCGGTTTTATCGCCCGGGTTGCGGTCGGGGTGGTATTGCATGGCGAGCTTTTTGTAGGCCTGGCGGATCGAACTGTCGTCCGCGCCTTTCGCAACGCCCAATACCTCGTAGTAATCTCTTTTTGCCATAAACTATTGGATGAGGGATTTATTTCCCGACGACGACCTTCGCATGGCGAATGATCTTGTCCTTCAGCATATATCCTTTTTCGATGGTATCGATGATCTTGCCCTTCATGTCTTCGGAAGGCGCCGGGATTTCGGCGAAAGCTTCGTGCAGCTCGGGGTCGAAAGGCTGGCCGTTGGTCTCCATCTCATCGAGCCCCTTCTGGCGCAATACGGCGTAGAGTTTCTGATAGACCAGGGCAATGCCTTCGCTGAAGTGCTCCTTGCTGTTTTCTGCCTCTGCATTTTTCTTGGCCCTGTCAAAATCGTCCAAAACCGGCAACAGGGCTGACAAGGTGTCTTGCGCCGCCGTATTGATCAGGTCAAGTTTCTCCTTGACCATGCGCTTTTTGTAGTTGTCGAAGTCGGCATACAAACGCATGTATTTGTCTTTGAGCTCTTCCAGTTGCTGCTTCAAAGAAGCGATCTCCTGTTCGAGCGCCTCGGTTTTCGCGTCAGTAGCGAGGTTTTCCTGTGCTTCTTCTTGTTCTTTCTTGTGTTTTTTACTCATGCCCCTTGGGTTTTTCGTGTGCCAAAAATACGCCTAATTCCATGCAAAACACCTGCAATATGCTTGCCATAATGGTTTTTTGTCAAATTGTCAGTTAGCGGAACGGTTGCGATTGAGGATTTCGGCGACATCTTCCGGGCCCGGATTGACCGCTATGATCTTCATTTGCGGGCTGAGCAGGAAGGTGGTGGGCGCCTGTTTGACCCCATACAGCCGGGCTAACGGCGAATCGAAAAAGCGAAGGCTCTCCGCCTTGTCCAGCACCTGATAGCGCCAGTACAGGCCGTCCTTTTCGATGGCGTCCCGCCAGCGCGCCTCGTCTTTCTCAATGCCTATGCTCACGATCTTGAAACTGGCGGCATCCTTGAACGCGGCTTGTTCGTATTGCCGGTAGAGGTCGGCCCATTCCGGGTTTTCCTTGCGGCAGGGAGGGCACCAACTGCCCCAAAAGTCGAGCAAGACGTAATGACCTTTGAGTTCGGACAAAGAAAATGCTGAGCCATCCATCAAATTGGCAGTGAATTCGGGCGCTTTTTCCCCCTGGATAAAGCGGGGCTTCATGTACAAATAGCGCCCGAAAAGTATCAAAGCTGCCAGCGCTACCAAAACCAGCCATGAGATATTTCCTTTTTTCATATCCTGTTGACCCGATGCAAATCCTGTAAATCTTGTTTCCTTTGTATGACGAAACAATGCAATTGCACCGGTAGTTTTTAAAGAAAAAAATCATGTTGATCATAGACCCGAAAGCTACGCCTGTCAAAGACCTCCATCAGTTCATCGTGGGCTCCATCGCGCCGCGCCCCATCGCTTTTGTGAGCACGGTCGACGAAGAGGGGCGGCCCAATCTGGCGCCTTATTCCTTCTTTAACTCTTTCAGCTCGAACCCGCCGATTCTGGTCTTCTCCTCTAACCGCCGGGTCAAAGATAACACCACCAAAGACACCTTGTCGAATGTGCTGGCCACCCGCGAGGTGGTCATCAACGTGGTCAACTACCCCATCGTGCGGCAGATGGCCCTGACGAGCGGGCGCTTTCCGAAGGGGGTCAGCGAGTTTGAAAAAGCTGGTTTTACCCCCATCCCTTCCGACCTGGTCAAGCCTTTCCGCGTCAAGGAAAGCCCTGTTCACTTCGAATGCAAGGTGGCGGATGTGATCACCCTGGGCGAGCAGGGCGGGGCGGGGCACCTCGTGATCTGCCAGGTGCTGCGCATCCACATCGACGAGGCTGTCGTCGACGAGCACAACCGGATCGACCCGCACAAGCTCGATCTCATGGGCAGGCTGGGCCGCGCCTACTACGTGCGCGCCAGCGGATCCGCCATCCACTCCATTTTTCAGTCGGAAGACGAAGTGCCGATCGGCTACGACCAGCTGCCCCTGGGCATTCGCGAAAGCACGGTGCTGACCGGCCACGAGCTGAGCCAGCTCGCCGGCATGACCGCCATTCCCTCAAAAGAGGAGTCGCTAAAGGCCGCAGAAACGGATGAACGGGTGAAAGCGGCGCTCTCGGGCGCCCAGCCGCTGGAAGAGCTGCATGCTTATGTGGCCGAGCTCCTCCGCGAAGAAGGCAACAGGCCGCATGCCGGCGCCGTCGCCTGGCTTGGCGAGTACCTGGACCTATGACCGCCGCTCCAGCGTTGTGAAGGTGTAGGAAAACTCATTCTTTTCGTCAGCCGGATGCGACTCGGAGTGGATGACCTCCCATTCGTTTTCCTTCAACTCAGGGAAGAAGACGTCGCCTTCCACCGCTACGTCTACCTCTGTCAGGTAGATGCGGTCGAGGTATTCCATGCTCTCGCGGTATATTTGTCCGCCTCCGATGATGAAGGTTTCCGTTTCGCCGAACTCCGAGGCCATGCTGAGCGCTTCTTCCAGGGAATGCGCCACGAAGCAGCCAGTTGCGGTGAAGAAGGGATCGCGGGTCACCACCACATTGGTTCGTTTTGGCAAAGGCCGCCCCAGCGACAGGAAGGTAAGCCGGCCCATGATGACGAAATGCCCCATTGTGGTGCGCTTGAAAAAGGCCATATCGGCAGGCAGATGCCAGGGAATCTGGTTGTCGCTTCCGATCACCCGGTTTTTTGATATGGCTACGATGGCACTGACGATCATGTTATGGTTTGTGGATGAGGTCGGTTTCCAGGACCATTTTTTCGTAAAATTCCTTTTCCGGGCTGATGCTGCCCTTGATGTATTTTTCGATCAGCAAGCCCGCGATGGGCGCCGCGAAGCGCCCGCCGCCGCCGGCGTTTTCCACGTACACCGCAATGGCGATGGTGGGGTTTTGCACCGGCGCAAAAGCCATGAAGGTAGCGTGATCGGTGCCGTGCGGGTTTTGCACCGTGCCGGTCTTGCCCGCCACCGTCACGCCTGGCACATGGGCCGAACGGCCGGTACCGGCGTCGACTACCAGTTGCATACCCTGAATGATGGGTTCGAAATGAATGGCGTCGATCCCTACTCTTCTCACTTCCAGGCTGTCGAATGCCGGGCGCGCATCGTCGCCCCTGCCGATCTGCTTGCCCAGGTGGGGCTTGACGAAATAGCCGCGATTGCCGAGCATTGCGGCGATATTGGCCATTTGCAGGGTAGTCAGCAACAACTCGCCCTGCCCGATGCCGAGGGAGATGATCGTCGGCGATTTCCAGCTGCCTTTGTCTTTCGGATAAATTTTATCGTAGTAGGCCACGGTGGGCACATTCCCCCCTGCTTCGTTGGGAAAGTCGATACCCAGGGCCCGGCCCAGCCCGAAGTCATGCAGGTGCTCGACAAATAGCCCGTAACCCGCCTGGGGTTCGTAAAAACTCTTCTTGTCGACGATGCGGCGGAAGGTTTGGAAAAAGAAAGTGTTGCAGGAGAACTGCACGGCGGTAGCCAGGTTGCCCGGGTATGGGTGCGAGCGGCAACCCCAGGTAGAACCGCCGTAGGAATAGAAGCCGGGGCAGGAAACGCCCTGGCTGGGAAGGATCACCCCTTCCTGCAGGCCGATGAGGCCCACCAGCAACTTGAAGGTAGAGCCCGGCGGGTATTTGGCCATTACGGCCCTGTTGAAGAAAGGCTTGAGGGAATCGCGCGAGATCTCCATCACTGCCTTGCCCCTTCCCTGGCTGATGCGCAGGAGGTTGGGGTCGTATGACGGCGAGCTCGCGAAGGCGAGTATCTCCCCTGTAGCGGGTTCAATGGCCACGACGCTGCCCACCTTGTTTTTGAGCAGGTCTTCGGCATAGCGCTGCAGGTTGATGTCGAGGGTGGTAAACAGGTCTTCGCCTGCCACGGCCGCAGCGTCGAGCACTCCGTCTTCATAGCTGCCCACCATTCGCCCCAGGTTGTCTTTCAACACGTATCTGGCGCCTTTCACCCCGCGCAGCACCTCTTCATAGGATCGCTCCAGGCCGCTGCCGCCGATGAAGTCGCCCAATTCGTAACTCTCTTCTTTATTGTCGATTTCCTTTTGGTCGACCTCCCGGATGAACCCGAGCACGTGGGCCGCGTAGGGCTGGGGGTAGCTGCGCACCGAGCGCGACTGGGCAAAGAACCCCGGAAACTGAAAGAGGCTTTCCTGGAACTTCACAAAGCGCTCGGCGGGGATCGAGCTCATGAACACGAAGGGCTTCCGCTTGCTGAACCGCTTGTCCTTCCAGTCCTTGTTCAGGGCCTTGACAAAGTCGTCTTTGGTGATATCGAGCAATTGGCAGAAAAAGGCCGTATCCATGTCCGGATCGACCTGGTTATAGGTCACCATCAGGTCGAAGACCAGTTCGTTGTTGATCAACAGGGCGCCCTTGCGGTCGAAGATGAGTCCGCGGGAAGGGTAGAGGGTGATCTTTTCAACGGCGGTATCCTGGGCGCGTTCGGCATAGGTGGTATCGATCAACTGCAATTGCAGCAGCTTCCCCACCAGCAGCAGCGCCGCCGCTGAGAAGAGGATGCGAATGATCAGTTGTCTCGATTGAAAATTGCCGTTGGCCATAGCAGTCGGTTAGTCCAGCGGATCAAACAGCCGCGTGTAGGCGAATATGAAAAAGAATGAAATAGCGAAACTCACCAGGGTATTGAGCAAAATACGCCCGATGTAGATAAAAGTAAAGGCTTCAACCGAAAAATAGAAAAACAGGTGCACGGCGAGCAACATGGCTGCATAGCGGAAAAACCAGTTGCTGCCCATTCGCGCCTCCGTGGGGCTGTAGTTGACGTTGTAGCCGCCGCGGGGCTCCAGCCATCCGAGCGCGGCCGGCCGGAAATAGCCCAGGAAAGTGGCAGCACTGGCGTGCAAGCCCGGGGTGTAGTAAAACAGGTCGACCAATATACCCATCAGAAAGGATGCGCCGATGACCAGGGGCCGGGGCGTGCGCATGGGAAGCAGCATGATAAACAGCGGATAGATCAGCACGTGGATATAGCTCCACACGCCCGAATCGAATCCGATGCGGCGGAGAATCAGCCCCTGGAACAAGAGCAGGCCCAGGAACCGGAAGATATTGATCGCAACGATATTATTCATCCTTCACTTGTTCGAGTAAGGCTTCCTGTTCTTTTATTCCCTTTTTTTTCACCACGAAAACATGGCTGAGATCGGCCAGGTCTGCAAATAATTTCACCTGCAAATGATACGTATCGCTACCTCCGTCGCCTTCGCTGATCGCCTGGATGGTACCGACCGGCACTCCATGGGGGAAGACCAGGGAGTAGCCGCTGGTTTCGATGGTATCGCCTACGACGGGGTTGGCGTGCTTGGGTACATTTTCCAGCAGCATGATGCGGCTGCTTTTCTCCTCCCATCGCAGGGAGCCGAAGTAACGGGTTCCCTTAATCGAGGCGCTGAAGCGCGACTGCCTGTGGAGGATCGACATCACAAGCGAATACCGGGGGCCAACGCTTCGAACAACACCCACTACGCCGTCGTCGACCACTACGCCCATATTTGGGGCGATGCCGTCGTCGGAGCCTTTATCGAGCACGATGTAGTTGTGGTGGTCGCGGATAGAATTGCTGATCACAGTCGCCGGGATAAAGCGGAAGACCGTGTCGAGATGAAGCGAATCCAGCAAGGGAGCGTGCAGGGTGTCTTCCGAGATGGCTTCGAGCACCTGTTTGTAGTAGCCGATCTCCTGCATCAGGCGGGCCTTTTCGGCGGCCAGCTTTTCGTTGGTGCGCCCCAGGGAGGCCAATCGCTCCACTTTATTGATGGAACGGTCGGCGCTGGCGGTAAAATTGGCCCAGGAGTTGTCGAAAACAGCGCGTTGTTCCTGATTGTACCGGACGATCAGAAAAAAGCTAATGACTTCCAGAAGTACGAAGAGAAGGAAACCACCGAATCGCAAAAATAACAACAGGAGATCACGCATAGCAAGCAGTTCTACGACGTACGGCAGCCCTTACCTGGCCAAATTACACACTCTTCCGATCGATGAGGATGGAGGAGAACTTTTCGGTATTATCCAATGCGATACCCGTGCCGCGCACCACGGCGCGGAGTGGTTCATCTGCTATGTGGACTGGCAGTTTCGTCTTTTGAGCGATGCGCTGGTCGAGCCCCCGCAGCAGTGCGCCGCCTCCGGTGAGGTACAGGCCTGTGCGGAAGATGTCGGACGCGAGTTCCGGCGGCGTTGTTTCCAGGGCGCGCAGGATGGCGTCTTCGATCTTGGAGAGCGACTTGTCGAGGCAATGCGCCACTTCGGTATAGGAAACGGTCACCTGTTTGGGAATACCCGTCATCAGGTCACGTCCGTTGACCGGCATGTCGTCGGGCGGGTTTTCGAGGGTGGGGATGGCGGAGCCCACAACGATCTTGATCTGCTCAGCCGTGCGTTCGCCGATGAGGATGTTGTGCTGCCGTTTCATGTAGTTCATGATGTCCATCGTCAGTTCATCGCCCGCGATGCGGATGGACTGGTCGCAGACGATGCCGGAGAGGGCGATCACGGCGATTTCGGTCGTACCGCCTCCGATGTCGATAATCATGTTGCCCACGGGCGCTTCTACGTCGAGGCCGATACCCAGGGCGGCGGCCATGGGCTCATGGATGAGGTAGGTCTCTTTGGAGTCGACGTGGTCGGCAGAGTCGAATACGGCGCGTTTTTCCACTTCGGTGATGCCGGAGGGGATGCAGATGACCATGCGCAGGTGGGTAAAGAAGCGCCTGCGCGCGCCGATCATGCTGATCATCCCTTCGATCATGCTTTCCGCGGCCTGAAAATCGGCGATCACGCCGTCTTTGAGGGGACGGACCGTCCGGATATTTTCATGCGTCTTTTCGTGCATCTGCATCGCCTTGCGCCCTATCGCGATGGTCTGGTTGGTGCGGCGGTCAATGGCGACAATGGAAGGTTCATCAACCACCACTTTGCCGTCCTGTATGATCAGTGTGTTGGCAGTGCCCAGGTCAATGGCCAGTTCTTGGGTAAAAAAGCTAAATAATTTCATCAATCAAGTCCTCGTGTTACGTGGAAATTTCCACTATGATAGGTCTTCTGAGCGTCAAGCGTTCACAGAAAGGCCAAAAGTAATGCAAAATTATGCAAAATAAGTGAGTCCAAATATCTTGAAAAAAACGGATTTTTTCTGCGTTCAGACGGGATTTCCGACGATTACCTCCCACATGTCGTCCGGATTGAGGTACTTTTGCGCCAATTCCATCAGTTTTTGGGCGTCGATCCGGCGCACGGTCTGTACGGCCGACTCGAACGATTCGAGTGGAAGCCCTTCTGCGACGCAGCTTTTGATCAGTTCCGCCTGGTTGAAGGGGCCGTCGAGCATGGTCAGGAAATTGCCCATGAGGTAGTTGCGCACCATTTGCAATTCATCCTTCCCCACGGGTTCCCGGCGCAGGCGGTCCATTTCGAGATAAATTTCATCCAGGGCCTTATTGGCAAATTCATTCCCGACCTCGGTGCCGACATAGAAGTAGCCGTCGTAGACCATGGTGTCGAGGGAAGAATAGATGTTGTAGGTAAACCCTTTTTCCTCGCGGATATTGGTCATGAGGCGCGACCCGAAGTACCCGCCCAGGATGGTGTTGAGCACATACATGCCGTCGAAGTCGGGATGTTCCCTGGTAAACAGCCTCCGCCCCAGCCTGATGGCCGTTTGCACCGTATCCGAATGGGGCTGGTGCAGTTTTCCGGAAGGAGCTCCCATTCCTTCCAGCCGGGGCCTGGAAGGAATGCCCTGGGGAAGCGCCCTGCCCAGCATGGCGTTGAGACTTTTCACCTCCGCTTCCGAGGTTTTCCCGCTGAGAAAAATCTGGCAATTTGCCGCCGTGAGGTGGGTGTGGAAATGGTCGAAGAGCTGCTCACGGGTGAGCGATTCGTACATTTCGGGCGTGCTGTTATAACCGTATGGATGCTCTTGGCCGTACAGGCACTCCGTGATAAGGCGGTAAGCCACGATGTCGTTGCGCGTCAGGTCGACCTGCAGGCGCTGCTTGCTGCGTTCGACGAAGGCCCTGAGTTCGTCCTCCGGAAAGGCCGGATCGGTGAGCATCTCTGCCACGAAGGGCAGGAGGGCATTGAAATGCCGGGTCAGGCAATAGAGGGTGATCGTGATGTGGTCGAGGCTGCCCTGGGAGGCGAGGGTGCCGCCGTAGAAGTCGATGGTCTCGGCAATATCGCCCGCGGAGCGGCCGGCGGCGCCCTCGCGCAGCAAAGCCGCGGCAGTGCGGGATACCAACGGTACTTTTTCATAGGGCCGGCCGGCCTGGAAGACGAGTTCCAGCTTCAAGACCTCCTGCGTGCCCATGCACACCTCGTAGACGGGAATCCCGTTGTCGAGGTAATGAAGCCGGGGCGTCGGCAGGGCCAGATTCCTGATTTCATGTATTTTGGGCGGCTTTGACCTGTTCACCATATTATTCCTGTTAAAACGCCGAAAGTTATCCACAATTTGTGGAATTCTTTGAATGGGGATATGAGGGGTTTGGATTATTTTTGTGTGTTGCCCACATTTCATGTGGAAAACGTTTTCCTAATCACCCTGGTTCTTGCCAAAAAACCGGCTATCATATGAAATTCAGCATTTTCTCCACCGACCTGCTCAAGCAACTGCAAATCGCAGGGGGCGCTATCGTGGTGAACCCTGTGCTTCCCATTCTGGAAGACTTCCTCTTTTCGATAGAAAACAACCAGTTGTCTATCACCGCATCCGACCTGGAGACGACTATCACCACTGAACTTGAGGTCAAAGCCAACGCCAACGGCAAGGTCGCTATCCCGGCCCGTATCCTGCTCGACACCCTCAAGGCGCTGCCCAACCAACAACTCAATTTCAGCGTCAACGACAGCACCTACGGCATCGAGATCACCTCCTCCTACGGAAAATACAAACTCGCCGGCCGCTCGGTTGAAGACTACCCCAAACTCAAGGACCTCGACGCCACGGATCAGGTCAACCTGTCGTCCGGCGTGCTGCAAAAAGGCATCGCCAAAACCCTCTTCGCCACCAGCAACGACGACCTGCGGCCCGCCATGACCGGCGTCTACTTCCAGGTCGATTTCAACAAGATCACCTTTGTGGCCACCGATGCCCACAAACTGGTAAAGTACAGCTTCGGCGAGATCAAAAGCGACGTTTCCACCTCCTTCATCGTGCCCAAAAAGGCCCTCAACCTCCTCAAGAACGCCCTGCCCGACGATGGCGACGTGGACATGTCATTCAACAAGACCAACGCATTTTTCTCCTTCGGCAATACACGCATCACCTGCCGCCTCATCGATGCCCGTTACCCGGATTACAACGCGGTCATCCCGGTCGACAATCCCAACCTGCTCACAGTCAACCGGATCGACTTCCAGAATTCGCTCAAGCGCATCGCTATCTACGCAAACAAAACGACAAACCAAGTCATCCTCTCCATCTCTCCCGACAGCCTGACGATCTCGTCCCAGGACGTCGACTTTTCCAACGAAGCTACCGAACAGCTCACCTGCACCTATGAGGGAGACCCGATCACCATCGGGTTCAACGCCAAATTCCTCGTGGAAATGCTGGGCGTGCTCCAGTCGGAAGAAGTGAAACTGGAACTGTCGACCGCAACCCGGGCAGGCATCCTGCTGCCGAATGAAGAAGAGGAAAATGAATCCATCTTCATGCTCATCATGCCGGTCATGCTGAGTGTTTGACGACCGTATTCATGGATTTTAAAGGGCTTGAGCGCGATTCTGCCGCTCAAGCCCTTTTTCTTTCACTGCTCCACCGTGTAGAGGTAAAAATTTTCCCGCTTCATGCTGGGCTCGTCGAAAGCCTTCACCAACTTCGCAGTCGGGTAGCGCTTCGGATCGAGCGGCTGCGGGCTCATCACCACTACCAGGTTGACCTTCTTGTAGGCGGCAAACAACTTTAACTCCTCTTCCGGGGGCAAATACACTTTTTCCACCCACTTAAAATAGGTAAAGGGCTCGCCGTCGGGCAGGGCATAAAAGGTTCTGCCGGAATAGCCCACCACCGGCGCCGCCTCGAATTTATTGATCGCCACCAGGGGCGCCACTTCGGGTATTTTTTCGTTGATAAACGCAGCCGTCGCCTCCGCGTTGCTGAATGGCATCTCCATCTCGCGACCGGACGCCATGACCGTGTAGCGAAGCTGGAAGACCAGTACGCTGCCCACGATCAGCCACTCAAGCCAGCCCCAGACAGGCCGTTGATAGGCCCATAGCTGCAGGAAGATCATCCACCCCACCACAATCATGCCCCAATGCCGCACACCGCCGGTGTAGAGCAACACGCAGAAGAGGAAAAACACGAGCTGATAAGCCCAGAAGGCCCAGGCTACGCCTTTCGCCTTTCTGAAAAACCAGGCCATCAACCCGATCAGCAGAGCGCTCAGTGAAAGACCGGCAGCCTGCACCCCGAATACGTTGGTGTCGGGTATGGCGCCGATCCAATAGGCGTTGACCCAGTTGCCCTGGAAGGACTTGGTCACCGTTTCCCAGCCCAGGGGGTCGGAGACATAGGCCTGCGCCAGTTCGTCCTGGCTGGCTCTTGGGAAGACGCTGATCAGGAAGACCAGGATGCCCAAGGCCCAGCCGCCCGCCATCAGCCGGAACCACTGCTGACGGAAAGCGGCCCCTTTGCCGTGCGACCAGAAGCCGTAGACCAGCAGGGCGCCGCCCAGCAATACGCCGTAGACCTCGGTTTGGCAGAGCAGAAACATAGCCAGCGCCAGCAGCCAGCCCCTGCGCTCCGGTTTTTCCAGCAGGCCTGCCAGCAGGAAGCCGAGCAGGATGATCCAGACATAGCCCCGGTTAACAACCCCGTATTCGAAGAAGGGAAAGTAACCTAGCCACAACAGGGCGCTCAGCCACCACGGCAACCGGGTGAAATACCAGAATACGCCGCCCGCCAGGCCCAAGACCAGGAAGTGGGAAGCCTGTATGGCCAGCACGTCGTTGAGCCCTGTGCCGGCCCATACTTTCAGGTACAGGTACCAAAGCGCGGGGTGCCCTTCATAGTAGAGGGAAGCGAGCAGCTCGCCCCAGCCCATGTCGCGGGCCATCAGCCAGGCCTGCCATTCGTCCTTCCACAACTCGTGGTAGCCGAACTTCAGCCAGCCTGCCGCGGCCCAGCAAAGCAGCCACAGTGCAATCCGGAGCCAGGTGGGGAAATAGCCTCCTGTTTTCATGTTCAATATCCTACCTTTGCAGCAAAAATAATCATTATGCGCTTTGTTTTTGCCCTCGGGCTTCCGGCCGCTTTCCTTTTGATCCATTCCTGCCAATCCGCCCGTACCCCAGAAGAGGTAGTCCGCCAATGGCAGTCTCATATCGACAAAAACGAATTCCAGCAGGCCAAGGAACTCAGCGCCCCCCGCACCGTCCAACTTCTCTCCTGGATGGAGGCCCTGCTCGCCGATATGGATGCTGATTCTGTCATCACCCATACGGAACTGCTGGACCTCAGCTGCCGGGAAGAAGGCGACAGGGCTGTTTGCTATTACGCCCTGGAAGACGAGGGAGAGCTATTCCGCGACAGCTTTATCCTCATACGCATGAAAGGCAAGTGGCTGGTCGACCTGCCGGAGGAACCGGCTTTGGAAGACCAGGGTGAAATGGAAGAATTGTTTGACATAATGGCCCCCGATTCTCTATGAAAATTGGTCTGTTCTTCGGTTCTTTCAACCCCGTGCACATCGGCCACATGATCATCGCCGATTACATGGCAGAGTTTACCGACCTGGACCAGGTCTGGCTCGTGGTAAGCCCGCACAATCCGCTCAAGCCCAAAAACACCTTGGCGCCCGACTACGACCGCCTCCACCTCGTACGTCTGGCCATCGGCGACCACCCCAGGTTGCGGGCCAGCGATATCGAGTTTCACCTGCCCAAGCCTTCGTATACCGTCGACACCCTGGCTTACCTGCGCGAGAAATACCCCGACAAAGCATTCACGCTCATCATGGGCGGCGACAACCTCGTCTCGCTGCCCAGGTGGAAGAACTACGAGTTCCTGCTCCAGCACTACCGTATCTTCGTCTACCGCCGGCCTCAATACGAGCAGCCCGAATTGGTGAACCACCCCAATGTCCACTTCTTCGAAGCGCCCTTGCTCGACATTTCCGCCAGCTTCGTCCGCGAGTGCCGGCAGGCCGGCAAATCCATCCGCTACCTGGTGCCGGATGCGGTTTATCAGTATTTGGAGACTAGTCATTTGTACAGGAAATGAGGCATCAAAACGAGGCCAAAACGAGGTGACACCTCCTAAATCGCTGATCGTCAAGCCAAAACGAGGTGACACCTCCTAAACCGCTGATCGTCAGCAATAAACGAGGTGTCACCTCGGATAGCACTGGTTATCAACAACATAGGAGGTGACACCTCGATAAAACACTGACAATCAATCACCTGTAAAGTATTATTAACACCGCAATATTTTCTACCCTTTACTGTTCTATTATCGTTTTCCATTTTTTCTCGCAAAATGGCGTATGTATGAAACGTTTTTCTCCCCTTCTCCTCCTGCTATTCCCTTTCCTCGCGCTTGCGCAGACCGATATCGCAATCGGCGAATGGAAATCCTACCTGCCTTACCCGACGGCTAATTGGGTGGCGCAAAGCGATACCAAAGTGTATTTCGCTGCTGAGTGGTCGCTGGCAGTAGCCGATAAAGCCGACCGCTCCTTCCAGCGCGTCTCCAAGGTGGAAGGGCTGAGCGAAGTGGGCATCTCAGTAGTGCAGTTTAACCGGTTCAGCAATACGCTCATCGTCGTATATAATAATACGGTGATCGATCTGGTTAAACCTGAGGGCATTTCCACGCTGTTCGACATCTACAACTTCCAGGGCATTACCGGCGACAAGGAGGTGTATCACATCTTTGTAGAGGATGCAGAGAATGTCTATATCAGCACCAATTACGGCATTTCACAGCTCAGCCTGGCCAATAATGAATTCCCTTTCACCACCTTTACCGGCCTTCCCGTGCTGGCTTCCGCCATCTTCCAAAACCACATCTACATCGCCACGGAAGACGGCCTTTTCCGTATTTCCAAAGACAATGGCTTTCCGGAGGACTTCAACCAATGGGAGAAAATGGATGAGCAGGAAGGCTTCCCAGGGGCTTATACCTCTACCGCCATAGCTGTCTATAACGACCAACTCTACCTGAGCGTCAACGATACCCTGTTCCGGTATGACGGGCAGGATCTGGCCAGTGTGCACTTTGAGCCGGACCAGTATGTCCGCTTCCTCACAGCGGAAGGCCCCCGCCTGATCGCCGGCTATTTTTGCAAAGACGAAAACTGCCCCGGCAAAGTCCTCTATTTCCAGCCTGATGACAGCTTCGCGCAGGCTCCCTCCAATTGTGTCGACCGGCCCATCTACGCCATCGAAGACAACCAGGGCAACGTCTGGTTTTCTGATGAATGGCGGGAGTTCAGGATCCACAACGCCGGCGAGGAAACCTGCAACCGCGTCAACCTGAATTCGCCTTTCTCCAACAACATCAACCAGATGGCTATCTACCAGGACGAACTCTGGATCGCCTCCGGCGGCGTGCGCACCAACTTCTCCTACCTCTTCCGCGACGATGGTTTCTTCTACTTTAACGATGGCTGGTGGACGACCTACAACCGGAACTCCCGACCCGAGCTAAAGGGCATGTTCGATTTCTACGACATCGCCGTCCATCCCGAAAACGGCAAAGTCTACGTAGCCAGCTACCTCGACGGCCTTGTCGAGTTCGACCGCACGGTGATGACTGTTTACAACGACACCAATTCCACCCTCAACAACGCCATCCTGGATACCCTGCGAACCAGGGTCAGCGGGCTGGGATTCGACAGCGAGAACAACCTCTGGCTGGCCAATCATTCGGCCAACCGGCCCATATCCGTATTCCGCGCCGACGGAACCTGGCAGAGCTTTGCACCCGCAGCCTGCAACCAGAACGAATTGGCCCTCGTCGTCGTTGACCGCAGCGGCGCCAAGTGGATGACCATCACCAACACCAGCGGCGGCATACTTCTCTTCGATGAGGGCGATCCGGATAATCCATCCGACGACCGCTGCCGCGTCATTTCCGCCAACAACAGCAACCTGCCTTCCAACCGGGTAAATACCCTGGCCGCCGACCTCGACGGCGATATTTGGGTCGGCACAGAACAAGGCGTCATCGTCTTTGAATGCGGCGACCCCTTCGACCCCGATTGCGTGGGTAGCCTGCGAACCGTGGTGCAAGACAACTTCGGCGCCTACCTCCTCGAAACCGAAAACGTGCGCACCATCGCCGTCGATGGCGCCAACCGCAAATGGTTCGGCACCGACAACGGCATCTTCGTGCAGTCGGCCGATGGCACCCAGCAAATCGCCTATTTCACCGTCGACAACAGCCCGCTGTTCGACAATACCGTCAATGACATCGCCATTCACCCCACTACCGGCGAAGTCTTCATCGGCACCAACAGGGGCCTGCAATCCTTCCGCGGCACTGCCACCGTCGGCAGCGTCATCAACACCAACGAAGTAACGGTGTTCCCCAACCCCGTCAGACCCGATTACGACGGCGTCATCGCCATCAACGGACTGGCGCGCGATGCGGATATCAAAATCACGGATGTGCACGGCCAACTGGTCTATCAGGGCCGCGCAGAGGGAGGACAAGCTATTTGGGACGGGCGCGACTACAACGGCCGAAGGGCAGCGAGCGGGGTATACCTCGTGTTGAGCACGAGCCCGCAAAGCCTGGCCCAGCCCAATGCGGTGGTAGCCAAAATTCTGTTTATCAACTAATCAACCTTCAATCTTATTCAACACCGCCCGCTCCATGACTTCCTGGTAGTAGGCCTCGTACTGGGGAAGGATATTCTGGATATCGAACTTGCGGGCCTGGGCCAGTGCATGCATGCGGAACTGCTTGAGCATTTCCTCATTTTGCAGCAAGCGGATCGCATGGGCAGCCATGGAGTCTACATCTCCCACATCGCTGAGGAAGCCCGTCACGCCGTGGATATTCACCTCCGGCAGACCGCCCGTATTGGAAGAAATGACCGGTACTTCACAAGCCATTGCCTCCAGTGCGGCCAAGCCGAAGCTCTCGCTGCCCGAGGGCATCAAAAAGATATCGGCGATAGCCAGCAGTTCCTCAATCGCGTCTTGTTTGCCCAAAAATCGCACCTCTTCGCACAGGCCCATACTGCGGCACAACTCCTCGAGGTTATGGCGCTCCGGACCGTCGCCGATCAACAGCAGTTTTGACGGAATGCGGTCGTTGACTTGTTTGAAGATGCGAATGGCATCGTCCACCCTTTTCACCTTGCGGAAATTGGATGTGTGCACCAGTATCCGCTCGCCGTTGGGCGCAATGGCCTTTTTAAAATGCTCCTTGTTGCTCCACTTGAAGCGTTCGAAATCGATGAAGTTGTAGATCACCTGGATATCTCGCTTCACATCGAAATGCTCGTAGGTCTGCTTTTTGAGACTCTCCGAAACAGCCGTCACCCCATCCGATTTATTAATCGAAAACTCCACCACCGGCGCAAAGGCGTTGTTCGCGCCCACCAGGGTGATGTCGGTCCCGTGAAGGGTGGTGATCACCGGCACGTAGCGCCCCTTGGTGAGTAGTATCTTTTTGGCAATATAGGCCACCGTGGCATGTGGGATGGCGTAATGCACATGCAGCAGGTCCAGGTTTTCGTAAGTGACCACGTCGACCAGCTTGCTCGCAAGGGCTGTATCGTAAGGCGGATATTCAAAAAGCGGATAGTCTGCGGAGGTCACTTCGTGGTAATAGACGTTCTCCTGAAACGTCGTCAAACGGGCTGGCTGGCGATACGTGATGAAATGCACCTTGTGTCCTTTGCGGGCCAGGCCTAAGCCCAACTCAGTGGCCAAGACCCCCGAGCCACCATAGGTGGGGTAACAGACAATCCCTATTCTCATGGGTAATGATTTTCTTCTTTCTAAGTACAGTTGAAAAAGTAAATGGTTTAAACCACAAGGGCCCCCCGCGAATGCGGAGAGCCCTTGTGAGAAAAAGGCTGGCTACAAATGCCTATTTGGTCAGTATCAGTTTCTCAAAATGCCATTGCTGGCCGGTCGACAAGCGGATGATGTACATGCCGCCTGCTTCGTCCGACAAGTCGATCTCGCGGGTCACCTTGTCGGAGCCCCATTCCGAAAACTCCCTGACCAGCTGGCCAACGGAGTTGAACACCTGGATGTGCAGGTCCTGTGCCGAAGCCATTTCCACCATCAGCGTCGCCTGCCCGTTGGTCGGGTTGGGCCAGAGGCTCACCGTTCCCAGAGGCGTTATATCTCTCGTGCCGCTGGGCGCCGTTACTCCGACCACCACGGTCATCACATCGGTACAGCCCTTGGAGTCGGTGATCGTAAGGGTGTATTCGCCGGGAGAAAGACCGAAGGGACTGGAAGAGATGGACCCGTTGCTCCATTGGTATGCGTAGGGCGGCGTGCCATAGACCGGTTCAATGACCACAGAACCGTCGCTGGCATCCGGTGCGGTGGCGTTGGTCACCGTCTGCTTGGCGAAGAACGAGCCCGGGCAACCGGAGATATTGATGTTGTCGAGGTCGATCCAGTAGGTAGACCCTGTGAAAGTGACGCGCTGTGCCCTGAATCGTACCTCAATCGCTTCTCCTTCATACGCAGACAGGTCTACGGTAATGGTTTTCAACAGGGTAGACGGCACGTGGTTCGTCTGATTGATCAGATGCGCCACGTCATAGGTTTCGCCGCAATCGCTGGAAATCAGCACTTCCAGCTTATCGCCCGCACCCAGCGAAGCAGCCGTTGTGCCTAATGAGTACACGACATACCGGTAGTCGAATGTCAGCGAATCGTTTTCGCCGATGGGGCCGTACCTCGCGGTGGTTACCTCAAATATCGGGTCGCCGCTATTGAGGAAATCACCGATCAGGTGAGTGGGATTGTTGTGGTTATTCGGGGCATAGAGGAATACCCCTGTCTCTATCGTGCTCCACTCCGGCGGGAAAATACCCGAGTTGAAGTCCTCCTGCAAGGGCAACGGATAAGCCGTGATGAGCTCATACCTGAAGGTATCGTTAGCCAGGTCGCTGTCTGTCTCCAACGAAGTCCAGATCTCGATGAGGTAATAGCCAGGCGTGGAGAAGTCGTAGGTAGTCTGGAAGGTCACGACCTCCGAGCTGTCGTTGCCGACCACGCCGGTGTAAAAGCCGTCGTCAGGGAAATCGATGGGGATGATGACGCCGTTCACCGAGAAATTGAAGGGAATGAGCGACTGTGGGTACTGGCCGAAGTTGTGCAGGTAGAAGGTGATGAGTTGTTCTTCCGAAAGGTTGCAATCGCCGGCCGTTGGTTCGATAATGCCCAGCACGCCTACGTCGTTGTACCACAGCGTCTTGAAGGTAATGGGTCCCAGGGTTTTGCCTTTTTCCCCATCGTCGGTACAAGTGAAGAACAGGTAGATATCGTACCAGGTGTTTTCCGTCAGGCCGGTTATTTTCTCCTGTAAATTATTGGTCGAAACTACGGTTCCCGTGCCCTGCGTAAAGCCCAGGGGGCCGTATTCCAGCATATACTGGCCGTCCTCCAGGCCGGCATTCCAGGCAAAGGTGGCATTGTCGGCATTGACATCGACCGGATAAAATTCCGTAGGGCCTGGGCAGGTGGGACAAGCGATGAACTGCAGCACTACTCCCGTTTGCGGGAAAGGACCGTCTTCAAAAATGATATTTCCACCCGGATCCAGTATCTCATAGGAGGTTTCATTCAAAAATGCGCCGGGCGTAAAAGAGATCACGACAGGGAGGTTAGCAAACACCGGCACCTGGAAAGTAGCGAAGCTGCCGGTTGTGAAGGTGTAGTTGGTGGAAGAGCTCCCCGACTGAACGGTCAGGAAGGAGCCGTTCCAGCCATCGCCGAAGGAGTCGTACAGATTCAGGGTATAGATACAGGGCGGGCCCGCGGAGCCTGGCGGATCGGTCATGAAATTGACCGGGCCGGTCGGATCGCTCAGGGTATCGGGCGAGCAGACCGCGGTGATGTACACATCGTAGTTCACACAGGGGTTCAGCCCCATGAGTTCAACCGGCGGACCGGCGGCGTTGACCGTCAGGCCCACGCCGAAGGGATAGCCTTCCGGCCCGTATTCGACAATATAGCTCTGCGCGGTGGGTACCACATCCCAATTCACAACCGCAGAGTTGGTATCGATATCGGTGATTTCAATGCTGGCAATATTCACGCCCGGACAACTGGGGCATGAGGCCAGTTCATTATACACCTGCCCCACGGTCGGGAAGGGTCCGTCTTCAAACAAGAGCCCGCCATTGGAATCAAAGAGTTCATAAGACACCTCGTTTTCATAGAAACCCGGCGCATAGGTCAGGATGAGCGGCAGCCCGTCAGTCACCTGGAAGGTGAAGGATGCGAAGTTGCCGGTCGTAAAGGTATACACCGTGCTCACCCCGTTGTGGTTCACCGTCAGGGTGGAACTGTTCCAGCCATCGCCGAAGGAGTCGTACAGATTGAGGGTGTAGTCGCAAACCGTCGGTACTGGCACGCAGCAGGTGGTGAAGGCGGTGGGGCCGATCAGGGCGCTCTCCTCCGCGGGGCTGCAGATGGCCTGGATGTAGACGTCGTAGTCGGTGGTTTCCAACAGGTTGGTGAGGGTGTAGGTCGTCACACCGGTCAGGTTGATGGTTGTGCCCGTGCCCGGCAGGAATCCGGAAGGTCCGTACTCGATCACATAGGTATCAGTAGAGGGCGAGGGGTTCCAGGTCAATACCGCCGTTGTTTCGGTGATATCGCTCACCTGCAGGTTGGAAGGCGGCGCGCAGGCTACGGGGCCTCCGCAAGGCACGTTATCGCCGGGGTGAGGAGCGTTGCTGGTGGTGGAAAGCAGCGCTTCCCAGCCGGAGTCGTCGACCTGGGCCGATGCGCGGAACACAAAGGTCAGGCAGCCCGTCGGGTTGGTGGCCGTATAGGTGGCGCTGACCATCTGGTTCAACAGTGAGATGCCGACCTGGGCGCCGAGCCCATAGTTTTCCGACCCGCCGTCGCCGGCGCCATCGGCGTTGTTGAATAATTGGAGGTTCGAGTTGGCGGGGTTGCTCAACACGGTGGCCGGGAATTGTTCAGCGCCCGGGTTGTCGGTATCGAGGATGACCATCCAGTCGAAAGAAGAATTTACGCTAAAGCTGGTGAACTGTACCTGCACGGCGCTGCCATCGCTGGAGCACAGCGTCGTGGTTGTCACGCAGTCGCAGTTGATATAGTTGCCAGGCGCGCCATTCACCGCATCGTTGCCACCGGGTCCGCCCGTATCGGTAAACAAGCCCCCGTTTCCAACCTGGAAACATTCTACCTGGCCCGCGGTTGGCTTTACCTGCCCCTGCATTTGCGCTGAAATCCCAAAGATGATTGCCCACGACAAAAAGACCGGCAAACTTAAAAATTGTGTAAATCGTAGCTTCATAAGTATGATTTTGAAAAGTCAACTCTCCCTTTGCGAACCTAAAAATAGATAAATTCCCCTTATTTGCCACAACTTATCCTTCTACCCCCCAAATCGTCAGGAATTTTACATTTTCCCTAAACCTTTGTGCGCCCCTGCTGTTTTGCTACTTGGCGCATTAAAAAAATTCCACAGCGTGGCTATTTATTCCATCAGCGACCTGGAAAAACTTTCAGGAATCAAGGCTCATACCCTCCGGATATGGGAGCAGCGCTATGGCATCATTGAACCAAAACGCACGCCTTCCAATATCCGTTATTACCAGGACGACGACCTCAAACGCATCCTCAACGTCGCTCTGCTCAATAAAAACGGCATCAAGATATCCAAGATCGCCAAAATGAGCGACTTCGAAATCGTCGAAAAAGTGTCGTCCCTCTCCGAGTTCAACTTCGAATCCGATACCCAGCTCGATGCCCTTACCCTTTCCATGATGGAAATGGACGAAGGTAAATTCGACCGCATCATCTCTACCAATATCCGGCAGATCGGCTTCGAAAAGACAATGCTCGAGGTAATCCTGCCCTTCCTCGACAAACTCGGCATCATTTGGCTCACCGGCTCCATCAACCCGGTGCAGGAAAACTTCATCAGCCTCCTGATTCGCCAGAAGCTCATCGTTGCTATCGACCAGTCGCCCATTCCTGCCTCCAGAAATGCGCCCCAGTTCCTCCTCTACCTCCCCGAAGGCGAAAGACAGGAACTCAGCCTCCTCTTCATGCACTACCTCCTCAAATCCAGAGGCAACAATGTCACCTACATCGGACAAGACATCTCCCTGTCCGACCTCAAAGATGCCTACCATATCCGGCGCCCGGCGTACATCTTTACCATGATCTCGGAATCTTTCGCCAGAGAACCCGTTCAACACTACGTCGACGCCCTCTCCGCAGCTTTCCCCGACTGCCAGATTCTCCTTTCCGGCTATCAGGTCATCGCCCAAAACGTGCCCTCCTCTGGCAATATCTCCGTGCTGAAAAGCCTGGACCAGACGCTCCAGTACATCGACAAGCTCCAGATGCGCTCCAACTGATTTTCTTTAACCAAAAATATTCCCGACATGAAAAAACTCCTTCTCTTCGCCCTCCTCACCGCCGGATTCCTGGCCTCCTGCAAACAAAATCCCGAAGGCCAGCAAGTCCAGGCTGAAGCCGCTCAGGAAACCACCGCAAGCGCCTCCGGCAACGCCTTCCAGGTCGACCCCCAGGCCAGCTCCCTCAACTGGACCGCCTCCAAGGTCGGAGGACAACACAACGGAACCCTCGCCATCAGCGGCGGTAGCATCACCGTGCAAGACGGCGCTATCCAGGGCGGCGCCATCAACCTCGACATGAATACCATCACCGTGCTCGACCTGGAAGGTAATAAAAAAGCCGACCTGGAAGACCACCTCCGCTCGGGCGACTTCTTCGAGGCAGGACAGCACCCCACCGGCGCCTTTGAGATCACCTCCGCCACGCCCGTTTCCGGAAACCCCGAAATCACCCACCAGATCACCGGCAACCTCACCCTCAAAGGCGTTTCCAAAAGTATCACCATCCCCGCCAACGTCATCATCACCGGCGATATGGTCAATGCTATCACGCCTTCCTTCACCATCAACCGCACCGAGTGGGGCATTAACTACCGCTCCGGCATCCTGGGCACAGCCAAAGACAAGATTATCGCCGACGAGATCGGCCTGGTGATCAATTTGAGGGCAAAGAAGGCCTGATCAAAAATTTTTCCTAGCTTTATTAGGCCAAAAAAACCTGGCCTATGGATTTCCAGCGATTATTCGACATTCTCCCTTATCAACTGGCCAAATACCCGCAAAAGGCCGCATTGTCGCACAGAGAAGAACATCGCTGGAAATCCTTTTCCACCCTCGACTGCGTTGGGGAAACCGACCGCCTCAGCGCCGGCTTCCTCCGCCTCGGCCTCCAAAAAGGCGATAAGGCCGCCATCTTCTCCCACTACGGCAGCGCCTGGTGGAACTTCGCCGACCTGGGCCTCCAGCAAATAGGCGTTGTCGTCGTTCCCATCCACTCCAACGTCTCCGGCGCCCACCTTGAATACATCCTCCTCGACGCCGAGGTCAAATACTGCTTCGTCGACGATATCGACCTCTACGAAAAAGCCGCCGCCTGCCAGCCCAGGCTTCCCAACCTCAAAGGCATTTTCACTTTTCCGAAATTCCCCGACCTGCCCTCCTGCCAGGACCTGCGCGCCGAACCCGGCCAGGACCTCCAGGCCGCCAAAGCTGCCATCTCCGAAGACGACCTGGCCACCATCATCTACACCTCCGGCACCACCGGCAACCCCAAGGGCGTCGAACTGACCCACAAAAACGTCGTCAGCAACATCAAATCCGTCCTCTCCGTCATCCCTGTCAGCTGCGACCATACCGTGCTGAGCTTCCTGCCCATGAGCCACATCTTCGAGCGCATGGTCACCTACACCTACATGGCCGTCGGCGCTTCCCTCCATTACGCCGACCGGGTCGACGACCTCTCGCAGGTCTACAGGGAAGTACGGCCCCACTACTTCACTGCCGTGCCCCGCCTGCTGGAAAGGATTTACGACCATATCTACGCCCGCAGCATCCAGGCCCCCTTGTATCAGAAAAAATTGATCCGCTGGGCCATCCGCCTGGGAGAAAGCTACCAAAGCCGCCGCCGAGGCCTGCTCTACTGGCTCCAACTCCGCATCGCCGACCTGCTGGTGTACCGCCGCTGGAGGAAAGCCCTGGGCGGGCGCATCGAGGGCATCGCCGTCGGCGCGGCCGCGCTGGAGCAGCGCCTGGGCCGCCTCTTCTCCGCAGCCGGCATCAAGGTACGCGAGGGCTACGGCCTCACCGAAACCTCCCCCGTGCTCACCTTCAACCGCTACGAGCCGGGCCTCAACCGCTTCGGCACCGTGGGCATCCCCATCCCCGGCGTCTCCCTACGCATCCAGGAGCCCGATGAAAACGGGGAGGGCGAAATACAGGCACAGGGACCCAACGTCATGCGCGGCTACCACAAGCTGCCCGACGAGACGAAAGCCGCCTTCACCGAAGACGGCTGGTTCCGCACCGGCGACGTCGGACGCTTCGTGCACCACCGCTTCCTCCAGATCACCGGCCGGAAAAAGGAGATATTCAAGACGAGCTCGGGCAGGTTCATCGCTCCCCAACACCTGGAAAACAAGCTGATGCACAACCACTATATCGAGCAGTGCATGGTCATGGGCTTCAACCGCCCATTTCCCGTCGCCCTCATCCTGCCCAACTTCTCCATGCTCGAGCTGTGGTGCGCCCAGCACCAGGTGCACTGGACCAGCCCCCAGTTCATGGTAATCAACCCCAAAGTGGAGAAACTCTTCAGGCAAATCGTCGACTCGGTGAATGAAGACCTGCTCCCCCACGAAAAGATCCGCAACTACCTGCTCGTCCACGAACCCTGGTCCGTCGCGGAAGGCCAGCTCACGCCCACCCTCAAGCTCATCCGCTCTTTTATCGAAAAGAAATACGAAAAGGACATTGAAAAGCTCTATGCCAATGCCAAATGATCCCTAACTTCGCAGCCGCAACCCACAAACCACTGCGGCATGAAACAACAACTCATCGAATGCGTGCCTAACTTTAGCGAAGGCCGCGACCTCTCCGTCATCAAGCAGATCACCAACGCCATAGAAAGCGTGCCCGGCGTCCGCCTCCTCGACACCGACCCCGGCAAGGCTACCAACCGCACCGTCGTCACCTTCGTCGGCGAACCCGGCCCCGTGGTCGAAGCGGCTTTCCTCGCCATCAAAACGGCTTCCGAACTCATCGACATGCGCCACCACAAGGGCGAACACCCCCGCATGGGCGCCACCGACGTCTGCCCCCTCGTGCCCATCTCCAACATCTCCATGGAGGAAACCGCACAATACGCCCACCAACTGGCCCAAAAGGTAGGCAACGAGCTCGGCATCCCCGTCTACATGTACGAAAGCGCCGCCACGCGACCCGAACGCCGCAACCTGGCCGACATCCGCGCCGGCGAATACGAAGGCCTGCCTGCCAAACTCGCCGGCCCGGAATGGAAACCCGACTACGGCCCCGCCCGCTTCAACGCCCGTGCCGGCGCTACCGTCATCGGCGCCCGCGACTTCCTCATCGCCTACAACGTCAACCTCAATACCACCTCCGAACGCCGCGCCAACTCCGTAGCCTTTGACATCCGCGAAAAAGGGCGCATCAAACGCATCGGCGACCCCATCAACGGCGAGATCGTGCTCGACGAACACGGCGAGCCGGTGCGCGAACCGGGCCTGCTCAAAGACGTCAAAGCCATCGGCTGGTTCATCGAAGAATACGGCATCGCCCAAATCTCCATGAACCTCACCAATATCCGCTCCACCCCGCTTCACCTCGCCTTCGAAGCCTGCTGCCAAAGCGCCGAACAACGAGGCCTCCGCGTTACCGGCTCCGAACTCGTAGGCCTCGTGCCCAAAAAGGTGCTGATCGACGCCGGCAAATACTTCCTCCAAAAACAACGCCGCTCACTCGGCGCCTCCGAAGAGGAAATCATCAAAATCGCGGTGCGCACCCTCGGCCTCGACGAACTGGCGCCCTTCGACCCGAAGAAAAAGATCATCGAATACCTCCTCGAAGATCCTTCCCACTCCCGCCTGGTGAGCATGGACCTCCGCACCTTCTCCAATGAAACCGCCTCCGAAACCGTGGCCCCGGGCGGCGGCTCCGTCTCTGCCTACGTCGGCGCCCTCGGCGTCTCCCTGGCGGCCATGTCAGCCAACCTGTCCTCGCACAAGCGGCAGTGGGACGATCGCTGGGAGGAGTTCAGCGTCTGGGCAGAAAAAGGCCAGCAACTCAAGGATGAACTCCTGCGCCTGGTCGATGAAGATACCCGCGCCTTCCACAGCATCCTCGAAGCCTTCCGCCTGCCCAAATCGACCGATGAAGAAAAAGCCGTCCGCAGGGAAGCCATACAACAAGCGACCAAATACGCTATCGAAGTACCCTTCCAAACGATGAAAATCGCTCTGGCCTCATTTGAGGTCATACACGAGATGGTCGAAAAAGGCAACCCCAGCTCCATCACCGATGCAGGCGTGGGCGCACTGTGCGCGAGAGCAGCCGTGCACGGGGCCTTCATGAACGTCAAGGTCAACATGAAAGACCTCAAAGACGCCGCTTTCGCAGAAAAAACCCTCGCAGAAGCCCGCGAAATGGCGGCAAAAGCCGACGAGTGGGAAAAAATCATCCGCGAAATCGTCCAAAAACAAATTGAAAAATAAAATCCCGATGAAACCGATCACCGTCCTTGCCATGCTGGCCTTGCCCCTGCTGGCCCTGGCCCAGCGCGACTACACCTACGTCTCCGACCGCAACTTCTTCGACGTGGAGAACCTGCTCGGCTACGACTTCCGCCCCTACGAAGTGGAAGTGCCCGACCGCATGCAGCGCACCATCCGCCCCGGCGAGTATTCCTTCGGCATCACCCGCCAGCACCTCTACGTGGAAGGCGCCGAGATCAAGGGCGTGTATCAGGTCAACACCATCGCGCCCACCGAATACGGCTATATCCTCAACACGATCAACGCCCGCGACGCCCGGCTTTCCGGCCACCTGAAGGTCATTCTCAACAAATACTCCCAGGCCGAAGCGGTGGTCTTTCGCCGCTCGCCCAACGACCCGGAGATGATCTTCTACCTCGCCGTCATTCCCGACAAGCTCCGCAAGGAAGAAGGCGCGTTTTTCACCGATTGGGACGAACTGCTCCTCCAGCACCCCGACTCGCTCTGGGGCAAGAAGATGGCGCCGTTTTTCCGCATCCATACCGACAACGGCGTGCAGGAGCGCCTCCAAACGTCCGACAGCACCTTCATCTCTTTCGAAGAGATCATCACCATCGAAGAAAAGACCAAGACGATCGAGGCAGCCGACAGTCTCTCATCCGATACCGTCATCGTCGTCAAGTCGAAAGAGATCCGCGAATACTTCGCCGTCGTGCGCTCCATCCTGCAATACGACGACGGCACGAAAAAAGACCTCACCACCCGCTACCCCATCCGCAAGATCGTGGAGAAGGAGTTCAAAACGCCCACCCTCAACGAAGAACGCTACCTATGGGAGTGCGCCACCGACAAGGGCGACCCCATCTATATCTACCTCAACGGCCGCAGAGCGGCGGCGGCGGTGAAGATCGAGGGGAAAAAGTATGAGGTGAGGGGATATTGAGGATTAGTTTATAAGTTTATGAGGTTAGAGGTTTAGGTTTCATAACTTCTAACCTCATAAACTTATAAACTAAAAAAAAATGAACCTCCGCCTCCTCCAGGACCACCTCGCCGCCTTCCACCGCCACCTCGCCACGGCGGCAGATTTCCCCTTGCTGTTCCACTGGGAGTCGCAGCAGATCTTTCAGGAGAAATGGGATCTCGAAGCGCCCGACTTCGGGGCCATGTACGACGCCAGCCTCCAAAACGCTACCAACCGAACCCTATGGAAGGGCGAGCGCTATGCGCCCAAAGAGCTCATGCTGCTCCTCATCGAAGCCTGGCCCGACTTCGTGCGCGACATGTTCAAGGACCTCTTCAACGAAAACAAGGACGTGGAGGGGCGCATGGACCGTTTCCTCTTCCACTGCGAGGAGCTGCTGCGAGAGTACCGCGACACCCATCCCGACTGCATCGAAACCCGCCACTACCACGAGGATTACCGCATGGTGAGCGCCTACCTCGCCTTCCGCTACCCCGACCAATACGCCATTTACGACCACGAGCCCTTTGTGCGGTTTTTAAAGACGGTGCAGGCAAAAGACATACCTCTGGTGGCCGACCCCGGCCGCTATTTCAAAGTTGCCCGCACCGTCTACACTTTCCTCGCCAAAGACCAGAACCTCCTCGCCGCCCACTACCAGCGTCTCGAACCCGGCAGGCATTTTATGGGCAAGTCGCTGTTGCTGGCGGGGGAATGCATTGCAGCCAAATCAGAAGTTGAATTCAAATGACCCGTTCTTCACTTCGATATCCGTTTGCCCGCCAGCTCCGTCAATTTTCCGGCCCGTAAAAGAAAAGGTGCCTTTAATCGTCTTTGAATTGAAGGTGGTAAACGTAATGGTTCCCGGGGTCGAAGCAGCCATGGTAACGAAGGCCTCGGTCGCTAAAAAGTCTGGTTTATACTGTGCCTGGAAGAGTCCGGCATCTGTAACGAAAGTCGAGCCGGCGGTGACTGTACCAAATATGGTAAGTCCGATATAAGAGCCATCCTCATGGTAGGCCTGGATGAGGTGCGAGCCCATAGATTCGAGATAGACAGCGCCATCGGCGCCAGCTTTGTTTTCCCAGCTTTGAGCGCCTACCGTGGCCGTCACTTTCCCGCTGGCGGCGTCAGCGGGATCGTCTTTTACACAGGAAGGCAGGAGAACAGACAGTGAAACAAAAGCAAAAAGAAGTGGCAACATCAGTAATCGTTTCATTTTTTGGTCTTTTTTTGCAAAAGTATTGCGCAGCACGATAGGGGGCAATTGCCTGTTTGGGGCATTTTCTTCATTTGAGCATCTTATTTTGAATGGCTTTCCGCACTGCCTGGGCGCGGGTGTGCACCTGCATTTTCTCATATATGCTTTTAATGTGGGCCTTAACTGTATTGGGGCTGACGAAGATCGATTCGGCGATGGAGCGGTAATTTTCTCCTTCGCACAATAGCTCCAGCACTTCGCGTTCTCTTTTGGAAAGGAGCGTATCCGACTCGGGTTGAAAGGAGTTCACCACTTTTCTGGCAATGCCTGCCGTCATGGGCGAACCTCCCTCATAGGCTTCCTGAATCGCAGACAGAAGGCGTACCGGCGGCAACCCTTTTGCCAGATAGCCGATTGCGCCGGCACACAGCGATTGGAATACGCGTTCATCGTCTTCATGAACCGAAAGCATGATAATACCTCCGCTGAAATTTCCTTCCCTGAGGAGCCTGGCCCCTTCGATACCGGACTGCAGGGGCAAATCGATATCCATCAGCACGATATCGGCGGGATCGGCCAATAGCGAGGGTACGCCTTCTTCCACGCTCGAAAATACCCTTGTGCAAGCAAAGCCGGGCGAACCGTCAACGATGATCTGAATGAGTTGGCTTATGGAAAGATCGTCTTCAATCAAGGCAACTTGAATAGCAGGCTGCATACAGGTTTATGATTTTCTGTTCAAAATAGCGCTTTCATACATCAAGTCTTATCACCCATTTGGGTAGTTTTTAGCCGAAGGGAAATGGTCGTACCCCGGCCTGGGCTGGCCTCAATAATCAGCACTGCACCGATTTTTTCAGCTCGCGCCTTCATATTGGCAAGGCCTCTGCCAGGCATGGCCCCAGAAACAAATCCTTTTCCATTGTCGCTGAAGGACAATTCATCGTGCCTGGCGAAAAAAAAGGCATTCTGCGCAGCAGAGTGCTTGATGCAGTTGTTTAAAGCTTCCTTGAAGATGAGTAAAACGTGTCTCCGCTCATTCCCACTGAGGGGAATCTTGTGCAGGCTTTCGTCCGGTTTCTCCATATGAAAGCGGATGGACGAATGTTCAAACAGGCTGCCCGCAAAATCCTTAAGCCGCAACAAGGTATTATAAAGCGTATCGTTTTCCGGATCGAGCACCCATATGAAATCGCGCATACCAGACCTGAGGGCCTGGATATTCTCCTCGATCTGAGCGATCAGCCCCTGGTCAGCCCCGGGCTGGCGCCTGGCAACCTCGGTGAGCAAGGCAAGACGAGTGATCTGATTGCCAGCCTCATCGTGGAAATCCCGCGCAATGCGTTTGCGAAAAAGCTCTCGTTCACCTGCTTTTGCTCGTTCGATGAGCCGGACCGATAACTCGCGCTGGCGGATAAAGAGTACTACAGCTGTTGCAGCAGCGATTCCATAAATAAGAAAGGCCCACCAGGTCGCCCACCAGGGTTTCATAACGGTAATTTTTAAACTCCGGACAGCGTCCTCTGCCCATACACCATCATGGTTGGTTGCCCTGACCTGAAAAAGGTATTCACCCGGCGGCAGGTTGGGATAGCTTGCAAAACGCCTGCTCCCGAAGGGTGTCCACTCCTTGTCCAACCCTTCCAATTGAAAGGAATAACGGTTATTCTCCGATTGCGTATAACCCAATGCGGCAAACTCTATAGCGATAAAATTCTGATCGTGCCGCAGGAAGATTTCCTCCGTTTCATTTATTGATTTTTCTAAAATCCCTTTTCCGGGGCTAACTGATTGATTGAAAAGCTGGAAATCTGTAAACGCAATTTTCGGCGGATGGGGATAGGGCTTGGTCAGCGCAGGATCAAAAAAGGTCAATCCGCCAGTTCCTCCAAAACACAGGGTGCCATCCGCCAGTTTCAAAAAAGAATATTGATTGAACTCATTTCCCTGGAAACCGCCCTGATTTGTATTGAAATTTTGCACGCTAAACACATTTTTTTCATAGCGTATCCTGCACAATCCATGGTTGGTGCTCACCCATAAAGCTCCTTCCTTATCTTCCAACATGCCATAAACTACGCCATCAGGCATTTTTTCCTTCTGGCCAAAACGCTGAAACCGTCCATCGTTTCGCAACAAATTCAGCCCCTTGGCCGTACAAACCCAAACCCGCCCCTGGCTGTCCTCAAACGTTGATAACACCATATTGCTTGAAATGCTGGAATCATCTCCGGAGTCATTGAGAAAACAGCGAAAAACCCCGGTTTCCGGATTAAACCTGCACAAGCCGCCACTGGCGGTTGCCACCCAGATATGCCCCTGCCTGCCTGCCGCTAGATGAAAGACGTAAGGGCTACTGATGGCATCCGGGTTGCCCGGATCAGGCATATAAGTGGTCAGCTTGCCGTCTTCTGTATCCCAGCAAACCAACCCTCTGTTCGGCGTTGCCAGCCAAACCTTGCCGTCCTGCCCCGCCAGAAGATCGTGGATGCCAGCCCCATTCGTCAATTCGTCAAGGCCTGGAATGCCCTCAAACCCCAGCCCGTCATTCCGCAGCCTCCCGGCTCCTCCGCGCCAGAAAGTCGCCCAGATTCCGCCATTTTCAAATTTCACATTGATCACGTAGGGGGCGCCCATGCCAGGCGTCGCCTGCGGAGAATAACAACGGGCCGATTCAGGATTTTCCAGCGAAGGAAGGCTTACCAGCCCTTCCTTGGTGCCCAGCCATATCATGCCCGATTCATCCTGTGCCATACCGAGAACTACCTCTGAACAAAATCCTTTCGACGACGATCTGCTGATGGTCCGAAAAACCGGAGGCCTGTTCGTCCATTGGTTGATTCCCTGTCTGGTACCTGCCCAAAGGAGCCCCGGCTCAACTTCCAACAAGCAGTTAATCTGGTTGTCGGAGAGCCCATCCAGTTTGTCGGGATAGTCATTGTAATAGGAAAAGCCGAGGCCGGGCTTACGGGTGTCGACCCTGTGGAGGCCGCCAAGCGAGCCCACCCACAATTGCCCATATTCGTCTGAATGCAAGGCCGTGACAGCGTTGGCCAGAGCTTGATCCTCTTTCCCGGAAATTGGCCTTAGCCTGCCTGCCACGATCACCGTATCTGCTTCCGGGCAAACCCGGAGTTTGAACAAACCTGGAATACCACCGGCCCATATCTCTTCGCCCAAATCGACAAAGGACGTCACGCCCTGAATCTCAATACCCTCAAACCGCACCGTCTGTATCCATCCGGTTTCCAGGTCAAAACAAAAAAGCCCTTGCGAGGCGCCGATAAGAATCCGGTTTTTTCCAATTGGGCGAAGCCCTGTAATGGCGGTACATTCGACCGGAAGAGATACAGGGAAATAGCGCTCGCTATGCAGATCAAACGACCAAAGCCCTTTCTCTGTTCCAATGCGGAGTATGCCTGCGGGAAATTCACAAATGGAGCGGATGGAATTCTCCGCCATAGCAACAGGCGATTCCCCCTCAGGGTAAAAGGTCTGAAAAGTTTCCGTCTTCCTGTCGTAACGCCCCAATCCTCCACCCAGTCCGCCTATCCATAAACCTTCCCTGCTATCTTCAAAAAGCGTCCAGATAAAATTGCTGAAAAGACTGCTGGTATCCCCCGGTTGATGGTAAAAGGTGCGGAATTCAAACCCGTCATAGCGGTTTAGCCCGTCTTGGGTCGCAATCCAGAGAAACCCATCTGTAGCTTTTAAAATATGGTTGACCTGCCCCTGGGAAAGCCCCTCCGCGGTAGAGATATGCGTAAAGGAAACAGGCTCGCTTTGCCCAGAAAGAATAGCTGGCAGTAATAGCATGAGCGAAAAAACGAATCTGTCCATTTGTATTTTCTTTTGTTAAAATACGCTCTCCAGCACCTGCAAAGAATTGATCCCCTGAAAGTGCTCAATGTGGAGGCGGTAATAGTCAATGAGGCCCCGCAGCAGGGCTTTCCGGTCGTCGCGCTGCAGGGGGAGGGCGGCGGCGATGGCGGCGTCGCAGGAGAGCAGCTGGCTGAACTGGAGGCTGTGGGCCTCGCTGAGGTAGTTGGGATGAGCGGGAGGATGGGCCACGAATGAACCCTCTTGCAGGTCGAACAAGGGCGTTTCGGGCGTGGCTTGGCCATCGGGCTGGAAGCCCAGGAGGCTAGCCAGCTCGCAGAGGAAGTGCAGGTGGAAGTTGGCCACGGAACCCTCGCTTTGGTCCAGGCGCATAAAGGACTGGTACAGGAAATCGAACATAGCCAGGTTCTCCTCCACTTCGCGGATCGACTTGCGGGCCACCTCCACCATGAAGAGTCCCACCGCCCCCTTCTTGAGGTCGAAGGGGATGGAATGGAAAACGTAAGCCGGCTTGATTTCCTTGATATGGTTTAAAGCCCTGTCGTCGCGGCTGTCGCTGACCAGCTCCACCAGCGACATCACCTGCAGCAGGCTGGCGTGCACCCGCGCCCTGGTCGTGCGAACGCCATGCACCATATACGACTGAAGCCCCTTCTCTTCTGTATATACGTCGGCGATGAGGCTCGTCTCGCCGTATTTCTGGTTCCTGAATACAATCCCGCGGGTCTTGATCAGCATAGTAAAGCGTTTGCCTGGTTATGCCAAACCGAATTTTATGTAATCTTTTGGTTAAATCGGGGCCATTTCACAAATTTTTTTGCACAAATATTCCATCGGCCTCTTTCCATTTGGGAATAGAGTAGAACCTTCAAGTAAGTCGATCCAGAATCATATTCTAAATTATGTTGAAAAACTAACACAATCACAGGGTTTCTCTAAAAAAAAGTACCAGAACCAAACATTTGTCAATTTGGTTGTGAAGTCAGTTATTTGTCGAAAATACACTAACTCTGATCGACTTTACTTAAACCCGTGCATCGTTTTGCCAATATCTTTGTCTATGAAGACAGAAAAGTTCAGATACCCAATACACCCAAAAATAACAATCTGCTTTATGAGAACGCTCATGTTATTCGTTTGCTTCCTTGGTCTTTCATTCAGTCTCCACGCTGAACAGCTTTCCGAGGGCATTCACAAAAGTTGCCGTCTGGACGGCATCAGCTTCCCCGCTCACTACACAGCGGCCGACCGCCTTGGCGCCGACCTGTCGCAGGGTCTGTGGGTGAATGAAGAAGCAGGACAGGAAAAGGCCGTTTACCAGTTTCACTCCTACGGCGTTGTTGATATTATCTCAACCGGCGCCAACGGCAAACTGCACATCGAATCGAAAATGTGGAAGATCGAGCAGGTCAATGGCGGCTTGGCCCTCGTCATGCACGATACCCACTTCAACGAAGAGATCGTATTTGTTGAATCCACCTGCGAAGGTATCCACGCCAACGCTTCCGACTCTGTCGACGGCATCGAGCTGGTGCTCAAGCCCTCCATCTCCGCCAAAGAACTCGACCGCCTCGAGGCCAGCCTCACCGGCGAGTGGAACAGCGTGACCTTCCCCTCCGACCTGGCTGTAGCTATGGGTTGTACAACCGATGTTAAAGCCGGCACGGTGTCGATGCACCTGGAATTCGGCAAAAACGGCGCCTACACCAAAGTATGTGAAACGGGCGCCAGCCGCATGGAGGAAAGAGGTTTCTACGAAATCACGCCCGACGGGCAGTACATCATCTTCTACGCTTCCGGACAAGCGGGCAGCCCCGCCGAAACCTACCAGGCCAGCGTGGTTCGCATCCAGTACCTGAACATCGGGGAAATGGTGCTCGAACAACCGATCAGTGCCTTTGGATTCGCCGGCCTCCAGAACCTGCCGGTTCGCGAGATCGCCTACATGCAGTAAGGTTCAATTTAGCCTCTTATTATAGCCATATCATTCATGAAATGGGGCGCCCTCAGCGTCCCATTTTTCTTTTGTCATAGAGCCAGCTCTTCGTCCATATCGTCGGGCTGAACCTGCCGGTAGTACTGCTTGGTCGCCACGCGCTGCCTTTGCCGCTCCAGCACCAGCCGGGCTATGCCGATGTTGGCAGGCTCAGGGGCCATTGGCGATAGCGCGAAATGCACCTTGGCCTCGTTGATGTCGAGCCGGTACATCAGGCTCATCAGGTACTCCAGCTTGTGCTCGATCAGGTAGGCGATGTGTTCGGAGAGGAAGTCGAAGAATTCCTCTTCCGTCAGCTCCTCCTCGGGCGCTACCAGCTCAAAGTCTTTTACGATCAATTCTTTGGTGGGATCCATTAACTGTTTTTTCCTAAAAATTTCATCAAATCCTCCACATATTCCCGGTGGTTGGCAAGTCGCGGCACCTTGTGCTGCCCGCCGAACTTGCCGCGCTGTTTCATCCATTCCACAAAAGTGCCGTTGGGAACGACCTTGAGGTGCAGCCGCTCCAGTGCCATATCTTTATAACGTTTGGCTTCGTAGTCGGAGTTCACGCGCTGCAGATGTTGGTCTAACAAGTCGGCAAAATGCTCCGCGTCGGCAGGGGCTTCTTTAAACTCAACGATCCATTGGTGGCCTCCGCGTCCTCCGCCTTCAAAATAAATGGGTGCGACGGTGTATTCGCACACGATGGCAGGGATAGCTTCGCAGGTCATCGCCAGGGCCCGGTCGGCATTTTCCACCATGAGCTCCTCGCCGAAGGCGTTGATAAACTGCTTGGTGCGGCCGGTGATCTTGATTTTATAAGGCGAGGTGGAGGTAAAGGTCACCGTATCGCCGATATTGTAGCGCCAAAGCCCTCCGTTGTGGCTGATGATGAGGGCGTAGACTTTGCCTGTCTCCACCGCTTCCAGCGGGATGGCCTGCGGATCGGGCTTCTCCCACTCGCTCATAGGCAAAAATTCGTAATAGATGTTGCTGTCGAGCAACAACAACATATCGTCTGAATTCAGGTCATTCTGCGCTGCGAAATAGCCTTCGGAGGCGTTGTACACCTCCTGATAGCTGAATTTTTCCGTAGGGAAAAACTCGCGGAACTGCTCGCGGTAGGGCAAGAAACTCACCCCGCCATGCACGTAGCCCTGGATGTGGGGCCATACTTCCAGCAGGTTTTTCTTCCCGGTGATCTCCAGCACCCGGCGCAGGAGCACCACCGTCCAGGTTGGTACGCCACCCAGCATGACCATCATCGGCTCGCGGCTGATGACCTGGGCCATGCGCTCGATCTTTTCCTCGAAATTGGCCATCAGGCAGGTCTTCCTGTCGGGTGTCAGGAAAGGCTGCGCATACCAGGGCGCGTGCGCGCTCATGACCGCCGACACGTCGCCCCGCACTGTGGCCGGGTGTTCGGGAAAGGGGCTGAGACTCCCGCCCATGATCAGGTTTTTGCCCCAGAAAGCCAGGGAATCAGGTCGCTGGTCGTAGTACAAGGCCATCGTGTCGCGGGTACCCGCCAGATGGCAGCCGAAGAGGTTTTCGCGGCTGACGGGAATGAACTTGCTCTTGTCGGAGGTGGTGCCCGACGATTTGGAGAAATGGCGCACGACGCCCGGCCACAAGACATCCGCCTCGCCGTGCATCATTCGGTCGATGAAGGGTTTGAGCTGATCGTAATCGCGCACGGGCAGGCGGCGGGAGAAGGTTTGCCAGTCTTTGACATCGGCAAAACCGCCTTGACGGCCTATTTCCGTCGGCGCCGCCCTTTGGAGCAGGTAGGTCAATACCTCCTGCTGTACTTCCAGCGGATGCTCCATGTAGCGCCGGACCCGCACCTGCATGCGCCGCCGGAAGTATTCCCTGAATAAGTGGTTGACCAGGTGTCTCATCAACGAAAGATAAGAATTCTCCGCCTTATTTCAATTCCATGCGCAGAAACCGGCCGGTATGGCTGGTGGGGTGCTTGGCCACCTCTTCCGGCGTGCCGGCCACGATGATCTCCCCTCCGCGGGAACCGCCTTCGAGGCCCATGTCGATAATATGGTCGGCTGTTTTAATAACGTCCATGTTGTGCTCGATCACGATGACGGTGTTGCCCTTTTCCACGAGCTTGTCCAACACGTCGAGCAGGTGGCGGATATCTTCGAAATGCAGCCCTGTAGTGGGCTCGTCGAGGATGTACAGGGTGTTGCCGGTGTCTTTCTTCGACAGCTCCTCCGCCAGTTTGACGCGCTGGGCCTCGCCGCCCGAAAGCGTGGTGGCTTGCTGGCCGAGGGTGACATAGCCGAGCCCCACTTCCTGCAGGGTCTTGACCTTTCGGTTAATTTTGGGAATGCTGGCGAAAAATTCGACCGCCTCGTCGACGGTCATATTGAGCACGTCGTTGATGCTTTTGCCCTTATAGAGCACTTCCAGGGTCTCGCGGTTGTAGCGCCGGCCCAGGCAGTTCTCGCATTCCACATGCACGTCGGGCAGGAAGTTCATCTCGATCACCCGCATGCCCGAGCCCTGGCAGACTTCGCAGCGGCCGCCCTTCACGTTGAAGGAGAAACGCCCGGGTTTGTAGCCCCGTATTTTCGACTCGGGGTGGTCGGAAAACAGCTGCCGTATCTCGGTGAATACTCCGGTATAGGTGGCTGGGTTCGACCGCGGCGTGCGCCCGATGGGCGACTGGTCGATCTCGATCACCTTGTCGATGTGCTCCAGGCCCTGCACTGTTTCGTACGCCATTGGGGTCTGAAGGCTGTTGTAGAAGTGCTGTCGCAAAATGGGGTAGAGCGTTTCATTGATCAGCGTCGATTTACCGCTGCCCGACACGCCGGTCACGCAAGTGAACACGCCCAGGGGGATGCGCGCCGTGACGTTTTTCAGGTTGTTGCCGCTTGCGCCCTTCAGTTCGAGGAAGTGGCCGCTGCCCTTTCTGCGGGTTGCCGGCACGGGGATGTGGAGGACTTCCCGCAGGTAGTTGGCGGTGAGCGAGTCAATTTTGAGAAATGCGACGGGTATGCCGTGCCCCACCACCTCTCCACCGTGCTTGCCCGCGCCGGGTCCCAGATCGATGAGGTAGTCGGAGGCCAGCATGATGTCTTTGTCGTGCTCAACGACCAGCACGGTGTTGCCGATGAGGGAGAGTTCCTTCAGGGCTTCGATGAGGCGCTGGTTGTCGCGCTGGTGCAGCCCGATGCTCGGCTCGTCGAGAATGTAGGTGATGCCGGTGAGCTGCGAGCCGATCTGGGTGGCCAGCCGGATGCGCTGGGCTTCGCCGCCGGAAAGCGTGCGGGCCGGACGATTGAGGTTGAGGTACTCGAGGCCTACGTCGAGCAAAAAGCCGATGCGCAAACGTATCTCTTTCAGGATCTCCCGCCCGATCACGGCATCGCGTTCGCTGAGGTGAGCGGGAATCAGGCCGATCCACTCTTGCAGGGTGAGTAGGTCCATCTCGGCCAACTCACCGATATTTTTGTCGTGTACCCGGAAGTGGAGGCTCTCCTTTTTGAGGCGCTTTCCTGCGCATTCCGGGCAAGAATCGAGGGTCAGGAACTCCTCTGCCCACTGGCGTATTTTTTCGGAGGTAGTGTCTTCATACCAGCGCTCCAGCATGTTGACCAGGCCTTCGCCTTCCAGGTCGAACCAGAATTCCTGTCCGCTGGTTTCCTCCGCGCTGGTTTTACTTTTTTCCCCTTTCCCGAAGAGGATGGCATCCAGGGCCTCTTTGGGAATGTCCTGAACAGGCGTAGAAAAGGAAAAACCGTATTTCTTGGCGATCTGCCGGAGCTGTTGGAAGGTCTGGTTTTGCCGTACCTCGCCCAGCGGCGCGATGCCTGCTTCGTTGATGCTTTTGGCAGGGTCGGGAATGACCTTGCTCATGTCCACCTTGTTGAGGGTACCGAGGCCTTTGCAGGTGGGGCAGGCGCCGTATGGGGAGTTGAAGGAGAAGGAATTGGGCGAGGGTTCTTCGTAGGAAATGCCGCTGTCGGGATCCATGAGGTGCTTGCTCAGGGCGATGGCCTCGTCCTTGTCCTGATCGAGCAGGAAGATCATGCCGTTGCCCATTTTGAGGGCGGTTTGCAGGGAGGCTGCTATGCGCTGCCGGCGGTCTTCCGAAACGATCACCCTGTCGATGACTACTTCGATGTCGTGCACCTTGTAGCGGTCGACCTGCATGCCGTTGGCCAGGTCTTGCACTTCGCCATCGATGCGCACCTTGGTGTACCCTTGTTTGCGTATCTGTTCGAACAGCTCGCGGTAATGCCCTTTGCGGCCCCTGACCAGGGGCGCCAGGAGCAGGAGTTTTTTCCCTTCGAAGCCCGTCATGATGCGCTCCAACATCTGTTCTTCCGAATATTTCACCATGATCTCGCCTGTGACGTGCGAGTAGGCCTGCCCGATTCGCGCGAAAAGCAATCGGAGGAAATCGTAGACTTCGGTGACGGTGCCCACGGTCGAGCGCGGGTTGCGCCCCGTGGTCTTTTGCTCGATAGAGATCACCGGGCTCAGGCCGCTGATCTGTTCCACATCCGGCCGCTCCATCTCGCCGATGAACTGCCGGGCGTAGGATGAAAGCGTCTCCATATACCTGCGCTGCCCTTCTGCGTAAATGGTGTCGAAGGCCAGCGACGACTTACCGCTCCCGCTGATGCCGGTGATCACTACGAACTTGTTGCGCGGAATGCGCACGTCGATGTTTTTGAGGTTGTGCACGCGCGCACCGACGACTTCGATGAAGTCCTCCACCTCTGCCGTCCAGTTCGCCTTGTGTTGATCGGAATTCATGCCTGCGGGTTGCCGGTTTGGAAACGACGCGCAAAGATAAGGAAAGTTGGGGAGAAGAACTTATTTCAACAATTCCTTCACAATCATGCCCACTTTCGGCTCCACGCTTTGCACCATGGCAATGACGTCGTCCACGGTGGTCTTGCGGATCTCCTCCAGGGGATAACATTTGTTCGACACCACCGATACGGCGAAGACCTTCATGTCCATATGCCGGGCCACCAGCACTTCCGGCACGGTCGACATACCTACGACGTCGGCGCCGATTCGGTGCATGAACTCGTACTCGGCGGGCGTTTCGAGGTTGGGGCCTTGCAGGGCAACATAGACGCCGGAGTGGGCGGGGATTCCGTGTTTCCTGGCCAGATCCAGCGCTTTCCAGATCAGGTCGGGGTCGTAGGCGTGCAACATATCGGGGAATCGCGGCCCCAGGCGCTCGTCGTTAGTTCCTCGCAGCGGGTTGTCAGCCTGCAGGTTGATATGGTCGCGAATGAAGACCAGGTCGCCCGCCTCGATATTGGCGTTGGTGCTGCCAGCGGCGTTGGAGAGGATCAGCATCTCCACCCCGAGCGCCTTGAACACCCGGATCGGAAAGGTGATCTGCTGCATGCTGTAGCCTTCGTAGTAGTGAAAGCGGCCGGCCATGGCCACCACCTCCTTCCCGGCCAGACGGCCGAAGATGAGCTTGCCCGCGTGGCTCTGCACGGTAGAAACGGGAAAGTGAGGGATTTCCGAATAGGGTATCGACGCTACCGGCTCGATTTCATTGGCCAGCGTGCTCAGGCCCGTTCCCAGCACGATGCCGGTGCGGGGCTGCATAGCGGTTTTGGTGCGGATGTAGGCGAGAGCCTCTTGTATGTGTTCGAAAAGCATAAAATAGATTAATCCACAATCATCGATGTCCTGTCCAGCTCTTGCTGGCGGATGTTGGCGGGCAGTTCCCGGAATTCGTACTGCTGGTTGCGCAGCCTGGGCTCGAAACCCGCCTCGCGGATGGCGTCCTGGATGCCGTTGGCGGTGAAGCGGAACTTCGCGCCTGCGGCCGACACCACATTCTCCTCGATCATGATACTGCCGAAGTCGTTGGCGCCGGCGTGCAGGCAGATCTGCGCAGTCGGCTTGCCCACCGTCAGCCAGGAGGCCTGGATGTTGGCAATGTTGGGCAACATGATGCGGCTCAGGGCGATCATGCGCACGTATTCATCGCTCGTCACCGTGTTGCGGGCGCGCTTGAGGCGCTTGAGCATGGTGTCTTCGTCCTGGAAAGGCCAGGGAATGAATGCGATGAAACCCTTCGCATCGGCGGGCTTTTCGGCCTGCACCTCGCGTATCCACACCAGGTGCTCCATGCGCTCGTAGTTGGTTTCGATATGGCCGAACATCATGGTGGCCGAGGTGGTCAGGTGCAGCTGATGGGCGGCGCGCATGACGTCGAGCCACTCCTGTCCGCCGCACTTGCCTTTCGAGATCAGGCGCCGCACCCGGTCGTTAAGGATTTCGGCGCCTGCGCCAGGCAGGGAGTCAAGTCCGGCTTCTTTCAGGGCTTTGAGCACATCGTAGTGGCTCATCTTTTCCAGTTTGGCCACATGCGCGATCTCGGGCGGACCCAGGGCGTGCAGCTTCAGCGTGGGGTAGAGCGATTTGAGCTCACTGAAAAGCTTGACGTAGAAATCGAGCCCCAGGTCAGGGTGGTGCCCGCCTTGCAGCAGCAATTGCTCACCGCCCAGCTCGAAGAGCTCGTCGATTTTCTGCTTGTATTCCGGAATAGAGGTGATGTACGATTCTTCATGCCCCGGCCTGCGGTAGAAGTTGCAGAACTTGCAGTTGGCGATGCAGACGTTGGTAGTATTGGAGTTGCGGTCGATGATCCAGGTCACCACCGGATCGGGCACGTGGCGGAACCGCAGTTGGTTTCCCACGTACATGAGCTCGGCTGTAGAGGCATTTTCCAACAGAAAAACGCCTTCTTCCGCGCTGAGGAATTCCAGGTTCAAAGCCCGGTGTAGGAGATCGGCTGTTTGCATAGCTTGAGCGATTGAATGTGCAAGTTAGTAACATCAAAAAGAAATGCCGGGTTTTCAGTTTTCAATTTTCAGTGTTCAGTTTTCAGTGAAAACAACTGAAAATTAAAAACTGAAAACTGAAAACTACGCTAACAGCTGTTTCAGCCCCTCCAGCGTATCCGCCTCTTCGGCTTTTTTATCTTTCCGCCAGCGGGCTATGCGGGGGAAGCGCAGGGCGATGCCCGACTTATGCCGCCCCGATTCGTTGATGCCTTCGAAGGCGATCTCGAAGACCAGCTCGGCTTTTACACTACGCACCGGACCAAACCGCTCGATCGTGTTCTGCCTGATCCAGTTGTTTACTTCGTAAAATTCGGCGTCGGTAAGGCCGGAATAGGCCTTGGTGAAGGGCACGAGCTGCCCTTGCTCGTCCCACACCGCAAAGGTGAAATCAGTGTACAGATTGGCCCGCCGCCCGTGGCCGCGCTGGGCGTAGATCATCACCGCATCGACGGAATAAGGATCGATCTTGTACTTCCACCAGTCGCCGCGCTTGCGGCCTGCGCGGTAGGGCGACGACCTGCGCTTGATCATCAGGCCTTCGCTCATGAACTCGCGGGCCCGGGCGCGCTCCGCGATCATCTCCTCCCAGGTCTCCACTTCCACCAGTTCCGACAGGTGCAGGCTGCCGTCCAGCGGCAACTGCTCCAGAATGCCCCGCCGCTTGGTCAGGGGTAGCTGTCGCAGATCCTTGCCTTCCCATTCCATCACATCGTAGGCCTTGAAGATCACCGGGGCTTCCTGCAGCGATTTCTTCGTCACGTTCTTCCGCCCGATGCGCGTTTGCAATACCTGAAAAGGCAGGGGCCGCCCGTCTTTGTAAGGCATGATCTCCCCATCGATCGCCGTGCCGTCGGGGAGGGTATTTACGAGGTGAAAAAACTCCGGAAATTTTTGAGTGAGTAATTCCTCACCGCGCGACCAGACGAACAGTTCCCCCTGACGCACAATGAGTTGCCCCCGTATGCCATCCCATTTTCGCTCGAATTGCCACTCCTGCACTTCGCCCAGTTCGGCGGGGTCCAAATCGAGGGGATAGGCCAGAAAAAAGGGGTAGGGTTTTGAAATATCGGCCTCTCCTTCGCCTTCGAACAGCAGTTCCCGGAAGCTGGTATCGTCGGGCGACCAGGCGCCCATGAGACGGTGGGCCACTACGTTTTCGTCGAGGCCGGTGTGCCTGGCCAGTCCTTTCATCATCAATTTCTGGGAAACGCCCACCCGGAAGCCTCCGGTGATGAGCTTGTTGAAGATGAAGCGCTCCTGGTAGCTCATCGAGGCCCAGGCATCCAGCACCCGTTGCTTTTTCACCAACTCTTCCTGGCCTTCAAGTGAGCGGATGTATTCGATCCAGTGGGTCAGCGTCTGCTCCTGGCCATGCTCCTTGTCGGGCAGCAACAGGGCAATGGTCTCGGCCAGGTCGCCCACTGTGTGATAGCTCTCCTCGAAAAGCCATTGCGGGATGTCCGCGAGCTCTGCCGCCCACTGTCGCAGCAGGGTGGTGGTGACGCTCCGCTTCGGCCTGCGGTGGGAAAGAATGGCGATGGTCCACAGCTTATCGCGCTCCTCGGCGGCGTGGAAATACGCCTCCAGCGCCGCCACCTTCTCCGAGGTCTTGGTCGTCTGATCTAATTCCGTGAAGAGCTGTGCGAAATCTTTCATATCAAAATCTCCCCCGCTGGCGGGGGATTAAGGGGGTGGACTATTCCTCTCCCGTAGCTTCCTCCTCCATTTCCTGCAACTCCCCATGGAACTCCGTGCGCACCTCGGCGGCCCAGATACCCTTGTCGTTGAGCCATTTGGCGAACTGGGCGGTATAACCGTGGGTCACGAACACCTTCTCCGCCCCGGTTGCCAGCACCGCCTCATTGAGGCCGTCCCAGTCGGCGTGATCGGAGAGCACGAAGCCGCGGTCGGCGGCCCTGCGGCGGCGCATGCCCCGCATGGCCATCCAGCCGGAGGCCACACCGGTGGAGTAGTTCTTAAACCGCCGCACCCAAGTGGAATTCATCGCAGAGGGGGGCGCGATGATCAGGCAGCCTTCGGCGCCATTGCGCATGCTGTCGATCGTTGCCTTTGGAGCCGGCGGTAGCCGGAGGCCCTGGCTTTGCAGTACCTTATTCACCGACTCCACAGCGCCGTGGGTGAAAATCTTACCGATACCGGTGTCGAGGTGTTTGAGGATGCGCTGGGCTTTGCCCAAAGAGTAGGCCATCATGACCGACACTTTACCCTCTTCCTTATTGGCGCGCCACCAGTCGTTGATCTCCTGCATCACCTCCTGCTGCGGCTGCCAGCGGAACACCGGCAACCCGAAGGTGCTCTCGGTGATAAAGACAGTGCATTTTACGGGCTCAAAAGGCGTGGAGATGCCATCGCGCTCGGTCTTGTAGTCGCCCGACGCGACCCACACTTCCCCCTGGTACTCCACCCGTATCTGCGCCGAGCCGATGATATGTCCGGCCGGGTGAAAGGAAAACTTCACCCCGTTGACCGTGCGCGTTTCGCCGTAGGCGACGCCCTCGATCCGGGCATCGTTGCCCAGCCGGTACTGGATCACCGGCCTGGCCTGGTGGGTGCAGAGGTAGTATTTGCTCCCCCAACGCGCATGATCGGCGTGTCCGTGGGTGATGAGCGCTCTTTTCACGGGCTTCCAGGGGTCGATATAGACATCGGCCTGCGGGCAGTAGATCCCTTTGGGGGTGAATTCGAGGAGGGGCATTGGGAGGGGAGTTGCCGACTTAATGATTAATTATTAATTTGAAAACTTTTCAAATCTTTATTAAATCTATCCAAATACTCAATCTTTAAATCCCGCTCAAAAGCCTTAAGATCTTTTGGACACCCAAAATACGATAGATTACTTAATATGCCATCTCTGATTTTTGCAACATTCCCAGCGCTACCCATTTTTCCGAAGGGTCCGTCTGTCCCGAAGTCCACCCTTTCCAATCCAGCTAAATATTTCTTAAAATCTTCAATTTTGAGATTATCAATCAATTCCCAACGCCCGTCCATTTCTTTATAGAAAATAACTGGAAACATAATGTTCAAAACTTTCAAAAGAGCAGATACTCCCATCCCTTTTGACAAAACGCTCAAATAGGGTGCTTCCCAATCTGGTTTTATTGATTTAACAGCATTAAAAAATCTAGAAATAGTCCTAACGATCAAGATGTGTTCTTTTGAATTATTAAAATATTTCAAAAAAATAGGTGGATATTTCGTACCTAGCGCTCTTGGGGAAATAAATCTAAGCGTTGAGTCAATTAAAAAGGATTGAGAAATAGAAAGCATCCTTCTCTGCTCACTGGGTAAATCCATAGGGGTCTTCCCCAGCATTTTTACTCGGCCATAGAAAGGGCTATCATTAATTTCATTTAAAATTTTAACTAGATTATGCATAAATGAAAGCTCATCAATTTCTCGAGAAAACTCACCAGTCAGTTGGTACAAAAGCGATTTATTTACCGGCTTTTGTTCGTAATTAATTGTATAGAATTGTTTCGCAACAACTGATCTATCAAATCCAATAATAAAAGCTATTAACAATTCATAACTTTTCTGCAATGCTTCGTCAACATTTTTTAAACCTTCAAGACGGTGCTGACCATCAATCACAAGGACTGAATTTTCACAAAAAGGTATTATTAAGCAATACTTATCTTCTTGCTTTTTCAGAAAGCTAATAAAGCTAGGCTTGTCTTTAATATTAAAAAAGTCATCTTCTGGGTCACTCTCACTTAATTGGAAGTCACCCCAGTCATTTATTAACTCACAATTTGCAATAATTGTATTTGGGAAGAAAGCAAAATCCTTTTTTTGGATATACTCAACAATACTCTTTACTCTTTGACTACTCGGGTCTCTCTGAAAATCTTTTTCTTTAATATTCGCTTTATCTTCCTTGATTAAATGGTCGTAATAATCCGATTCATCTGGAAATGAATTTGCCAAAGCAGAATGTTTTCCCAAATCATAAACCGCTGGACGCACAGTATAAATCCTTAAAAAATCATGCGCATTGATCTTTGCAACAAAAAAAGAATTATTTTTTTGTTTAATTTGTTCCAATTCAACTTTAAGAAAAACCTGTCCCTCTTTTTCAATTTTTGTAGTATTCATAGTTTATAATCCCTCTTTTAGTATAGCTTCATTCAACGTCTCATGGGAGGTCTCCGATTTCTTCCCAAGTGCGTCAATCCAGCTTTTTATCAAATTTTCATCGTCAAAAAAATTAGACTGAACAATCGTAACAAACCTGCTAAAAGTAATTGATATTAAGGCCGAAATAAAAATAATTACAACGTAATAAATTGTCTTGCTGCTATCTGACTTAATAAACCCAGCAGCTTGAATACAGAATAAAAGTGTTCCAATAATTGTCATTAGGTTGATCCAATGGCGTAACTTTGATTTAAGAGACTCTACATCTTCAACCGTAGACTTTCGAATTGATTCAGGAATTTTTGATTCATCAATTCTTTCATTAACAAAAGCAAGACTAACACGCATTACATTTATCCCTAAAAGGGTTATAGCCCCAGTAACTGAGAGGTCAAAAAAATTCTTATCAAAACTAATAACCCCAAAGTCCCTACTGGCAAAATAAAAAATTAGTGGGGAATAAATAATGAGCAGCGGGGCAATCAAATTATTACTATACCAAAGACCTCTTTTTTTTCTTTTTGAATCTATCGCAAGTCTAAGGGTGGAGATTTCATTTTTATTAAGCAACAAGAGATGGAAAAATAAATTCTGAGTAATTCTCGAGACCAAGGAAACTTTTTGATAAATAAATTTACATTGCATTGAACAGGATTTTAATTGTTAATTCCTAATTCACAGAGACAAATCTCATTTAAATGGTAAAAAAGTATTTTAAGCCTTAAACAGTTCGCACATTTTATATTCTTTCAAATTTGAAACGAGTTGATACTTCTGAATTCTCTCCATGCTATTCTTTAACTTCTGTGCATCCTTATCTCCAATTCCTAAGAACTTTTGCATCATTTTCAAGTTAGTCTTGTCTTTTATATCAAAAAGAAAAACGGTTTCGCACATGCTGCTAAAATCAAAAGTGGGTTGATTAAACTCTTCAATTCCTTGAGAGAGAAGAATCACAGAAACTCCCTTTGAACGAATCTCTCGCAGGATTTTTTCTAACAAATCCTGCGATTTCTTTTCTTTAAAAATAGTGTGCGCCTCATCAATCAATAAAACATAACGCATCCCTTGGTAGCTATTTTCAATTGGAGCGTTATCCATATTCATAAACGTATTATAAATATAGTTTATTATTAAAAAAACTGAGGTAAACCTGATATTGTTAGGCAAGTCGCCAGACAAACTGAAATAGTAATTTTTATTGAGGAAACTATTGCCTTCATCTACTTTTGTTTCAAATAAATCCAATTCACTCAGACTTTGGAGAATCTCCCGAAGGGTGCTAACTTTTCCCCCTTCTAGCTCCATTACCCTGTCGTAGATTTTTTTGAAAGAGGGATATGCGCCTCCTTTCATGGAATCGAAGACATCGCGGGTTGCATCTTTAAGCGTTTGCTGTTGGTTCTTGCCAATATTACTATAGCTCGTGATGATATCGACAAATTTACTTATCCCCATTATCTTGTTCTTTTCATTAATGTTGTCAATGAAAGAAAGAGGGTTAATGGGAAATGGCTTATACGGAGCTTTAATTAGCTCTGTTCTTGTTTTTTCAAAAAACTCTTTATTTTTTCCTTCATCTTCAATGCTAATACCTTTAAAATCAAGGAAAAGAAAATTAACAATCCCTTTTGACTCTTCCGCAATCTGTTTCAAAAGATTATTTGCAAAGAAAGTTTTCCCTGTCCCTGTATTACCAGCAACTGCGACGTGAGCATTATTATGAATTGAAGTATCATTGAAATAAAAATAGATTTTCTCATCCTCCAAGGTTTTGCCAACAATCAGGTTAATCGGCTCTGAGCAATACTTCTTGTTTGCAATACGGTTTCGTCTTGTATTTTCATCAAAGATTATCGGATTAAAATCAACCTCATTTTCTTCTAACTTCTCAATACCCTTCTCGATATTCTCAAGCAAAAAATCCAGGCCGGAATAGTTTTTATTTTCCTCAAATAGCTTTGCAATCAGAGACAATCCATGGTCGATATGCATCTTAATATACTTCCCAATATCTTTATCTGTCTTGTACAAGCCATAGTGTTGACAAACCAAGGCTATATAATAGTCGCGATACCTCCCAAACAGGATATCATCCTTGTACTCCTTTCCTTTGCTATCCAATAAGTCACTTTCAAGGTTTAGCTTTATACCTTTTGAAATGGAGTAGGCAAAGGCAATCCGTGAAACATAGTTCTCAGTGCCAAGGTTTAACTTCCGAGTTAGCTCCTGAACAACTATTTTATTGGCCTCTGATGTCCTAATATTAATCAACATTGTTGTACATGCGGTTATAGGTTACAAGAAAGGTGTCTGGTTCGGCAGCTAAGAATTCGCTCTTGTCTTCATGTATATTATTTATTATGTATGTTTTTGCGACATGCTTTGACAAAATCCGATATTCCCTTTCCGTCAACTCTTTATTAATAAGCGGGAAAATCACTACCTGTTCTGAAATATTTGGATAAAAATATTTTACAATATTTTCAGAGTGCTGCTCATCGAATTTTTGCATTGGCGAATCGATGAACACCGGGAACTGAATATCGCTTTCTTCAACAAGCCCTCTAAGTAAAGCAGTTGCATACATCTGCTGCTCCCCTTTTGACAAGGACTCCTTTTTAATTTCCTCTCCTCTTCCGTTTTTCAATATTATATCGATGTCATCGCCAACAATTTCAACTTCAACTTTCTTGATAAATCCTTTTTTGTGCATCAAAATTTCTAACCCTTTCAAAATTTGCTCTTCAAGAGACTCCTTTTTCTTAAGCTTGAACTTGGCTATAAAATCTTTTAAATTTGCAATATTTCGAGAAATTATTTCATCCTTTTCTTTGTTTTGCTTTGAAACAGTCAACTTTTTAGATAACTCTTCAATTCTTTTCCCCTTTTGCGTTTTTTCATTCGTTGCCTCTCCAATCTCTCTGTTCAGGGAATCAACCGTATCATCAATTCGGACGATTTCCTTATCTAGCTCCTCCTTCTGTCGCCTGAAGTCAGCTATTATTGGATCCTCCTGATTAGCCTCAGCATCTTTAATCCTCCGCCTAATTGAGTTAAGCTCATTCTTTGTTTGGTTATAATCTCCATTGATTCGTTTGAAGGATTCCCGAAAGGACAACCTTATGTTGCTCAGGACAGCAAGCAACTCATTCCTCTCCTGGTCAGAAAATTCATGAATCACCCTAAAATCATCTGGTAATGATGGGGTGTCAGAGAAAAAGTGCTTCCTGATAAGTTTCTCGAAGGTGTCAGCGTAAAACTTATGCACTTGGTGGTCTATCGGTAATTCTGCCGGCTTGGGGGTGTTAAGTAAATCTGTCAGGATCTTATTTGTAACCCCTTTGACGTTTTCTTCTTTAAATTTTGCAGTTTTGAAACCAGCTTCGTGTTCTAGCTGCTGACTAACCTCGAGGAATCTCTCCCCTGCAATAGCAAATGGAATGACATCAAAGGAGTCTTTCAGCTCGCTTTGCAAATCATTCAGCTGCTTGGTTAGAGCCTCTTCTTGAGTTCTTAGCTTCTGCAACTCTTCAACTGAAATCAGACTTCCTGCCTTGATAAGCTTCTCCTGGATATCTCTTGAATCTTTATTTTTTTCATTTCTCTTCTCCCTCAGGTCCCTAATCTTTTCTTCATTTCCCAAGATTTGATTTTCGCATTTGACTACATCAGCTTTAAGCTGTTCCAGTTGATTCTTTTCGGCAGTGCTTGCAGACTCTTGGCGTAGCTTTAATTGCAGGCTCTCCAATTCTTTTCTTAAATCTTCATATTTCTTGATACCCAATACTTCCGAATACGCACGGCTTAAGTTCCTCCTTTGCTCCGCAGTGTTCACTTCTGCCAGATTGACAATTTTTTCAGCATCAAAAAAGAAGAACTTAGCTATTTCAATAGGCATAATGAATTCCCTGATAAAAATTTCCGGCCCAACCTCTTTTGCTAGCTCGCTAGGGTAGTTATCAATTAATATCTCAACCTCGTCGCTGACGCTAGTTTTAGCATTGTAGCTCCTTTTTACTGAAATTTCCTTGCAAGGTACTTCCGGTATATTTACATCAGTGAATGTAATAGAAACGTGGAAATTATAATCTTCTTCGGTTTTCGCCAACCGATTCAATGAGCTCACAATATACTTCGAATAGCCTCCCTGATCTGCAATTTCTTTCTTATACAAATCATCAACCTCTTGCATATACTTCCCATACAAGCACCAAACCATTGCCATAAGGAATGTCGTCTTTCCAAAGCCATTCCTACCACTTACAATAAAAATGTTATGACTGTCCTCCGACCTGAGGTCAATGAGATTGGAGCCCTTGTAAATCCTGAAATTATAAAGCTCAATTTCTTTGATCGTCATCGCCCGGCTGTTTTTGATTATCTTTCAATTCATCAAGATATTGGTCAAGCCGGTTTTCAATATCGGCTTGAAGTCCTCTCTTGCGAATTAAAAGGGTTTTAGTTTTTTGCAATGCTAACAAATCCTGGATTAACTCTACGTCTTTGGGTTCCTGTTCACAGGATTTCTTAAGCAATTCTATCTCTTGCTTGATTTTCTCTTCCTGCTTACTCATATCAAATTGGGAATTAAAAATTTCATTATATATCGTTGACACCTTAGTCTTAAAAAAGCAGTCACGAAACCAATGATACTGAATTAAAACCATCTCCTGATGTGTAATCAGTTCTACCCCCTCTGCTGGACCAATTTCTTTCTGAGCTTTTAATACCTTTTTTAAAATCTCAACTCGGGTGTCAAACTTATATGGCCCCCAATAATCCTCATGAATTGTACCATCTCTTCTGCGCTTCTCTCGATATATTTCGGGGTTGTCCCTTGTTTCCACCAAAAACTCTCTAATGTCGGCTAAAGGTTCCATCCATTCTTCCCCATTTTCAATCAACCCATCCATGCTTTTATCTTTGGTAACGACCGTGCAAACCCAGCATCCAAATCGGCTATTCCCACAGCTTGGCGTAGTGTCGTCTATGACTAATGGACAGTCCCCCGCATTTGCGTTACGGTATAAGGTAACTAAATCCCGATGGTGCCCTCCCCAAGGTGGAGGGTTTTGAAGCAAGTATTGCCATAACTCATTTGTTGTCACATCCTTAATTGGGGCATAAACAAAGGCATTTGGCAACACATGTTTCCGGAGCCTTTGACCTTTTATTGCATGCTTCTTAATTGATGCTGCTCTAGTTGAGCTTTCTGAGCTCCTTGTACCTAATAAAATAATCGCCTCGCCTTTTTCACCTATCTTCTCGGTAATAAACCTCGTAGTTGGGTTTATCTTTAATCTCTCTGTGCACCAACGAACAAACCGGTTTGGTGCTGGATAACCTAACCCAATCAACCTAACCCAAAAGCTATCTTCTAGCTTTGGAGTCGTTTCATGCACAGTTATTGGTAACTGCTGAAGGTTAGCAGCCTTCTGAATCTTCTTTAAAGTAGCTTGTATGAATTTAACAATTTTAGGATTCTCCACTAATGTATCATTGCATACAACATAAACCGGCCTTGTAAGTAAAATTGGTTCGACTTTCCTGAGAGCATTCCACACCAGCTGCAACAACATCGTACTGTCTTTCCCTCCACTAAAACCAATTATCCATGGACGGGTAGAGTTCTCATCATAGAGATACTGGTCAACAATTTCATTTTCTAAAAAGCTTATATTCAGCGACATATTCTGGATTACCCTGTTTTTGCGAGTAAAAAGTTCAAACAACTCTCCCTATCAATCGTTCTCAACAAAAATGTTAGAAAAAGCTATCTATAGCCTTTTTCTAAAATCATAAACATAAGATTCTTATTCCAATTTTCCAACACTCCTCTTCTGCTTCGACAGATAAAAGACAAAAACCATTAATTATTCCGCCCCAATCCACCTCACCACCTCCTCCTGATACCGCCCCATATACCTGAAATACTTTTTATCCTCATGCGCCAGCTTGCCCAGCACGATTGCCGGGTGGAGTCCGTAGGTTTCCGCGCATTCCTCCACTTTTTCCAGGGGGGTGTAATGCAGGTAAGGGTGCAGGAACGCCCATATTTCAGGGTGTCTGAGCCTGGCGGCAGCCAGCTCGTTGGCCTCCTCCTCCATCTGGTTGCGCTCGTCGTCCTGCAGGTCGTCCAGAATGAAAGGCGTGTTTTCATCCAAATGCAGGAGGATGTGTGCGATCTCATGGGCAACGGTAAACCAGAAATGGTCGATCCGGTTATAGCGAGCGGTGTAGGCTACTACGGGGTTGGCGCCGGAAAAGAATGCGGCCCCGTCGAGGTAGGTCTTTTCCAGATGCGGCAGCAGCAAAAACTTAACCCCGGCCTGGTTTAAGGCTGCCAGAAAGTCGCTGATCCGCTTCGGCGCAGGGGTGAATGTGTGCAGCTGGTCGTATAAAGCCTCCAGACTTTCCTTCCTGTATGGCGGCGCCTCAATCGCCGCAGCTTTATTCCGCGCCATTTGGTACCAGGTGAGGGCATAGGACGCGTTGTATTGGTTGTATGCCGAAGAACGCCGGGCAAGGCAGGGCAACAGGTCGCGGTCCATAACACTGAAATCGAGTTTTTCCCAAGCCCAAAAGGACTTCACCGCGTTCATCAGCTCTTCCGCCGATTTTGTCACTGGCAGCCAGCCCTTTTTCACCATATCCCGGATGGGCATGCGCTCGTAAATCTGGGCTTTGATATCCGCCGCGGCTTCCTTTTCGGTCTTTTCCGACTGGACCCACAATCGGTACGCGGTGTCCAGGTTCATCCAATATTGAGGGGAGATATTGAATACTTCTCCCAACACCCGCGCCATATCCAGGCTCACTGGCTTTTTGTCATTAAGCAGCTCGCTAATGTGCTTCTGGGAAAACCCGGTAACCTCCGCCAGCTCTTCCTGGGTCCAATCCCGCAGCTCCATCTGCTCCTTGATGAAGTACCCCGGCCCGAATTTTTTCGCAGGACGTATTTGCGAAGTGGAAATCATAGTTTAGTCGTGATGGTTTGAAATGGTGATCAGGAAGAAAACGCCTACCGTCTGCGCCTCATTTTTCCAGGTAATGTACATTTCCAGGCGGTACTTGCGGTTCAACCGCATGGAGTAACGGTTTTCATGCGCTTTGAGCTTCTCAAAATTCAGCCCTTTATCTGCCAGCAAGTCATGTATTGTTTCGGCAGCCTCAATTTTTTGGATGGTAGCAAAAAACTTGTCAACCACCGGCCCTGGCAGCTTTAGCTTTCTGGATTTGCCCGTTCGATAGAGTTCTTCCAGTTCTTTACTGTCAATTTTAACCTCCAATGTATGAGGTTGTTTTCAAAAATATACCTTTTTGGTAAAAATTCAAAAACATTTCAGATTTTTTCCAAAAAAAACAGCCCCGCCCGAAGCTTCACGGCTCAAAAAACCGCTCCACCCCCGGCGGGGCCTCTTCACTCTTCACTCTTCCCCCTTCACTCCACCACAATCCGCTGAATTCCCTTCCCCTTCTCCGTATCAATCTGCACAAAGTAAATGCCTTTGGGCAGTTGCTGCAGGTCGAGCACGGCGCTGCTGGCCATGCCTTCCAGCTGCTGCAGGTGGATGGCGCGGCCCAGGGTATTGAACACGCGGATCACAGCGCCATCGGTTTCCTCTTCCCAGCTCAGGTTGAACAGGCCTGAGGAGGGGTTGGGGAACACCCGGAATGCAAAGTCGCGCTGCACGGGCTCCTCGGCGCCGGTGATGGCTTCCTCCACCGGCGAGTCGCCCAGGCTGATCAGGTAGGAAGCTACGATCAGGTGGGGGTTGAAGCCGTCGTCGCAGTTGGGACAGGTGGCGCCGGATACGCAGTTGGGGTTGTTCGGGTGGCAGAAATCGACGTAATCTTCGTCGAAGATGTACTTGTACTCCACATTGCCGCTACCCACAAAAGGCGTCATGTCGAAATCGAACCAGGGCGCGATGGTACCGGGGCACCAGCCTGCGCGGTCGTAAAACCAGGTGCCGTTCTGCGGCTGGCAACCGTCGGGGTTGGGGTTGCAGTCCTGCCAGTTGTCCTGCGCAAAGGTCTCTTCCCCGTTGATATGGATGTGGTGAATGTCGTGGTGAAACTCGGCGGCGTTGCCTGTGTTATTGTCGCCCCAGCCGTGGCCGGTCGATACGAGCTTGATCTTCGCCGCCTGGGTATTGGCCGGAAATTCAGCTTCAAACACCTCGCAGGGCTGCAAATTGCCCGGATCGCCGAAGTCATAAGTGTTGTTCCACAGCTTCGTCACCGAGCTGTAGGCGTGGGCTGGCGTGCCTTCCTTGTACGACAGGTTGAGCGTGTACTCAAAGCCGTTGCCCTGGGTGCCCAGGTAGTAGCGGAATGTCACCTTGCCCTGCAGCAGCGACATGAAGTCGGTCAGGTCGATGGTGCTGCCGCAGGCCACACCATAGGGCGTGATATAGCGGATGATCTCGTACCACTCTCCGTTGTGGCCTTTGACCTCGATGCCCGACACGCGGTCCCAGGGGTCGCAGCCGCCCGGCGGACAGGTAATATCGAGCGTGGCGACGATCTCGTCGAAGGCGCCTGCGTAGCAGGGCAGCTCGGCTTCCACCACCTGTGTGCCCACGTTCACGTCGAGCCAGACTTCCTGGCCGGCGTTGGCGATCATGTCGGAGGCGGCTTGCACGACGTTGAAGTTGACCGTTTCGACGCTGGAGGAGCCGAGGTTGTGGGTAGCAACGATCTCCAGGGTATACGAGCCGTATGCCGGAGGCGTCCACCAGCCGGTGTAGTGGTTGTTGCCCCAGTCTTTGGCGGTTATGGTTTCTCCGTTGACCTTAAACTCCACACCGGTCACGGAGAAGAGGTCGTTGTAGTCGATCGTCGAAATGGCTGCGAGTTGTATCGGCCCCAGGCTGGGCACGAACACGTCGCCAGCCAGAGGACTGCGGGCGTCGGTCACGGGCACGAAGGTAGCAGGGTCGAGCACCTGGAAGCTGTTGAATAAGTCGTCAGCCGGGTCGAACACGCCATTGCCGGGCTGGCTGGCCTTGATCGTCACCTGTCCGGGCACTCCCGTCAGGGTAACGACATTGCCGGTCACCAATGCCGGGCCGGAGACCACCTCGTAGATCACATCGAGCCCCGAGCTGGCGGATGCCTGGAGTTCGAAAGGCGGCGAAGAGATCAGCTTGTTGGGTATCTGCGGGAAAGTGATGGCCTGGAAGCTGCTGTTGAGCGTACCGCCGAAGTTGGAGGTATTGCCCGTCAAGGCGAAGTTGACCAGGTTGCCGTCGCGAACACCCGGCTCCACCTCGCTGATGAGTTTGGAGATAGAGGTGTTGTCCTCGCCTGGCACGCCCTGGTTGAACTTGTAGTAGAGCTGCAAGCCCGGTTCCGTACCGGTCAGTTCGTTGGCCATCATGTCCTGAATATCGGTGGCGGTGAGGGCTTTGTTCCAGAGCGTCACTTCATCCATGCGGCCGCCGAAGACGAAGTTGAAGGTGCCGAAGATACTCTTCCCGAGGCCAAAGGGCCGGTTGGTCGAAGTGATCGTACCCGCAGCGGCTTTGCTGCCTTTCAGCACGCCGTCGATGTAGAGCTGCACCTGGGTACCGGTATAGACCCAGGCTACGTGTTGCCACACTTCGGGCTGTATGGTAAACGCCGGCGCCACATACTCATAAAAGCCTGTGTTGTTGATAAAGCGGCATTCGATCGTACCATTGTCGAGCTGGATGAGGTACATCTCGCCGTTTCCGGTTCCGCCCCCGCGGAAGCCCATCATGCCCTGGCCATAGGCCAGCTGGTCGGTGTAAAACCACCCCGCCATCGAAATGGCATTCGACCCCGCAATGTATTGCGAAGCATTAGGCACCTCCACATAGTCGTCGATTTTATCGAAGTGGAGGTATTGATTGGATTGGGAGAAAAGACTGCCCGCTGCCAGCATGAATGAAAGGGCTAGCATGAGCTTTTTCGTTTTGTACAGGAAATCCATTGATTGAGTTTTTAATTTTCAGTTTTCAATTTTCAGTTACTTCATCCACCAAACCTTGGTAGTGGGCGAGTCTGCTCCCATTCGCGCCATCTGGGCCTGGTAGTTATCGGTGTTATATGCCGCTTCCGAAGGCGGATACGGGAAGCGGTAATGCTCCGGAATATCGCCCTCGCGCGGCGTTGCCCCCGTTCTTCTCAAAAGGGAATAGGCCTCCCAGGGCTGCCGGAAGGCGTCGAGCCAGCGCTGGGCGTAGATCAGTTCCAGCTTGTTGGGGTTTCCGAAAATACTGATTCTCGGGTGATTTGTCACTACAAAAAAATCGCCTTCCGACAAAACGGGCGGTGCGTTGACCCAGATCGGGGTGTTGACGAAGACGCTTTGCCAGAATTTCAGCGAGCTCACCACCCCCAGGGTATATTCGCCTTCGGCTTCTCCTGCATCGGCCACAACGCCCAGTCCGCGAAGATATGCTTCGGCCTTGATGAAGTGCACCTCCGCTGCCGTCAGGATGACCTCAGGCACGTATGCTTCGTCGCGGATCAGGTAGTAGTTGAAGGGGGAAAAGAGGTTAGAGCTGCCTTTGAAGCTATAGTTGATATCCCTGAGCCCCTCGTAGGGCGAACCTCCCTCCACGGGCGGGTTGGGGCCGGGAACCTGGGGATAAGCCACCCATTTGCCGGCATTGTTGGTTTCGAAGAAAATGCGGGCCCGGGGATCGAAAATGCCACTGCCATCGGTGCTGTCGTGTGCCGATAGCTGATGCCAGATCGTCGTGCCCATGCGCAGTTTTTTGTGCTCCCGAAACGACCAGTGCGACGACAGCCGCACCCAATTCTGCCTGCTGGGATACATCGCCACATCTTCGCCTTCTTCGATCACGTCCAGCTTGTTTTCGATAATGTCTTTCAGAATGGGTGCTGCGTAGGCCGGGTCTTTCTCCGCCATCCGCATCGCATGCCGCAAGCGGAGCGAGTTGGCGAATTTTTTCCAGCGCAGCAGGTCGTTGTCGAAAAGATTGTCAAAGTCGCCAAAGCTCACATAGGGCGTCCCGCCTGTTGTCTCCGGATCGGGCAGCAGGTTGATGTGCTCGTGGGCCCATTTCAGCTCTTCCAATAAAAATTTGTAGATATCCTCCTGCCGGTCGAAGGCCGGCGTGAGGTATTCGACGCCCTCAAAACCTTTTCCCGCTTCGAAGAACGGGATGTCGCCAAACATGTCGGTCAGGCGGAAGGTCTTATACGCGAGCAGTATCTTCAACTGTGCCCGCACGTTGTTCAGTGCCTCGGGGTCGCCCTCCCAGGCCTCGAAGCGCCGCTCTATCTCGCGGATATCTGCCAGGGCAGAATAGTAATTTCTCCACACATCCTCCGTTCCGATGGTGATGTTCTGGAAAGTCGCCGCCGTCAGCGCCGCCTGCTGGGTGATGGCGTAGAGCGTCTCGTTGTGGAGGTAAAATTGCTCATCCCAGCCCAGCTGCAGCGAGGCGACCACCGAGTTGAACAGCGGCCCGATATCCGTCTGCGTAGGGAAAAACGGGTTCTTGTTGATCTCTTCAAAGTCCTTCTCACAAGCAGGGGCGAGGAGGAGGGTGAAGGCGGTGAACAGCAGAAATATCCTTCTTTTCATTGTTTGTATTTTGAACTTGCGAAAAGTTTTGGTCTGTTTCGACCCACCCCCGGCCCCTCCCTCATTCAGGGAGGGGAGTTCTTCGCACTAAAGGAAATAGTTTTTCCCCTTTATCGTGCAAGAGCTTAACTACCCAGAAACCCAGTTGTCAAGCTCAAAAAGCTCCCCTCCCTGTTCGAGGG
>JBAQQB010000164.1:0-8207 GCA_049306275.1 Saprospiraceae bacterium | reverse complement strand
GTTTATTTTTGCAAACCCCTTGAGCGGCAAAATTATCATTAAATGTCAGAAAAAACGGCTCGTCTTCCCGAAAAACTCGACGCGTTTTCGCGACTGCTCCACATTATGGACGACCTGCGATCCCAGTGCCCCTGGGACCGCAAGCAGACATTGGAATCGCTGCGCAACCTGACTATCGAGGAGACTTATGAGCTTGCCGACGCCATCCTCGACGAGAACCTCGAAGACATTAAGGAAGAGATCGGCGACCTGATGCTGCACATGGTCTTCTACGCCAAAATCGCAGAGGAAAAAGGTGCTTTCGACATGGCCGACGCGCTGAACAGCATCTGCGAAAAACTTATTAAACGCCATCCCCACATCTACGGCGACGTTCAGGTCAACGACGCGGAAGATGTTAAAAAGAACTGGGAGCAGCTCAAACTCCGGGAAGGAAAGCAGTCTGTGCTCTCGGGCGTTCCCAAATCACTGCCCGCCATGGTAAAGGCCTATCGCATGCAGGAAAAGACCGCACAGGTTGGCTTTGAATGGGAGAACGCAGGACAGGTGTGGGAAAAGGTAGAGGAGGAAATTCGCGAATTCAAGGACGTGGCTGAATCCGGCGCGGATAAAAAATTGCAGGAAGAGGAGTTTGGCGACGTGCTGTTCTCCCTGATCAATTACGCACGCTTCATCGGCATCGATCCGGAAACGGCGCTGGAGAAGGTGAACAACAAGTTCAAAAGGCGGTTTGAATATATCGAGGCCAACGCGGGCAGGAATCTCAATGAGATGACGCTGGAGGAAATGGACGCGCTTTGGGATGCAGCCAAGGTCTTGGAGAAAAATAAGTAGAAAGAATTCCGTATCTTAAAACCGTCGGAATAAACCTCTTCCGGGTAAGAGGCGTTTCCAAAACGGAAAACAGAAACCAGCAACAGGCGATGAAAAAGATCGAGTTAGATATCGTGGCATTATCCCATAGCGTAACCCAATCGCATAATTACGCAGTGGTTTTGGGCGAACACAACGGCGCCAGAAGATTGCCCATTGTCATCGGCGGCTTTGAAGCCCAGGCCATTGCCGTGGCGATGGAGCGCATGACGCCCAACCGCCCCCTGACGCACGACCTTTTCAAAAACGCCCTCGATATCTTCCAGATCGGCCTGAAGGAGGTGGTCATCAATAACCTGCTCGACGGTATCTTCTATGCCCGCCTCATCTGTGAACGCGATGGCGAGATCATCGAGATCGACTCCCGCACCTCTGACGCACTGGCCATGGCCGTGCGCTTCAATTGCCCCATCTTCACCTACGAGTTTATCCTTGAAACGGCAGGCGTGGTGCTCGAAGAGCCGGAAGAAGGCGTGCCCGCCCCCCGGAAGGCGCCCGCCAGAAAATCCCAATCTCCCCTGACCTCCTATTCCACGGAAGAGCTGAGCAAGATGCTCGAGGAGGTGCTCGGCAAGGAAGATTATGAGCAGGCCGCCAAAATCCGCGACGAGATCAACCGCCGCAAGGGCGACGATCAGTAAAGCCGGGGCAGGAGCTCCAGTACTTTTTCCAGCATTTCATCCGTAAAATCGAGGTGTGTCACCATTCGCACGGTATGCGTGCCAAAAGTGGAGACATTGACGCCATTCTTCTTCAAATCTCCTACGAAGCGGCTGGCAGGCAGCGATTCTACCAGATCGAATATCAGGATGTTGGTGGAAACAGGCCTGAGGCGCGCGATGTAGGGCAGCTTCTCCAACACCCCGGCAATCACACGGGCCCGCGCATGATCTTCGGCCAGCCGCTCAATGTGGTGGTCGAGGGCGTAGATGCCCGCGGCGGCCAGATAGCCGGCTTGCCGCATCCCGCCGCCCATCACCTTCCTCACCCGCCTGGCCGCCCGGATGAAATCGCGGTCGCCGATCAGCACTGATCCCACCGGCGCGCCCAGCCCTTTCGACAGGCAAACGGAAATCGTATCAAAAACCCCGCCGATATCCAACGGCGTATCGCCCGATTCGGTCAGCGCGTTGAAGATCCTCGCTCCGTCGAGGTGGAGTTTCATGCCGTGGCGCTGGCAGACCGTTTTGATTTCACGCATATTCTCCATGCGGTAGTAACTGCCCCCGGCGCGGTTGCAGGTGTTTTCCAGCACCACCAGGCTGCTTTTGGGCAACCAGTCGAAAGGCGGCTTGACAGCAGCTTCCACCTGCGCAGCTGTAATGCGGCCCTGATCGCCGTCGAGCAGGTTGATCGCAATGCCCGAATGAAAGGCGTAACCGCCCACTTCGTAGTGGTAAATGTGTGAATGCTGGTCGCAGATCACCTCGTCGAGAGGCTGGGTATGTACCTTCAGCGCGATCTGGTTGGTCATGGTGCCGGAAGGACAGTAGAGGGCCGCCTCTTTTCCAAATATGGCGGCAGTTTTGGCCTCAAGTGCGTTGACAGTGGGGTCTTCTCCGAAAACGTCGTCTCCTACCTGCGCCTGCATCATGGCGGCTAACATACCTGCCGTCGGTTTTGTCACGGTGTCGCTGATCAGGTTGATCATGGCTTTTATTTTTGTCAAATTAACACGAACCCATTGCAGTGGACAAAGGAAGGCCTTATTATTGTGAATCCGTTAGCCTTCTTTCCAAAGGGGCCATTAAATTAGAATATACCGGCATGAATAAAAAATTTTTCCTCCCCCTGGTATTGGTGATATTCATCATCCAGCTTGGGTGTAAATCCGAAAACGGAGCTGCAAGCGATGCCGGCGATGGCGCAGGCGTCGATTCAACCCTTACGGGCCAGCAGATCATCGACCAGTTGAAAGCCCAGGCGGTAGATGAAAGTGATATCCTGGGACGTTTACAGCCCACAGCCCGGGTATTGCAAGAGGAATATACCCGTTCCGAAGCGGTCATGGAGGGCTTGAAAAAAGTCAAGGTGGAAATCGGCGGAGACTGTGTGCTCTCTATCTCCAATGCCGCCACCGGAGAGCTGACCAAGGTCAACCTCAAAGACCTCGACCGCCAGGGCTTCAGCCTCATCCCCGACCTGAACGAAGGCGATTTTCCGGGATTGCGCATTCAGACGACGGGATTGAAGGAAACGGTAGCGCTTTATAAAGGCGGTGATCTGGTGCTGAAAAAGAATGAGTTGGTGATTTACCTGGCCGACAGGTCTGCAATTGAGCGCATCACTCCTTACATGCTGCAGGCGCTAAATATCTGTCAGGGCGTTCAGCTGCCTGAATAATTTTGCAGGGAACCGAAAAAGTGCTATTTTTTCAGGCATTCCAAAAAAATAAACAAGCAAACATTAGTCACCTGCCTATGTCGGAGTTCAATAATTTTTTCAAATCCGCTTTTTCGGTCGACAACGTCATTTTCGGATTTGACGAAGGAGACCTCAAGGTCCTGCTTATCAACCGCGGGGCTGATCCCTACAAGGGGATGTGGGCGCTGCCGGGCGATCTGGTATACCCCAATGAAGATCTGGACTCTGCCGCAGGAAGGGTATTGGAGGAGCTGACCGGGTTGCGCGAGGTGTACCTCGAGCAGGTCAAGGCCTTCGGCGCGGTCAAGCGCCACCCTTTGGGGAGGGTCATCACAGTGGCCTATTATTCCCTGATCAAAATTTCCAATTATACCGTTACGCCTGCTTCCTTTGCACAGCAGGCCAAATGGCATTCCCTTTCGGAAGTCAAGGCGCTTGCTTTCGACCACAACGAGATTTTGCTGGCCTGTTACAATCGCCTCAAGCAGCGCGTGCGCACCCGCCCGGTGGGTTTCGAGTTGCTGCCGCCCAAGTTCACCCTCACGGAGTTGCAGCACCTCTATGAAGCCATTCTGGAAACCGGCCTCGACAAGCGCAATTTCCGAAAGAAAATATTGTCGATGAACCTCCTGGTAGATCTGGACGAGACGCAGGAAGGCGTAGCCCACCGCCCGGCCAAGTTATATCAGTTTGCGCAGGAAAGGTATGAAAAGCTCGTGCGGGAAGGATTTTCATTCGAGCTGAAGGAGTCCAAGCGAAAGCCAACCTCTTTGTTGCCCGCTTAGTAACTGGTGCCCAACGCATCGTAGAGCCGGATGCCCAGATCATTGGCTCCCGCATCGCGGTATTCGGATACAAGACCTGCGAGGACATCCCTTTCGCCCTGATAGGAAAAATAGAAGGATATGGCTTTTTCTTTCCCTTCGGGTTCCAGCAACATTAAGACGCCGTTTTCCCCGATTTGAAAGAAGCCGTAGTTGCCCGCCTGCAAATTGAGATCGCCGCTGATTTGTTCCAATTCTTCCAGAAAGCCTTCGGCCAATGTGGCAACAGAATCGGATGCTGCGAAAACTTCCCCCCACAGGGCGTTGTCGGGTATGCGAAGCAGGGTGGCAGGGCTCGCCAGAATACCATCAGTAGTTTTTAGTTTGATGGTGTAGGATTGGTCGGCGACCACCAGTTGCCCTTCGTTTTCAATGACGTCTTTAAGGCTTATGGTGAAGGGGTAATTGCCCTTGTTCAGCCACCCCAGGTTGGCAACTGCTTTAGCCAGTCCTTCTCCGGGAATACAAGGCTCACTGAGAATGAAGTCCTTGAGTGCAAGTGAAATATTGCGTCCCTTTTTGGAGAATTCAAAATCGATCTGGTAGTTCTGGCAATCCAGTTTTTCCACGCTGCTGATGTGGAGCTCCAATGGCCGGCTGCCTGTCCCGGCTCCGAGTTTTTCCCGCATTTGCACCTGAAAAGTAACGGGGATATCGACAATGGCAGGCAGGTTATCGTCTTTGCTGCACGATAACCCTGTTGTGAGGATGAGAATCAGGAAAAAGAAGCGTTTGCTCATATCAGTCTAATAACGTCATTCCGAGGGGAATGCTGCTTTTCCGAGAGTAATTTAGTCAAATGCCTGCCTTTTTTGAATACAAGCCCCCCGGATTTTTTAAAAACCGGCTAAAGGTTTATATTTGTCTCCGTATCCGCTCCGAAGAGAAGAAAACTATACCACTCCCTGCCCCCCAGGTAATTTGACACTACTCCTATTTCCTCCATTAGCGCCGGTGCGTTAGTGGCTCAAGTACAGTATTTTTTATCCGTGTGGCCTGTATTATGCCACACCCAAATTTCATGTCGATGAAATTGGCAGTAACTGTATTGCATGCCGTAAGGAGAAGATTGGAGTATGGCCTTCTTTTATTGCCAGCCCTGTCTGTAGCGCAATCTCCTCCTGTTTGCAACGATTTTGTACAAATATCCCTGCCGGGCTCCTGTGAAGTGGAGATCCTGCCCGACCTGATCCTGGAAGGCGGACCTGTTGAGGATTCACTTTATGAAGTGGAAATTTTTTCCGGTATCAATTCGCACGGAAATACAGCCCATGCAGGTCTGATCGGTCTTGAGCTGACGGTGGAGGTCACCTTGCTCTCTACCGGCGAGCAATGCTGGGGCGAACTGGAAGTGCTCGACCAATGGGCGCCCGTTTTTGATTGCCCTGCCGAGGCGGTTTCCATTTTCTGCGGTGAAGACCCGGGCCTTGTTCCCCCGCCAGTACTCAGCGATAATTGCGATTTGGGGATCGCGCCCCTCTTGTTGGGACAGGTGGAGGAAACGCCCGGCTGCGGGGCGGCTGATAATGTTTGGAAAAAAATATTCCGCTATTGGGGTGGCGCCGATGCCTGGGGCAACCAGGCCGAACCCTGCCAACAGGAAATCCGCCTGATCCGGGGTGCGCCTGACGATATCCTTTTCCCCTCCGGCCTCGACGGGGTGGAAGCTCCGGCCCTGCAATGCGGAGAAACCTCTTTCGATCCGTCCGTCACCGGCTTTCCCACCCTCAACGGGGTATCCCTGACGCCCGGAGGCGATGGCGCCTGCGATTATTTCGTCAGCTATTCCGACATCCTCTTCCCCGGATGTGGCGGCAGCCAGAAAATACTGCGCACCTGGACGATTTGGGACGGCTGTATGCCTTCCCTGCCAGGCCTTAACCCGCGCGTCGCTTCACAGGTGATCCTGCTGGAAGACAATACCCCGCCGCAAATTTATTGTCCGCCCGCGCTCACCTTGCCTATTATAGGGCAGGCGTGCGAAGGACCGGTAGAGCTTCCCGCTCTCGATATATATGACGCCTGTTCGGAGTTTGCAGTGACCATGACGACGCCGGCCGGCTTGTTGGAAGGAAACGGAGGGCTGGCTGAGGGGCTGGCGCCTGGAACCTATACAGCCACCTATTCTGCCATCGACGATTGCGGAAATACGGCCGTTTGCGAGCTGGAAATAGAAGTGACAGATGCCGTGGCGCCGGTCGCTATCTGCGATGAATACACCGTGATCAGCCTGGACAACGATGGAAATGCGGAACTGCCCGCTGAGGATTTGGACGACGGCAGCTATGATTTTTGCACCGGTGTCGAATTCCTGGGCCGTCGCATGGACAGTGGTACCGACTTCCATCCGCTCATCCCCTTTGACTGCGCCGATGCGGGGGCTGCGCCGGTGCTCGTGGAATTGCAAGTCGTCGATGCATTCGGCAACGCCGGGTATTGCATGGTCGCCGTCACCGTATCCGACAAAATTGCGCCCGTGCTGGAATGCCCCCCCGCTTTGACGCTGACCTGCGAGCAGGATATCACCGATCTCGCCCTCACCGGCGAGCCGGTGGTCTGGGATTCCTGTGGATACGAGCTAGGGTGGAGCGATGCCGGCGCCGGCTTCAATCTGTGCGGCTGGGGGGATGCCGTACGCACTTTCCAGGCCGTTGACCCTTCGGGCAACAGTGCGAGTTGCCAGCAGACGATTACCATCATCGCCGATGCGCCGTTCGGGCCAGACAGCATTACCTGGCCGCAGGACTATTCTTTTCCTGACTGCATCGATCCGGAGGAGTTGCATCCCGACAGCCTGCCACATCCCCACAGCCGCCCCGTATTCGCAGACCACCCCTGCGCCCTGATAGCGGTCAACTACGAAGACGCCATTTTTGATGTCGCCGCTCCGGCCTGCTTCAAGATCGTGCGCACCTGGCGCGTGATCGACTGGTGCCAGTTCGACCCCGACAACCCCGGCGCCGGAGGATATTGGGAGCACGAGCAAACGCTCAAGGTGGAGGACTATTCTCCCCCCGAAATTTTCTGCAGTTTTGGTTCTTTTGTAAAAATAACCACCCCTGACTGCTTTGGCACGGTCACCCTGCCGCCCCCTACGGTGAAGGATTGCAGCCCTGAGGTGGAGATTTTTGTCGACAGCCCCTTTGGGAATGGCTACGGCCCTTTCCCCGAGGTGCCCCTGGGCAGCTATCCTATTACCTATACGGTGTCGGACAACTGCGGCAACCTGGCGTCCTGCTCGTTCACCCTTCAGGTGGTCGACGCCAAGAAACCCACTCCTCTCTGCGATAACGGCCTGGTGGTGGAACTGATGCAAACCGGGATGGTGGAACTTCCCGCTTCAGCGCTCGACGAAGGGAGCTACGACAACTGCACCGCGCAGGAGGACCTCATTTTTTCCTTCTCTCCCAACCCCAATGATACTACCGTGCTGATCGACTGCCTCACTCCCGCGGGCTTTGTGGTGCAAATGTGGGTTTTCGATGAGGCGGGGAATGCGGACTACTGCCAGACCATCATTTTTGTACAGGACAATATGGACGCCTGTCCATCTGCGCCCATCACGCTTGCAGGTATCGTCGAAACCGAGGCGGGAGAAGGGGTGCAGGACGTGCTCCTGTCGGTCAACCACCCTTCCGGAAGCTTGACGGCCACGACGATTTCCACCGGGGCATTTGTCTTTCCTGAGCTTGAAGAAGGGGAGGATTACACCCTCCATGCCTCTTTTGACAGCGATCACGGAAACGGGCTGACGACCTACGACATGGTACTGATCGCGCGGCACATCCTTGGCGTGCAGCCCCTCGATTCGCCGTACAAGATTATTGCCGCCGACATCAACCGCTCCAACTCTGTGACCACGCTCGACCTGGTGGAGTTGCGGATGGTGGTGCTGAACCATCAGGAGGAATTTTCCAACAACAGCTCCTGGCGCTTTGTCGACGCAGCATACGTATTCCCCAATCCGCAGAACCCATTTGAAGAGCCTTTTCCCGAGGCCATTCACTACAACAACTTCATCGCCGGGCTGCCCCCGGCCTCTTTTATCGCCATCAAGGTAGGAGATGTGAATGGCAGTGCGGAAAATTAATCAGATTCAGCAAGGGTATTGCGGCTGCGCCGCAATGAAAAATTATTTTGAATCGG
>JBAQQB010000163.1:0-36110 GCA_049306275.1 Saprospiraceae bacterium | reverse complement strand
GGTGAGAGTGGAGAGTGAAGTGAGGCCGAGGCAACAAAGTTGCCTCGCGGTCACTCCACACTCCACTCTCACCTCTCAACTAATAAACTTATACCCCACTCCCCTCACCGAAAAGAAATACTTCGGCTCCCTGGGATCTTCCTCAAAATATTTCCGGAAAGAGAGGATGAAATTGTCGATGGTGCGGGTGGAGGGGTAGATATCGTAGCCCCAGACGGACTGGAGGATCTGCTGGCGGGAGACCACCTCGTTGCGGCGGTCGATGAGGAGTTTGAGGAGCATGGCCTCCTTTTTGGTCAGGGTGAAGGCGCCGTTGACGCCGATGGCTTCGTAGGTGACGAAATTGACCCTGTTTTTTCCGAAATGAAATTCTTCCGGGGTGTTTTCGGGCGACTTGCTGGTGCGGCGGATGAGCCGGTTGACGCGCAGGAGCAGCTCTTCCAGATTGAAAGGCTTGGTGATATAATCGTCGGCCCCCTTGCGCAGGCCGGCGATGCGGTCGGCGGCGGCGTCTTTGGCGGTGAGGAAGATGATGGGCACTTCGTAGTCGCTCAGCCTGATCTGTTCACAAAGCTGGAGGCCGTCGATCTCGGGGAGCATGACGTCGAGGAGCAGGAGGTCGAAGTGCTGCTCCTGCGACAGCTTGAGCGCCTGCCTGCCGTTGCCGGTGGAGACCACCTCATAGCCTTCCATTTCCAGGTTCAGCTGTACCAGGTCGCGCAGGCTTTCTTCGTCTTCTACAAGGAGGATACGCATATTCTTTTGAGTGGAATTAGAAGGTGAGGAGGTGAGAAGATGAGAAGTTGATCTCCACTTCTCATCTTCTCACCTCCTCATCTTTTTTTAGTTAGGGATTTCAATCACAAACACCGTGCCCTTCGGCACATTGTCGCTGACGGTAATTTGTCCGCCGTGGGCTTTGACGATTTGGGCGACGATATATAAACCCAGACCGGTGCCTTTTGTTTGGCGGGTGTCTTCGTTTCCGACGCGGTAGAATTTCTCGAAAATACGGTTTTTTTCTTTTTCTCCGATACCGATGCCCTGGTCGGCGACGGTCCAGCGGATGTTGTCGCCGAGGTCTTCGAGGCCGACGGTAATGCGGGGCTGAGAGGGGGAGTATTTGACGGCATTTTCGAGCAGGTTGAGGGCTACCGAGGTCAGGCCTTCGCGGTCGCCCTGGCGGAGGAGGAGGTCTTCCGGGCCGGAGAATTCGATGAGGGCTTCGGGGTGTTTTTCGCGAAATGTCTGAATGGTGTCGCGGAGCAGATGAGCGATGTGTACGGGTTCGAGCAGGGGCAGGTAGGCCGTTTCGAGTTTTGCGGAGAAGAGCAGGTCGTTGACGAGTTGGTGGAGCCGTTCTGTTTCGCGGAGGGCCCTGCGGCTGATGTCCTGGATTTTTTCGGGGGGCAGCTCTCTTTTGATGAGGGTTTCGAGCACCAGTTTGATGGAAGCCAGGGGCGATTTGAGTTCGTGGGTGATGGAGAGCAGGAAGTTGCGGCGTTGTTGGGCGGCCTGCACTTCTTTCTGATAGCCGCGGTTGATGAGGATGACGCTGACGATGATGGAGAGGACGAACACGGCCGATTCGCCGTAGATCATCCATTGCTGGTGGCGGTATTTGGCATCGAGGGCCTGGAAGGCGGGCGTTTGTTCGAACCAGGCGTCGTTTTGGTAGATGCCTTCGGCGATCATGCCGATGCGCAATAGTTCGGTTTTGGCCTCAAAAGCGTCGCGGTTTTTGATATAGAGCAGCACGGCCCACCAGGTAAAGCCGAGGATGAGGTAGGCGATGACGAGCCAGGAGAGGCCCCGCCACCAGTGGGTACGGTCGGTATGGGTCTTTTGCGTTGGGCGCATGCCATAAAGGTAAGGGAAAAAAATGCACAACCTTGAATCAGCAAAACAGCGTTTTAGCGTGCTTGTTCGTTTGTCTATCGATTTCCCGTTTTCCGTATTGTTTAAGCCTGAAAGGTAGATTTTTGAGAATCAGAGCGATAGGTAGAACCCCCAGGTTTTTCGAGAAATTTGGGTGTTAAGGGTAGGTTAAGTTAACGGGGATTTGTGTTAAATTTGCTCATAGTAAGCACACATTTTATTCAATAATCAAATCGGATTAGTATGAAAAAACTCTCACTCGTATTGGGTTTGGTGCTGTTTTCCATCAGTACCATCCTTGCGCAGCGAACTGTGACCGGTAAGGTTACAGATGAAAATGGTGAGGCCCTGATCGGCGCCAGCGTGCTGGTGAAAGGGACCACCACAGGTACCGTTTCCGACGTGGACGGGACGTATTCCGTCCGGGTTCCGGAAGGTTCTGATGTACTCGTATTCAGTTACACGGGTTTCACCACCCAGGAGATTACGCTGGGCGCCAGCAACGTCGTTGACGTGGTGCTGGCCAGTGGCGTCGCCATCGATGAGGTCGTGGTGATCGGCTACGGTACCCAGCAAAAGCGGGACGTGACGGGCTCGATTTCCCAGGTCAAGGGTGAAAGTATCGCCGACCTGGCAACCCCGAGTTTCGTTCAGCAGCTGGCCGGCCGTGCCGCAGGGGTGCAGATCACGCCTCCGAGCGGTCTTTTGGGCGCTGCTCCCCAGATCCGTATCCGCGGTGTAAACTCCATTTCTTCAGGTACTGACCCGCTTATCGTGATCGACGGTGTGCCGGTTATCAGCGGCAACGTAGGCGGTTTTACTTCTGCCAACGCACTTGCCGACCTCAACCCCGCCGACATCGAATCCTTTGAAGTGCTCAAGGACGGCGCCGCGACCGCCATCTACGGTTCGCGCGCATCCAACGGCGTGGTCCTGATCACCACCAAAAAAGGTCAGGCAGGCAAGGCCAAGTTCAACTACGACGCCTATGTAGGTATGGCTCAGGCCACCAGACTGCATGATCTGCTCGGCGCGGAAGATTTTGTTACGATCAACAACGAGAAGAACGCCAATGCAGGCGGTACTTCCGACGTTGCTTTCAACCAGACCCGCGATGACGGCAGCCTGGTGGAGACCAACTGGAACGATGTGATTTTCCGCAATGCCCTGCAGCATAACCACGTATTCTCTGTATCCGGCGGTTCTGACAAGAACAGCTACTACTTTTCCTTCGGGGTATCCGATCAGGAAGGTATTGCTGTTGCCAACAGCCTCAACCGCTACACTTTCCGCGCGAACCTCGACCAGTCGGTCAACAAGTGGCTGAAGGTTGGTTTCTCCAGCGGTGTGACGCGCCAGCAAAACTTTGGTCCGCTGACCGGTTCCAACAACCTGTCCGGCAACATGTTCGGTGTGATCCGCATGTTCCCCAACGTAGACGCATTGGATGAAAACGACCCGACCGGTTACAACATCGACGACACCAACCCGCGTACGCTGGGCCGTGGCGCCAACGTGTTGGAACTGGCCAACGGTATCCCCAACGCGCTTTTTGTGCTTGAAAACGACCTGCGCAAATCGACCAGCTGGCGTTTGCTGGGCAATGCCTATGCCGATGTTAACCTCGCCAAGGGCCTTGTCTTCCGCACCCAGTTCGGTCTCGACGGCTCTCTGGTCGATGACTACCTCTTCCAGGACCCGCGCCATGGCGACGGTTTCTCTGCCAACGGGCGCATAGCCCAGGCATTCTCCCCGCTGCTCCGCTGGAACTGGCAGAACATCCTGAACTACAACGAAACCTTTGGCAACCATAACCTGGGTGTTACCTTGGTGCAGGAATACCAAAAACAGCGCTCCAGCTTCTATCAGGGCCAGGTGAGCGACATTGCTGACCGCTACTTCCGCGAGAACATGATCAGCGGCACTTATGCCAACCAGCAGGTGTTCGGTGATCTGGAAGAAAACGGTATCGCTTCCTACCTCGGCCGTATCAACTACAACTTTGCACGCAAGTACTATGTGAGCGCTTCTATCCGCCGCGATGCCTTGTCTTCCCTACCTCCCGACACCCGTGTGGGTTACTTCCCCAGCGCTTCGTTTGCCTATCGCATCTCTGAAGAAGGCTTCTGGGAAGGACTTTCCAGCGTGGTTTCCGATTTCCGTCTTCGCGGTTCTTATGCAGAAGTGGGTAACACCAACATCGGCAACTACCCGTACATCGGTTCCTATGGTTCGGCCCAGTACGGCCTCCAGGGCGGTATCGCCTACAGCAACTTCGGCAACGACCAGCTCCGCTGGGAATCGCAGAAGAAGTATGACTTCGGTTTCGACATCGGCCTGTTTGACAACCGCATTACCGGTTCGTTGGCATACTGGATCCAGGACAACGACGACATCATTCTGGCGGCGCCCACGCCTCCTTCGGTCGGTATCCCCGGCAACGTCATCAACCAGAACATCGGCCGCGTGAAAGGTCAGGGCATCGAAGCCTCGATCGACGCAACGGTGGTTCGCACGGGCAACTTCCGCTGGAACACCTCCGTCAACCTCACCACGCAGAACAACGAGGTACTCGCACTGGTCAACGATCAGGACATTCTCCCCGTTGACCCCGGTACGGGTAACTTTACCATCATCCGCGTGGGTGAATCGATCAACTCCATCTATGGCTACGAATACTGGGGCGTGAACCCGGCAAACGGCAACCCGGTCTATGAGAAATCCACCGGCGTGCTGGTCGAGAACGAACTGTCCAACGGCGCATTCTACGTATTCGACCCGGCTAACCCCGGCGTACAGGGTGAGGCCTCGTCGCTGTCGGCCTCTACCGACCGCAAGGTGCTGGGCGTAGTGCTTCCGAAGTGGTTCGGCGGCTGGGACAACAACTTCACTTTCGGCAACTTCGACGCCAACATCTTCTTCCGCTTCCAGGGTGGCAACGTGATCTTCAACCGCACCCGCTCCGACCTGCTCGATATGGGCTTCAACAACAACGGAACCGAGATCCTCGGCCGCTGGCAGAGCCCGGAGAACCCCGGTGATGGCCAAACTCCGAAACTGCTGCTCAACCAGAGCAACCGCGTCAACAACCCGAACGTAGCTACCACCCGTTTCCTTGAAAAAGGCGACTTCCTGCGACTGGGCAACATCTCTCTCGGTTATACCATGCCCAAGAGCCTGACCGAAAAAATCAGCATCGAAAGGCTGCGCATTTTCGTACAGGCCCAAAACGCGCTCACCTTCACGGGTTATACCGGTATCGACCCCGAAACCAACACCAACGGTTTTGGCGTTGACTTCAACGGCAACCCGCAGCAGCAGGTGTACTCGTTTGGTATTAACCTCGGTTTCTAATCAAAAAATCTGATTGAAATGAAAAACATCAAAATAAAGCTTTCATTTATCCCGGCGGTCGCTCTGGCACTTGCGCTCAGCACAGCGTTCGTTTCCTGCGACAAGGAAACCACAGACTTGTTGCCCTTCGACCGCATTACCGAAGCTGCCGCTTTTGAAACGCCTGAGCGTTGTGAATTGTCGGTGGTAGGCGTCTATGACGCCGCACAGAGCGGTTTCTATCTCGGCGGCCAGGTTCGGGGCTATCCGTTTGGCGCAGCCAGCATCGCACAAGGCGACAACCGCGGCGAAGACATGCTGAACGTAGCGCTGTTTTACGCGATCACCTACGAATCAACCTACGATCCGAACACGGCCAATAACGATTACCACTGGCAAACGCTCTACGGCCTCATCAACCGCGCTAATATCGCCATCGCTGGCGTGCAGCAGGCAGCCAAAGACGGTGTGATCAGCGGAGCGCAGGCCAATGAATACGAAGGCGAAGCCCGCTTCCTGCGCGCACTCGCTCACCACGAACTGCTCGTCCACTTCGCCCGTCCTTACAACCACACCGGCGATGCTTCCCACCCGGGCGTTCCTTACCGCAACTTTGCCGTCAATACCTCCGCTGCGCTCGAAACAGCCAGGGCACAGGGCCGCAACACGGTCAAGGAGTGCTACGACCTGCTGATCGAAGACCTGAACTTTGCTGAAACCAACCTTCCGGAAACACGCTCGGAGAACAACATCACTCGCGCTACCAAAGGCGCAGCGATCGCTCTGAAGACCCGCGTCTACCTGCACAAGGGTGACTGGGCAAACGTAATCGCCGAGGGTGGTAAGCTCTCCGGTACTTACAGCCTTACCCCGGAACCGGAAGGTCCTTTTGCCAACTACACTTCCAACACGGAATCCATCTTCTCGATCGAAAACGACCAGACCGACAACCCTGGCGTCAATGGCGCCCTGCCCGTTATGTATACGGTGTCTCCCGGTCGTGGCCTGGTGGCTATCAGCCCGATCATCTGGAACTCAACCTGGTGGCTGGAAAACGACCTTCGCCGCTCGCAACTGGCAAAAAACAACGGCCGCGCATTCTTCACGCACAAATACCGCAACATCACCACGCAGGATGACTACACTCCGCTCATCCGCTATGCGGAGGTGTTGCTGAACATGGCTGAAGCACAACTGCGCCTGGGTACGCCGGATATGGCAGCCGCACTCGACCTGCTCAACCAGGTTCGCAACCGCGCGCTGGAAGACCCGGCCGACCACTTCACCATGGGTGACTTCGCCAACGCTACCGAAATGCTGGAAGCAGTGTTGCAGGAGCGCCGGATCGAACTCCTGGCCGAAGGCCGCCGCTGGTCCGATATCCACCGCCTGGCAAACGACCCGAACTTCTCCACAGGTGGTATTCCGGCAAAAGCCCGCTACAATAACACGACCTTCGAAACCTGGGGATACGGCGTTGACGCCAGCGCTGCCGTGACGGTGCCCGCCATTCCCTACAGCGACTACCGCTTCCTCTGGCCGATCCCGCAGTCCGAGCTGAACACCAATCCGGTGCTCACCGAACAGCAGAACCCCGGCTATTAATAGTTGAGACGGTTTTAAAAAAAGAGCCGCTCCGGTTTCCGGGGCGGCTCTTTTTTTTCCAGAATAGCAGAAATTCTATCCTGAAACAGGAAATTTTCGGGATTAAATTTCTTTGGTTCAAAAAAGTCAGTTAATTTTCTGTTAATTTTCCTAATTGTTAGAACACCATTTTTTCACAAACAAACTGGATTAGCATGAAAAAACTATTACTCGTCTTAGGCTTGGCGCTGTTTTCAGTCAGCGTCATGCTTGGGCAACGAACAGTGACAGGCAAAGTCACAGACCAAAGCAATGAGCCTTTGGTCGGCGCCAGCGTCCTGGTAAAAGGGACTACCTCCGGCACAGTCACCGAGATCGACGGCACATATTCCGTGCGGGTACCGGAGGGCGGCACTGTTATCGTGTTTAGCTACACAGGCTTTGAAACCGTAGAAATCACTCTTGGCGCTTCAAACGTGGTCGACGTGGTCATGCAGGAAGGGGTAACCCTGGAAACCGCAGTGGTCACCGCCCTCGGCATCGAGCGCGATGAGAAATCGCTCGGTTATGCCACCCAGGAAGTGATGGGCGATGAAGTTTCCAAAGTCAAGGACTTCAACTTCATCAACTCACTCTCCGGTAAGGTGGCAGGGGTCAACATCCGGCGCAGCAACAACCTCGGGGGCTCGGCCAACGTGGTCATCCGCGGTTACAAGTCGCTCACCGGCAACAACCAGGCCCTGTTTGTCGTAGATGGCACCATCATCAACAACGACATCACCAATACGGCCAACCAGCGCACCGGCCGCGGCGGTTTTGACTATGGCAACGCCGCCATGGACATCAACCCCGAGGATATCGAGTCGATCTCCATCCTGAAAGGCGCGGCGGCTTCCGCCCTCTACGGCGCCCGCGCCGCCAATGGCGTGATCCTGATCACGACCAAGAAAGGCTCCAAGACCAAGGGGCTGGGCGTAACGGCTTCCTATGGCCTGACTATGGGCCAGATCGACAAGTCGACCTTCATCCGTTACCAGAAGGAATACGGCCCCGGTTATACCGTCTATCAGGGATGGTATCCGGAAGAAAGAGGTTTTGAATTCTTCGACTTCGGTTCCGGCCCTGTGCTGGCTACCGCCGCATATGAAGACGCCTCTTTCGGACCCAGGTTTGATCCCAACCTTCAGGTCGCCGACTGGCGTTCCTTCTACCGCGACTGGGACAAGTACGAGTATGGACAGCTGTTCCCTTATGTAGCTGCTGAAAACGATGCTTCCACCTTCTACGAGACTGCCATGGTACACAACGCCAACGTCTCCATCGACGGCAAAACGGATCGCAGCAACTTCCGCCTGGGCTATACCTTCTACGACAACAAGGGGATCCTCCCCAACAGCAACATCAACAGAAACACCATCTCTTTCGCCGGCGGTTACAAACTCAACGACAAGCTTACGGCTTCCGCCACCATTAACTACGTGCTTACCAACGGCCTTGGCCGTTATGGCACAGGTTATGACAGCCGCAACGTAAACCAGTCGTTCCGCCAGTGGTACCAGGTGACGACCGATATGGTCGACCAGCGTGAAGCCTATGAAGCCACCGGGCTGAACATCTCCTGGAACCCCTATGCTTCACTCGATCCAGATCGCGCGACGGTTCCCCACTACTTCGACAACTACTACTTCAACCGCTTTGAAAACTTCCAGACTGATGAGCGCGGCCGTACTTTCGGCAACGTCCAACTCGAGTACCAGGCAACCGACTGGCTGCGCTTCACCGGCCGCGTGTCTACCGACCGTTACTCCGAGATCCAGGAAGAGCGCATCGCTGTTGGCGCCGTTGATGTGTCGGAATATTCCCGTTTCAACCGCACCTTCTTCGAAAATAACTTCGACCTTTTCGCCAACGTCAACAAGGACCTGACTCCGACGTTGAACCTTGGAGCCATGCTGGGCACCAACATCCGCCGCAGCCAGCTGGAATCGATTTTCGCCGAAACCAATGGCGGCCTGGTTGTACCGGGCGTGTACTCTCTGAGCAATAGCGTCAGTGGCATTCAGGCACCCACTGAAACCTTTACCCGCATTGGCGTAAACGGCTACTTCGGCCAGGTTTCGCTGGGCTACGACAACTTCCTGTACCTGGATCTGACCGGTCGCTATGACATTTCGTCGACGCTGCCCGAAGGCAACAACTCGTATTTCTATCCCTCCGCTTCGCTGAGCTTCGTATTCTCCGAACTGCTCAACGTTTCGGCCCTCGATTTCGGGAAATTCCGCGTGAACTACGCCCAGGTGGGTAACGACGCACCGGCCAAGAGTATCCTCGATACCTATGTGCTCGGCACGCCCTTCAACGGCATTCCGCTCGCTTCCTTCCCGAATACCAAGAACAACCCGAACCTGCTGCCGGAAAGCACCGAGAGCATTGAGCTCGGCCTCGACATGCGTTTCCTGAAGAACCGCCTCGGCCTCGACCTCTCCGTGTACCAGTCTGATACCTACGACCAGATCATGCCGGTAACCGTTACCGGCGCTACGGGCAACCTGTTCCAGTACGTCAACGCAGGCCAGATTCGCAACCGCGGTATCGAAGTCATGCTGAACCTGGGCATCGTCCGCACCAAGGACTTCCGCTGGGATATGAACATCAACTGGTCGAAGAACGAAAACGAAGTGATCGAACTGTTTGGCGACCAAACCAACCTGCAACTTTACTCTGCACAGGGTGGTATTACGGTCAACGCAACCGTTGGCCAGCCCTTCGGTACCCTCAGGGGCACCAACTACGTATACCATACCGATGGCAGCCCCATCGTCTATCCGCACCCCTTCGGCGGCGTTCGTTACCGCAAATCCGCTACGCCTGAGGTGATCGGCGACATCAACCCCGACTGGATCGGCGGCGTGATGAACACCTTCACCTACAAAGGCCTTTCTCTCGGATTCCTGATCGACTTCCGCAAAGGCGGCGACTTCTTCTCGCTCGATACCTGGTACGGCTATGCTACCGGTCTGTACGACATCACTGCCGGTCTGAACGACAACGGCGTGCCCGTGCGCGACCTGCCTGCCGACGGCGGCGGTATTTTCATCGATGGCGCTGTTGTTCAAACGGGTACGGATGAAGATGGCATTCCGATCTCCGACGGTACGCCCAACACAGAGGCTTTCTATGCTTCCGACGTATACTCCTCCATCGGCTACGTATACGCCCCGAACGCATACCACGTCTATGACGGTTCCTTCATCAAACTGCGCGAACTGAACCTCACTTACAGCCTGCCGGCTTCTATCCTCAAGGATTCTCCGTTCCAGGGCGTCGATGTATCGCTCATCGGCCGCAACCTCTGGATCATTCACAAGAATTCTCCTTACTCCGACCCCGAAGATGGTCTGAGCGCAGGTAACTTCCAGGGCAACCAGTCCGGCGCATACCCCGCTGTCAAGGAATTAGGCTTTAACGTAAGACTGCGGTTCTAATGGGAACCCCATTTTTTCAAAGTTCAAAAAAAGATAATCAATGAAAAAACTATATGGAATCGGCCTGCTGGCACTTGTGCTCGGGATTTTCTCCTGCACGAAGAACCTGACAGACCTCAATGAGGATCCGAAGAATCCTCAAAATGTGGATGCAGGCAACCTGTTTGCCAACGCAGAGCTAGCCTTGTTGGACTACATGGCTGGCTGCAACGTGAACATCAACAACTACCGCCTGTACGCGCAGCAGTGGGCTCAAACCACTTATGCTGACGAGTCGAACTACGAGTTGACGGAACGCAACGTCAACGGCCAGGCCTGGAATACCCTCTACGCCACGGTGATCCGCGACCTCAAAGGGGTTGCGGTGATCAATGCCGGCGACAATATCCTGACCGACGAGAACAAGCGCAACCAGGCTGCCATGGCTGAAGTGCTCGAAATTTTTACCTGGCATCTGCTGGTCGATATCTTCGGCGATATTCCCTACACGGAGGCATTCACCGACGACGTGACCCCTAAATACGACGACGATGCGGCTATCTATGCCAGCCTGACCGGCCGTCTGGACGACGCCATCGGCAAACTCAGCGGGGAAAGCCGCATGGATGGCTACGACCTGATCTACGGTGGCGACACCGGCAAGTGGCGCAAATTTGCCAACTCCCTCAAACTCCGCCTCGCACTGCGACTGGCTGACTCCGACAACGCCAAGGCTCAGCGGATGATGGAAGAGGCTGTTGCGGATGGCGTATTTGAATCCAACGACGACAACTTCACCATCCACTACACTTCCGCTACTCCGCACACCAACCCGCTGTGGGAAGAACTGGTGCAGAGCGGCCGTTCCGACTTCATCGCAGCCAGCACCATCGTCGACCCCATGAAGGCCCTCGACGACCCGCGCCTCTCGTATTACTTCAAGGACCCGATCGCTGGTGAAATCCTCGGCGGCGTATACGGCGACAACAACAACTTCAACGCTTTCTCGCATCCCGGCGACCAGCAGCACGATCCCACTTTCCCGGCCAGCTTGCTGACCTACTCTGAAGTGCGTTTCACCCTCGCCGACGGCGCTGAAAGAGGTTACAGCGTTGGCGGCTCGGCTGCCGACCATTACCATGCCGGCATCGCCGCCTGCATCCTTGAATGGGGAGGCAGCCAGGGCGAAGCAGATACCTACATCGCCAACCCGGATGTAAATTATGCAACCGCTCCCGGTACCTGGAGGGAAAAGATCGCCCTGCAGAAGTGGATCGCCCTTTACGACAAAGGCTTCGAAGCCTGGTCGACCTGGAGGATCTACGACTCTCCGGCCCTTCCCGACGCGGTGCAGGCCATGCGCGGCCCGCTGCTCCGCATGACCTATCCCGTTACGGAATTCTCCCTTAACGGCGAAAACGTAGAGGCAGCATCTGACGCCATCGGCGGCAACACCCTGGATAGTAAGATATTCTGGGATGTGAATTAATTGCCTTCGCAAAAGAAAAAAGGCCGCCTTCCGGAAGGGAGGCGGCCTTTTTCTTTTACAGGCAGGCTCAGACTATCGTTATAGTATAGGAGTAACCATTGCCCTCGTTTTCCTTTTTTTCCTCCGTGCCGGCAGGTTTGGAGGCGGAAGTGACGGTATACTGCACCTGAGCCGTCTGCACTTTGGCTTTCGGCTGTGCCTTCGGCAGTTTGAAATGAATATGGATATCTTTCGTAAACCGGACCTTCACCCCGCGGTGCTTCGGCACCTCGAACCGCAGGAGCTTCACCAGGCGGACGGCCTCTTCGTCGCATCCATGCCCAAGGCCGGCCACGACCTTGGCCTCGGTGACGTGGCCCAGATGGTCAATGGCGTATTTGAGCGTGACGGTACCCTCGGTCTTCTGCGCCAGGGCCTCCAGTGGGTAGCGCAGGTTCTCCCGGATGAACTGCCGCATAGCCTGCGGCCCGCCAGGGTAAATGGGCTTTTTGATGAAATGTTTGTCTTTCTTTTCCTTTTGCATCCCCAAAAGTAAAAAACCGCTTTGCAAGTTTCAGGATATTCTTATAACTTTGCAGTCCCAAATCTGTTAACAAAAAATTTATTCACCAAGAAGCGTCATTAGTATGCTGATCATCGATGTAAAAGATAGCGAATCGATTGAAAGAGCGCTCAAAAAGTACAAGCGCAAATTCGAGAAGGCGGGCATTTTGAAAGAGCTGCGCCGCCGCAAGCACTTCGTCAAGCCGTCCGTCAACCGCAGGAACGAGGTGATGAAGGCTGTTTACAAGCAAAAGACGTACGGCGACCAGGCGGTCTGACCTTTATTTCCCGATATTTCCGGTAAACGATAAACGCTAAACGATAGACGGCCCAGCCGTTTATCGTTTAGCGTTTATCGTTTTGAAGACATTCTTTTTGGAAAACGTCATTGCTTTTTTCGGGGGATGGTTGTATCTTAAGGGTGCTGAAATACAAGAATGAGCCGACCACACGAACAACGAGCATTTCTGGACTATTTGCATTACGAGAAAAGGTTTTCGCCACATACTGTACGAGCTTATCAAAGCGACACGGATCAGTTTTTGGCATTTGCCCAAGATACATACGGCCTTACTTCCCTGGCGGAGGTGAGGCCTTTGCATATACGCGCCTGGGTGGCCGGCGGCATGGAGCAAGGCTGGAGCCCCCGGGCCATCAACCGCAAGCTCTCCTGCCTGAAGACCTTTTTCCGCTTTTTGTTACAGCGTGGCTGGGTAGGGGAGAACCCCATGCTCAAGATCACGGCGCCGAAGACAGGCAAGGCGCTTCCCGTATTTGTCAGAGAGGAGCAGCTGGCGCAGTTGCTGGATGAAACGCCCTTTGGCGACGATTTCAGCGGCATGCGGAACCGCCTGCTGCTCGAGTTGTTATATCTTACAGGACTCCGGCGCGCGGAGTTGATCGATCTTACCCCCGAGGCCTTTGATTTCCACCGGCAGCAGATCAGGGTCAAAGGCAAGGGCGGGAAGGAGCGGATCATTCCCATGCTGCCGGACCTGGCGGAGCGGGTACAGTCATACATCCGCCTGCGCCGGGAGACATTTGAAACGCTACCGCCCCAATTGCTGCTCACAGACAAGGGGCAGGCGATGTACCCCAAGTTCGTGTATCTGGTCGTGCGCAGCCACCTGTCGATGGTCACCACGGTGGAAAAGCGCAGCCCGCACGTGCTGAGGCACTCGTTTGCCACGCATCTGTCGAACAGGGGGGCAGACATCAACGCGGTCAAGGAACTGCTGGGGCATTCCAGCCTGGCCGCGACGCAGGTTTACACGCACAATGCCATTGAAAAATTGAAGGAAGTTTATCAGCAGGCCCACCCGAAGGGCAGGCGTCCGTAATTCTTGTTTCACCTTAATTTCGGAAAATATGAAGATACACACCGAAGCTGTCCAGTTCAAGGCTGATGAAAAGCTGCTGGAATTCATTGAGAAGAAGCTCAAGAAGCTCGACACATTTTTCGACCGGATCATTGAAGTAAATGTGATATTGCGGTTGGAGAATGCAGGGCAAGTGAAAGACAAAGTCGCAGAGGTGAAGGTCCACGTGCCAGGCGAGACCCTCTTTGCCAAAGGGATCCACAAGACCTTCGAGGGGGCAGTGGAAGGAGTAGCCGATACGATGAAGCGGCAACTCCAAAAGTATAAGGAGAAACATTTTGAAGTCAAATAACCAAAATCATATGCAAAATTGAGGAGATCGGGGCGCCTGCGAGGCGCCCCGATCTTTTTTTAGAGAAAGTCAGGAAAAAAGTTTGAAAAGTTTTTTTGCATTTGAGTGATAAACCTCTATCTTTGCATCCGCTTGCGAGAAAAGTCTCGATATAGCGAAGAAAAAGCCCGCAGAAAAAAAGGGTTCCCGCCAGCATAGCTCAGTTGGTAGAGCAGCTGATTTGTAATCAGCTGGTCGGGGGTTCGAGTCCCTCTGCTGGCTCAGAAAATTGACAAAAAAGGGGGTGCGCCGGAGTGGGAGAGCCGGGCCAGACTGTAAATCTGGTGTCTCTGACTGAATAGGTTCGAATCCTATCACCCCCACCACAAAAAGCGGGCGTAGCTCAGTTGGTAGAGCATCAGCCTTCCAAGCTGAGGGTCGCGGGTTCGAGTCTCGTCGCCCGCTCCATGTTAAGTAAGCCAATGTAGCTCAGGGGTAGAGCACTTCCATGGTAAGGAAGGGGTCCGGGGTTCAATTCCCCGCATTGGCTCTGAGAACGTCGGCGCTGGATATAGTCGTGTCCGGTCGTCTGAATTAAATTGAATCATTTGAAACTTTACTGCTAAAAACTTAAGCGATGGCTAAGGACAAATTTCTGCGGGACAAACCGCACGTAAACATTGGGACGATCGGTCACGTTGACCATGGCAAGACTACGCTTACAGCTGCCATCACCACTGTACTTGCAGCTGATGGTCTCGCCGAAGTGAAGAGTTATGACTCCATCGACGCCGCTCCGGAAGAAAAAGAGCGTGGTATCACCATCAACACGGCCCACGTTGAATACCAGACCAAGGCGCGCCACTACGCACACGTAGACTGCCCGGGCCACGCCGACTATGTGAAGAACATGGTTACGGGTGCTGCTCAGATGGACGGCGCTATCCTGGTGGTTGCCGCTACCGACGGCCCCATGCCTCAAACCCGCGAACACATCCTGCTTGCCCGTCAGGTAGGTGTTCCGAACATTGTTGTGTATATGAACAAGGTTGACCTGGTCGACGACGAAGAGATGCTGGAACTGGTGGAGATGGAAGTTCGCGAACTGCTCAGCCAATACCAATACGATGGCGACAACGCAGCCGTTATCCGCGGCTCCGCCCTCAAGGCGCTGGAAGGTACGCCCGATGGCGTACGGTCCATCAAAGAGCTGATGGACGCTGTTGACACCCAGATCAAGGACCCGGTCCGTCTGATCGACCAGCCGTTCCTGATGCCGATCGAAGACGTGTTCTCCATCACCGGCCGCGGTACCGTTGCAACGGGCCGTATCGAGCGCGGTGTGATCACGGTGGGCGAGGAAGTGGAAATCCTGGGTATGATGCCCAAGGACGAAAAGCCGCTCAAGTCGGTCGTTACCGGTGTGGAAATGTTCCGCAAACTGCTCGACCGCGGTGAAGCCGGCGACAACGCTGGTCTGCTCCTGCGCGGTATCGACAAAGACCAGATCGGTCGCGGTATGGTGATCTGCAAGCCCGGCTCTGTCAAGCCGCACGCCAACTTCAAAGCTGAAGTGTACGTGTTGAGCAAGGAAGAAGGCGGCCGTCACACCCCGTTCTTCAACGGCTACCGTCCGCAGTTCTACTTCCGTACGACCGACGTAACGGGCGACGTGAAGCTGCCGCAAGGCGTTGAAATGGTGATGCCGGGCGACAACGTTGCACTGGAAGTCAAACTGATCAACACCATCGCTATGGAAAAAGGTCTCCGCTTCGCTATCCGCGAAGGTGGCCGTACGGTTGGCGCTGGTCAGGTGACCGAGATCCTCGACTAATTCGCACAGAATTTATCGATAAACCTTACCATCGGAAATTGGGTATTCCTCTCGGGGAGTACCCGATTTCCGATTTCTTACAAAAAGGCCCATATGCGAGCGGGCATAGCTCAAGTGGTAGAGCGACGGTCTCCAAAACCGTAGGCTGAGGGTTCGAGTCCTTCTGCCCGCGCAACATTGAAAATTCCGATAAAAGCACCAGGTCATGGATAGCATTCGCCTGTACATCAAAGAAAGTATTAACGAGCTGCTCAATAAGGTGACGTGGCCCACATGGAGCAACCTCCAGTCCAGCACCATCGTGGTGATCATCGCATCCTTTATCCTGGCGCTGATCATTTTCCTGATGGACTCGGTCTCCAACGGCATGTTGAAGTTTATTTACAACCTTAACGCATAACCGATTTAACCTCAGAGGGGAATGGCGGACGAAAAGAAGTGGTATTCACTGCGGGTGATCAGCGGGAAGGAACGCAAGATCAAGGAACGCATCGATTTCGAGATCGATCGCTCCGGTTGGAAGGATATCGTTACCCAGGTTCTGGTACCTACCGAAAAGGTGTACAAGATCCGCGGCGGTAAGAAGGTGATATCCGAGCGCAACATCCTGCCCGGCTACATCCTCATCGAAGCTGAAGCCGCTAAGTTTACCGCCGAAATGGTTCAGGCAATCGCCAACATCCCCAACGTCATCCATTTCCTCGGCAAAAACAACCCCATCCCCATGATGCAGTCGGAAGCCAACCGCCTGCTGGGCAAGGTAGACGAATCGCAAGACCAGGGTGAGACCATGCTCGAACCCTTCATCGTAGGTGAAACCGTCAAGATCATCGACGGGCCTTTCAGCGAATTCGTAGGGGATATCCAGGAAGTGAACGAAGAGAAGAAAAAACTCAAAGTCATCGTAAAAATATTCGGACGGGGTACGGAAGTTGAACTCAACTTCATGCAGGTCGAGAAACAACAGTAAGCCCCCTTCCGCGCACAGCACAACAATATTTATTCCGGTTCTTGTCCGGTACCCGGAACGCTTCCCCTGAGCCGGAAGCCTAACAGGTTAAATTAGAAGAAGACAATGGCAAAGGAAATCGAAGTTTTTATCAAGCTTCAGGTCAAAGGCGGACAGGCAAACCCCTCTCCCCCCATCGGTCCGGCGCTCGGTTCCAAAGGGGTCAATATCATGGACTTCTGCAAGCGTTTCAACGCTGTTACCCAGGACAAAATGGGGCAGATCCTCCCGGTCGTGATCTCGGTTTACAAAGACAAGTCGTTCGACTTCGTCGTCAAAACCCCGCCGGCTTCCATCCAGTTGCTGGAAGCTGCCAAGATCAAAGCCGGCTCCACTGAACCCAACCGGAAAAAAGTAGGCAAGGTTACCTGGGATCAGGTGCGGCACATCGCGGAAGTGAAGATGCCCGACCTCAACTGCTTCACCATCGAATCGGCCATGAAAATGGTTGCCGGCACGGCGCGCTCCATGGGTATCACGGTTGAAGGTACGCCGCCCTGGGAATCCTGATCACACAGACATAAGTAACCAAGACATATCCCCCTCCCGAAGGGGTAGGGGATGAAGGGAGCCCGAGCAATCGGGCGTTATTCACCTCACAAATTTCAGACAACATGGCAAAATTAACCAAACGGCAAAAAGCCATCCAGGGAAAAGTGGAATCCACGCGCCTCTATACGCTGGAAGACGCCATGAACCTGGTTAAGCAAGTGAACCTGGCCAAATTCGACGCTTCGGTCGACGTTCACGTCCGCCTCGGGATCGACCCCCGCAAAGCCGACCAGGCGCTGCGCGGCTCGGTCACCCTTCCTCACGGCACCGGTAAATCCAAGCGCGTGCTGGTATTGTGCACCCCTGACAAAGAGCAGGAAGCCAAAGACGCTGGCGCCGACTTCGTCGGCCTCAACGAATACGTCCAAAAGATCCAGGATGGCTGGACGGACTTCGACGTCTGTATCGCCATGCCCCAGACCATGGGCCAGGTCGGTAAGATCGGTCGTATCCTCGGCCCCCGCGGTCTGATGCCCAACCCCAAGACGGGGACGGTTACCATGGACGTAGGTGCAGCCGTAAAAGACGTCAAGGGCGGTAAGATCTCTTTCCGCGTCGACAAGTACGGCATCATCCACTCTTCTGTCGGCCGCGTATCGTTTACCCCTGACAAGCTGGCTGAAAACGCCAACGAACTGCTCAGCACCCTGGTCAAGATGAAGCCCTCTTCCGCGAAAGGTACCTACCTCAAGTCGATCACGATCGCCAGCACGATGAGCCCGGGTATCAAGGTAGACGCTAAAACCATTCGTTAATCCTTGCTTTAACGCTACGCCATGACAAGAGAAGAAAAAACCGCAATTATAGAGGAGCTGAAAGGCAAATTCGAACACGCTCCCTACTTCTATATCACCGATTCGTCCACCCTCACGGTGGAAAAGGTGAACAACCTGCGCCGCATGCTTTTTGAGAAAGGCATCGAGATGCGGGTCGTCAAGAACACCCTGCTGCGGAAGGCGATGGAATCCTTCCCGGAAGACCGCAATTACTCTGCGCTTTACGACTCCCTCAACGGCCCCACCGCCGTTATGTTTACTGAAGTGGCCAACTCCCCGGCCCGGTTGATCAAGGAGTTTCGCAAAGACGGAGAAAAGCCGGCCATCAAGGCAGCTTACATCGACTCGGCAGTGTTCCTCGGCGACGACCAACTCGAAGCGCTGGCCAACCTCAAGTCGAAGGAAGAACTCCTCGGCGAGATCATCGGCCTGCTGCAATCGCCTGCCCGCAATGTCATCTCCGCCCTCAAGTCGGGTGGAAGCACCATTATGGGATTGCTCAAAACGCTCGAAGAACGCGGCGCCTAATTTGGCTTCCAAGCTTTGCGCTCATTATACGCGTATCACTTTTTTGGAAAATCTTAAAACAAATCGACAATGGCAGATTTGAAAGCATTCGCAGAACAGCTGGTTAACCTGACGGTTAAAGAGGTCAATGAACTCGCCGCTATTCTGAAAGACGAATATGGAATTGAACCCGCAGCAGCAGCAGTAGCAGTGGCAGCTGGCCCGGTAGCAGGCGGCGGCGACGCAGCAGCTCCCGTTGAGAAGACCGAATTCAACGTGGTCCTGATCACGGGCGGCGCCCAGAAACTGGCAGTGGTCAAAGAAGTCAAGACCATCCTCAACCTGGGTCTCAAAGAAGCTAAAGACCTCGTCGACGGCGCGCCCAGCGTACTGAAAGAAGGCGCTTCGAAAGACGAAGCTGAAAAGATGAAAGCTACCCTGGAAGCTGCAGGCGCTACTGTCGAACTGAAGTAATTGAAAAATTACCTGGTCCGCACAACGTACCCAGCTTCCATACGACAAATGGCTTAGCGAGTTGCCCTCAGCTCGCTAGGCCTATTGTCGTATAAAACTGGATGGTACGGAAACTTTTCGCTCCATAGGGTTGTTATGCTTGTTTACCCATGCTGACAACCTGGAAAGTACCTTCCCCCTTATCTGGTCAAACAAGAAAGCTTGTTTGGTAAACCATTTAATCTTAAGCACTTGCACATGGCATCTAATGGCGTTGCTCTGACGGCTGAAGAAAGTCGTATCAATTTCGGCAGAATTAAACTTCCGGGCGAATACCCCGACCTTCTCGAAATCCAACTCAAATCCTTCCAGGAATTCTTCCAGCTTGAGACGACTCCGGAAAACCGGATCAATGAAGGATTGTACAAGGTTTTCCAGGAGAATTTCCCCATCACGGATGCTCGCAATATCTTCGTGTTGGAGTTCCTCGATTACTTCATCGACCCGCCTCGCTATTCTATTGACGAATGCATGCAGCGGGGCCTGACCTACAGCGTGCCGCTCAAGGCCAAACTCCGCCTTTCCTGCAACGACGAAGAACACGTCGACTTCGAGACGATCGTTCAGGACGTATTCCTGGGCAATATCCCCTACATGACGCCCAAGGGTACCTTCGTCATCAACGGCGCGGAAAGGGTCATCGTCTCCCAATTGCACCGCTCGCCGGGCGTTTTCTTCGGCCAAAGCTTCCACCCCAACGGCACCAAGATCTATTCCGCAAGGGTCATCCCCTTCAAAGGCGCCTGGATGGAATTTGCCACCGACATCAATAACGTGATGTACGCCTACATCGACCGGAAGAAGAAATTCCCGGTCACGACCCTGCTGCGCGCCATTGGCTACGACACCGACAAATCCATCCTCGACCTCTTCGGCCTGGCCGACGACGTGCCCGCTACCCGCGAAGAGCTGGAAAAATCCGTCGGCCGTAAACTCGCCGCCCGCGTGCTTCGCAGCTGGACGGAAGACTTCGTCGACGAAGATACCGGCGAAGTGGTCACTATCGAACGCAACGAAATCATCCTCGACCGCGATATCGTCCTGGATGAAGAAAATATCGAACTGATCCTCGCTGCAGAGACCAACCACGTCATCTTGCAACGGGAGGATATTGAAGAAGATTACACCATCATCTACAATACCCTCCAAAAAGACCCCTCCAGCTCCGAAATGGAGGCCGTCAACTACATCTACCGCCAATTGCGCGGCACCGATCCGCCCGACGATGAAACGGCGCGCGGTATCATCGAAAAGCTCTTCTTCTCCGATAAGCGTTACAACCTCGGCGAAGTAGGACGCTACAAGATCAACCGCAAGCTGGGCATCGATATCAACAAGGATACCCTGGTGTTGACGAAGGAAGACATCATCGCCATCGTCAAATACCTGGTCAGCCTGATCAACTCCATGGCTGAGATCGACGATATCGACCACCTGAGCAACCGCCGCGTCCGCTCGGTAGGGGAGCAGCTCTATGCCCAGTTCGGCGTAGGCCTCGCCCGTATGGCGCGCACCATCCGCGAACGCATGAACGTGCGCGACAACGAGGTGTTCACCCCCATCGACCTGATCAACGCCCGGACGCTCTCCTCTGTCATCAACTCCTTCTTCGGCACCAGCCAGCTGTCGCAGTTCCTCGACCAGACCAACCCGCTCTCCGAGATCACCCACAAACGGCGTATCTCGGCCCTGGGTCCCGGCGGTCTGTCGCGCGAACGCGCCGGCTTCGAGGTCCGCGACGTGCACTACTCCCACTACGGGCGCCTGTGCACCATTGAAACTCCGGAAGGCCCCAACATCGGTCTGATCTCCACGCTGTGCGTGCACGCCAAGATCAACAAAATGGGCTTCCTGGAAACGCCTTACCGCAAGGTCGATAATGGCCTGGTGGATGTCGTCAACACCCCGGTCTACCTCTCCGCAGAAGCGGAAGACTACCGCAAGATCGCCCAGGCCAACGCCCCGATCGACGAGCAAGGCGCATTCCTCAATGAAAAGGTCAAGAGCCGCGAACACGGCGAATTCCCCGTGCTCACGCCGCCGGAATTGGAATACATGGACGTCGCCCCCAACCAGATCGTCGGGGTTTCCGCTTCCATGATCCCCTTCCTCGAAAACGACGACGCCAACCGCGCCCTCATGGGCTCCAACATGCAACGCCAGGCTGTGCCCCTCCTGCGCCCCTCTTCCCCCATCGTGGGAACAGGCCTGGAAGGCAAAGTGGCCCGCGATAGCCGCATGCTGTTCAACGCAGAAGGAGACGGCGTGGTCGAATACGTCGACGCCAACGAAATCCTCATCCGCTACGACCGCACCGAGGAAGATCAACTGATCTCTTTCGAAGACAACCTCAAGCGCTACGAACTGGTCAAGTTCCGCCGCACCAACCAGGGCACCTGCATCAACCTCAAGCCCATCGTTCGCAAGGGCGACCGGCTGGTCAAAGGGCAGATCCTGTGCGACGGCTACGCTACCGACAACGGCGAACTGGCCCTCGGCCAGAACCTCCAGGTGGCCTTCATGCCCTGGAAAGGGTACAACTTCGAAGACGCCATCGTGATCTCCGAACGCGTGGTCCGTGAAGATATCTTCACCTCCGTTCATATCGAACACTTCGAACTCGATGTGCGCGACACCAAGCTCGGGGAGGAAGAACTGACCAATGATATCCCCAACGTCAGCGAAGACGCCACCAAAGACCTCGACGAAAACGGTATCATCCGCATCGGCGCCTGGGTCAAGGAAGGCGACATCCTCATCGGCAAGATCACGCCCAAAGGCGAAAGCGATCCGACTCCGGAAGAGAAACTGCTGCGCGCCATCTTCGGCGACAAGGCAGGCGACGTCAAGGACGCATCGCTGAAAGTGCCGCCCTCTACCACCGGCGTCATCATCGACAAGCAACTGTTCGCACGCGCCAAGAAGGACAAGGTGCAGAAAGCCACCGAAAAAGACCTGCTCACCCACCTCGACGAGCAGCACGCCATCGCGCTCAACGAACTGAAAACCACACTGGTCGACAAACTGATCGTGCTGGTGAAGAACAAAACTACCCAGGGCGTCAAGAGCATTTACAACGAAGTGTTGGCGCCGAAAGGAACCAAGTTCGACAAGAACCTGCTCCGCGACCTGGATTACACGAATATCGACTACAGCAACTGGACCGACGACGAGCATACAAACGAACTCGTCGCCCGCATGCTGCATAACTACAGCATCAAGGTGAACGAAGAAGTGGGCCGCTACAAGCGCGAGAAGTTCAACATCAGCATTGGCGACGAATTGCCCGCCGGCGTGCTCAAGCTCGCCAAGGTGTACATGGCCAAAAAGCGCAAGCTCAAAGTGGGCGATAAACTCGCAGGCCGCCACGGCAACAAGGGTATCGTATCGCGTATCGTGCGCATCGAAGACATGCCCTTCCTCGAAGACGGCACTCCGATGGATATCGTGCTCAACCCCCTGGGCGTACCTTCCCGTATGAACCTGGGCCAAATCCTCGAAACCGTTCTGGGCTGGGCAGGGAAAAAGCTGGGCGTCAAGTACTCGACCCCGATCTTCGACGGCGCAAAAGCCGAAGATATCCAGAGCGAGATCGAAAAGGCAGGCCTGCCGACTTTCGGCCAGACCTACCTGCACGACGGCGAAACGGGCGACCGCTTCCACCAGCAGGCCACGGTGGGCGTCATTTACATGATGAAACTCTCCCACATGGTCGACGACAAGATGCACGCCCGCTCCATCGGTCCCTACTCTCTCATCACGCAGCAGCCCCTCGGCGGTAAAGCCCAGTTCGGCGGCCAGCGCTTCGGGGAGATGGAAGTGTGGGCCCTGGAAGCATTCGGCGCAGCCAACATCCTCCAGGAACTGCTGACGATCAAATCCGACGACATCATCGGACGCGCCAAGGCCTACGAGGCTATCGTCAAAGGCGATGTGCTTCCCGAGCCCAACATCCCCGAATCGTTCAACGTGTTGGTGCACGAATTGCGCGGCCTTGCCCTCGACGTGCGTTTTGATTGATGTCTCAAAAAAATTAATCAACCCGGTGAGTGCGCTCACCGGGTTAAAATACTCTTGACGTATGCCTTTCAAGAAGAAAAATCAGGTTCAAAAGCAGACGTTTGACAACATCACCATCAGCCTCTCCTCTCCGGATGAAATCCTGGAGCGCTCTTATGGGGAAGTGCTGAAGCCGGAGACGATCAACTACCGCTCCTACAAGCCCGAACGCGACGGCTTGTTCTGCGAACGGATCTTCGGCCCTGTTAAAGACTACGAGTGCTATTGCGGCAAATACAAGCGCATCCGCTACAAAGGCATCGTATGCGACCGCTGCGGGGTGGAAGTGACCGAGAAAAAAGTGCGCCGCGAACGCATGGGCCACATCAAGCTCGTGGTGCCGGTTGTGCACATCTGGTTCTTCAAGTCGCTGCCCAACAAGATCGGCTACCTGCTCGGCCTCTCCTCCAAGAAGCTGGAGAGCATCGTGTACTACGAACGCTACGTAGTAGTGCAGCCCGGCGTGAAAGCCGATGACGGCGTAAACGTGCTGGATCTCCTTTCTGAAGAAGAATACCTGGAAGTAATGGAAACCCTTCCTCCCGACAACCAGATGCTGTCGGATGAGGATCCCAACAAATTCATCGCCCGCATGGGCGCCGAGGCGATCCGCGACCTGTTGGTCCGCCTCGACCTCGACCAGCTCTCCTACGACCTGCGCCACATGGCGGCCAACGAAACCAGCCAGCAGCGCAAGTCGGAAGCCCTCAAGCGCCTGCGCGTGGTGGAAGCTTTCCGCGATGGCATGACCCGCATCGAGAACCGCCCGGAATGGACGGTGATCCAGTACCTGCCTGTTGTGCCGCCGGAACTGCGCCCCCTCGTGCCCCTCGATGGCGGCCGCTTCGCCAGCTCCGACCTCAACGACCTCTACCGCAGGGTCATCATTCGCAACAACCGCCTCAAGCGCCTGCTGGAGATCAAAGCCCCGGAAGTCATTCTTCGAAATGAAAAGCGGATGCTGCAGGAAGCAGTCGACTCCCTGTTCGACAACTCCCGCAAATCCAACGCCGTCAAGGCCGAAGGCGGCCGGGCCCTCAAGTCGCTCAGCGATATCCTCAAGGGCAAACAGGGCCGCTTCCGCCAGAACCTGCTCGGTAAGCGCGTAGACTACTCCGGTCGTTCCGTGATCGTGGTGGGCCCGACGCTCAAACTGCACGAGTGCGGTATCCCCAAAGGCATGGCGGCCGAGCTCTTCAAGCCGTTTATCATCCGCAAACTCATCGAGCGCGGCATAGTGAAGACCGTAAAGTCGGCCAAGAAACTGGTCGACCGCAAGGACCCAGTGATCTGGGAAATCCTGGAAAATATCCTCAAAGGTCACCCCGTGCTGCTCAACCGGGCGCCCACGCTGCACCGCCTTTCCATCCAGGCATTCCAACCCCGCCTGATCGAAGGGAAAGCTATCCAGCTGCACCCCCTCGTCTGCGGCGCCTTCAACGCCGACTTCGACGGCGACCAGATGGCCGTGCACGTGCCGCTGAGCCAGGCTTCCATCCTCGAAGCCCAGGTGCTCATGCTCTCCTCGCACAACATGCTTAACCCGCAGGACGGCTCTCCCGTGACCCTGCCTTCACAGGACATGGTCCTCGGCTTGTACTACATCACTAAAGGGAAGAAATCAGCCAATGGCGTCGAGGTGAGGGGCGAGAACATGAAGTTCTATTCGCCTGAAGAGGTGATCATTGCCTATAACGAAGGCATCGTAGACCTGCATGCCCATATCAAGGTACGCACCAGGGCAGAAAACGAAAGCGGAGAACTGACCACCCAACTCATAGAAACTACCGTTGGCCGCGTCATCTTCAACCAGGTCGTGCCGGAAAACGTGCCCTACGTCAATACCCTGCTGACCAAGAAGAACCTGAAAAAAGTCATCAGCGATATCCTCCGCCGCACCAACTTCGCAGTGACGGCCGACTTCCTCGATAACATCAAGGAACTGGGCTTCCTCTGGGCATTCAAAGGCGGTCTGTCCTTCAACCTGGGCGACCTGATCACCCCCTCGGTGAAGGTCACTACCCTCGAAGAGGCACAGAAGGAAGTAGATGAGGTCTGGGAAAACTACGAATTTGGTCTGATCACCAACAACGAACGCTATAACCAGATCATCGACAAGTGGACCTACGCCGACAACAAGATCACGGATAACCTGATGCGGGAACTTGCCCAGCACAAGCAGGGCTTCAACTCCGTATTCATGATGCTCGACTCGGGCGCCCGTGGTTCCAAGCAGCAGATCAAGCAGCTCTGCGGCCTCCGCGGTCTGATGGCCAAGCCCCGGAAGTCGGGCGACACCGGTGGCGCCATCATCGAAAACCCCATCTTGTCGAACTTCATGGAGGGCTTGTCGGTATTGGAATACTTCATCTCCACCCACGGCGCCCGCAAAGGTCTCGCCGACACCGCTCTGAAGACCGCCGACGCCGGTTACCTGACCCGCCGTCTGGTCGACGTAGCCCAGGACGTGGTCATCATGGAAGATGACTGCGATACCCTGCGCGGTATTGAAACCTCCGCGCTGAGGGATAATGACAAGGTGATCGAACCGCTGACCAGCCGTATCGCCGGCCGCTATACCCTGCACGATGTGTACCATCCGGATACCGATGAGGTAATCCTGGAAGCCGGTTCCTACATCGATGAAGACATGTCGGAGTACATCGAGCGCATCGGCGTCGAAAGCGTTACCATCCGCTCGGTGCTCACCTGCGAAACCAAACGCGGCGTATGCGCCAAGTGCTACGGCAAGAACCTGGCCACCGGCCGCATCGCCGAAATGGGCGACGCCGTGGGCATCATCGCCGCCCAGTCGATCGGTGAACCCGGTACCCAGCTGACCCTCCGTACCTTCCACGTGGGTGGTATCGCCTCCGTCTCCAAGTCGGAATCGGAAATCGTGACCAAATTCGACGGCAAGGTAGAATTCGACGGCGTGCGCGTCACCACCCAGTCCGATGAAGAAGGCAACCCTGTCGACATCGTGCTGTCCCGTACCGGTGAAATCCGCATCGTCGATACCCAGGGCAACCGTATCTTCGCCACCCACCACATCCCCTACGGCGCCGAACTGCGCGTGCGCGACGGGCAATCAGTGGCCAAGGGCGATATGATCTGTAGCTGGGACCCCTACAACGCCGTTATCATCTCCGAATTCCCCGGTATCGCTCAATTCGAATCGATCGAGGAAGGCGCAACCTTCCGCATCGAACGCGACGACGTGACGGGGATCGCGGAAAAAGTAGTCATCGAATCGAAGAACAAGCGCAAGATTCCCACCATCCGCATCGTCAGCCAGGATGGCGAGGAACTCCGCAGCTATAACCTGCCGGTGGGCTCCTATATCTCTATCGAAGACGGTATTGAGATCAAAGCCGGTCAGAAAATCGCCAAGATACCCCGTAAGCTCGGCAAGATCCAGGATATCACCGGTGGTCTTCCCCGTGTAACGGAGCTGTTCGAAGCGCGCAACCCCTCCAACCCGGCCATCGTGTCGGAGATCGACGGGGTGATCAGCTTCGGCAAGATCAAGCGCGGTAACAGGGAGATCGTGGTCACGGCCAAAGACGGTCAGAAGCACAAATACCTCATCGGCCTGTCCAAGCACCTGCTGGTACAGGACGGCGACTTCGTGCGTGCCGGTACGCCCCTGTCCGACGGCTCTGTTTCGCCCAAGGATATCCTGGCGATCAAAGGCCCCTTCGCCGTACAGTCCTACCTCGTCAACGGGGTACAGGAAGTGTACCGCTCCCAGGGTATCACCATCAACAACAAGCACATGGAGGTGATCGTCCGCCAGATGATGCGCCGCGTGCAGATCGAAGATCCGGGAGATACCACCTTCCTCGAAGGCGAAGCAGTGGAAAAGTGGGAATTCGTAGAGCAGAACGACTACATCTATGACAAGAAAGTCATCACGGATTCCGGCGATTCCGCCAAGCTCAAACCGGGCCAGCTCGTCACCCTGCGCCAGTTGCGCGAGGAGAACTCCTTCCTCAAGCGCAACGACCGCAAACTGGTGCAATACCGCGACGCCGTATCGGCTACTTCCAGCCCGCTTCTTCAGGGTATCACCAAGTCCTCGCTGGGCACGGTGAGCTGGATCTCGGCAGCCTCCTTCCAGGAAACGACCAAAGTGTTGAGCACGGCCGCCATCGGCGCCCGCACCGACGAATTGGCCGGCCTGAAGGAAAACGTGATCGTGGGCAAGAAAATACCCGCGGGTACGGGCCTCAAGCAGTACGAAAACCTCTACGTCACCACCCAGGAGATGTACGAACTCCACAAAGACCGGCACATGATGCTGGAAGAGGAGTACGAAGAGGAAGAATAAAAAATGCGCGTAGGGGCGGCGGTGAACGCCGCCCCTACTTGTATAATGCCATATATCTGGCGATGTATTTCCCGATAATGTCGAATTCCAGATTGACCAGGCCGCCCTCCGCGATCTGCCGGAAATTGGTGTGCTCCCAGGTGTAGGGGATGATAGCCACCCTGAATCGTTTCTCCACCGGCGACACCACCGTCAGGCTTACCCCGTTGATGCAGATCGAGCCTTTGTCTACCAGCAGGTGCTCGGGCGTAGGGTTGTACTCGAACTCGAAATACCAGCTGCCTTCGCGGGTTTCTACCCCTGTGCAGCGCGCCGTGGTGTCGACGTGCCCCTGCACCATATGGCCGTCGAGGCGGCCGTTGGTGGCCATGGCGCGTTCGAGGTTGACCAGTGTGCCGGGCTTCCATTTCCCCAGATTCGACCGGATCAGGGTTTCCTCTATGGCGGTGACGGTGTGGCGGTTGCCCTCCACCTTCACCACAGTGAGGCAAACCCCGTCGTGAGCCAGGCTTTGATCGACCTTCAGCGAAGCTGAAATCTGCGATTCGATGGTGAAATGTACGTTGGTTCCCTCCTTTTGGAGGCCGGTCACTATGCCGGTCGTTTCGATGATTCCTGTAAACATGGTGATTTCTTTATTTTCCTCCGCTGAGCTGGATGTAGCCGCTCAGGATTTCAGGCCTGGGCACGATTCCCTGGACCCTTTGCTCGAATACTTCGCAAGTGTAGAAGTAGGCTCCGTCTGGCAGCATTTGGCTGCTTCGGTTGGTCCCATTCCAGTTGATGTCGGGGTCCTGGGTTTCAAAAACCAGTTCGCCCCAGCGGTTGAACACCTTGAAATCAACCCTTTCGATAAAGCAGTAGGGGAAGGGGGTGAACATGTCGTTCTGGCCGTCGCCGTTGGGCGTGAAGGCATTCGGCAACTCGTAGATCGGGCAGTTGTCTACGCAGACGATATTGCTGAATAGGCTTTCGTTGAAGAAGGTGTCGCGGGCCGTCACCGCATAACAACCGGCCAGGCCTGATTCGGGCATGTGGTCGTAAGTGAGCCTTCCGCTGTCCATCACCGAGTCGATCAAGGCGAAGGGCTGCCCTTCAAAAGGCGCGTAGTAGATGTAATAAGCTACCACGTCGTCGGTTTCCGGGCAGGTGAGCATGGGGTTGGTCCACGACAGGTAGTTGACCAGATCCGAAGGTTCGCAGCTGATGGCTTCGTCGCAGATATTGTCGACGGTGAGTTGGGGCGGGCAGGGCGGTATGGTATCGAGCGGTATGCCGCAGGCGATTTGCGAATGGTTGATCAGCGGGCTGGCGATGGAGGCGATGCCGTAGGACCCAATGCTGCGAATGTAGTAGCAGTATTCCCGTCCGTTGACCAAGCCGGTATCGGTGAACAGCGGCTCGGCGGTCGTGGCGATGGAATCCCAGCCCAGGACCGCGTTTTGTTTATAGACGACGTATTGGCTATTGTTCCAGGAGACGTTGAAGTCCCAGCTCAGGGTATTTTTTTCATCGGAAGAGGCGATGGAAAGGAAGACGGACGAAGCGGGCGGGGAGAACCCGAGCGGTTGGGACTCGCCGTTGACGTAGAGGGCGATCTGGTAGGTATAGGCGCTCCCTGAAGTATTCAACCCCGTATCGATGAAGGAGGTATCGTTGGCTTGCCAATAGGTCGGGCTCGTGAGAGAGATGCCCGTGGGGGCAAAGCCGCTGCCGGTGATGCCGTTGGCGCGCCAGACTTCGTAGGTATAAGGGCCGGCGTTGAGCAGCGTATCCAGGTCCTCGGCCACGGGTTTGGTCCACCGCACTTCAATGGTTCCATTGGCCTGGTCGGTGGTTTGGACGTCGACGTTGGTGAGGAGCGGCACATCGCGGCTGAGCTGGATGCAGATTTCATCAGAGGGCAGGCTTTCCACCCGGTTGAAAGGCAGGCCGATCTCGGTGGTTTTGGCGAAGCCGGCGAGTATGCGGTAGCAATAGGTTTTGCCCCTTTCAACGTTGGCGTCGACGAAATGGTAACGGCCGTTTTGCTCGGTAGTCGTATTGGCGAAAATGCGGGTATAGCCCCTGCCTTCCAGACCCGGGTCGCAGGTGTCGATGGGGAAGGGATTGGAGCCTTCGCGCCGCCAGACGGAGAAGGCGTAGAAATAATTTTCAGCGGCATCTTCGCATACATAGGGCTTTTCCCAGCTCAGCTCTATCTGGTCGGAGCTGGGGTCGGCCTGCAGGTCTTCCGGCTGCGGGCCGACGACTTTGATGCGCACGGTTTTCAGGGTGGCCAGGCCGTAGTTGCCCAGATAGTTGTCGAGTGCCCGGAAAACGATGGTGTAGGGCTGGTCTGAGATATGTTCGCAAGTCGTATTCCACTGGAAAGAGCCCACTACCGGAGGCGACTGGAAGGTAGATGGCGCAAAGAAGGTGGCGGGGCTGTAAGGCGTGAGGAAGGGTCCGCCCAGCGCCGTCAGCTCTAGTTTCTGCCCGGCGTCGGGGTCGGTTCCGATCACCTGGAATTGGACGGTTTGTCCGGCTACCACGCAGATGTATTCGGGGGCCTGGATCACCGGCGGACGGTTGTCGTCGCAGTCGAGGATCAGGATTTGCATGTCCCGCAGCACGGTGTCGATGGGTTCGCCGTCGCGCCAGGAGATGATGTACATGGCGATGTTGTATTCACCCGCCTTCTGGGGTGATTCCCAAAGGAAGTCGCCCGTTTGGGTATTGAGTGAGTACTTATTGTCGGCGCCGGGTTCAATAAAATCGGGCCACAGGTAGTTGGGCACCGGCACGTTGACGTCCTGGAAGGGCACCACCAGGGTGTAGGAAAGGCTGTCGCCATCGATATCTACGGCGTTGGGGTTGTGCAGGAAGGGCTGCCCTACGCAGCCGATATCGATGGGCGGTTGTTCGAGAGTGGGGGTGTGGTTGGGACCGTCGAAGGCGCAGTTGGGGAATGCGTAGGAGGTCTGGAGGTGGAAGGGCACGTTTTCGGAGTTGGGCGGATTGACATTAAGGATGCCGCCGTTGCGGTTGGGGTCGGTCATGGAGATGAGGTACCGTGCACGTCCGCTGTATTTGTGGGTGGCGATGTATTTATTGATCTTGGTATCGTTGGGCAGGATCTCGCCCTGGCCGCCGCCGTTGGCGCGGACGACCATTTCGCAGGTGCCGTCGCCCCAGCAGATGAGCAGGGAATCGCGGTCGGCAGCCACGCTACTGGCCTTTGTGTAGGTGGTGATGGTGGCCTGGATGGTGAGCTCGTCGCAGGGGCCGATGGGTACGATGGAAATCTCTCCCGCGCGGTTGTGGGTGGCGTGCGCCATGGCGGAGGAGAGCAGCAGGAGGCTCAGGATCAGGAAGGAACGTAGAGATACCGGCATAATATTCTGGAAATGATCTACAGTACAACGATCAATCCGGTAAAATAGTTTGTTGGCCGTTTGCCAGCCATTCCATGCACTCGTCGAGGCCTTCTTCCCAATGGGGTATGGAGAGCCCGAAAACGGTTTTGATTTTTTCCTTGGCCATCACGCTATATGGGGGCCGTGCCGCCGGGGTAGGGTAGTCTATGGTCCGGATAGGCCGCACCGGCGTGCTGATGCCGGCTTTTTTGAGAATGGCGACCGCAAAATCAAACCAGCTGGTCACGCCTTCCGGGCTGTAGTTGAAAATGCCGGTCCACCGGCCTTCTTCCACTTTTCCCGAAAGAATGGCATCGGTAATATGCAAGATTGCTCCTGCCAGGTCGAAAGCGGAGGTTGGCGTACCGACCTGGTCGTACACCACCCTGAGCTCCGGCCGCTGCCGCCCCAGGCGGAGCATGGTGAGCAGGAAGTTGGCGCCGAAGGGGGAATAGACCCAGGACGTGCGCAGCACGAGGGCCCGGGGGCAGTGTTGGAGCGCCGCCACTTCTCCCTCTCTTTTGGTGCGGGCGTAGACGTTTTGCGGCATCACGGGGTCGTCTTCTTCGAAGGGCGTGTTCTGGCTGCTGTGGTAGACGTAGTCGGTAGATACGTGGATCAGCGCCGCCTGATGAAAGGCGCAGGCCCGGGCCAGCAATTCCGTACCTTCAACATTGATGGCATGGGCCATTTCGGGCTCCTGCTCGGCGCGGTCTACGGCGGTGTAGCCGGCGGCATTGATGCAAAAATCGATGGGCTGGGAGCCGAAGTACGCTTCCACAGCGGCGCCGTCGGTGATGTCGAGTTCTTCCCTGTCGGTGAAGAGGAAGGTCCATTGCGGCCATTGCCGGGAGAGGTGGCGCAGGGCCTGGCCTAGCTGTCCGTTGGCGCCGGTGACGAGTAGGGTAGGCATCTCAGTTTCTTGGATGTTTTCCAAAAAGGGGTTGCGCTTTATCTTTTTCGGAGACGACAGCCTTGAACAGGTCAATCTGCCAGTCGATTTGCAGGGTGGGGTCGTCGTAGCGGATGCCGCCTTCGTGGCCGGTGGCGTAAAAGTTGTCGCATTTATACGACACCACGGCGGTGGGGCTGAGCACCGAATAGCCATGGGCAAAGCCCCTGGGCACGAAGAGCTGCCGGTGGTTTTCACCGCTGAGGCGGATGCTGAACCATTGCCCGTAGGTGGGCTCTTCCTCCCGCAGGTCGACTACCACATCGAGGATTTCGCCCTGAATGGCCCGCACCAGCTTGGCCTGCTCGAAGGGGAAGAGCTGGTAGTGCAGGCCGCGGAGCACATTTTGGGTGGAGAAGACCTGATTGTCTTGCACGAACATGGTCTGGATACCGGCCTGTTCTATTTCTTTTTGATTAAAACTCTCGAAGAAATAGCCCCGGTCGTCCTGGTAAATTTTTGGTTCGAATATTTTCAGGCCCTTGAAGGGGGTATCGGAAAAAGGCATATGCGTGGTCTTTTTTACTTCTGCCGGAAAAAGATGGCGATGGGCGTGCCGGTGAAGGCGAAGTGGTCGCGCAGGCGGTTTTCCAGGAACTGCCGGTAGCTCTCTTTCACGTGTTTGGGGTGGTTGCAGAAAAAGATGAATGCCGGATAAGGCGTCGGCAACTGGGTGATGTATTTGATCTTGATGAAATGGCCGCGATGTGCCGGCGGCGGGGTGCGCTCGATCTCGGGTAGCATCTTGTCATTGAGCTCCGAGGTTTTGATACGGCGCCCGCGGTTTTCATTGACTTCGAGGGCGACCTCCACGGCGCGGAAGATGCGTTGTTTTTCCAGGGTGGAGATGAAGAGGATGGGCACGTCGGTAAAAGGGGCGATCTTTTCCTTGACAGCCTTCTCAAAATCGCGCGCTGTGTTTGTTTCCTTGTTCTCCACCAGGTCCCACTTGTTGACCAGGATGACGATGCCTTTCTTGCGGCGCTGGGCCAGGCGGAAGATGCTCATATCCTGGGCCTCCATACCGGTTTGCGCGTCGATCATGAGGATGCAGATGTCGGCTTCCTCGATGGCTTTGATGGCGCGCATGACGGAGTAGAACTCCAGGTTTTCATGCACCTTGGCCTTTTTGCGGATACCGGCCGTATCGATCAGCAGGAATTCCTTTCCGAATTTGTTGTAGACGGTGTGGATGGAGTCGCGGGTAGTGCCGGCGATTTCGGTGACGATGTTGCGTTCTTCGCCGAGCAGGGCGTTGGTGAGGGAGGATTTCCCGACGTTGGGCTGGCCGACGATGGCGAATTTGGGCAGTTCTGACTGTACGGGTTCTTCGTTCTCGATGTGTTCGGCCACGGCGTCGAGCAGGTCGCCCGTGCCGCTGCCGGTGAGGGAGGAGACGAAGAAGGTGCTTTCGAAGCCCAGGCTCCAGAACTCATTGGCCTCCATCATCCGGGTGTGGTTGTCGACCTTGTTGACGACCAGGAAAACTGGTTTTTTGGTTTGGCGGAGCATTTGCGAAACCTCCTCGTCGAGGTCGGTGACGCCGGTGAGCACGTCGACCATAAAGACGATGACCGCGGCTTCCTCGATGGCGATTTTGACCTGCGAGCGGATGGCCGCTTCGAAGACGTCGTCGGAGCCCAGCACAAAGCCGCCGGTGTCGACCACGGTGAAGGTTTTTCCGTTCCAGTCGGTCGTGCCGTACTGCCTGTCGCGCGTCACGCCGGCCGTATCGTCGATGATGGCCTGGCGTTCTCCGATCATGCGGTTGAAAAAAGTCGATTTGCCCACGTTGGGCCTCCCTACTATTGCTACAATATTACCCATCCTGATTTTGATAAAGTTGATGGGTTTATGAGTTTATGGGGGTATTTTTCTACCCTTATAAACTTATAAACTTATCAACCAATTTTTGCAAAGTTAATCCAAATACCCGAATTGCCGCAGGAGTTGCTCATCGTCGCGCCAGTTTTCGCGGACTTTGACGTGGAGTTCGAGGTGGACTTTCTGTTCCAGGAACTGTTCGATGGCCTTGCGCGATTCGGTGCCTAGTTGTTTGATCGACTGCCCGTCTTTGCCGATGATGATGGGTTTTTGGCTCTTGCGGGCCACGAAGAGCAGGGCTTCGATGCGCACGATGGGTTCGTTCTGGCTGGTGGCGCCCTCCTTGAAGCTGGTCACGATCACCTCCACCGAGTAGGGGATTTCCTGTTTGTAGAGCTCCAGCACTTTTTCACGTATGATCTCAGACACGAAAAAGCGCTCCGTGCGGTCGGTCAGCTGGTCTTTGGGGTAGTATTCCGGCCCTTCGGGCAAATGGCCGCGAATTTTTTGAAAAAGTTCCTCGGTATGTAGCTTTTGCAGGGCGGAGACGAGGATGATTTCTGCTTTGGGCAGCAGTTGTCCGTATTCGCCTTTCAGGCGTTCGAGCTCTTCGGCGGCGACCAGGTCGATTTTATTGATGACGACGATGACGGGCGCCTCCACCTGGCTGAGTTGCTGGATGAGCGGGTCTTCGGCCGTGTATTTGTCCCATGGATCGACAACCAGGAGCATGAGGTCGCCGTCTTCAAAGGCCGAACGCACGGCGCGGTTCATGGCCTGCTGCATTTTGTAGGAGGGGTCTTTGATGAGCCCCGGCGTGTCGGAGAAGACGATCTGGTAATCCTCTCCGCTCAGGATGCCGATGATGCGGTGGCGCGTGGTTTGGGGTTTGCTGGTGATAATAGACATCCGTTCGCCCGTCAGGGCGTTCATGAGCGTGGATTTCCCGACGTTGGGGCGTCCGACGATATTGACGAATCCGGAAAAATGTTTCATGTTGTTAATGCCCCAGCAAGGGCACTCCTTTGGGCAGGCGCCCCTTGATGATGAGGGTATCTATCGCGTGAAAAAAATCGAGGGGCTCTTGCGCCCGCCAGTTGATCTGGTTGAACAGGCCGCCGAAGTGCATGTATTCCTGGAGCCTGGTTTCGAGCATCTCCTCCTCCACGTGTTTCCAGGTGTTGAGCAGGCAGATCCAGCCGTCGTTGTCCCGGATATCCTCGTACCATTCCTCGTAATAACAATCGTCGGAGGAGTGGAAGTTGAGGACGTTCTCACAGATGAGGATGAATTTGTAGATCCCCTGCTTGATCATCCGGTCGGCCAGGTCGCGTTTGAGGTACATGATGTCGTTCTGCAGGCAGTCGTTCCATTCCCCCAGCATTTCGAGTATGGCGAAGCCATCGTCGTAGTCGGCGAAGAGAATCTTGGTATACAGGGTGGGGGAGCCAAATTCGTCCCACTGCGGGTGGATGTAGTAGTTGTAGATAGCCTGGGTGTACTGAAACTCATCGTACTCCCTGCCGAAGAACGGGGAGCGCTCGTCTTCGGAGGCGATGTACTGGTCGCGCCAGAGGTGGAAAGGTTCGATATCGTGCATAGAGCGCTGGATGAATTGCCGCACAAGATAACGATTTCCGGGCTCATTTGTTTCAAGAGTATGCAACCCAAACGCATCGCGATCACGGGGCCCGAGTCGGTGGGCAAGACGACGCTGGCGCAAGCGCTGGCAGCCGGTTTCGGCACGATTTGGGTTCCGGAGTACGCCCGCGAGTACCTGGAGCATCTCGGACGCCCCTACGTCTTCGAAGACCTGGAGGTTATCGCCCGTGGCCAGCGCGAGATGGAGGAGCGCTACGCCCGCCTCGCCGACCGCTACCTCTTCTGCGACACCGATCTGCTGGTGATCAAGATCTGGTCTGAGTACAAATACCAACAAACAGCCCCTTTCGTCCTGGAAAGCCTCTACAAGCACCCCTACGACCTGTTTGTCCTTTGCGGCACGGACGTGCCCTGGGAATACGACCCCCTGCGCGAAAACCCCGGTGAACGCGAGGAGCTTTATCAGTTGTATTTGGAAGAATTAAGGATCCAGTCAATGCCCTTCATTGAAGTCTCCGGTGCGGTAGAAGAAAGAGTAAAGAGGGTATCAGAATTTCTTTTGAGTTTATAAGGTTAATGTGAGGTGGGCTTAACTTTTTTATTTTTAAGTCTTTAAGAAAATGATTCCACCCCCTACCCCCGCCAGCGAGGGAGATTGTTTTTTTCCCCCGCTGGCGCTAATCTTGTAGGGGGTGCTAATTGTCAATGGGGGCGCAAAATTTATTTGGCGCAGGGTGCCGACAATTTATTGGCGGTAATGGTTATCCGAATTTATTCGGCACACTCAGTTTCCACTCATGCCGCTCCGTA
>JBAQQB010000162.1:0-32465 GCA_049306275.1 Saprospiraceae bacterium | reverse complement strand
TTGAAAAAATAGTTGTCTAAAACTTGGGACAATTAACCTTCTCCCGTTTTTCCGCGGGGTGGACGTAGATGAGGGATATCTCAAAAGCGCCGCGACCGTCGGTTGGCCGGTTGAGGTAGCCGGCGTTGACTTCGTAGCTGAAGCCCAGGTTAAGCCGCTCCACTTCCAGGATAGTGGCAAAAATGACGGCGGGAAGGCCGTAGTCAACTCCTCTCGCATCTTCCTGCCTGGACACCTGTGTCCATACGCCTGCGCGGATGGCGAGTTCCCTCCAATCGTGGTTGGAATAGCGGAAGTTGCCACCGGCGAGCACCGTCATGGAGGGGCCCTGGAACATCGCGATCGCAGCGGGAAGCAAACTCAGCTCATCGGTGAAGGGTATCTGACCACCGGCCTGCACCAGCCATTTCTGGTAGAGGGATTGGGAGGAGTTGTCGAGGAAGGAGATATTGGGTCCGTTGAGATGCTGGGCGGAGCCGCCGAAGTAGAAGCTGGCATCATCGTCAAAGAGCGCATAGTATAGGATCCCTGCGTTAAAATCCAGGTACACGCCGCTATTTACCTGGCCGCTGCCCCATTGTTCGCCAGAAGGCGCTGAAGGGTCGACGCTGACCGTTCCTGGGTTGAATTGGTTGGAGAACCAAAGGCTGTTTGAGTTGAGTGCATGTTGCCCGGCGCCGAGTTGCATGCCTCCGATGAGGTATTGGTCGCTGGTGCGATAGCGGTTGCCCGACAGCTGTTTCATGTAGGACAGGTTCAGGTAGCCTTGCGTGCGCGTGTAGGGAGACGCGCCTGCGCGGTCGTGGAGGGCGTTGAGGCCAAAGGCCACAAAATCGCCTTTTCCGATCCGGTAGCGGCTGTCGAAGCTGACTGCGTAGGTGCGGAAGGGATCGTCGACCACGTTGCTCCACTGGTCGCGGTAGTTGAGTCCTACCCGGTAGCTGCCAGTATGCACGCCGGTCATGGCCGGGTTGATCTGCAGCGGCGCAGCATAAAACTGGCCGAAATGGGGATCCTGGCCTTGCAGGGAGGAAGATGCCATGATTCCCGCGATAATGAGTGCTTTGTAAAGGATTTTCATATGCGATCGTTTGATGATGGTCAATAATGGATGAATCAGCGCACCAGCGTCGTGGTGCCTTTGTAGGTCTGTATCAGGCCGTCGATGAATTCCACTTCCACAAACCAGAGGAAGGCGCCTGAATTCATCAGTTGGCCCTTGAACATGCCATCCCAGCCGGTATTGGGATCGTTGATGGGGAAATTGCCCGTTTCGTAGACCAGCTCGCCCCAGCGGTCGAAGATGCGCAGCAGCAGCACTCGCGTGCCTTCCTGCCCATGCACCAGCAGCCGGTCGTTCACGCCGTCGCCGTTGGGAGAGAACGCGGTGGGCACCAGTACGATCCGTTCTTTTTCGATCCTTACGGTGATCTGTGCCGAGGCTTCGCATCCCACTGAGTCGGTCGCGAAAACCTCATAGGTGATGGTATTTTCAGAATAGACAGTAGTTTCTTCGCATTCGGTGCAGGAAAGAGTGCCTTCATAGGGCGCTACCCAGTTGATCAGGGCCGGGCCCTGGTTGTTGAGAGTGTAGGCATTGAGCACAACGCTTTCTCCCAGGTTGACCGATATTTCAGGAGCCTGTTCGATATACAACTCGAGAGGGGGAGGCTGGTTGATGGTGGTATTGCCGTTCCAGACACAGCCCTTGGCATCTCTGACGTAGAGGGCGTATTCTCCTGCATAGAGGCCGACCAGGGTGCTGGAGCCCTTGAAGTCGATGCCATCCAGGCTATAGAGATAGGGCGCCGTACCACCCTGGGAGGAGAAGACGATGCGGCCGTCGCGGTCGCCAAAGCATGTCACATCCACTGTCTGAATCTGGGGGTCGAGAAGGGGAGGCTGGGTGACTTCCACACTGTCGGCCAGGATGCAGCCGTTGGCATCGGTGACGGTCAGGAAATACCAGCCGGCGAAGAGTTCATCGATAACGGTACCGCCGCTGCCTGCCGACCAGCTGTACTGGAATCCGCCCACCCCGCCTGAAGCTTCAGCGCTGGCCACGCCGTCGTCGTACCCGAAGCAGTCGTTGGGGGATACGGTAAAACTAACATTGATCGGCGCCGGCTGGCCGATCTCGACGTCGCCGGAGGCGGTGCAGCCTTGCTGGTCGGTTACTACGACGCTGTAGGTGCCTGCTTCCAGATCGACAGCCGTTTGGGTGGTTTGGTTATTCGCATTCGGCCCCCATTGGTAGCTGACCTGGCCGGTGGCGTTTAGCACGGATACAACGGTTACAGACCCCGAAGAATCGCCGAAACAGAGCGCATCATCGCCCGAGAGCAGGATGGACATGGGGTCTGGCTCGAACAGGAATACGCTGCCCGTGGCGCTGCAACCCTGATCGTCGGTCACCGTGACGCCGTACTGCTGATTGCCTGCCAAGCCGGTGATTACATCGGTATTGAGGGTGGGGTCTGTGCTCCAGGTGTAATCCAGGATGCCGGAACCCGAGCCTCCGCTGACAGCCGTGACGGCTAACTCTCCGTCCATGCTGCCGGAACAGCTCACCGGGGAGAAGATAACCGTAATCGCCATTTGGTTGTACTGCGCGATATTGACGCTGGCATTGGCCTGGCAACCGTTGCCGTCGGAGACGGTCACGGAATAGGACTGGGGCGCCAGGCCGGAGATGGATGCCGTTGCTGCGCCGTTGCTCCATGAGTAGGTGTAGGTGGGGCCTGTGCCACCGCTTGCGGTAGCTTGCGCCTGTCCCTGATTTTCTCCAAAACAGGAGATATCGGTTTGCGTGGCAGTAACTGTCACTGCCGATGCCGGCTGGGTGATGGTAATGGCGGCGCTGGCTTGGCAGCCATTGTCGTCGGTGACGTTCACCTCGTAGCTGCCGGCTGGCAGGTTAGAGACGGTTGGCGTCGTGGTTCCGAAAATATCGTTCCACTCGTAAGAATAGTTTGGGGTTCCACCGGTCGCAATTACCTGGCCCGTACCCGTATTGCCGCCAAAACAGGGCACATTGGTGACGGAGGTGGTCAGTTGCAGGGGTTGAGGCTGGGTGATGACCGTTGAGCCGGAAATCTGGCAGCCGTTGCCATCGGTAACGGTGACGGATACCGGACCGGCGGTGAGCAGCGTGGCGGTAGGCAGGATTTGTGCGAGCGGGTCGCTCCAGAAATAGGTATAGCTGCCTGTGCCGCCGCTGGGCGTTGCCGTTGCGCTGCCGTCATTTTCACCAAAACAGCTCACGCTTTGCGTCTCCATGACCGTAAGGTTCAGCGCCGCCGCGTCCTGGATGGTGAAAAAGACCGTATCCAGGCATCCTCCCGTATCTTCCACGATACCATAATGATCGCCCGCGCAGAGCCCGGTGAAGAAGCCATTGTTGAACTGGGTCAGAATGTTTGAGTTGTCAATATTTACGACCGTGTAGTGGAAGGGCGGGAGCCCGCCGATGCCGAGCAGTTGCACTGAGCCGTCGCAATCGCCAGCGCAGGAGACGCCTGTCGGATCTTGGGCAATAATATCTACGGTGCAGGTGATGCAGTCGGAGAAACCGATGAGCGCTTCGCAGAATGAGCCATTGTTGACGACGCGGACTTCAATCGAAGCCAGCGCCCCGTTGGGCAGGCCGGTGACCAGGTGGGAGAGGTTGCCGTTGGCCGGCTGCCAGCCCTGCCCGTTGACGTTAACTTCGTATTGGGTGAAGGTATCTACCTGAGTCCAGGTAAACAGGATCTGATTGGCTTGTGATTGATCGCAGTTAATGATGGGCGCCGGAACAGGGGGGGCGATATCCACCAGGATGGAATCGGTGGAAATGCAGAGGTAGCTGTCCTGGGCTTGTACGATGTAGGTGTTTGGCGATTGGGGCGTTGCCACCGGAGCGGGGCAGTTGGTGCAACTGAGCGTTGCGTTGGGCGTCCAGGTATAGGTTACGCTGTTTTGGGTATTGAAAGTAATCGACCACCAGTTAAAGTTGCCCATAGCGGTGGGGCCTGCGCCGTCGGATACCAGCAGCGTCCATGGGCCGTTAATGGGGGCGCCGTTGAGCGTGTTCCAGTTGCCCTCCGGCAGGTAGTTGCCGGTGAAGGGGGTGGTACCCGCCGTGATGGGCACGGTAGCCGTAGGCGTGAAGCAGGTCTGGGTGTAAAAGTCGCTGGAACCGCCATTGTTGCTGGTCAGCTCGAGAATCGACCCATTGGGCGCCCTGAGCCGCACGATGATATCGCTCAGGAAATTGGTATTCAGGTCGATGCAGACCTGGGCGATATTGGCCGCAGGGCTGGTGATGACAGTCGGTATGATGCTGTTGACCTGAATGGCTGACTGGAATGGATTGGAATGCGGGTGATTGGAGAAGCCAAAGGGATAACCTTCATAAGATTCAAAGGTGATAGGCGGCGATTGCACGGAAGAGGCGACGTCGAGCGTGACGGGATCGCCTGCACAAACCACGGTGTCGGGTACGTGGTTGATATTGTCCTGGCAGTTGTAGCAGTCGGGGTGGGTTAGGGGTAGGACGTTGACAGCGACGGTTGTGTCCCATGCGCAGCCAAAATCGTCGTAGAGATGGAAAGTGTAGGCGGCCTGTCCGGCATTTTCAGGCGAAGCCTGAATGGAATCCTGGCTGAAATAGGTGATGGAGGGAACCTGGTCCCATTCCCAGTTGATGAAATTGGGGGTGAAGGTTTCGAGCGCCGGGTAGAGGTCGGGGTCGAACTCAACGCTCCAGGAAAAGATATAGCCATTGTCTACGGCCCAGAGGTCTTGGACCGTGATGGTCCATTCTCCGTTGAGGGGGCAACCCAGGAGGTTGGAAAGCGGGTTGAAGGAGCTGTAATCGCCCGCCGGTAGCGTTTGGGGGGTAAAGGTGTTGGCATAATTGATCCAGGTGCTATTTGGTGCGTTGGGCACCCAGCAATACTCATATCCCTCTCCCGGAATAGGTGGATTGAAGCCTTCGTCGGCCTCGTAAGGTTCTCCCAAAAACACCTCGCCGCCTGTTTGGCCGGCAAAGTTGTGCAGAATGATGCTCGTCCCGTCGGGGCAGGTCAGGCTGATCTCCAGGTCGCGCAAATAGGAGTGTTCCATAATGACGCATATGCCCAGCAGGTCGTTGATATTGGACAACACCTGGCCTGGCGAGAATTGGTTGAAGAATACGCTCGACTCATAGGAGGCGCCTGTACCGTCAGGCAGGGGAAGAGAGTCGGAGCGAATTCCGGCGTTTTGGAAGGCGCCTTCCAGCGGTGGAAGAATAGTAAGGACGGAGGAGGAAGTGTCTTGCCCGACCGTGGCGCCGATGGCGATGGTATCGCCCACGCAGATGGTGTTGTCCCAGTTGGGCGACAATTCGAAAGAAGGCCGGGTAGCGACGCGTACGCGCTGGCTGAGGAAGTTGGTATTTTTGCAGCCCAGTTGGTCGGTGATGGTCAGTTGGACGATGTAGCCACCGGGTTCGTTGTAGATGTGGGCCGCGTTGTTGCCCAGGCCAATGGTGCCATCGCCGAAGTTCCATTCAAAGGTAGAGGTCAGGTCGGAGTGGGTGTATACCGTGCCGTTTTGTGGGTAGAGCCCCATGCCTTCGAAAGAGACCAGATCGCCCGGGCAGATATCGATATAGCCGGTATCGGGAGGGTTGACGAGGGGATCTGAATCGGCAAGCACGGCAGTGATGATCTGGCAGGAGGGGATACATTCCATGGCTGCGGCCCAGCCTGCGCCCTGGCCGGAACCATCAGAGGTGAAGGTGACCGTCACGCATCCGCCCGGGTTTGCCGCTGTGGCCTGGATGATAAAGGGCGCGCCGGGGAGGTATTCATCACTGCAGCCCAGAGAAGGGGCAGCCGTTGTCGGTCCGTCGAAGAAGCACAAAAAGTCGCCGGCCAGCACATCCACGCCCGAGAAGTTGAGGCGGATGTGGGTACCGGTGCTGCCGTCGGGACAGATGGTGGTGGTGAAGTTTTGGTTGGGACCATAGGGGTTTGAACCGCCCCCGCTGTCGAGGAAGAAGCCGCCGCAGTCGGTGATGGGCGTGCCGTTCATCAGGTAATTTTGGGCGCCGAGGAAGTTGGCGAAAGCCAGGATGCTGATCAGCAAAAGGGTAGTTCTCTGCTTCATGCGGATATAATTATTGGAAGACAAACCGGTTTCCGGGACAGGAAATGACCGCCCATATCTTTTCAGATACGCAAGAGTGGTATTTCGCTGCAATGGCGACTATGTTCCGGGAAATAATTTGTGAGATTACTGCTGGTAGCTGCGGCCGAGATGTTCGTTGAGCATGCGCGTAAACTCCCTGCCCGAGCGGAAGATAAGAACTTTCCTCGTGCCGTTGATACTGTAGGCCGTCTCTTTTTCAAAGTCCCTGTGCAGTTCCTGCTCTTTTTCCAGCAACAGGATGTTGAACGATGCAGGATTGCTGATTTGCACCACCGGGAAGTTGAGCGCGCCCTTATCAGCGGGGTAGTCAGAAATGTACCAGGCGTTATCGAGGTAGAAGTTCAATCGTTGCAGCAAGAAGGGGGTTTCGGCCTGCAGCCGTTCCAGGTACGCCGCATCGTAAACGGCCAAAAGCCGCTCGTCGATGCGCACTTCCTGCTGCGCTCCCAGGAATAGTGAAATAAGGGAAAAGCAGAGGGTAAAAGTTACCTTCATACGAGAAAATTAACTGTTTGAGAATGCTTGTTTGCGTAAAGTTATTTGGATTTGGGAAATTAACCCCAAAGACCCTGCTTTATTAACGAAAGGATTGCGACTTTTTTTTGGGGAAAGCAGCTTTACGCATTAGAGAGATGGAGGGGAGGGGAAATCCATAGAGTGAAATGGTGAAAAAGTGAAAGAGTGAAAAAGGAAGCCCTCTTTCACTCTTTCACTCTTTCACTCTTTCACCAAATTCAATTCGCCAGAATCAAAAACGGCAGCCTGGCCTGCACGCCTCTGGCCGATTGAAGGTCCTGGATATGCTGGTAGAGGGGGCCGTATTGGCCGAGTTGATTTTTGAGGAGGTAGGATTCGACGGCATTATCTTCATTCATGAACTCATCGATGAACTGTTGGATGGGTTCTTTGACGGCGGGGTAATCGCGGGTGCGGTATTTTTCTACTCCTGCCAGGTAGGCGGCGGTTTGCAGGGCTTTGTCGAGGCCGCCGATGTCGTCAACCAGGCCGAGTTCGACGGCGCGCTGGCCGGTCCAGACGCGGCCTTGCGCAACCTGATGCACTTCGTCGCGGGTCATTCCGCGGCCGCTGGCTACGCGCTGGAGGAAGGTTTCGTAAATATCGTTGACGTCTTCCTGCATGATCTGGCGCTCGGAGTCGGTCCAGGAGTAGAAAGGCGTCAGGCTGGTGGAGTAATCGCCGGTTTTGACGGTGTCGAAGGTGATGCCGAGTTTATCTTCGAAGAGGGTCTCAGCATTGGGCATGAGGTTGAACACACCGATGGAGCCGGTCAGGGTATTGGGCTCGGCGTAGATGCTGTCGGCCATGCAGGAGATGTAGTAACCTCCTGAGGCGGCATAGTCGCCCATAGACACGACCACGGGTTTGCCGCTTTCCTTGATGAGGCTGAGTTCGCGCCAGATATTCTCGGAAGCCAGGGCGCTGCCGCCGGGCGAGTTGACGCGGAGTACGACGGCCTTGATCTTGTCGTCCGTGCGGATGCTCCTCAGCCATTTGACGTACTGGTCGTCGCCGATCGTTCCGGGATCAGCCTTGCCGTCGACGATGCTGCCCTCGGCGTAGACAACGGCGATGCGGTCCTTGGCGGAGTAATCCTGGCTGGAGCCTTTGGATTTGGCGTAATCGGCGAGTTTCATCATCGGGATTTTATCGTCTTCTTCCAGGCCGAGGCGTTTGCGCATGTCGCCCAGCACCTCGTCTTCGTAACCGGCATGGTCGATCAGGCCGAGATTTACGGCGTCTTCCGGATTGCGCATCTTCCAACCGTCGGCGATGCTTTCGAGTTCTTCCACCGTCTTATTGCGCGAAGCGCTGATATCGGTGAGGAAGGAGCCGTAGAGCGACTCGATGAACTCGCGTACCTGTGTGCGGTTTTCCGGACTCATTTTTTCAAGCCGGAAGGGTTCGGTGGCGCTCTTGAAGTTGCCGGCGTAAGTCACCTGCATGTCGACGCCGATCTTATCGAGCATTTTCTTGAAATAGGGCTGAATGATGGAATACCCCCTGAAGTCCAGGTCGCCCAGGGGGTTGAGGTATACCTTGTCGGATACCGAAGCCAGATAATAGGAGCCCTGTGTGTAATACTCGCCATAGGCGTAGACGAACTTGCCGCTCGCCTTGAAGTCTTCAATCGCCTGCCGGAGGGCCCGGCTGGTGGCCGGGCCTGTCATCACCTGCTTGAGATCGAGGTAGATGCCCTGCACGCGGTCGTCGGTTTTTGCCTGTCCGATTGCGCCGATCATATCGTTGAGCCCCAGAATGTACTGATTTTTCAGATCGAAGGGGTTCATCATCTCCAGGTTGTTGGTCTGTTCGGGCACCTGCTGGTCGAGGGTGATGTGCAGAACCGTGTTGGGTTCAACGGGTTTGTGCTTGTCGGCCTGGCTGGCCAGTTGGGCCACGATGCCAACCCCGATCAGGGTGAGAAGAAAACTGGCGAGGATGACGCCGAGGCAGGAAGCGAACATGAATTTGAAGAACTGTCCCATGATGGTGTGGTGTCTATTGTGAAAACTGTAATCCTAACATTGATGCACTGCGAAAGTTAAGCAGGCGGGGATAGATGATGGCAAATTTTAGATCAATGGACGTCAGGAAGGGATGAGCGGTTAAATTTTGTGCGCAATGAGCAGCGAATTTGCAGGAAAACATCTCTTATCAGGAGTTTTTAAACAAAAAATATTTGCAGGTAATTAGTCAAACTTTACAAATTTTTGGGATGTTTGACTGAAAACCTGATTAGCATACTTAAATTTGGGATATCATTGCAAAATCTTTTTCGCAAATCGATACTATGAAGTTAACGCTACGCCCCATTTTCCCGGCTTTAGTGAGTATTTTTTGTTTTTTTGCCCTCGAAGCCGGCGGGCAACCCCTCGAAGTAACCAATGGAGCTACGAATCCATACACCCCTGAAAACCTGATCTCCAACGTCTTCCTCGGCGAAGGGGTCGAGGTGCTGAACGTTCAGTACTTCGGCGTTCCCACCGCAGTAGGGTTTTTCAAAAATGGAGAAGACGAAGTAGGCATTGAAAGGGGGATCGTAATGACGACTGGCGCCGCCGCCAATATGGCCCCCAATACCAACGGGATACCCAACCCCGGCAGCATCTTTGCCTCCAGCAATAACATGAGCACGGTCACGGATCCCGACCTGGCCGCTATCGCTACCGGTGGTATCTTCAACGGCGCTAAATACGTTATCACATTTATACCTACCGCCGATACGCTGCGCTTCCGCTACGTCTTTGGTTCTGAAGAATATCCGGAGTACGCGTGTACGAACTTCAACGACGTGTTCGGTTTCTTCATCAGCGGCCCGGGCATCAACGGACCATTCGAAAACAACGGAATCAACATCGCCCTCATCCCGGGCACCGGGCAAAACGTGTCGATCAATAACCTGCACCCCCAAAACGGCGCAAATTGTCCGCCGGTCAACGTGCAGTATTACAACAATAATAACGGTATGTCTACCTTGCCGGTGTACGACGGGTTCACCGATGTATTTACCGCACAGGCCGTGGTGACGCCTTGCGAAGTCTATACCATCAAACTGCTCATTTCCGACGTAGGGGACCCCGTCTTTGACACAGGCGTTTTTCTCGAAGCCAAGAGCTTCGGAACCGGTTCTCTCGACGTCGACATCGCTACAGCTTCGCTCGATGGCACCATCACTGAAGATTGCTCCGATGCGGTCCTTACATTTTCCCTTCCCGACCCCACCGAGTCAGATTTTTTGATCGATTTCAATATTTTCGGAACGGCAACCAATGGAGTGGATTACACTACCATTCCAGCTACCCTGATCATTCCCGCTGGCGACAGTACCATCTCCATTCCCATACACGCTTTTGAAGATGGTATTACAGAGGGATTGGAATTTATCGGACTGGACGTGCAGCGCGATGTCTGCAACCGCGATACCTTCTATATCAATATTCGCGAAAATGAGCTGATACCACCCGAGTTGGGCCCCGACATGACCGTCTGCGCTCAGGATACCTTCCAGCTCGACGGCACGGTGGATATCCCGCTGCCCCCGCCGCCTTCTTTCACCAATGCCAACGACATCGTCATCGGGCCGCCATTCGCCAACGTGTATTCTCCGGTGCAGGTGGCTGGTGTGCAACCTTTCCAGCTTGGTCCGGGCGTAATCCAATCGGTGTGTATGAACATCGACCACAACTGGCTGTCGGACCTCGATATTTACCTTCAGGGGCCCAACGGGCAGTTTATGGAATTGACCACGGATAACGGTTCCAACGGCGACGACTATACCAATACCTGCTTTACCCCCGGTGCGACCCTGCCCATCACTTACGTCAACCCGCCGGCTTCCGGTGCGCCCTACACAGGCACGTTCCAGGCGGAAGGCGTGTGGTCGGACCTCTGGAGCAGCGCCGACAACCCCACCAACGGGGAATGGAACCTGTTGCTCATCGACGACGCCAATGGTTTTCAGGGTACCTTGCTCGACTGGACCATCACGTTCAACCCGCTGTATCAACTCTATTACGAATGGACGCCTTCCACCGGGCTGAGCTGCTCCGATTGCCCCAATCCGCTTGCTTTTCCGGATGTCTCCACCGAGTATATCCTCAGGGTATACGACTCCTATGGCTGCGAGGTGTTCGATACGATCAATGTGACGGTCAATAACGTGCTGGCTGCTCCTGTGGTGCAGTGCGGCGCCATTTCAGATACCTGTATCACTTTCACCTGGACGCCGGTGCCTGGCGCCGCAGCGTATGAAGTAAACGTCGCCGGCATCGGCTGGGAACTGTCAAACGGCCTGCTGTCGCACACCGTTTGCGGACTGACATTCAACGAAACAGTCACTATTCAGGTGAGGGGTGTGGAGGCCTGCAACGGATTGGTAGGCGAGGCGACTTGCTCGACTCCCGACTGCGTTACGCCTACGCCCCTTGTCGATCTGATCACTGACGCGTCTTGTTTTGGATTGCCGGATGGTTCAATTCAGCTATCCGCGACCGGAAATTACCCGCCGTTTGACTTCACGCTCGACGGCGTTACCAACACTACAGGTCTGTTTACCGGCTTGGCTGCCGGCGATTACCTGGTCACCGTCAGCGACTCGGTCAATTGCCCAACGACATTAACGGTTACGGTTGACGCTCCACTTTCCATGCTGCTCGATGAAGTGGTGGTGGCTGACATTTCCTGCGCAGGCGCCAACGACGCTTCGCTGAGTGTGGAAGTGTCGGGAGGTTCCTGGCCCTATACTTTTGCCTGGGAAGGTGGCCTCACCGACTCGCTTGTCACCGGAATCGGCGCAGGCCCCATTGCCGTGACGGTCACAGATGCCAATGGCTGCCAGGTAAACGGATCTTTCGACCTGGGTGAACCCGATCCGCTGCTGCTCGATCTCAGTGCGGATTCAGTGGCTTGCTTTGGAGGAAATACCGGCCAAGCGCTTGTCACGATTGCGGGCGGTACCGAGCCGTATGATATTCTCTGGGATGCGATTGCCGGCTCTCAGATTACCCCCTTGGCTAGTGGTCTTACAGCAGGAGCCTACTCGGTCACGGTGACCGATGCCAACGGCTGCGTCGCGACGGGGGATGTCCAGATCGGCGAAAACCCGCCCATCGTGCTGCTTCCCCTTTCCCTCGACGCCTCCTGCAACGGAACGGATGATGGGGCTGCCCAGGTGAATCCCTCCGGCGGTGCAGGCGGTTTTGAGTACCAGTGGGATGCCAGCGCCCTGAATCAGACCACGCAGACAGCCTTCAACCTCGACGTGGGCACGTATTCGGTCACGGTGACCGATGCGGAGGGTTGTACGGAAAGCATTTCCATCGACGTCGGCGCGCCCAATGCCATGGTCGTTTCGATCTCCATAGATTCGACCTCTTGCCATGACAGTCAGGATGGTTTCGGAGAAATAAGCGTGTCAGGCGGTACCCCTGGGTATACCTTCGCCTGGAGCGATGCCGGAGCGGCTACCGCGATCCGCGGGGATCTGGCATCCGGCGCCCAGTCGGTGACCGTGACCGATAATAACGGCTGTTTTGAGGTCATAGATTTCAATATCCTCTCACCTGAGCCGATTGTATTGGGCGCCTCGTCCACGCTGGTGAACTGCTTTGGCGGTGCGGACGGAACGGCTACCGTGCTGGCAAGCGGCGGTTCGGGCGGGTACCAGTACCAGTGGTCCAACCTGCAAACGACGCCTACGGCTACCGGCTTGGCGGCGGGTACTGCGGGCGTGACTGTTACCGATATCAATGGTTGTCAGGCGACAACTACGGTTGCCATTGGCGAGCCTTCCGAACTTGAAATCACCAGCCTTGCTGCAACCTCTGCCCTGTGTTTCGGTACGGCGACGGGTACGGCTTCCGTTGCAGTGCAAGGCGGTACCAGCCCATATAGTTATCAATGGAGTAATGGGCAGTCGGGCCCGAATGCCGTGGGCTTGCCTGCCGGCAGTATTTCGGTAGTTGTGACGGATGCCAACGGCTGTAGTGTTTCGCAGGGCGCTACGGTGGGCCAGCCTTCGGCGCTCACCACGTCCATGAGTTCGACCAACCTCAGCTGCAGCGGCAGCCCCGACGGAACTGCCACGGTGACGCCCTCAGGTGGTGCGCCGCCGTATTCTTACAGCTGGAGTAGCGGACATTCGACTCCAACCGTTGTCAATCTCCCGGCCGGTACTGCCGGTGTGACGGTGACCGACGCCAACGGTTGTACCTCGGTCAACAGCGTTGTATTGACGGCGCCAACGGCGCTTACCATTACCTTGCAAACCCAGACTGTCACTTGCAATGGCGGCAATAACGGGTCGGTTCAGGTCACGGTGTTAACGGGTACCCCGCCTTATCAATTTGCATGGAGCAACGGGCAGACCGGCTCCGGCATTTCCAGCCTCGTTGCGGGGAGCTATTCTGTAACCGTCACCGATGCGAGCAATTGCGAGCAGACGGCTTCTGTCCAGATCACCCAGCCGCAGCAGCTCGGCGCCAACCTGGCGCAGGTCGATGCACTGTGCCATGATACGCCGACCGGAACGGCTTCGGTGTCGGCCATTTATTACGGAACAACCCCAGCCAATCCGGCCAATTTCACTTTTGCCTGGAACACCTTCCCGATACAGACCGATGCTACAGCAACCGGCCTGATGGGCGGGCAGACTTATACCGTAACGGTAACCGATCCCGCGGGTTGCACGGTTGTCGAGTCGATTTCGATCGGCAATCCGGAGCAGATCGAAATTTTCATACTGTCGTCTACGGCGGCCTCCTGCTACGGCAGCAAGGACGGCGCCGCCAGCGCGGGCGCCGAGGGAGGTTCCCCTCCTTATACCTTCCAGTGGAGCGATAATTCCACTGGCGCGGAAGCAACCGGCCTGGTGGCGGGTACTTTTGGCGTAACGGTTACCGATTCCAAGGGCTGCACCAGTGCCACCACGGTGGAGGTCGGTCAACCAAGCCAGCTCCAGCTCGATTTTGCCATCAAGCCCGTGAATTGCTATGGCGAATCGTCGGGTTCTGCAACCGCCATTCCGGAGGGGGGCACGGCGCCATATGTTGCGAACTGGTCGACCGGGCAGGGCGGATTCCTCATTGATGCCCTGAGCACTGGCGCTTATCAGGTCACCATCACCGACGCCAATGGTTGTTTGCTGCAAGATGAGGTTTTTGTGCCGCAGCCGGAAATACCCATTATTGCAGAATTTACCGAACAGGACATCAGCTGTCACGGCGGCGCCGACGGGGCGGTGTTTTTCGATACATGGGGCGGTACGGCGCCCTATTCCTACAGCATTGACGGCTTCACCTTCGTAGGCGCTCCCCAGATCTACGGATTGCTGCCCGGCACTTATAACGTCATCATTAGGGATTCGCGAGGCTGCGAGTACATCTCCGATGATGTGGTGATCGATGAGCCGGAAGCGATGATCGTCGACCTCGGGCCGGATATCACTATCCAGGCGGGCGAGGTTGCGCAATTGAGCGCTGATGTTCAGAATGCTTTTGGCGCCTTGTCCTACCTGTGGCAATCGATTACGCCCGATTCGCTGACATGCTATGACTGTCCGGTCACAGAAACCCTGAGGCCGCTTTTCTACAGCGCAACCTTCCGCCTGACGGTGACCGATGAGTCGGGATGCGAAGGGGAGGACATTATCCGGGTGCTCGTCGACAAGGAGTTCCCCGTCATGGTGCCCACCGGGTTTACCCCCAATGGCGACGGCGCCAACGACCGTTTGTTGGTGCATGGCCGGTCAGGCACCCGCATTTTCACTTTCCAGGTCTTCGATCGCTGGGGGGAAATGGTGTATGATGGTTCCAACTTTGAGGTCAACGATCCCAATGCAGGGTGGGATGGGGTTTTCAAAGGGCAGGTTATGAACTCCGGCGTGTTCTTGTGGTACGTCGAAGCCATATTGCCCGACGGAGAAAAAGCTACCTTTAAGGGAACAACAGCCTTGATCAGGTAAAAAAAAGGGGGGAGCGGCTTGCCGCTCCCCCCTTTTTTTTACCTTCTCTGAATCAGAAAGGAGGTGACACCTCGGATATTGCTGATAATCAAGCAGAAAGGAGGTGACACCTCGGATATTGCTGATAATCAAGCAGAAAGGAGGTGACACCTCGGATATTGCCGATAATCAAGCAGAAAGGAGGTGACACCTCGGATGTCACTGATAATCAAGCAGAAAGGAGGTGACACCTCGGATGTTACTGATAATCAAGCAGAAAGGAGGTGAAACCTCGGATGTTACTGATAATCAATCAGAAAGGAGGTGTCACCTCCTTTTTTTAAAATAAATGTTGCAGTATTAAATGTATAGACATATATTTGCAGCATGAAAATTGAACAGGAAATCAAACAGAAGACATTCAGAAATGAGTATATCAAAGCTCATATCAACCTGATGTTTACCGCGTCCTGGATGGATCAGCATACAAACCAGGCGCTGAAGAGGTTTGGTATATCCTGGCAACAGTTCAATATCCTGCGGATTTTGCGGGGGATGCACCCGGAACCCGCTACCGTGAAACTACTGACCGAACGCATGATCGATAAAATGTCGAACGCCTCGCGCCTGGTGGAGAAACTCAAGGCAAAAGGCCTGGTCTATAGAAACGAATGCCCCGAAGACCGCCGAAGAGTCAATGTCGGTATTACGGAAAAAGGCCTCGAAGTAGTGGGCAAAGCCTCCGAAGTAATCGAACACAGCATCGAAGGCAGCTTCCAACGTCTCTCTACAGGTGACGCAGCATCGCTGAATGAACTATTGGACAGGCTGAGAGGTTGATTTTTTTTGTCATAATAATTGTCTATACATCAAATGTTTAAACTTATAATCTTTAACCAAAAAATGCATCACAACATGAACAACGCTTTCTTTCGCACCCTGGTTTTTGCAATGTTATTGCTTCCCGCCCTCAGCCTCAGCGCAGGCCCAGGCCCTATCGAAACCTACAAAGTAGACCTGACCAACAGCAAGATCGCCTGGAAAGCCTATAAAGTCACCGGCGAGCACTTCGGGATCATCAAGTTGCAGAGCGGTATCCTGCAATTTCAGGATGGCCTGCTGACCGGCGGCCAGTTCGTAGTAGACATGAGCACCATCGACGTGCAGGATATGGACGGCGAATACGCACAGAAACTGGAAGGACATCTCAACTCCGACGACTTTTTCAGCGTACAAACCCACAAGACCTCTTCCCTGATCCTGAGCCAGGTAAAGTCGCTAGGCAAAAACCAGTACGACATCGTTGGCGATCTGACTATCAAGGGGATTACGCAAAAGATCTCCTTCAAAGCCACGGTTGAGCAGGCAGGCGCCAAAGTCATGGCTGACGCAGCCGTGAAGATCGACCGCTCGAAGTTCGATGTCCGCTACGGCTCCGCCACTTTCTTTGGCAACCTGGGCGACAAGGCGATCTACGACGAGTTCGACCTGACGATCAGCCTGGTGGCTGGCAAGTAAAAAAAGGCCCGGATGCGCATCCGGGCCTTTTTTATTTCTCCTGCTCCACCAGATTATGCCTGGGGTTTCTGGGCCGGATGATCAGCCTTAGCGATTGGTCGTAGGTGAGGTAGTTCCACACCCAGTTGATGAATACGAAAACCCTGTTTTTGAAGCCGATGAGCTGGAACAGGTGCACCAACAGCCAGATTAGCCAGGCGAAGAAGCCCTGGGTTCTGTAATGAGGCAGATCCACTACTGCCCTGTTCCTTCCGACGGTTGCCATAGCACCCAGATCTTTGTAGCTGAATGGTTTCCAATCTTTTGAACGAGTTTCCCGAAGCAGGTTTTGTGCCAGCAGCTTCCCTTGTTGGATAGCCACCTGCGCAACCTGCGGATGGCCTTTGGGGTAGGCTTCTTCTTCCATATATGCGATATCGCCGATGGCGAAGACATTCTCCAGTCCTTCCACCCTGTTGAAGCGGTCAACCCTGATGCGGTTTCCCCGGGTGATGGAACCGTCAGGCAGTCCCTCCAACCTGTTGCCCGTAATACCGGCTGCCCAAATCAGTTTGTTGGTTCGGATGCGGCTTCCGTCGTTCATCTCCACCCATTGGCCATCGTAGTTGGTGACGATGGTATTCAGTTTGATCTTTACGTCAAGGTCTTCCAAAAATTTAAGCGCCGCCTCGGAAGATTGCTTCGACATACCGTTGAGCAGGCGGTCACTTCCTTCCACCAGAAAAATTTCAATCTCCTGCGTATCGAGTTCGGGGTAGTCTTTTGGCAGGATATACTTGCGCATTTCCGCAAGGGCGCCCGAAACTTCCACGCCTGTGGGGCCACCGCCTACCACGACGATGTCAATGAGCCCCTGCCGCTCGTCGTGGTCCTGTGCTGACAAGGCTTTTTCAAAATCGTTGAGGATGGAATTCCGCAAATAAAGGGCTTCAGACACTGATTTCATGGGTATAGCCAGCCGGGCGAGCCGTTCGTTGCCGAAAAAATTGGTTTCAGCCCCGATCGCCAATATGAGATAATCATAACGGATGTTTCCCAAAGGTGTACTTACTTCCTGCCTTTCTGTATCGACAGCCTCCGCGGAAGTCATCCTGAAATGGACGTTTTTCTTGCGCTGGAACATTTTCCGCAAGGGGAAGACGATCGAGCTGGGTTCCAGGCCTGCCATGGCCACCTGGTAAAAAAGAGGTTGGAATTGGTGGTAGTTGTTTTTGTCGATCAGCACCACCTGGTAAGAACTGTCAGCAAGGAGTTTGGCCAATTCGAGGCCCGCAAAGCCCGCGCCGATAATGACGATGCGCGGCTGGCCGGAGTCGGGTATCTTGATTTGCATTTCAGGTTTGTTATGTTCCATAGAGATGGAATCCCGCCCGGCGTCACGAAGTTGAAGATTGTTTTTTTTCATAATGGGGAAGGGGCGAAAAAAAGCCCCTGAGGAATTAACAACTCAGGGGCTTTTTCGATTACATCACATCACTTGTTGTTATTGCAGCACGATCTTGAAGGCTTTCGAATGCCGGTCCGTCTGCACCATCAGCCAATACACCCCTTTAGGGGCCTGGCTCAGGTCGACGGGCTGTCGCAGAACGCCGTTGTAATCGTAAGAACCCGTCCACAACTGCCTGCCCGCTACATCGAGCACGCGAAGCTGCACGGACTGGGTTTGCAATCCCTCCATCCACACTTCGAACTGCCCGGCGCTGGGGTTGGGCATGATGCGCACGGCGCTATCGGGTATTTGCTCGTCCACGCTGCTCACCACAACGGTAACGAGTTTGGCGGAAGTCTTCTCTCCACAGTCGTTGGTTACGGTGAGCACGACGGTGTAGGAACCGCTTTCCTGATAGGTGTGCACCGGATTCTCCTCCGTGCTGGTGTTCCCATCTCCGAAAATCCAGGAGTAGGTCTCTCCAAATTGGGAGCTGTTGTTGAAAGTCACAGTGCCATTCGACGCGGAGAAACCGAAGTTGGCCACAGGCCAGGGCGCAACTTCAATAGCCTGGAAAGCCGTATCCGACAGGATGCCATTGTTGACGATCAGCCTGACGGTTTTCGTGCCGGCGGAGTTGTAGGCTACGGTATGCGGACCGGGGCCCGAAGCGGTAGGAGGCGCCGCTCCTGTGCCGAAGTTCCAGCTGTACGATAGGTCATCGCCCTGGGAAGCGTCAAGGAAATCCACGAATCCGAACTGGCAAAACTCTGTTGCGGAGGCCAAAATGCCAGCCTCAGGCGCCACCACATTGCTGATGTTGATATTGTCGACATAGAGGTTATTGCCGTAGCCCGTGATGTTGACAAAATGCAATACCACCGACTCGCCTGCGAATTCGCTCAGGTTGACGACTTCCTTGCGCCATTGGTTGGCCTGAGAAGGAAGGAAGGGACTGGTTTGCGGCGGAATGGTAGCCAATACGTCTTTTTCCTTGTAGTACACCGTGCCGGCGAAGGTCTGTCCGCAGTCGGTGTAGATGTCGATGCGCAGGGCGTCCCAATACTCCGAAAGGTTATATACAGCGTATGCCAGGTCGAAAGTGAGCGATGTGGTTTCATCTGCCCCGCTCAGGTCGAAGGGCAGGGTGATGAGCGCGTCTTCCTGCCCGGTGTTGGAATAGCTGTAGTTGTCGATCCGCATGGCGATGGTGGTCAGGCCGTTGGCGCCTGTTACCTCCCGTTCTTCCCAGGTAAAGGCATTGTCCGGATTCTGGATTTGCCAGTATTCCGGTGGAATGACGCCTCCTTCAAAATCTTCCGTCACCCCGATGGCTGCGCCTGCACCCGGGTATACCACCGCCGAAACGGCGCGGGAGAGGGTGTCGTTGAAAGCCGCCTGATCGGGTCCGCTGGCCGTTACCCAGGTTTTGAAGTCGTAATTGCCAGACCCGCTTAAGGTAGCCATAGCGGCAAAGGTGTAGGTGATGGTATCGCCGCTGGCTATGGGGTTGGAAATGGTTTCAGTGACGGGCGTTTCAGCCCCGATCTGGAAGGTGACCTGCGCGTCCGGCTGCTCTGTCAGACCGCTGTTCCAGACCTTGACGACCACGGGCATTTCAGGCGCGCCGCAGCTGGTAAGGGCAGCCAGTGGGCTCACGATCTCTGTAATGGCGAGGTCGTCGTCGAGCACGCAATTGAGCAAGCCCTCTGAGTAGGGAATAGCGATAGCCCGCCGGCTTCTCAGCCCCTCGTCGCCAACGGCGCGAACAGACAGCCAGTGGTCGAGCGTCGGGTTGAAATTGATCGCGGGCACATCGTAGAACAGGTCGCTGGTAGTTCCCACAGAGTCCATGTACAGTTCTCCGAGCAGGAACACATCGTAAGCCGTAGCGCCTTCCACCGCGCTCCATTCCAGGCGGATGTATTCGGGGCAGGCCTGGGTGACCTGGAGATTGGCCGGTACGTTGACGATGGAGAACGGCGTCTGGTTTTGTCCGGAAATGCCGTCGCGCGTCACGCGTACATGGGCTTTACTCGTAATGGTGGCCGGAACCGTCCAGAGGTACATGCGGGCGTCGCCGCTGGTGGTGGTGGCCACGGTCCAGGTGGCGCCGCCGTCGGTTGAGTATTCCACGAAGAAGTTGCCCTGCGTGCCGGTGGCATCCCAGTGGATGCGCTCGTTTTCGCCGGGCACAAGGCCTTCGCCGCCGTTGGGGTAGGTGACGGTTATTTCATCGAAGATGAATTCATACACCACCCAGTATTTTTGTCCGGGGAAGGGCACTTCGGTCCCGGTTACCCTCAGGGAATAATCGCCGGCGGCGGGGTTGGCGATATAGACCTGCTCCATGTTGTTGAGGGTATCGACGCCTGTGGTGGCTGGGGTGTTGAGCAGAACGGGGTCGGGGGTGGAGTTGAGCACCCAGGGCTGGTAGATCGCGCTGTTTTGGTCGAGCATTTCGATGTCGAGGTTGGCGACCAGCGCTTTGGCGGCCAGTTCGGAAGCTTCTTTATCGCTCCAGTATACCATTACCCTGGCCTCTTTTACCCCATCAGGAATGGTGATAGTGTGGTTGTTGACGAGCCCCTGGTCGACGAGGCCGCTGAAATAGCGGCCGTCCTCGATGGTCATGGCCGCTCTGAGGGCGTTCACATGCCCCCAACCGAAGCGGAAGTCGGGGCCGAAATTGCCCAGATCGTTGGCGGTATTGAGCATGATGGCCTTGAGCAGGGCCGCTTCGGCGATCTGGCCGGGGTTGTACTCCCGGAATGCCTGGTGCAATTGGGCGGTGATGCCGGCGATGCCGGGCGCAGCGCCGGAAGTGCCGCCAAATGGTGCATAGTTGTTATTGGGATCGGTGGACATTTGGTCCTGTCCGTTTGCAGCGATATCGGGTTTGAGGCGGCCGTCGTAAGCGGGGCCGCGGCTGGAGGAGTTGACCAGCGAAGCGTCGGCAAATACGTTTGCGGTAGCGATAGCGTTTTTGGCCTGTTTATGCCCTCCGGTGATATTGCCCCATTGGTTGCCGGCGCCGTAGTCGCAGTTGCTGTTGTTGGAATTGCCAGCGGAGAATACGTGCAGGAAAGCCGGGTTGTCAAAAAGTTGCTGGTCGACCGTTGCGGCGTTGGCCGTGTAACCTGTGTTGCAGCCGTTGCTGTAGGAGCTGTTAGTCACCAGCACTTCGCTGTCGGTATGCAGGGAAAGGGTGTTGTCGAGAAATGTTTCCTCGTAGTCGATGACGTACAGGAATGCGCCCGCCGCCATGCCGCGCATGCGGGGGTCGAGGTTGCCGGCGCCTGCGAAGATACCCGATACGCCGTCCGCATGGTTGATCCCGCCGTCTCCCGACACTTCCTGGCTGATTCGGCCGTGGAAGTCGATATGCGGGCCCACGAAGCCATCGTCGCGCACCAGCACTTTGACCTCTTCACCGGTGTAGTGCCTGCCGGAGGGCATTTCTGTATCTATGGCATTTGCCCGGTGCAGGCCGCGGCCGGGCACGTCGTCGGGCTGGCCGGGTTCGGCAACGAGTTCGAGGTGCGCAACATAAGGGAGGCGGGACACTTCTTCCAGGCGCTCTTCCGGTAAAGCTATGCGCATAAAATTGTTGATTCCGTTTTGCTTCAGCACCTCGATGCCATCGGCGCGGCACCAGGCTATTGCTTCTTCATGGCTAACGGAAGCGTAGTATTTCATCATCGCTTCCACTTTGCCTTTGCGCAAGGCCCAATCCGGGAAAGGCCGGTCGCGCAGGTTGTCTGCCATCTTCAGGTGTGCGGGCACAGGCACGATGCTGCGGATGCCCAGCGCCTCGAGTTGCGCCGATTGTATAGATGCTGGCAGCGCCGCGATATAGGCCTTGTGCGGCACGTAATCGAGCAATTGGATCCCCGCCTGTTGCAGCACCCGGTGCTGATCGGCCGAAGGGATCTGGCTGAATTGGATCAAACGGATGAAGTGGTCGCCGATCATGTCATTTTCCGAAATGAGGCCTTCCTGATCGAAGGAGGAGGCATTTTCCGGCAACATGACGATGCCGCTGCGCAGCAGTACTGCCTGGTTATCTATTCCCTGGGCCGGCAGGGCGATGGGACCCAGCAGCAATAAGAGGCAGAGATAGCATAGAAAGCGTGCGTTTTTTTTCATACAAGCGTACGTTTTGATGTGATTTGGAAGCCTGAAAATAAGGACCAGGTCCAAAAGTAACAAAGATTGTGCCGCAGTGGCTCAGGGAAAAAACAGAAATGTCTGATTATTGCCGAATTTGCCGCATGTGTATGCCTGCGGAATAGTCTTCTCGCAACATTGCGGTGATTTCCTGATAATGGTCTTCGCGATGCCAGAAGTTGGAAGCACCCAGATCGATCATGAGGATGGGCAGGTCGCCCGTGGTGCGGAAAAAATCGTGGTAGGAATCCTGAATGGACTGGAGGTAGGCGGCGGGGATTTCCTGCTCGTACGCCCTGCCCCTGTGCTGGATGTTGCGTATCAGCTGCTCGACGGGCCGGTGGAGGTAGACCAGCAGGTCGGGCTTGGGGAAAGAGGCGTTGAGGATGTGGAAAAGGCGCTGGAACAGCCGGTACTCCTCCGCGTTGAGGGTTGTTTTGGCGAAGAGGAGGGTTTTTACGAAGTAGTAATCTGCCACGACCGTCTGCTGGAACATGTCTTGCTGCAGCAGGTGCTCCTGCAACTGCTTATGCCTTTCGGTGAGGAAAAAAAGTTCAACCGGAAAGGCGTAGCGCTCGGGGTTTTCGTAGAAATAAGAGAGGAAGGGGTTGTCGGCAAATTCTTCCAGGATCAGCCTGCAGGAAAAGTCGCGTTCCAGCATCTTGCACAGGGTAGTTTTCCCCGCGCCGATATTGCCTTCGATGGCGATAAACTGGTGTGGAAATGCCTGCTGCATCGCTGCTCAAATTCTCTCCTCCAACATGACGACATCCAGAGGATCTTCGTTGTTCCAATAAAGATCCTCCACTGTCTGTTCGAAAACGGGGTGCACCCAGCCGGCGGCTACGTCCATGCAGGGCACGAGCACGAAATTGCGGTGGTGCATTTCGGGGTGTGGCACGATGAGTTCGGGCGTCTGGATGACGAGGTCGGAGAACATGACCAGGTCGATATCGATGATACGGGGCGCCCATTTTTGATCCCGGGTGCGGCCCATCTCTTTTTCGATTTGCAGGACGGCTCGGAGCAATTCCTCAGGCGTTGATTTGGTTTCCAGGCGGACGGCCATGTTCAGGAATTCCGGCTGGTCGGTATTTCCCCAGGGCTGGGTTTCATACACCCTCGATTTTTGAAGAATGCGCCCGGCCTTCTGATCCAGCCGTTTGCAGGCTTCCTGCAGGTTTTCCAGGCGGTTGCCCATGTTGCTTCCCAAAATCAAAAGGGCCTGTTGTCGGGGATTACTCATTTTGTTGCTGTTTTGAAGAACTCAAAGGTAAAGAACTGCGGCCTATTGATGCACTTATTTTTGAAAAATAGACCGATTGGTTTATTTTTGCAACTTCAACGATTGAACATGTTGTCTAAATCCGAAAGAACCAGGGTACACATCATCAAAGAGGCGGCGGCTCTTTTCAACCAGAAGGGCTATTCGGGCACTTCTCTGCAGGACATCATGGAGGCTACAGGGCTTTCCAAGGGCGCTTTATACGGCCACTTCAAAGGAGGGAAGGAAGAGATCGCCCTCGCCGCATTCGGGTTTGCGGTCGAGGTAGTATATGAGCAGGTAGGGGAGAGGACCCGCGCCAGGGACCATGCCGTCGACAAGCTGTGCGCGGTGATCGATTTTTACCGCGAGCACATTTTTTCTCCACCAGTGGAAGGCGGTTGTCCAATCCAGAACACCGCGACGGAGGCCGACGACAATCACCCGGCGCTGCGTGCCCGGGTACTGGAGGCTTTGCAGGAGTGGAAAAGCCGCATTATTCACACCGTTCGAAAAGGAGTGGAAAGAGGTGAAATCCGGCCTGGTATTGATCCGGATGAGTTCGCGACCTTTTTTATCGGCAGCCTTGAAGGCGGCATTTTGCTGGCCCGGATCGAGTCGGATACGGCGCCTTTTGACGTCATGACCCGGCCATTGATGGAACGATTGGAAAAAATCCGTGAAACCAAGAACCTGAATGGAAACATCGACTGAATTCGAACTACTTTCTTCCGATTGGCAGGACGCCACTCCGGAGCGTCCTGTCTCGCAGCCTCCTGTGTTGTCTCTGATCAGGTGGGGATTTTCCACTTTCGGGCCCCTGGCGCCCCGGCTGGCGGCCCGTCTGGCCTACCTGCTGTTTACCACCCCCCGCATCCGCGCCCGGCATTCGAGTTCGGATGAGTGGCTGGAGAAGGCCCGCCGCTTCGAGATCCCGTATAAATCTTTCCGCCTGAAGGCCTATGAATGGGGGGAGGGCGAGCGGATCATATTGCTGATTCACGGTTGGGAGTCGAGAGGCACGGCTTTGCGTTCTTTTGTTCCGGCACTGCTGGAGCGCGGGTTCCGGGTAGTGGCTTTCGACGGGCCCGCCCATGGCGATTCGGAAGGCAAACGCACGAATATCCGTCATTTTGCTGGGGCGATCCGGTCGATCATCCTGGAGTTGGGCGGCGTGTACGGCATCATCGGGCATTCCTTCGGCGGCGCTTCAACCATCTATGCCCTCGGCCTGCTCAACTCAGGACTTCGAATGTCCAAGGCCGTCTTCATTGCGACACCGGCCAGCGTTATTCCCATATACGAGGATATCGTTCGCACCCTCCGGTTGCCGCCCTCGGTGGCGATGCATTTCAAAAACCTGATGGAGCGCATCGCGGGGCGTCCGCTCGTCGATCTGGATGCTACGCGAGGCATGGCCAGCCGGCATATTGGCAAAATACTGCTGATCCACGATCGCCAGGATACTGTGGTGCCGCTGGAAGGTTCCCTTGCCATGGCCGAGGCCTGGGAGAATGCGCATCTGCTGCTCACAGAAGGCTACGGCCACTACCGCCTGATGAAGAACCCCGATCTGATCAGCCGGGTAGGGGAATTTTTCGGAGAGGAATAGCGGTTTATTGCTCCAGGTACTGCACCCGGAAAAACGGCTCGTACCGCTTGACAGATTCTTCCAGCAACACCGTGTTGAGGTTGCCTTTTGACAGTACCCACACCGATTCTACGATATTCATCTGCATGAAATCGGGCTTGGGGTGGTACAGGCTATGGTAGTATTGCATGGCTTCGGCCTTGTTGGCAAAATAGTGCACGTACAGCACCGGCAGGTTGCTCAGAAAAGGCATGGAAACCCGCGTAGATACTAGCCCCTTGTCGGGGTATTGCTTCAGGTTGTACTTCGCCACTTCGCCGCTGATCTCCCGCACATCCGCCCATTTTTCAGACAATACGATCAGCACGACGTGCTGGCTGTCGGGTTCTTCCACAAAATCAGGAACCTGCGCCGCGGCGCGGCCGGCAAAAACCAAAAAAAACAACGCCAAAAGGCTCATCTTGCTTCTCATAATAATCCTGTCTATCCGAAAAAATCCTGTCCAATCCTGTCCAATCCTGTCCAAAAGTCGGAGGCCCGCTCCAAGTGGAACGGGCCCCGAATCTCTAACCAAAAAAATAACAATTTTTTATCCTTTGAAGTTCTTCGTCATCGCCACGTAGCTGTTCAATTCATTGCGAACCACCGGCAGCAGGAAGAACAAGCCTATCAGGTTTGGTACGGCCATGGCAAAAATCATGGCGTCGGAGAAACCCACCACGGCGCCCAGGCTGGCGGAAGACCCGATGACCACAAAGATACAGAAAAGGACCTTATAAGAAAAGCTGGCGACCTTTCCGCGACCAAAAATAAACATCCATGCCTGGAGGCCGTAATACGACCAGGAAAGCATGGTGGAGAAAGCGAAGAGGACGACCGCAATGGTCAGTACGTAGGGGAACCACGGCAGCACGGTGGCGAAAGCCCTGGAAGTAGCGGCTACGCCATCGGATTCGGCATTGCCATACAGCATGATGCTGCCGTCGAAGTTGGTGATGACGATGACCAGGGCGGTCATCGTACATATAACTACGGTGTCGATGAAGGGTTCGAGCAGCGCCACGATGCCTTCGCTGGCAGGGTAGTCGGTGCGTACTGCCGAGTGTGCGATAGCGGCTGATCCGATACCCGCTTCATTTGAAAATGCCGCCCTCCGGATGCCTTGCACCAGCACGCCGACGACCCCTCCTGTTATTCCCACGGGGGAAAAGGCGCCCGCAATGATCTGCCGGAAAGCCTCGGGGATATGGTGGAGGTTCAATCCTACAATGATTAGGGCCGCGATGACGTAAACGCCGCACATTATTGGAACGAGCAATTCGGCTACTGCACCGATGCGCTTGATGCCGCCGATGATGACGATGGCTACCAGAATGGAGAGCACCAGGCCAAAAAGAAATCCGGCATAGCCGCTATCGGCGCCGATGATGTGGTTGAACTGGGCTGCAGCCTGATTGGCCTGGAACATATTGCCCCCTCCGAAGGAGCCTCCGATGCACATAATGGCAAAAAATATGGCGAGCGCCTTGCCCAGTCCGGCCAGCCCCCGCTCGCGGAGCCCCTTGCTCAGGTAGTACATCGGTCCGCCGAATACCGTACCGTCTGCGCTGACATCGCGGAATTTAACGCCCAGTGTGCACTCGACAAACTTGGAAGACATGCCCAGCAAACCGGCCAGAATCAGCCAAAAGGTAGCGCCTGGCCCCCCAATCGACACGGCGATGGCCACTCCAGCAATGTTACCCAGACCAACGGTGCCTGACAAGGCTGCGCTGAGCGCCTGGAAGTGGGAGACCTCCCCCACATGCTCGGGGTTGCTGTATTTACCCCTCACCGTTTGAATGGCCAGAAAGAACTTGCGAATATTGACAAAGCGGAAATAGAGTGTGAAAACCGTTGCGGCGCCAAGCAGGATAATCACTACCAGGGGAATAGACGTATCTTTCGACAGGGGGATGGAATAAAATACGACGGTCTCAATGGCGGTAGTCGCGGGCTGAACCATCTGGTTGATCCGTTCATCGAGCCCCAGGGCCTCCGGGGCGGCTTCCTGCGAGTACATGGGCTGAAAACACAGGAGCGCGAGCCCCAGGCTGAGTAGGAATCTCTTCATCATTGCTGCTATCCGTTGTACGTATTTGGTTTCAAAACAGGTGCGTTAAGGTATCTACTTCTCCCATTTTTTTCAAAGAAACATTTGGAATTTTTCCCGAGAAGAGAAAATATCCGCCTGCAAGCCAGTGCAAATGCCTTTTTAGGTTTTTGAAAGAGTTTTGTATTATTGTCCCTGAAAAACCGGGATATGGCTTTTGGTCTTGTATCTTGCAAATTGAACAGGGCCGATTTTTTATCGAACAGCAAATAACCTCTAACTTTCCGTGGCAAATACCCATGAACTAGATGACTACGATTTGCTCCGCCGGTTGTCGGACGACGACGAGGCAGCCATGGAAGTTCTCTTTAAAAGGCACTACTCCCTCGTCAGTTATTCCATCTACAATTTGGTGAAGGACCCCCGGACTACGGAAGATCTCGCACAGGAGGTCTTTATGGAAATCTGGAAAAGACGCGACTCCCTCGTTATTAATACCAGTCTCAAAGCCTATTTGCGTAGATCGGCCGTCAATAAAACGCTTAACTACTTGAGAGACAAGAAGAACTGGAAAAACGAGGAACTTTCTGAAATCCAGCTCAACCTCAGTTCCGAACCAGGGAAAACACTTGAAGCCACTGAATTGGAAAAGATTATCGGGCAAGCTATCGAACAATTACCCGAGCGTTGCCAGTTAATATTTAAGTTGAGCCGCGTGGAAGAAAAGTCTTACCAGGAAATCGCGGACGAACTGAACATCTCAGTGAAAACAGTTGAAAACCAGATCGTAAAAGCCCTGCGCATGCTGCGCGATGCCTTGCGGCCCTACATGGACAGCGGGCTCCTTTTACTGCTCTGGTGGTGGTTTTAAAAAAAAATGAACGGAAATAGGGGGAAACCCAAAAGATTGTGTCAGGAATAATAGACGCAAGTTCTGATGATTATGAACGACAAGGTAAGCTTATTGCTGCATAAAAGATGGACCGGCCAGATTTCCCAGGAGGAGCTGAGCCAGCTGGAAGCGCTATTGTCTTCCGATCCCGGGCTCCGCATGGAAGCCTCGGCCCTGGAGTCCATCTGGGCAAAGGCAGAACCCCCGGTTTTCACAAGCTACTTGCCTGATGCCGACAAGGCCTGGGCGCGCTTTAAGAAGAATATGGACGGCGGAGCTAAGGTGGTTGTGAAACCTCCCCGCATCCTTGGCCTTATCCCGCTCGCCCTCGCCGGGAAAGTTGCAGCTGCCGTCGCCTTCCTCGTCATGTCTTATTTTGCCTTTCAATACATACAGCCCGGCAACCAGAGTAGCACTGCTGAGGCCATTGTAAAGATCAAACCCCACCGCGATAAAGTCATGGGCGGTTTGGAGCTGCCTGATGGTTCGGTGGTCTGGGTAAACAGCAAAACCACTTTCCGCTATCCTTACTCGTTTGATGGAGATGAAAGGAGGGTTTACCTCGATGGCGAAGCCTATTTCGAGGTGGTAAAAAATCCGGAGAAACCCTTCATCGTGGAAACCCCTGGCGGCGAAGTGCGCGTGCTGGGAACCTCCTTTAACGTCAAAGCTCACTCCTCAGGCGATTACGAAGAAGTCTTCGTAGAATCAGGTATCGTGACTTTCAAGGCAAAAGAAAACAGTGAAGAGCGTAAGCTCCGGCCTGGAGACGCTGCCCGTTTGAAAAAATCCACTCTACAACTCGTCCCGGCTTCCGGAATTTCCGTCGAAAACGCCTTGCGATGGAAGCGCGACGCCCTCAGTTTCAGGGATACTCCCCTTCGTGAAATCCTGGATGCACTTGAACACCATTATTCCATGCGCTTTGACAGGTCTGGCATCAAAGGAGACATCCTGGAATGTCAGATAACCATCTCCTTTGTTGGAGCAAACCAGGAAACCGTGATCAAATACCTCGAAACCAAGACCAGCATGAAGGTCGTTTCAGGAGTCACGCCTTATACTCACCGGTTGACCGGAGGACGCTGCGAGCAATAGTCCCATTCCCCGAATATAAAAAAAATCTCGCCTGCAAGCGTATAGGCCCCATACTTCGTTATCTTTCGGACGACTCTGGGACCTATGCGCTTTTTTTTACTCCTTTCCTTGCTTTTCCTTTCGGCCGGGCTCTTCAGCCAAGGCGATTCGACGCGCTATAACTGGAAGATTCAGAATTTTACGCTGGAAGAGGCGCTATATGGGCTGACTGATCTTACGGGAGTGCCTATCTCTTTCACCAACAAGTCTGTGGAGAAGGTCACCGGCCTGACCTACAACTTTAAAGGGAAAACCCTTGACTACATGCTCGGCGCTATCCTGCAGGGAACGGATTTTCGGTATGAATGGGAGTCCGGGCAAGTTTTCGTCAACAGAAAAGAAAGAATTTCCCAGATAAAATGGTCGTTGAGCGGTTACCTGAGAGATGCAAATTCCGGGGAACCCCTGATCGGAGCGACCATTTACAGCGCTGTGTTGAAAAAGGGCGCTGTAACCAATGAATACGGCTATTACAGCCTCACTTTGCAGGAAGGTCCCGTCGACCTGCTGGTCTCTTATCTGGGCTATCAGCAGCGTACCTTGCCGGTAGAGTTGTATTCCGACCAGGTGATCAACCTGGAGCTCGAGTCATCCATTTTACTCAAGGAAGTCATTGTTACCGCCCCTCTTATCTCGCCTTCCCCTCTTGGCTGGGCGGCCGGTAAGCATGGTTTTCTGCAGGAAGATGTGAACAGCGTTCCCTCCCTTGGCGGAGAGCCCGACGTGCTGCGCCTGTCCTATCTGCTCCCCGGCGTGCAGACTGGCGCCGACGGGCTGGGCGGCCTGTCGGTGAGGGGCGGCGATGTCGATCAGAACCTGGTGCTGCTCGACGGGGTGCCGGTGTACAATGCCGCCCATTTGCTGGGCGCCTTCTCCGTTTTTAACAGCAGCGCCATCCGCGACGCCCAGCTGATCAAGGGCGTTATGCCTGCCAGGTATGGGGGAAGGGCTTCCTCGGTGCTGGACGTGCGGACCAAGGAGGGCAACAACAAGGAGTGGGAAGCGGAAGCGGACATGGGCCTGACCTCCGGGAAAGTTTCGCTGGAAGGCCCGCTGATACGGGAAGAAAGCTCCATTTTCCTCGGCGCCCGGCGCGCCTTCGTCGACCTGTTCAGCCGTCCCTTAACCCGCTTATACTGGGAGGGCGAAGGCAAAGAAGGCGAACTGGGCTATTATTTTGCGGATATCAATGCCAAGGTAAACCTCAAACTGGGGCATAACAACCACTTGCTCGCCAGCTTTTACACCGGGGGCGACGATTTTCAAAACCATCTCTATGAAGGTGTTGAAACCGGAGATTCCCTGGTGACCAATTTTACCGACGCGAGCGTGCGCTGGGGCAACATCATCGGCTCCCTGCGCTGGAATCATCTTTTTTCCGGTAAACTTTTTTCCAACACTACGCTGACTTTCAGCCGCTTTTCCTACCGTTCGAAAGATACTTACGAGAGAAATGTCATACTGGACGATGAGCTGATCGACAGGGACTATCTGCTCTTCCGCTACAACTCCAACAACAGGGATTTTGCCCTTTATACCGACTTTGATTACCGGCCGGCGGCAGGCCAGACGATCCGCTTCGGCGGCAGTGTGGCGCTACGGCGCTTTCAGCCGGGCGCTATCGCGTTCGACGAACATACTTCGCTCGATTCTCTGACCGACGAGTCCTTTCAACAATCGCTGAGGAGATCGGCCCAACATTCTCCGGAGATAGACCTGTACGCAGAGGACGAGTTCCAGATCTCGGGAGAATTCGGCGGCAATATTGGCTTGCGCGGAACGGCCGTCGAGGTGGAAGAGGAGTGGCTGTTTTTTGTCCAACCCCGCATACAGCTCTACTTTCTTGCGGGGCCTGATTTCCGGGCATCGATCGGCGTGGGGAGGAATATCCAGTCTCTGCACCTGCTTTCCAACTCTGGTGTGGGCTTGCCCCGCGACTTATGGGTTCCTTCGACCTCCCGCGTAAGGCCTATCGACGCCTGGCAGTTTACCGGCGGGTTTCAGTGGGGGAGGGCGGAAAAAGGCTGGTCGGCACAGGTGGAGGGCTATTATAAGACTATGAACAACCTGATCACTTTTCAGGAAGGCCTCCTCACCGCGATTGACGCCACCAACTGGCAAAACGAGGTAGCGGTAGGGGAGGGCTGGTCGTATGGTGCGGAGTTTATGTTAAAACACACCGGCAGGCGTTTTTCCGGCTGGGTGGCTTACACACTCTCCAACTCCCGGCGCCTGTTTGAAGAGGTCAACCTGGGAGAGTCCTTCCCTTCCCGGTTCGACAGGCGGCACGCCCTGCATACAACGGCTGCCGTCAGGATTTGTAAAGGGTTGAAGGTTTCTTTCGTATGGACCTATTCCACCGGAACGGCAACGACCTTGCCCCTGAGCAGCTACCAGTTCAACCAGTTCAATTTAAATTCCTTCGATGAGCCCCTTCAGTTTCCCTTCGTGCTCGAGGTGTCGAATTTTGGCAGGAGAAATGACGTTCGCCTGCCCGACTACCACCGCCTGGATCTGGACATTCAGTACGAATGGGGGAAAAAGCGGATAAAACACGAACTGACGCTTGGGGCTTATAACGTATACAACCGGTTTAACCCGCTATACTACACCCTGTCCAGGCAACCCGACGAATTCGGCCAGCTCAAGCCCCGGTACGTCGAGGTCGCGGTGATGCCCCTGGTTCCTTCTCTTCGGTACAAGTTGCAAGGGGCGCTTTCGGGGAAAAAGCGCTGAAGAAGAAAATATCCTATTTTTGGGCCATGAAATTCAGTACAATACCTTTTGTTGCCCTTCTGGTTCTCTTCTCGGCCTGTGAGCGGGATGCGCGGCTCGATTTGAACAGCAACGGTCCGGAGGTGGTTGTGCTTTCCAATTTTTCCGATCTCGACCCGCTTGAGGTGGTGGTCAGTGAAACCCGGCCCGTGCTCGGCGAGGAAGGGGTTGAATACATTCCTGATGCTCGTGTTGTTTTATACATCAATGGCTTTTTAGCCGACACCCTCCGGTATGTCGCCTCGCCTTTGCTCCAGACGCCAGGCTACTACGTTTCATCCGTAGTGGCGCCTAAACCCGGCGATCGCTGCAGCCTGGTGGTGGAAGCCCCCGGGTTTGACCCGGTGACAGGAGAGAGCCGTATACCGCTTCCCGTGCTGATCGATACCGCCTTTACCACGCTGGTCTTCGAAGAGGAGCAGATCGATGAAACGCTCAGCCAGGCTACGATAGAGGTGAAGCTGAAGGTGCTCCATGAACCCGGCGGAGAAAACTACTTCCATCTCAATTTCTACCAGCAGGGATTCGACTTCCAACTCGACCAGGAGGGGGATACGATCAAATTTCCGTTTTTCTCCCTTCCTCTGCCTGTTACGCCCGGCGACGACGGAACACCTCTGGTGCCCTATATCGAAAACAGGGGCGTGCTCTTCACTGAACAGGCCCTCGAAGGGAATCAGGGCATACTTTCCTTCACCATGAAGTTTCAATACTACCCCCAAAGCCAGCTACTGGAAGATTTTCACATCGAACTGCGCACTACCTCGCGGGAGTACTTCCTCTACCACCGATCCCTGGCCCGCCAGCACCAGGCCGGCCAGCATCCGTTTTCCGAGCCGGTCATCCTCTACTCCAACATCGAAAACGGCCACGGTATCTTTGCAGGCTTCACCCCCCGCTTCTTCCGCGTAGAAACCTCCCAGTAATCTTTTCCCCTTTTTCACTCCACCTTAGTA
>JBAQQB010000161.1:0-3124 GCA_049306275.1 Saprospiraceae bacterium | reverse complement strand
GGGCTCACGCCCCGGGCTACAAAGATATCGCCCCTAACGGGGCTACTTTTATCACCCCCTACAAGATTAGCGCCAGCGGGGGAGATTGTTTTTTCTCCCCCGCTGGCGGGGGTTGGGGGGTGGAATCATTGAGGAATACCCGAACCACCTAACTTTTCAGCAATATCTCCGGCGGCGGCTTCGAGTTCCTCGCGGGAGGCTTTTTTCTGGGAGATGTGGAAGCGCACCCCGTCGCCCCGGTAGCGGGGGATGATGTGGAGGTGGGCGTGGGGAATCTCCTGTCCGGCCGACTGGCCGTTGTTGAGCACCAGGTTGGAAGCCTCGCAGCGGATGGGGGAATCGCGGATGGCCTTTTCGACCAGGCGGGCTACCTGGAACATGCGGCCGGCGGTTTCGGGCGGCAGGCCGGCGAGCAGTTCCGTGTGCTGCTTGGGAATGATGAGGGAGTGGCCGGTGGTGATGGGGTAAATATCGAGGATAGCCATCACCAGGTCGTCTTCGTAGAGTTTGTAGGAAGGCAGCTTGCCTTCGATGATCTGACAGAAAATACAAGCCATAAATAGCGCGGTTGGTGTGAGAATGCGTAAAAGTACTAAAAGAGATTGAGTGAATTTCGCTACCTTGGACGGAACTTCACACCAAACGAAAACGATATGAGCACGATTGCCAAAGCTTATAAGCCCGTGGTGCGGGCGAAGACGAAAGACGGGTCGCTTTCCGGCGCGGCCCTGGTAGGGATCAATTCCATCTTGCTGGGGTGGAGCGTGGATGACCATGCCGACCGCAAACACCTGCTCGGCTTCGGCATCCGGCGCACCGACTACGAACCCGAAACCGGAAAGATGATACGCAGCGAGTGGTTTTACGGGAACAAGCGATTTTCGCACCAGATCGACAAGGACTACGGGCCCAGCATCTCCTCCTACAGCGCGCCATACCAGCGCTTCAACTGGAGCGATTACAGCGTGAGCCCCAACCGGAGCTACCTGTACGAGATATTTCCCTATTGGGGAGAGCCCCGCGATTTTTCGAGGGAAGAGCCTTTGAAACTATACGTGCGCCCCACTGCTGAACTGCATGGCGACTGGGGCATTTTCACCAACCGGGGCGTGACTTCCTCGCTGGCCTACCAGGAGCGGTTCAAGAGCGTCAACCCTGCCGAAAGCCAGGAGGCACAAATCTGGCTTTCGCGCGGGCTGAAGGAATCCCTGCTCAACGTCATCAAGGAAGCGGTCAAGGGCGACGGCCTGCACATCGCCATTTACGAATTCGAAGACAACGATGTGGCGGAAGCGCTGCAAAAGGCCGTAAAGCGGGGCGTGGACGTGCAGATCGTCTTCCATGCGGTAAAGGGAAACGGCAGCGTGGGGAAAGCCCGTGAAGAAAACCTGCACTGCATCAAGGACAACGGCCTGGAAAAGAACGCCTTTCCGCGGGAAAAGCCCCTGGCCATCAGCCACAACAAGTTTCTCGTGCTGCTCAAGGCCGGCGTGCCGCACACCGTCTGGACAGGCACCTGCAACTTCACTTTCGCGGGATTCTACCTCCAGACCAACATGGCCCTGCAATTGTCGGAGGCCACGACTGCCGGCGCCTATGAGGCCTACTTCCAACTGCTGAAGTCGGACCCCGAGGGGGCCCCCGTGCGGGCCGGCGTCGAGGCGATCATTGAAAAAACCGAAAAAGACCTGGAAGGCGAGAGCTGGAAGGTGAACTTCTCCCCCGTGAGCCGCGATCATCTGCTGGAATATTCAGCGGAGCAGATCCGCAAGGCCAAAAGCGCGGTATTCATGAGCACCCCCTTCGGGCTGGACAAGAGCCTCCTCGACGCCATCGCCGAAAACGGCAAGCAGATCATCGAATACGGCCTTTGCAACAGCGCTGCGCGCAAGCGCATCGAGGCGCTCAATTTCAGCTACACCCGCTTTTTCACCCCCAGCCGCCTGGAGAGCTACATGGGCCGTCAGTGGGACGCCAAGGCCTTTGGCAACAACAAGATACATACCAAGAGCCTGGTCACCGACCCCTGGGGCGACAACCCGGTGGTGATCGTGGGCACCGGCAATTTCAGCGACGAGGCCTGCCGCCGCAACGACGAGAACTTCCTCATGGTTGAGGGCGACCGGCGCCTGGCGGCGGTGGTGAGCACCGAGTTCATCCGCATGTGGGAGCACTACAAGAACCGGCATTTCATCAACGCCATCTACGGCAAGCGCAAGGCCACTGAAAAGGAGGAGATAGCGCAGATGCTGCTCAAGGGCGACGGCAGCTGGAGCGACACGGCGTACCGGGAGCACCGGCTGAGTTATAAGTTCAGAGAGCGGGAGGTGTTTGCGGGGATGGAGTGATGTAGTGTCGAAGTCCCCTTCGACACATGCCGGGCGAGGCAGAAATCGCTTGCAATTGGCTGTTTATCAGCTACTTGCCTTGTATGTTCTTTTTGTATCAAAGACAAAAAGAACCAAAAAAATCAAGGCTTTCGCCGCTTTGCCTAAAACCGGCTAAGGCCGGGGAGGGGGAGCCTTTGTTTGAGCGGCGTCTCTCGCAGACTGAGGTTAATCCACTTTTTTCGGGGAAATGCATTAAAAGCCCCGGAGGGGCGAAATGTTTATAGCCCGGGGTGTAAGCCCCGGGATAAGAATGTCACAATTTTACAAGCCCTGTAAGGGCGGCATGTTTGGGACTATCATCGCATATCGGGGGCGTACTTTTTTTTTCGACATCACGGGTTTCATGGATTGTCCATTTCAAGTCAGGACAGGATAGTCAGGATGGCGCCGGATCGACAGGATTCTTTAGCCGGCTCCCTTTCAGAACTATGATTCGTCTGATTCTGGTGATTCATTTGATTTTTGGCGTGGCCGGGAATCAAGGTCATCACATCCATCAGACGAATCACAGTTCAGACGAAAAGGCCGGATGCGCGCTTCCTTTTGGCAGCATTACGACCATGCTCATTGGGGTTGCCTGGTCGTAAGGGGAGCCTCAGCGTTTTTTTGGTCGAGTAGGCCAGGGGGATTTCACCCCCAGCCTCTCACAGAACCGTGCGTGAACCTCTCGGCTCACACGGCTCTTCTCATTCAAGTTACTTTTGGCGTAAAGCCTTCTTTCCAGTGTACAAATA
>JBAQQB010000160.1:0-23961 GCA_049306275.1 Saprospiraceae bacterium | reverse complement strand
GGTCCTGCCGAAGAGCCCTGGCTGGTGATCAGCACGGAGGTCACGGCACAGGTCAGCGTATCGCCGATCTGGATCGCGGCCGCAGGCGGAATGGTATCGTACATCACTGCAACGGTGTCGGTTGCGGTACATCCGTTCGACAAAGAGGTGGTTTCAAGAAAATAATTCCCCGCGCAAGCTACCACAGGATTGGGCGTCTGCTCGCCGGAGAGTATGCAGCCGGCGCCCGGCTCTGCCGTCCATTGATAGCTAAGCCCGGACTGCGGAACGCCCTGCAGCGCCACTTCGCCGGCCTCGCATGTCAGGAACTGAACCGGCCCCGCATCGACCGGCGGAGGGGTAACATTTTCCAGCACCACCACATCCTGGGTGCAGGTAAACTGGGTCGTGGTGTCCGTGACGGTCAGGCGGTACAAGCCCGGCGCATCCACGCAGGGAAACAGCGTAGTCTCCCCGCCGCAAAAACTGCCGGAGACAGCGCTCCAGGAATACAAAAACTCAGGCCCAACCGACGAGCCACCGCCATCCAGGGTAATGGACGTCACATCGCAGGTCAGGGTATCGGGTAACGCTATTTCACAATCCGGGAAACAGGCCGTGGGAGAGAAAAATTGAAAGTTCACAACCGCCGGACATGAATTGGTGGTATCAATCACAAAGCCGCTCACCACGACCACCGAATCGATCCACTCGATCTCGATGAGCGCCTGCGTGGGGTCGCTTAGCAAGTTTCCGCCCGTTACCTGCCATTGGTAGGTATAAGTATTGCTGAAAAAACAGGTATCGCCTGTCACAAAGGTCGCTTCTCCACAGGGTATCTGCTCCGATACAGGGACGCAAGGCTCGGGAATTTCGCCGTCGAGGGTGATTAGTATGGCATCCGTGGAGGAACAGCCGTTGAGGAAATTGGTCACCTGCAAATCGTACAAACCCGGCGCGCTGATCAGCGGATGCAGGCTGTCGGCTCCGGAAACGATAAAGCCGCCTGAAGTCGACCATTCGTAGACAAACTCACTGCCTAGCGATGAACCCGCTCCGTCCAGGTAAAAGCTGTCGCTGATGGTCGAACAATCCAGCACGAGCTCGGGCGGACCCGCCTCGGCGATGGGGAAAACCAGGTCTTCAAACACCACAACCGTATCCGTCGCCGTAATGCCCAGCGTGGTGTTGGTGACCGCCAGAATGAAGGTTCCTTCCGTGACTACCGGCGTAAGTGTATTTTCCCCGCTAAAAACGGTTCCGCCAATGGAAGTCCACTGGTATTCGATATTGAACCCAACTGCGGTGCCCTGGCTGGCGTCCAGGGTATCGAAAGGCACGTTGTAGCAATTGATCAGGCCGTCTGCTCCTGCGTTGATCAGGGGAAGACAGGCCGCCGTATCAAGCAGTACGAATGCCGAATCGATGACCATGCAGTCGTTTACCGTATCGTCGACCGTCAGCACGTACCAGCCTGGCTCATCGACCAGAATAGCCAGCTGATCTGTTCCGGAAAGAATGTTTCCGCTGACCGTGCTCCAGGCAAGAGCTGTACCGGGGTTCAATGGCTCCACCGTCGCCTGCAGGAAGGCCTGCCCGGAAGTGCAATCCAGCGCCTCGTTCGGACCCGCATCCACCAGGGGGAAACCGGGGCCCTGTAAGACCTCCGCACAGGCGGTGTCTGTACAGAAATTGAACCCGTCCACCACCAGCAGGCAATACTCGCCGGCATTGCCCACCGTCAGCTGGTTGCTCTGGCCGATCACGTTGCCCTGTGGGTCCAGCCATAAGTATTCGATAAAAGGACTTGCGGTCGAGGCGCTGCCGTCGAGCAAAACTGTCGGGTTACTGCAGGTCAGGCTACCGCCCGGCCCCAGGATCGCGACGGGAAAATCGCCCTCTTCCTCGATTAAAACTGAATCCGTCGTTATGCAACCATTTGTCTGGTCTGTTACATATAAGTAATAGGTTCCTCCCGCGTGAATTTCCGGCGACAACTCAGTGCTGATGGTATCTCCGGAGGGGCCGATCCAGAAATAGCTGTATTGCGGCCCCACGGAGGTCTGGTCCGGATTGCCGAGGTTCCAGGAGGTGAGCAGACAGTTGAGGGTTACCATTGGACCAGCATCGGCGGCGGGGTATGCCACGTCTTCCGCTATTTCAACGGTATCGGTGTGCTGGCAAAAGTTGACCGGATCGGTCAGTGTCAATATATACAAGCCGGGGGCGTCCACCAGCGGATTGGCCGTATTGGCGCCAGAAACGATGTTCCCGTCAGGCGTTGCCCAGGAAAAATCCAATTGCCCGGATTGGCTGCTGCCCAGGCCGGAAAGCGTGAGTTGGGGTTCAAAACAGGTGATCGTATCTGGAAGCCCGGCTTCTGCAATGGGGAGAATCGTGTCCTGCACCACCACCATGCTGTCCTGGGCCGAACAACCATTGTACAGGTCGGTCGCCAACAGCACATAGGTTCCCGGAAATACCACCTCCGCCTGCAAACTGTCTGTCCAGGGCAATGAGATGCCACCCGGCCCCAGCCATTCAAAAGCATAAGCGCCGTCCTGATAGGTAGCGCTGCCGTCTAATGTGACTACAGCAAACTGGCAGTTGATCACGGCATCAGGTCCCGCGTCTGCAAAAGGCGGCTGGAGGTCTTCCTCCACAAGTACGGTCGCCGTATCGGCACAACCATTGGTTTGGTCCAGCACGACCAGGGAGTAGGCGCCACCCGAAAAGGCCCAGATAGCGGGTGTTGCCGCACCCGGAACAGTCAGCCATTCATAGGAAAAACCAGGTCCCGAAGACGACCCGCCGCCATCCAGCAACACGCTGTCGGCCAGGCAGGTAAGGGTGTCTGGTATGGCGATCTGGGCAATGGGCGCCAGGGTGTCGGCTAGCACTTCCACGCTGTCTTTCTCCGAACAAAAAAACAAAGACACCTCCAGCTCGTATAGCCCGGGAGACAAGGCCAACACCTGGTTGCTGTCGACAGGCGGCGCGAGTTCTCCTGTTAGCGCCGTCCATTGGTACTGCACGCCGGCGCCGCTGGTGGAGGACGTCGCGTCGAGCCACACAGCGGGCTCGTTGCAGGTGATGGTATCCGGCGCCGCAATGACAGCAAGCGGGTCGAGCACGGTCAGGTTGAGGGTAACAAGGCTGTCGCAACCGATATAGGACTGCAGCGGCACGGCATACGTCCCCGCCGCGTCAAAAAGGCTGTCGCCCACGGCATACACATCTCCCTGGCAGATCGTATCCGTAAGCAAGACTTCTATTTCAGGCAGCACGGTCAGATCGAGGAACACGAGGCTGTCGCAGCCAGAGTCATTGACCAGCACGGTGGTGTAGTTGCCGCTGGCGGCGTATAAGCTGTCGCCTACCGCAAAATTCTCGCCAAAACAAAGGGTTTCGGTCAGAAAAACGGAATCGGGATGGATAACAGTCAGGTCGAGCTCCACGGTGCTGTCGCACTGAAGGGCGTTTTCGAGGGTAAAGACGTAGTACCCGGCTTCGTCCACCAGGCTATCGCCCACCATGTAGGTCTCGCCCAGGCAAATGGTATCGGTCAGGAAAACTGCAGGCGGCGGCGGCACGATCTGGATTTCCACGCAATCGTCGGTGAGCTCTCCGCAAAACCAGGGAGAAGGGCCGTTGAGGTTGTTCCAAAGGTCGCCGATTGTGATGGCGCCGTTGGGAGAAGGAATACCGGCTGAATCGGACAGCAGGTAGGAAAGCCCGCAGACCGAATAGTTCCCTGATGAATAAGTAGTCAAATCAGGAAGCGTGTCGACCTGCAAAATGACGCCCGAAGAATCGCTCACCACCCAGAAATACCCGTATTCTGCGGGGTCGGGCTCAATGAACCCGTAGTCCGGATCCCAGTCGAGCAGCAGGCTTCCATCGCCTTCGCAAATGGAAAAATCGGCTACGTCAATTTCTCCTGCGTCTGCATCGCAGCACAACAAGCCGGAGTTGTCGCAAAGGATGACTTCAAAGTTGAGAATTTCCCCGGAATAGGGCGAGGGCTGGTTGTCGATTTGCAGGCACCAGGTACCGTTGACCGGTCCCGTATTGAAGGCTTCCAGACAATTGCCTCCCACGGGATGGTAACTACCTTCGATAAATGCCGCGAAGGGCCAGCTCTGCGCGTTGGTCCACACCGCGGCATAGGGCGGGTCGGGCAAGGGGATGTTTGCGCAGGGTATGAAAAGAATGTTCCAGAGAACGTTATTGGTAGTTCCGAAAAAGTTGGTGTTGACCCCCACCAACGGCACTACCTGTCCGGCAGGTGAAATGAGCGAAAGCTCCAAATCCCAGATATGCTGATGGGTAAACGTGATCGACACACCGCAAATGCCCTGGGTGGGGCTGGCCAGGCTGTTGTTCAACGCGTCGGTGATGTCGTAACAGACCTGCCCTGTGAAATTGGGGCCAAATGACGAAGGGCAATTGCCAGATCCATCGCAATCGCAGTCCTGGGCAGTTCCCGGCAGGGAAAAGATGAGCAAAAAAACGAATATGTTCAGGGAAGTAAAAAGACGCATATGGCGCTTTTGACAAAACCGGTTTTTGGATATGTTGGGGCACCCGCTTTCGCGAAGTTACTAATTATTCCAATGCTACTTTTACAGGGAGTTGATACTTCACCCGCACCGGCTCGCCCCGCTGTTTTCCGGGAATAAATTTGGGCATCGAGCCTACCAACCTGACCACTTCCGCTCCCCATCCGCAACCCGGGTCCTTGAGCGCTTCGATGTGGGTGAGCGTTCCATCTTTTTCCACGATAAATGCTACGATTACCGTTCCGGAACAATTCCCTCCGTCCCTGACCAATGCGGGCGTTTGCAAATTGCCATAGACGTACTCCAGCATTTTACGGGTAGCGCAATCTTCCTTTTGCGGCCTTGTACCCAAATCCTCACAGCCCGGGAAGCGGGGCATCTCTTCCACGATTTTGTACACGTCTGTGTTTGTTTCGAAGAAGAGATGCTCCTTGGGCGCTTCGTTTTTATTCGTATCGACTTCAACCTGCCCCGCCACGTAAGTAGCTGTACACAAAGTCAATATTCCGAGAATGAAAAACGCTTTCATAAAATCCTGTTGATCCGACGCAATCCTGAATATCCTGTCACCTAACTAACGATACATCGCCCTTGAAAATTTCCACACGCCCGTCGATAAATTCTACCTCCGCAAACCAGGTGAACACCGCAGGGTCCATCGCCTGCCCCCTGTGGGTGCCGTCCCAACCGAAAGCCGGGTCGTTGGGCGGGAAGTTGATTTCCTCATGCACCGTCTCTCCCCAGCGGTTGAACACCTGGAAGGTCCGGATTTTCGCCACATAGGAAGTGCCTGCATACAAGAGGAACCTGTCGTTCTCCCCGTCGCCGTTGGGCGAGAAGGCCGTCGGCCCGTAAATGGTCTGATCCTTGCGCACGATGAGCTGCAGGGCGTCCGAATCCGAACAGCCGTTGCTCTCGATCGTCACGCTGAAGGTCGTCGACTGCAGCGGCATGGTCGTCACCTGGAAACAGGTGTCGCAATTCAGCAGGTTGGCCGGCGACCACATGATGGTGTCGATGTCCTCCTGGGGTATGTTTACCAGGGCCTCAAGCGTCACCGCCTCGCCCAGCCGTATGATGTTTTCTCCTTCCAGATAGGCCACCAGGGTCACATTGATCTCCTGCGGCTGCGTGATGTCGATGATGATGGGTGGATCGGTCTGGCAGCCGTTGGCGTCCTCTACCACAATGGTGTAAGTATCGGGCGGCAGGTTGTAAAACTGCGCCGTAGCGTTGAACGGACCTCCATTGACCGACACCAGATACGGCGGCTGCCCGCCTGTGATGGTATCGATGACGATCGCGCCGTCATTTTCGCCATAACAGCTGATCGGCGTAAGAAGGATAGACGGGAAGGGCGCCTCCTGGTCGGCGGTCAGTTGTACCTGATCGCTGGCCGAACAACCCGTCAACGTGTTGGTCACCGTCAGGGTGTACACACCCGGCACGTTGACTACGGGGTGCTGCACGGTCGAATCGCCCGGGAATGCTCCCGAAGCGGCGCTCCATTGGTAAATGATGTTGGCCCCCACTGTGGAATTGCCTCCCAGTTCCAGCTGCGGCTCAAAACAGGTCAGCACGTCGTCGGCGCCGGCATCTGCGATGGGTAGCGGGTGGATGATCACTTCCACTTCGGTGAAATCAGGCGTACAGGGCGCATTGGGCGTCACCGTGTACCGGAACCGGTATGTATGCGCCGCCTGCCCCGCTGTATTGAACGTGCCCGCCGCGGCATTGAAAGCGCCGCCGGTCGACAAGGGCGAGGACACTTCCGTCCACACTCCCCCCGCATCAGCCCCGGTGAGCAGGGTTGCCAGGTTAATGGATTGGGATATTCCCTGGCACAGCGCAATCGGCGCTGCAGGAGCCCCCGCCGTCAATGCGTCGGAGATGGTCACGTTGAAGGAATTTGTCAGCGGGCAACCCACCGGCGGCGTCACACCCAGCGTAAAGGTGATGCCGTACACGCCGGGATCAGCCCCCGCGGCATTCAGCACCGAGCCATTGAGCTGCGGGAAGTTGACTGCGCCGATCGGACCGCTCACCACGGCGTAGGAGCCGGGGTTGGCCTGCACCTGCAAGGTGTTGAGGTTCAGCGTGCCGCCGTCGTTGCAAAGCGCCGGGGCATTGTTGAAGGTGAGTACCGGACAAACGCAGTCCTCTACCGTCACCTCCACGGTGTAGGAGGATTCGGGGCAGGGCGGCAGGGCGCTGTCGGTGGTATAGGTAAATGTATACACCCCAGGCGCCGTGCCGTTGAAGTTGAGCTGCGGGAAGCTGCCGCTCACCGCCGCCCCGTCGGTATTCGCCCAGGTACCGCCCTGATCTCCTCCCGTCACCAGGGTACTGAAGTTCAGGATGGTAGAATTACCGCTGTCGGTGCTGTTGCAAATGGTCGCGGTGGGCGTCACCACGGCGGTGGGAATGATATTTACAGTCACTGTACCGGTGGCGTTCACCGTCTGTGCACAACCATTTTGGTCAGTCACCGTCAGGATAGTGGCGGTGATGGAAGTGGTACCGGTAGGCACGGGCAATACGTCGCCGGTTTCCACACAGAACAGGGTACCGGTTGCGCCGGTGCTCAGCTGGTAGCTGATATCAACGCAGGTAGCGCTGGTGACGACCAGGGGCAGGTTGCCGGTCTGGCCTTCGCAGACGGTGACGTTATTGGCGAAGGCTGCTGTGGGAAGTGGCAGGAACACTACCGGCGTGCCCGGCGCAACCGACACACAGGGATCGTTGGCGTCGATGACGCCGTTGCCGTCGAGGTCGTTGCCGGCTATCGCCGAAATGTAATAGGTCACGCCCGTCTGCATGGGGGGCACGAGACCGAACTCGGGAATGGTGTTGTAACCATAGACCACAGAGCCCAAAGCGTTGCCGCTGCCGTTGTGCAAGACGTACAGCAGGATATCCTCCGGATCGAGGAAAGTTCCCGTAGCGGCGTCGGCATTCGCAATGCCATCGGCGCAAACTTCAACCACAGCCGGGCTCATTTGGCCTGCATCCGTTGCGCAGACGCATTCCACCAGCCCGCTCACGATGAGCGGCCCGCAACCGTTGGCGTCGTACACCTCAAAGGTATAGGCCGTCAGGCTGGGAACCGGGTCGGAAAGGAAAGTATCGCCGGTGAAAGTTCCGGTAAATGCTCCCGCAAGGATGTATGGCGGCTGGCCTCCCTGAACAGTGAAGCCCACTGTATAGGTGAAATCAAGCAAATTGCAGGATTCCGTGACAACACCCGCCAGCGCGGGATCGTCGTTAAAGGTGATCTCCACCTCGTCGCTGCCTGTGCAACCGTTGTTGTCCTGGGTCCAGGAGAACACATAGGTTCCATACTGATCCACATCGACCTGCGAAGCCGGTGAAGCGGGATCGTTGAAGACTGCGCTGCCCGGGCCGCTGACCAGCGCCCATTGACCTGTACCGATACTTGCCGTAGCGGCCAGTCCATAAGTAAGACCACAGACGGCATCATCGGCCCCCGCGTCAGGCGTGGGATAGTTGTGGAAAACGACCGGAACGCCCTGCGACACATCGGCGCAGTCTTCCGTCAGGTCCACCCCGCCGCTGCCGTCGTTGTTGCCTACGGCATAGGAGATGAAGTAAGTCGTATTGAAATTCATCAGGCCCGGCAGGAAGCCAAAGACACCGGTGGTATTCTGGTCAATGATCGTACCCAGGGTGTTGCCGTTGGTACCATTGTCGGAATGCAGGATGAAGACAAAAACGTCCGTCGGGTCGAGCACGGCGTTGGCGGGCACAGCTATGGTGACGGTTTCGTCTTCGCAAACGCTCAGCGGCGTGAGGTCGAGGTCACCGGCATCCGATACACAGTCGCAGGTTTCCTGCCCGCTGATGACGAGCGGCCCGCAGCCAAATGCATCCAGTACTTCAAAGCTGTAGGGGGTGCCGGAAGCGATGAGATCGCTGACAAACACGTCGCCGTTGAGCACTCCACCCACATTACCCGTAACCGAATAGGGCTGTTGCCCGCCCTGAATGGTGAAGGTCACGGAATAGGTCTGTCCGTCGGGTGTGCACTCTTCCAGAATGGCGCCCGACAATTGCGGGTCGGGGTTGAAGCTGATGACGGCGGCGTCGGAGGTGGCGCAGTTGACCAGGGTTTCCGTCCAGGTAAAGGTGTAGGCGCCGTGGCTGCTCACGGTCACTGAAGTATTGGGATCAGCGGCATCGTTGAAAACAGCCGTACCTGGTCCGGAAGCCGTCCAAACCCCGACGCCTGTCGAGGGCGTCACATTCAGGGTATAACTCAGCCCGCAGATCCCGTCGTCGGCGCCTGCGTCGGGCGTGGGATAGGCAATCACTTCGAGATCGAAACAACCGGCCAGGCCAAAGCCGCACTCATTCTCCGCTTCCGCGCAAACTTGTGCGGGGCCAGCCTGTGGCCATTCCACTTCTATGGTGTTGGAGCCCTGGCCGGAAATAATCATTCCGCCATTGCTCACTGTCCAGTTGAAACCCGTGACGCCCGGCTCGGCAGAAAGTATGGTATAGGTGGAAATATCATTTACGCAGGGCTGGTCCGGACCGGTGAGGTCCGGAGAATCGGGCGGACCTTCCACTGTGGCGTCGAAGCAGGTCTGCTGCGAAACGCCGCAGCCATTTTCCGCCACCGCACAAACCGTGACGGCATCCAGGTCGGTCCATTGCACTTCCAGGCAATCCGTGCCCTGCCCGCTCACAATCAGGCCTCCCGTTACCGTCCAGTTGTAGCTGCTGGCGTTGGGGTCGGGGGCAGCGCAGTATTCCACCACCGTATCGATACAGGGATCTGAGGGGCCCGATATTACCGGCGCTGCGGGAACAGTGCCGCCCGTGACGTTAAAACAAATATTCTGAGAATCGCCGCAATCGGTCTGCACCGCGACGCACACGGTTCCGCCGCCCGGACAGCCTGTCCAGTCGATGGTTATGGAAGGGGTGTTTTGTCCGGAAACGATCACGCCGCAGGAGCTCGTCCAGAGGTATCCGGTCGCAGCCGGATCGACGGGCACGGAATAGGCTGACACTGAGCCGTCGCACACCACACTGGGGCCGCTGATCACCGGGGTTTGCGGAAGCGCGCCGATGTTGACGGGCAGGCAGAATTCAGGGCCGGCGCCGCAATCGTTCTCCACTGCCAGGCAAACAGACCCCGTTCCGGGGCTGGTCCAGTTGACGGTGATGCTGCTGGTTCCCTGGCCGCTGGCGATCGTGCCGCCAATAACTACCCATGCATAATTGGTGATACCGGGAATGGGGGAGCTGAAGTAGCTCTCCACGCTGTTTTCACAAGGAGCTGGCGAGCCGTTTACCACGGATACGCCGGGCACGTCTTCCACCACAACATCGAAACACACCTGACTTGTCGTGCCGCAGCCGTTGGAAGCTTCCACACAGACTGGGCCTCCGGTGCAGGAGTTATCCCATTGAACGGAAATGGAGTTGGTACCTTGCCCGGCGATGATCGTGGCGCAGGCAGGTACTGTCCAGGTGAAAGTATCGGCCGTAGAGTCGGCCGGAGTAGCGTAGGTGACGAAGTCGCCTGCGCAGACGGGGCTGGGGCCCGCGACTACCGGTGTTAAGGGAAGCTGACCCGCGGCAACATTGAAGCAGGTCTGTGGACCGTTGCCACAAGTATTGGTTGGCGTGACGCAAACGTTGCCGCCTGTTGAGTTGCCCCAGTTGACCTGGATATTTGCCGTGCCCTGACCGCTTGTGATCGTGGCGCCAGCAGGCACTGTCCAGTTATACCCCGTTGCGTTGGCCGCCCCGGAGGCAGTATAGCTGGAAACTTCGTTTGGACAAACAGCATTGTCACCTGTGATGGTAGCCGGACCAGGCAGAGCGCCGAAGGTAACCGGGAAACAGGTCACAGGCCCGGGGCCGCAGCCGTTCACGGCAGTGACGCAGATATTGCCTCCCGCCGGACCGATCCAATTTACGGTAACCGTGGTGAATCCATCTCCTCCGGAGATGAGAGTGGCGCCGGGGGGAAGGGTCCAGTCATAGGTCGTGGCGTTTGGATCTGCTGTAATGGTATAGGTTGCCGTGGTGTTGAAACACACCGCCGAAGGCCCCTGGATGACGGGCGTTCCGGGCAGGTTCAGGTTAGCGGTCACACAGACGGTCTCCGCGTCGGAGCAAGTCACACCATTGAGGGTGTTGCTCACCGTCAGGGTGTAACACCCGACCTGGTTGACCTGAAGGGTTGACGTATTAGCCAGTACTACGCCGCTGGCGTTGGTCCACTGATAGGTATTTCCCACCGATCCCGAACCATTGAGGGTTACCACCGGGTTGCTGCAGGTGATCGTGGCCGGCGGCCCTATCACCGACAGCACCGGCACGTTGAACAAGGTGAGCACAACGGTGCTGTCGCAGCCGTCGGAACCGGTGAACGGGATAGTATAGCCGCCTGCCTGGCAGTACTGAACACCGGCAATGGTGATGCAATCACCCGGACAGAGCGTCTGGGTGATAGGAGTGACGTCGGGCGGAATAACGGTGATAATGACATTGGTCACACTATCGCAGCCCAGCCAGGAAGGCAGGGTGTAACTGCAAACGCCAGGATTACAGCACTGAACTCCCGTTGGAGTGGTGAAGCAATCGCCGAAACAGATACTGGCAGTTGTAGTTGTGGGAGGGATAGGCGGACCGGTTTTCGCCGTAAAGCAATTGGAGGAAAGGTCGCCGCAGAAAGGAGGTGACCCGCTGTCCAGCGCGTTTACCAGGTTGTTGTAGGGCTGCCCGAGAAATGCCAGATAGGGCGTGCCCTCCGAAAGCAGGTAAGACAAGCCGCAAATGGTATAATTACCTGGCGGAAGAATATTCAGGTTGGGGCCCGAAGTCTGAAAATTGGTAATAACGCCGTTGGAGGTAATGACCCAGACATACCCATACAAGTTGGGAGGCGGGGCGGTACTGGGGGGCGTATATTGGGGCACGACATTGAGCGAAAGCGCCGGGTTGCCGATACATCCCTGCACATTGGGCTGGTTGAGCGTACCACCGTTAGCGGCGCAGGAAAAGCAGTCCTCCACCCCGCAGGCGAAGGTCAGGCTCCAGTTTTGCAGGAAACCGATATCCTGCGAACAAATGTCGTTGACTGTCAGTATCCAGGTTCCGTTTGCGGGCTGCCCTGGCAGGTTGAAAGCGTTCAGGTTGCAACCCGGCGCTTGAAGCGCTCCGGTGATCGGGTCGTTCACCCCGCCGCAGGGCACGGTCCAGTTGCCGAACAGGCAGGTGCCGGGAGGGCCGTTGCACACGTATTCCGTGTTGTTTGTCAAGGGGTTACCCGTGCCGACATCGATGCAGACGTTGATGTTGTCGCTGCTATTTCCGCAACCTCCAAAGTTGTTGTTGACGTCGGCCATCACCATATAGTTGAGGCCGCCGGGAGAGGTCAGGGTGACGCAAAGGTCGCCAACCCAGGTGTGGGTGATCTCGAAACAGACTTGCTGCAAAGGACACAGAGCCAGGTTGTTCGGGCCATCAACCGTCACATCGAGAAAGCCTTGAAAAGTGCCGTTATCCTGTATTGGAACAGGGCAGTTGGTGCACTCGCAAGGTTGGCTGATCCCGGTAGAGGGAATGATAAGGGTAAAGGCCAAAAAAAACAAAAGGAATAAAATTCTGCTATTCATCACAGGATGTTTGCCAGGCGATACTGAATATTTTTTAGATACGCAGATATGATTTTTCGCTGCTTGAAATGGGGCTAGTGCTGATGTGGGGGCTGTTCAAAATGAGAATCCTTTCGCCCTTAACGGATAGGGGCGAATTTAATAACTTTTAAAGGATTACAGCCAGAATTTTTACTTACCCTTATTCTACCACGATCTTCCTGCCTGCGCGCTGGCCGCCGATCTGGATTTCAATCCAGTAAAGTCCGGCGGCAAGGCCTGTCTGCTCAATCTGGAAGACGCCTTTTCCATCCTGAAGCATGCCTTCCTCCCAAAACAGCTGCTGCCCGACGGCATTGACCAGCCGCATTTGTACAGTTTTTGAACCCGCCTCCGGCGCTTCGATCAATACGGTGAATGCTCCGTTGTTCGGGTTGGGGAAGATCATCAGTTTTTCAAAAAGTCCTGCTTCGCGAACCGAAACCAGCGCGATCACTTCCTCCATCACGGCATCCCCACATCCATTCGTCGCCGTGAACACGACCGTGTAGTCGCCCATGGCGTCATAGCTGTGGGTTGGCGAATTCAGCGTACTGGTCTGCCCGTCGCCAAAATCCCAGAAGAAGCTGTTGGCGCCGGTGGTCGTGTTGGTGAATGAAATAGTCAGCGGATCGACCGGCAAGGCTTCCCAGGTAAATGCCGGATCGGGAACGTCCGAAACGGTGATCATGCCCGATTGCATCAGCACGTCGCTGCCAGCGGCGTTCGACACCTGTAGGGTGACTGTGTATTGCCCGGCAGAAGCGTACGTCACTACAGGGTGCTGTTCGGAAGAAGAGGAAGGCTCGCCTCCCGGGAATTCCCAGTTCCAGGAACCGGGGTTCCCGCCGGTCTGATCGGTAAATTGCACAGTCACCGGAGCGCAACCCGAAACGGGATTAGCGCTGAATGCGGCCGCCGGGATAACCTGGCTGATCCCTACAACCTGGGTGGTCGTATTTATTCCACACTCCCCTTCCACCGTCAACTCCACGAGGAAGGTACCGATCTGTGAATAGGTATGCGCCGGATTAGCCAGCGTGCTGGAAGTTCCATCGCCAAAGTTCCAGCTGTATGACGAAGCGCCGGAGGACATATTGGAGAACAATGCCGTGGCCCCATTTGAAATCGTGAAGTCAAAATCGGCGGTGGGCGGGGGCAAGACCGTAATCATGCCCGTTTGCACAGCCTCGTCGCTGCCGTTGGGGTTGTAAGCGATGAGGGTCACATCGTACGTGCCCGGCTGGTTATACACCACAACAGGATTGAATGCTGTTGAAGTGGCAGGCGTCCCGCCGGGGAAGAACCACTCAAAACTCTCCGAGTTGTCGGAGGAGAGGTTGTTGAATTGAACCGTAAGAGGGCCGCAACCCTCGACCGGGGAGGCGGTGAATAACGCCAGGGGCCCCAGGGTGGCAATGGCTACCTGCTGGGTGAACACGCTCGAACCACAAGAGTTAAATACCGTCAGTTTAACGGTAAAGACCCCGTCCTCGGTGTAAGTATGCTGCGGGTTGGGCTGCGTACTGCCCGTTCCGTCACCGAAGTCCCAAAAGTAAGTGTTTCCATTGCTGGAGCTATTGGTGAAGGTCACGACGTTGCCATTCACATCCGCACTGAAACTGGCCGCCGGATCGGGAAGAACGGTAATATAATCGGTGAAAGATATTTCATCCTCCCCTGCCCCGTTGCTCACCGTCAGCGTCACGCCAAATGTGCCGGGGTTGAGGTATTGTACCACCGGATTCTCCTGGGTGGAACTGGCAGGGCTGCCGCCTTCAAAGCTCCACAGCCAGCTCGCGGCGTTCTCGCTCGACTGGTTGGTGAAATGCACCGTCAGCGGAGCACAGCCTTCCGTGTCGTCGGCAGTAAAACCGGCCACCGGCGGAGTCACGATGACCACCTCAGCAGTCGCCGTATCTGAACCGCAGGTGTTGGAAGCGATGAGTACGACTTCGTAAATACCGTCTTCGGCATAGCTGTGCGACGGATTGCTCTCTGTGCTCGCCGCGCCGTCGCCGAAGTCCCAGAAGTAGCTGCCTGCGTTGGAAGAGCCGTTGCTGAAAACAGCATTGGCGCCTGCGACCGATACGTCAAAAGATGCCGCCGGACCAGTGTTTACGACAATGTAAGCGCTTGCGCTCTCCGTATCTTCTCCCGCCGCATTTGTCACGGTCAGGGTGACGCCGTAGCTGCCGGGGTTGAGGTATTGCACCACCGGATTTTCTTCGATGGAGGAAGCGGGAACGCCGCCTTCGAAGGTCCAGGACCAGGAGATGGCATTGGCGCTCGATTCATTGGTGAACTGCACCGTCATGGGCGCACAGCCCTCGGTCTGGTCAGCGCTGAAGCCCGCCGTTGGCGGAAGAAGCAGCTCCAAGTAAACTGAAGTCGTATCGGAACCGCAGTCATTGAAGGCGATCAGCGTGATATCGTAGCCTCCGGCGCCGGAGAAGGTATGCTGTGGATCAGTTTCAACACTGGTCGTACCATCTCCGAAATCCCAAAGATAACTGGTTGCACCTGAGGAGGTATTGGAGAAATCGACCGTGAGACCATTTGCCGACAAGTTGAAATCTGCCGCTGGCTGGCTGTAGACCTGGATATATCCGGCGAATGCTTCGGTGCTTTCCCCCGCTCCGTTGCTCACGGTGAGGGTCACGCCGAATATTCCCGGGCTGAGGTATTGTACCCCGGGATGCTCTTCGGAAGAGGTGGCGGGCGTACCGCCTTCAAAAGTCCAGTTCCAGGATACGGCATTGGGGCTGGACTCGTTGGTGAACTGCACGGTCAGGGGCGCGCAGCCCTCTGTAATGTCGGCTGAGAAACCGGCAAGTGGGGGGGTAAGGATCTCAAGGACCGTTTCCGTGGTGTCGCTGCCGCAAGCGTTGGTGGCGATCAACACTACGGTATAGCTGCCATCGCCTGCATAGCTGTGTTGCGGTTCTGCCTCGGTACTGGTATTGCCATCCCCAAATTCCCAGAAGTATTCGGTGGCATTCGATGAGGTATTGTCAAAATTCACTGTCGTGAAGTTGGAGACGGAATAGGTGTATCCCGCCGTAGGCCCGTCGTTGACAGTGATGTACTGGCTTTCAGAATAGGTATCGCTGCCCGCGGCATTGCTCACGGTGAGGGTCACGCCGTATACGCCGGGATTGAGGTATTCCACTACCGGGTTTTCGGCGGAAGAGGCAGAAGGAGCGCCGCCCTCGAAGGTCCAGGACCAGTTAACCACATTGGAACTGGACTGGTTGGTAAACTCCACGGTCAGAGGCGCGCAGCCCTCCGTCACATCAGCCGAAAAGCCGGCGGCGGGCGGCGTCACGATCACCACGACAGCGGTGGCCGTATCCGGACCGCAGTCGTTGGTCGCGATCAGTGTAACGGTGTACTCGCCGTCAGCGCCAAAATCATGCGAGGGGTTAGCGTCCGTGCTGGTCGCTCCATCCCCGAAATCCCAAAAATAGCTCAGGGCGTTGGACGAGCTGTTCGTGAAAGAAGCCGTGGTTCCATTCACCGAAAAATCAAATGCGGCAGTGGGACCAATATCGACGGTGATAAAGGCGGTGAAGATGATGGTGTCGCTGCCCACGGCATTGGTCGCGATGAGGGTTACGTCGAAAACGCCGGGGTTGAGGTACTCCACCACCGGGTTTTGATCGGTAGAAGTAGCCGGCGATCCGCCTTCAAAAGTCCATGACCATTCGCTGGGACTGTTGGTTGATTCGTCGGAAAACTGCACGGTAAAAGGCGCGCAGCCCGAGGTATTATCGGCCGACAGGCCCGCCTCCGGGGCCTGCAGGATGAGCTCGGGTTCCACCGTTTGCGTCACGGTGACTGTGTCGCAGTCGCCGTATGCGGTGAGCACGACCTCGAAGGTTCCGTTTTGGCCGTAGTCGTGCACCGGGCCGGTTTCCGTGCTGGTGCTGCCGTCGCCAAAATCCCAGAGATAAGACGTGGCGTTGGAGGAGTTATTGGTGAAAGTGACGACGGTTCCACTCACCGAAGCGGTAAATGCGGCAGTGGCGCCCGGGTCGACGGTGATGAGGTCGTTCTGCACCAGGGTATCGCTGCTGTGGGTGTTGGTCACGATGAGTTGCACCGTGTACACGCCGGGGCTGTTATAAGTAACCACGGGGTTTTCCAGGGTAGACGACGAAGGGGTGCCGCCGGGGAAGGACCAGCTCCAACTCAGGACGTTGGGAGAAGATTGATCTGAAAAATTGACGGTCAGCGGCGCGCAGCCCGAGGCCGGCGAAGCGGTGAAGCCCGCTGTGGGCGGCGTTTCGATCAATACCGTCTGCGGGAAGTTGCTGGTACCGCAGGCGTTGGTAGCGGTGAGGGTCACCACGTACGCCCCGTCGTTGGCATAGGTATGGGGCGGCGGGTTTTGCAGGTTGCTGGTGGCGCCGTCGCCAAAATTCCAGGTAAAGCTTGTTGCGTTGGGGCTCGACTGATTGGTAACAGTGAGCGTGCTGCCGTTGACGGTGTAGGAAAACTGCGCCGTCGGCGGCCCGCCTACGGTAATGTAGTTTGTTTTGGTAATGGAGTTGGATCCCGCGGGGTTCGTCGCGGTGAGGGTGACGGTGTAATTACCTGGGGTTGGGTACAGAACGATGGGGTTTTGCAGGGTCGAAGCAGGCGGAATGGCGCCCGGAAATGACCAGTTCCAGGATTGCGGGGTGTTGGTCGACTGGTCCTGGAAAGCCACCTGCAAGGGCGCACAGCCGCTTGTGGGAATGCCGGTGAAATTGGCCGCAGGCGGCACCGCAAGCTCGCAGGCGCTGAGTATCCTGACATTGTCGATGTACATGCGGTTGCCGCGGCCTGTATAGTTTTCGATCTTGATCTTGCAATTGGTGAACCCGGTGTAGGCCGACAAGCTGAGCGACAAGCAGTTGGGTCCGCCCGTACCGAAGCACCATTCGCTGGTATTGGACGGATTAAAGGGGGTGGTCAGGTCGGCGCGGGTGGCAAAGGCGCCGTTGCCGGTTTCGGTGGCCGCGAACAGACGGGTATAAGAAGCGCCGTTGTTGGTGGAAATGTACACGATCAGGGAGTCGCGGCGCGTAGCGTTGTAGCGGGCATAGGCATATTCGATCTCCAGCACGGCGTTGTTGCGGCCAAAAAGGCTGAATGTTGGAGAAATGAGGCCATCTCGCTGCCCGCTGGTTGGATAGTTAAAATTGTCCAGCATCATCGCCTTGGAGCCCTGGCGGGTGCCGTTGACGCTGGTATTGGCCCAGGTAATGCCGTTGTCGGGGTTCTGCAACGTCCAGCTGCCCACCCCGTTTTCAAATCCTTCGAAGAAGAAAAAATCGGTGCCCGTGCTACCAGACACGACGATATAGGCAGGCTTGGTGAGCGAATTGGAGCCGTTGGCGTTGGTGACAGTCAGCGTCACGTTATACACGCCGGGATTGTTGTATATAACAGTGGGGCTGCGCTCGGTCGAACTGGAAGGTGTAGCGCCCGGCATTGACCAGCTCCAGGTGGAGGGTAAATTCGTCGATTCATCAAAAAAGGTGACGAAGCTGCCGGCGCACAGGTTGGTGATATTCGCGGTAAAAGCGGGCGTCGGAGGCAGGGGCGGCGGACAGAGTGACAGGCAGCCCTGGGGCGGGTCGATTTGGAGGATAAAAGAATTCATATCGCTGATCGACAGCGCCGACCAGATGTCGGTGTTTTGCACCGTGGGCGCCATGATGTAGGGCGAGCCCTGCGCATCGTGCTCCGCTGAAAAGTTGTGCCCGATCTCGTGGGCCGTCATCACCCGCAGGAAGTTGGCGTTGGTGGTAAAGTCCTGAAGGCAGTGGTAGCGGAGCGAAGTACACACGGCGTTGAGCCAGGCGATACCCACAGTTCCCCCGTCAAAGTCGCGGTTGGTCCACAACTGCCCCAGGTCGTGGGTCACGCCGAAGTTGGTGGGTCCCCAATCGGTAAAATCATCCAGCAAGACCTCCGGATCGGTCGAGCTGGTCCAGGGGTCGCAGGTGGCGCAGTTGGAGACGTATTGGGTGACTATGAAGAAGTTAATTTCGTCGGAGAACTCATTGTCATAGTTGGTCGCCACGTTGTTCATCACCCCGATGTTGTGGTTTTCTACACCAGGCACACTGCCGTATTTCTGGCGCATCGACCAGTCGGAAGCGATGGCCAGTTCCAGGCGGTAGCAGTTGCCCGTTTCCGGCGTGTGCCCATGCTCGTGTTTATCGAGCTGGCCGACGCGGTGTTTCATTTCATCGACCCCGCAGGTCTTGCCCTCCACGGGTATGACCTTGGAGGCCGGATAGACGACGAACAGATCGCGCGCGGCCTCGGGGATGAAATACCAAAGCGGCTCGATAAACCACTCCTCATTCCCCTCCCGGATAAACCCGTAAATAAATTCATGGTCAAAGGTCAGGCTAGCGATGTTTTCCGGCTGCTGGGCCAGTTGGCCACGGAAGGTCTTGATCTCGGAAACCGGGTAGTAGGCAATGCCGTGCTCTTCCTGCGCTTGCAACGTGTAGTCCTGGCTGCGGATATCGTGGGCGTAGATCTCCAGATCCCAGCCCGGCCCGCCTTGCAGATCGAGCCGGAAGGCCCTGGTACCCGGCGCCTGCTTGACGTAGTGGTTCAGGGTGGAAATATCGATTTTGTACACCTCATAGGCCCCGAACTGGGCATCCAGCGCTGCCCTGGAGAGCGGCGTTACGGGTTCCCCTTTAAAAACAGGGGCCTGAGCAAAAGCGACAGACCCGAACACCAAAACAGCAAGTGTAAATGCAATGCGCATGTGCAACCTTTTTTCGTTAAAAAGCAGCTAATAATGTATCCGTTGGGGTTATGCAATCTGGAGAATGGGCAATCCTTATGAGGGGAATCAGGACAGAGGGCCGAATTTGATTGTTTTAATCACAAAAACACCCAAAGTCCCGCAAAGTTAGAACTCCGGAATAAAAAATGGAAACGAAGTAAACAAAAAAGGAGCCTCATTTCGTTGGGGATACGACAGAAACATTTTTACCCCTATCTTTGGGCTACCAAAATCTAACCGATATGTCCAGGAAATACCTGTTGCCTCTATGGATCGCATTGTCTCTCGTCGTTGTCGCTACCCCGCTTCACGCCCAGAAATCGAAGAGTAAGCGCTCTTCCGGCGTCTCTGAATACCTCGACGACAAGGGGAATTTCGCCAGCAAAATCTGGTACGGAGGCGGCTTTAACCTTGGGTTCAGCGGCAATAACTACTACAATCTTTTCAACCTCGGGGTGTCGCCTATGGTGGGTTACAAGGTATTCCCCTCGTTTTCCGTCGGACCGCGTTTTTCCCTGCAATATACCTACATCAAAGGCATCGGCACCGATGGCAATATCCACAAGGTGCAGCCCATTTCCTTCTCCTATGGCGTTTTCGCCCGCTACAAATTCCTGCGCAGCCTCTTCGCCCATGTGGAATACGAGCATGAAAACGCCGAATTTCCCTACTTCAACGGTCCCTACCTTTACTACGACGCCTCCCTGGCCAAAATTGCCACGGAACGGGTCAGCTGGGATAACGTCTATGTAGGCGTGGGTTATAATTCTTCGGGTGGAATGGGCTTCGGGTACGAAATCATGCTGCTCTACAACGTCACGCAGCCTGCCAACTCCTTCGACCTGCCGTTCGATATCCGCTTTGGCTTCACCTACAACTTCTAGTCGCCTTTGGCGGGCATCCAGGATTTCTTGATGCGATCCTGAAAAAACCGCATCACCCCGGCTTTGCCCCACTCGTCCTTTTCTTCGCTGGTCCAGAGGCTGTCGAAAAACCAGACCTTCTGGAACTTGGGAGGAAGGTACTGCCGCCAGTTGGTGCCGCCCGTTCCTTCTTCCACCTTCGGTAAATAACGGGAAGCCGAGGCCAGGTGGCTCATCCGCCAATGGATGTTGACGTAGGTGTCGTACTCCCGGAGGGCATCCCGGATGGACTGCTCGGCCTGTAGTTCGGCAGGCAGCGCCTCGAACAGTGCGCTCAGGTTGCGCTGCTCATAGCGGCGGATATATTGCTTGAGCGAATTGTCGTACTTGCGCTCGAACTCGCGCAGAGTCAGCGTCTTCTGCCCCGTGCTGGTTTCGATACCGCCGTGTTTCCAGTACACGTGCTCGTATTTTTCGTCGAAAGGAAGCTCCCGCTGCTGCCGGTGAGGCTCGATCAACAGGTTCTGCAGGTGGGTGCTCATGAACTCGATGTGCCGGAATTGCACCGACTGAAACCCCGAAGCCGGCAATAAAGCCATGCGGTACTGCCGGAACTGCTGTGGGTCCATGCCGCTGTACATGATGTCGAGGCTGCTGCACAGGTGCTTGAAGTAATTCACCACCCGCCCCATCCGGCGCGACCATAGCTCCGCCTTCAGGTATTCCTTCTTTTCCGGGTCAACCAACTGGTCGATCTCGTGCTTGATCAGCTTGAAATAAAGCTCGGTGATCTGATGGTACACGATGAAGATCATCTCGTCGGGATAACCGGTGCGCGGCGTCTGCAACCCCAACAGGCTGTTGAGATGGATGTAATCCCAGTAGGCCAGGCCGTTCGATTGCACCAGGCCCTCCAGGTAGTCAAAGAAATCTTGTCCGATGCCTTCGTACTTTTCCTTCAGCCGCTCGAGGTAGGCGATGCCTTTTTGTAACTCCTCCTGAGAGAAGTGGTCTGATTGGTTCATGTTTGGTCAGGCTTGTTTATAGTGCGGTGAAGTTACAAATTCTCACCAATCCAACTTCAGGCTGACCAGAAAATTCCGCCCCGCCTGCGGGTAGAACCCGGCATCGGTGTACAACTCCCCTGCGAAGCGGTAGTTGTAAGCCCATCCATTCGACGAATAGAGCTGATCCCAGATATTGGCCACCAGCAGCGCCGCCTCCATCCGCTTCATCCATTTCAAAGGGCGGCTGTAGGTGATGCGCAGGTCGCCGTAGAAGTAGGCGCCGAGCACGGCGCCCGCGCCGCCGGAGTTGTCCAGGTACTGCCGGCCGACGTATTTGTGCAACAGGGCGATTTCGAGCGATTGTTCTTCTTTCTTCTTCAACACGTCATACGACAGCTGGGCGTTGGCGATGAGGGATGGGGAAAAGGCCATGTCCACCGTGCCGAGGTTCTCTTCTTCCTGCCCGATATAGTTGAAATCGGGGTCGTAGACGTCGACAAACTGCACAAAATCGAGGATTTTGTTGCGGCTCAGCGTCGCGCCGGCCTGTGCCGCCCAGCCCGATTTATGCTGCCAGCGACCCTCTAATTCTATCCCCATCCTGTAACTGACCGGCGCGTTGATACGGGTGTACTCGCCCACGTCGTTGATCTGGCCGGTCAGCACGAGCTGGTCCTGGTAGTGCATGTGGTAGAAATTGGCCTGAAACTCCAGTTCTTTCCACTTGTGCTGCAGGCCTGCTTCTGTGTTGAGCACCCGCTCCGGCCTGGGCCGGCTGTCGGGCGATGACTCGGTATAGTCGTTGCGGTTGGGCTCGCGGTGGCCCACGGCGAAGGAGGCATAGGCCGCCGTGCGCTGGCTCAGGCTCCAAAACAGTCCCGCTTTGGGGTTGAAGAAATGCAGGCCGACCGACTGGGTGACGTTCCGCCCCAGGCGGTCGAAGCCCAGGAATTCGTAGAAAATGCTGCGGTACTGGAGGTCGAGGTAGGCGCTGAGCGCGTCGGTGATCTCGTATTCCCCTTTGCTGAAGATGTTAAAATCGCGCTTCACCGCGTCGTTTTCGTAGAAACGGTGGCGGATCTCGCTGTCGCCCGCATTCCTGGCCCAGATGACGTCGCCGTAATGGCCGCCCAGGTAGCGGTTCCAGGCGCCGCCCAGGGTCCAGTTCAGCCGGTTGCGCTGGTATTGCAGCGCGTAGGTGATACCGTAAAAATGGTTGTCGAGCCAAAGGCGGCGGATCAGGTCGGAGGTTTCGGAAAAGGGAGAAGCGATACCGTAGTCGCTCAGCAATTCTCCGGCCTTGTATTGCTCGTAATACCCCAGGCCCCGGGTGTAGTGACCATTGAGGTTGAGGTTCCAGGCCCGCGACAGCTGCCTGCTGAACAGCAGCTGGTAATGGGTCTGCGAATAGTTGTCGACCTCGTTGTCGTAGGGTTCGCCTGCCTTCTCCGTGCCCGCCGGGTTAAAGGTGCGCCGCTCCGGGTCGTTGGCCAGGTCTGCCGACACGCCGTACCAGGCCTGGTAGGTTTCTTCTTTTCCGGAAAAGACGTTGAAGCGCAAGGTGCTGCGGTTGCCCACATAGGCGCCGGAGAGGTAATACGAAGAAAGATCGGCCCTCGCCCGGTCGATATAACCGTCCGATTGAATGGACGAAAGCCGGCCCTCCAGGGTGAAGCGGTCGGCCAGCAGCCCGCTGCCGAACTGCACCGCGCTCTTCCAGGTGTTGAAGGAGCCGGCGCTTCCCGACAGCCTGGCGTAGGCCTCCCTGCGTACCTTGTTGGTGTTTAGGTTGATAGAAGCGCCAAAAGCGCCCGCTCCGTTGGTCGAGGTACCCACGCCCCGCTGTATCTGAATGTCCTCCACCGAGCTGGAAAAGTCGGGCAGGTTCACCCAGTAGACGCCCTGCGACTCCGGGTCGTTGAGCGGTATGCCGTTGATGGTGATGTTGACACGCGTGGGGTCCGATCCCCTGATCCGCAGGCCTGTGTAGCCGATCCCGTTGCCGGCGTCGGAAGTCTCCACCAGAGAAGGAGTAAAACGGAGGAGATAGGGCACGTCCTGCCCCATGTTGTTTTCCTCCAGTTCTTCCTTGCCGAGGTTTTTATACGTCATGGGCGTGCGGCTGCCCGCCCTGACTGCCGCCACCACCAGCTCATCGAGCAGGTAGATCTGCTCTTCCAACTGGATGTTCAGCAGGGTTTGGGGCGCGCCTTCCTCGACCGCGACCACCCGCGTTGCTTTTTCATACCCCACGAAGGTGACCCTGACGGTGTAGCGCCCTGCCCCCAGCCCTTCAATGCGGTACATGCCTTTGTCATCGGTTAGCTCGCCTTTGCCAGCCTCCTCCACCAAAACATGGGCGCCGGAAAGCCCATCTCCTCTGTCGTTGGTCACCTGCCCCATCAACATGCCCTGCCCTGTCAATGCCCAAAATGGCCCCAGGGCCAGCGCCAGCATCGCGATCATCTTTTTCATACTCGATTGTTTTTGGTAAGCCTGATGAAAAATCATCCAGGGTGGAGAACCCGAAGCCCGCCAAAACAGAGAGGCTCCTTTCCCTTCCCGGCATTACCCGGGCAGGTTCCATGGGTCTGATCTCAGCCGTTGCCGCTATTGTGAGCGGCAAGTGGGCACCCCAGAGGAAGGTAAAGGTAGTGAAAAAGGTGAAAAGGTGAGAAGGGGAAAAGGTGAAATGGGGGGCTAAACTCCTGGCCTCATTAATTTGATGTGAAGGTTCGGATATTTGAGGATGATTCCACCCCCTACCCCCGCCAGCACTAATCTTGTAGGGGGTGGCCTTAATGGGGCGCAAAATTTATTTGGCGCATGGTACTGCCAATTTATTGGCGGCAAGGGTACACCGAATTTATTCGGCGTCTGAATTGGTGCATAATATGCTGATATTCAATTTACTTAAAGAGCAACTCTCTACATCGCTCCGTAGCGAGGATTTTAAAAATCCTCGCTACGGAGCGGCATGAGTGGAAACTGAGTGTGCCGAATAAATTCGGATAACCATTACCGCCAATAAATTGTCGGCACCCTGCGCCAAATAAATTTTGCCCCCCCATTGAC
>JBAQQB010000159.1:0-13075 GCA_049306275.1 Saprospiraceae bacterium | reverse complement strand
CGAAGTCCTCTTCGACACATGCCAGGGGTGAAGAGCACATTGTTATGCTTAGCTCGAAATGTACTTTTTCCTTGTTGAAAAAGTACCAAAAAAACAAGGCTGTCGCCGCTTTGCCTAAAACCGGCCTTCATTTCGCCGGGCTGGCTAAACTCGCACGGACTGTTGAGGGGAGGCTCTGTACCTGTTTTGCTCAGACAGTAGCCAGCCTATGCCAGGTCCGCAGGAGCCGGGCTATCAGAGGGGGCTTCATTCCAGCCGGTTTCTTGACGGCAAACCGGCTAAGGCCGGATGAAAACACCCCGTACGCTTGAAATCGGGAAGTTATTCTCAAAACGATCATAAGAAGGCTTTTATGAATTTTCATCTCTTTCAACTCACAAGCAATCAGGTAGCAAGCGTAACGAGTGAGGGCCATGTCGTCGATGCGGCGCTGGGTACCACTTCCTATCACGACCATTTTGGTGACGTCAACGAAATGGTGGTCAATTGAACAAACCCCACTGACTTTTATCATTTTTTTTCTCCTCAAATAGGCTTTACTTTTTCCTAACCAAATCGACCGGTGTTATGAAAAAGCAAAATCCTATTCTGGCCGCTTCCTTTTTGGCCGTTTTTCTGGCTGTTTCTGTGCTTTCTGCGCAGAGGAGCTTTTCCGAAGCTTATCCCGGTACCACTTGCTATGCGAAAATGACCGGGCGAACTACCAACCACATCATCATCCTCACGATTTCCAATCCGGCAGGGGAGGAGGTCAATACCGAAATTGGGCCCCTGGCCATTCCATCGGACGGAACTTACCAGGGCTATGTGATCAACGAGTCCTATCCGGTGACGATCCCGGCTTATGGTAGCGTCGATATCCCGATGGAGGGGTATTGCACAGACCATAGCAGACCGGCCGCTCCGGACGGGTTTCTGCGCTTTGACCAGCATGGCTGGGTGGCGGTAGAGACCCCCGGGTTTGTGCCCGGGCCTGGCGACGCCCTGACGAGCATGGGCTACGAATCTTATACCGAAACGGAAGAAACGGTAGTGGTGCTGACCTATCCCGGCACGAATATTCCTTTTTCTTACCGGGTTGATTACGAGGAATATATCCTGACTACGGGCTCCACCCTGACCGAGGTCGTCAACCTGATCGAAGAGGCTTACGACGAATGGGTGGAAACGGAAGAGACCACCACCACAACGGTCATAGAAACCGTCGAACGCCGCTCGGCGATCGTGCAGTATGTCTTCTGGTACTACACCTCCGTTCTGCGCGGCGAGGCGATGACTCGGGAGTCATTTATCGAAATGATCCTGGAAGAAACCGAAGTGGTGGTCAATACCTCCTCGGTCCACTACTCCCGCACCACGGTGGAGCGGGTGGTCGAAGAGGCGCAGGTGATCTGGGAACTGGTATGGACCATCGGCAAAAAGGCCGGGGTGTTTTTCGACTCGACCCTCGCTCAGGAAAATTGGAACATGCACTACCAGCGCTGGATACAGCCGGCATTGGACGAGGCTGACCCGAATGACCGGCAGTGCGGCGCCCAACTGGCCATGCTCGGCGATACCCTGGAGCAAATCTACGGCTATCTGGGCGATAGATTTGCCACGCGGATCCGCAACGGCATCGCCGTGAAAATGGGAGACTATTGCAAGTTTCAGCTGGCTTCCCTGAAGAGCATCAATGACCTGGAAGACTGGCTGGGGCTGGAGGAACTGACCCACTCGGCCGCATTCCGGTTTATGGAGCCGGCGACCAGAGCGGTGATCAGGGAAGAGTTGCGCAAAAAGATCAACCTGTGGATCAATGAGGAACTTTCTTCCATTGATGCTAATAATTTGAAAGCCTGGGTTGCCCTTGGGGCTGTGATCGCCATGGAGCCCGTTGCTGAGAATGTGGAGCCTGCGACGCAGGAGGATGCCAAGGCTGCAATCAAGGCCGGTATGAGCAAAAAGTTTACGGCATTCATGAATGAACAAATCGACCAGCTCGATACGGCTGACGGCGGTATGCTGGGCAAATGGCGGCAGGCCGAAATCCTGGTGCACACCGACTGGTTCACAGAGTATGTCTCTGAATCAGCGCAGAAGCAGATCATCCGCAAACTGGGCGAAAAATTCACCCTCTTCCTCATCACCCGGATCGACAACCTCAACCCGGCCGACACTTCGATGCTCAAGGAATGGATGCAACTGGAAGTGCTGATTCATAGCGACTGGTTCTCCACCTACGTTACCAAGGCCAATCAGGAGACCATCATCCGGAAATTGTCGCAGAAGTTCACTTCTTTCATGAAAACCCAGGCCGAAAAGCTGAACCCGGCCGATGAAGGTATGCTGAAACAGTGGTCTAAACTCGAAGTCCTCATCCACTCCGACTGGTTTACCACTTACGTCTCCGAGGCCGATCGCGAGGAGATCATCCGCATCCTCAAAAAGAAATTTACCGAATTTGTCAAAAAACGCCTGGAAGAACTCGATCCAAAGGATCCCGACTTTCTCAAAAAATGGCTCGAACTGCACAACCTGACCCTGACAGATTGGTTCGACGAGTATTTGGAGGGCGAGAAAAAAGCCGAAAAGGAAATGTCCAACCAATACCGGAAATGGGAGGGCTCGGCCTCTCAGTCCGTCGAATACAGCCAGATCAACTGGCAGGAGGTGGAATGGACGGGCGAGCGGACGAAGACCTTCTTCGGCGGCACGGCGCCCGCTGCCACCGAGCGCCACGGCCTGCGGCCCTGGACCTGGGCGGTCATCGCCGGCGTGCCGGTGACGGGCGGGATCATCTATTGGGCGACCCGGCCCGCACCGCCGGAAGCCACGCCCGACGCCCTGACCATCAACTGCCCGGGCGAGGGTACGGTCAGCGTATTGGCCAATGATACGGGCAAGGACATACGGATTACAGGCATCGAGCAACCGGCGCATGCGGTGGTGACCGACCAGGGCTTCGGCAGGCTGCTGGTGACCCTGTCGCTCGCCGAGCCGGTCAGCCAGTTCAGTTTTTCGTATACCATTGAGGACGGCAGGGGGCGGGAGTCCTCCGCACAGGTCTCGGTGCAGGTCGTCCTGCCGGCTATCTCCCTGGCAGGCGATGCGTACGACCTGTATACGGGTTCGCCCATCGCGGCCAACGTGCTGGCCAACGATAGCGGCGAGGGACTTTCCGTGATCGGAAACACCTCGCCCGAAGGCGGAACGTTTTCGATTTCGGCGAACGGGGCTTTTACCTATGTGCCCTTCCCCGGTTTTTGCGATGCAACCTCATTCACTTATACGGTTCAGGATGCCTGCGTACAAACGGCTACCGCCCAGGTTTCGCTCAACCTGATCGACAACAAGCCGCCGCTGATCACTTGTCCGCCTGATATCACGGTTCCATGCGGGCAGGAGTTTAATACGGGCTTCACCGGCATGGCCACGGCATTCGACGAGTGCGGCGGTTTTGTGACCATCGTTTTTCATGACGACCTCTCCGGCCTGTCGGGTTGTGAAGGCGTCATCAGCCGTACCTGGTCCGCGACAGATACCGGCGGGAATACCAGCTTCTGCATTCAGCTGATTACCGTCATCCTCACCGATTGCCCCTTCGAGCCAATGGTTACGGTGAATCCCTCTATTTGCGGGTCGCCGGATGGACAGATTTCGATTAGCGTTGTTCCTTCGGGAGAATACACCTTTTTGTGGAGCACCGGTGCAACGGGTCCTGTATTGTCCGGCCTGTTACCGGGCGTCTACCAGGTCGCCATCAACGATCCGGCCGGTTTCTGTACGGAGGTCCTGAACATCGTGGTGCCTGAAGCCCCGCCGGTCTTCGTGCTGACAACCGTCATTGTGCCCGATATCTGTATCCAACCCGGCAACATCATCTTGACGCTCGATCCAGGCATTGCGGGCATTTACCAAATCACGGTCAGCGGTCCCAGCAGTTTTACCCTGCCGCCTGCGCCGCCAGGCGAGGTGGTGATTGGCAACTTCGGCGAGTTGCTGCCTGGTTCTTACCTGCTGACGATCACCCTCCTGGGGGCGCCTCCTGGCTGTTTTGAGCAGATACCGGTAGAAGTGCCCTACGTGCCGCCTTACACGCTGGACATCCTCAACATCATCCAGCCCTCTTTCCCGGGGGCTTCCGACGGGGTCATCACCCTGAAGGTGGCGGGCAATGCGCTTTTCCCGCTCCAGGTTTTCGTCAACGGAGGGCTTTATGAAGTAGTCTTTACGCCGGAGTTCTCCCTGCTGGGGCTTTCGGCCGGCGTGTATGAGATCGCGGCGGTCGACGCCATGGGCTGCGCTTCGTGGCCGTTGGTAGTGCTGCTCGAATCGATGCCTGGCTTCAGCCCCATTCTGCTGGCCACCAATAATTTTCTGCCCGATGAGGTTTGGGACCAATCGCCTGTGCCCTTCATCCCCGAGCACCCCGAATTGCTGCCCGGCGAAACCCTGCCCGGCCTGGTGATACCCCCTGTGGGCTTCGGCCTCGAATACCCGCTCGGAGGCGGATTCGACCTGCGCTGGCAGATGGTCTGGTCGGGCGGCCGGACCGGGCGCTACTGGAACGACCCGGACTCAGGCGCCTCCTGGCTGCTGGAAACGAGCTACCGGAGCATGACGCAGGAACTGGGCATGCGCTATTGGCCTGTTTCGAAAAAAGCGGCGCCCTTCTTCGGCCTGGGTGTGGAATGGAACAATCTGTCTTTCTTCAACAGTGCCATCAACCGGCAGACCCGCGTCGAGCTGGAGGGTGTGAACGAACTATCGGCATTCCTGACGGGCGGCATGCGCTGGCGCCTGGGTAAAGCGGGCTATGTGGAACTGGAAGGCCGCCTGGGCCAAAACCCGCGCTGCGCCGTTCGCTTCATGGGAGCGATGGGAGCCATTGGTCCGCCTCTTCGCCCCTGACGGGCATCCAGTCGCCGTGTTTGCGGAACCAGGTGAGCTGGCGCTTGGCGTAGTTGCGGCTGTGCTGTTTGATGAGGGCGATCGCCTCGCCGAGGGTGGTTTTTTCTTCGAAATAATCGAATAACTCCTGATAGCCCACCGTCTGCAGCGCATTTTGGGCGCGGTGGGGGTAGAGCGCGCGCGCCTCTTCCACCAGCCCTTTGGCGACCATATCGTCGACGCGCCGGTCGATGCGGCGGTAGAGGGTGTCGCGGTCCCATTCCAGCAGGAAATAGGCAGGCGTGAAGGGGCGTTCGGCGGTTTTTCCCTTCCGGAAATGGGAATAGGGAAGGCCCGAAGCCTCGTGTACCGCCAAGGCGCGGATGAGGCGCTGCGGGTTTTGGAGGTCGACCTGGGCGTAATAGGCGGGGTCGGCTGCCTTTAATTTTTCCTGTAAAAAAGCGAGCCCTTTTTCCTTATGCAGCTCTTCGATCTTTTGGCGCACTTCCTGCGGCACATCGGGAAAGCGGTCAAAGCCCTCGCACAGTGCCCGGATGAACAGTCCCGAACCACCGGCGAGGATGACCACATCGCGGGTTTGGAAAAGCTCGCCGAGCAAGGCCAGTGCATCTCGCTCGAAGTCGCCCGCGGTGTACTCGTCGAAAATGCTGAGCGAGTCGATGAAGTAGTGGGGCACGCCCTGCATCTCCTCCGGCGTGGGCTTGGCCGTGCCGATAGACATTTCGCGGTAGAACTGCCGGCTATCAGCCGAGAGCACGACCGTGCCGAAATGCCTGGCCAGGCGGACGGCTACGGCTGTTTTGCCCGAGGCGGTGGGGCCGGCGATGGTGAGGAGAGTTTTCAGTTTTCAGTTTTGAGTTTTCAGTTGAAAGGTACAAACTGAAAACTGAAAACTGAAAACCGAAAACTATAGTATTTTTGCCCTTTAACCAGGATGAACCATGCTCTACCCCATCACCCGTCCCCTTGCTAAAATCGCCCTGTCCGTCTTTTTCCGGAAGCTGCACCTCTCCGGGCTGGAGAACGTCGACTGGGAGAAGCCGGTCATTCTGGCATCCAACCACCCAACGGCTTTCATCGAGCCCTGTATTCTGGCCTGCTGGTTGCCCAAGCCGCTGCACTTCATGGTCAGGGGCGATCTGTTTCTGAAACCCGTCTCCAACTGGGTGTTGCGCGACCTCAACATGATCCCCTTTTTCCGGATGGAAGATGCGGGTATCGCCGGGGTGAAGGGCAACTTCCGGTCGGTAGAGGAAGCCGCGGCGGTGCTGCGCGCGCATCACCCCGTGCTGATCCTGGCGGAGGGGCATACGGTGCATGAGAAGCGGCTGAGGCCCCTGCGCAAGGGTACGGCGCGCATTGCGCTGGGCACGCAGGACCAGTACCGCGACCTCGACATCCAGCTCGTGCCGGTGGGGGTCAACTACACCTACGCCGACCGTTTCCGTTCGGAGGCCATGATCCATTTCGGGAAGGCCATCCCGGTGCGCGATTACGTAGAGACGTACCGGGCGAATGCCGGCAACGGGCTGAAGGAGCTTACCGACGCGATGCGGGAAGGACTGGAGCGGCATGTGGTCATTATCGAAGAAAGAGGAGATGAGAAATGGGCGGATCAGTTGCTGGTCATTTACCGCAACAACCACCCCGAGACCTTTTCCCCTCAAACAGAATACGACGGCGAGCGGCTGGCCGCTGAGAAGCGCATTACGGCGGGGGTGAACCAGCTCCCGCTCCCCGACAAGGAGCGCTGGAAGGGCGTCGTGGAGCATTACATGCGGGGGTTGAAGCGCTACGATGCCACCGACCGTGGCTTGACGGCGGGAGGGACATTCCCCCTGGGAGCATTTCTGGCCCTCATCCTCGGCGCGCCGCTGTATGGGCTGGCCGCCATTTTCCACTTCCTGCCGCTTTGGGTCGCCGGAAGCATCGGCTACGGGAAAATGGTGCCGCGTTATGAATTCAAGGCCTCAGTGGCGCTGGCTGTGGGCATGGTGCTGTACCTGGTTTGGGCTATTCTGCTTTTTGTGCTCGGAGTGGTCTTCCTCGGCTGGATTTGGTCCCTGGTCATCCTGCTCCTGGGCCTGGGCGCCGCGGGCTGGTTCGCGCTTTGGTATCAGAACCAGTGGGAGCAATGGGAGTCCTGGCGCGAATACGTGCGCATACCGGCTGCGGAGCGGGAGGCGCTGTTGAAGGAAAGGGAGGAGATTGTAGCGTTTTTCGATTTGTGACCTCCAATGGGAGCGTCAAATTTATTTGGCGCCTGGTTTGCCGAATTCATTCGGCACGAATGCTCAGGTTGCCCATCATTTGCGCCGAATAAATTCGGTGCACCGCTATCGCCAATAAATTGGCTCTACCAGGCGCCAAATAAATTTAGCGCCCCCTTTGGCTCAGGTTAAACGATTAAAGATTAAAACTACCACCGTGCTCTACCTCCTGCTCAAACCCCTGGTCTATATCGCTTTCCACGTGTACTTCCGCCGCATCAGCGTGGAGGGCAGGGAGCGCATTCCGAAGGGGCGGCCGGTGATTCTGGCGGGCAATCATCCGTCGGCGTTTCTGGATGCACTATTGCCTGCCACACACGTCCGGCCGATCTTTTATTTTCTGGTGCGGGGCGACATCTACGTCAACCGCCTGGTGCGCGCCCTGTTGTTCTGGCTGCACACCATGCCCATTTTCCGTTTCCGCGACGGTTTCAAGCGCATGCGGGGCAACCAGGAGACTTTTGACCGCGCCTACCGGATATTGGCTCGCAGGAAAAACCCGGTGCTGATCATGGCCGAAGGGGGCAACTCGGAGCGCAAGCGGCTGCTGCCACTGCAAAAGGGCGCGGCGAGGCTGGCCTTTGGGGCTTACGAGGCCAAAGGGCTGGAAGACCTGGTCATCGTGCCCTTCGGCGTGAACTACTCCAACGTTTGGCGCTTTCGCTCGGACGCCATGCTCGCCTTCGGCGAGCCGCTCCGGCTGGCCGATTATCTGGAGCGCTACCGGCAGGACGAGCGCAGGGCGGTCACGGAGCTGACCCGCGACCTGGAGCGCGAGATGCGCAAGATCGTGGTGCAGGTCGACCGGGCGGAGGACGAGGAGTGGGTGAATCCCTTGCTGGATATCCTCCGGGACTGGAAAGACAAGGCGGGGGTGTTGGACCGGGAACTGGCGCTGGTGCGGCGGATCAACGCCATGACGGATGGGGAGAAGGAAGCTGCGAAGGCAGCGCTGCGGCGTTATCAGGAGAAGCCCCGGGAGAAGGCCTTTTTTCGCTGGCCGCTTTGGAAGAAGGCTCTTTACATTGCTGCATCCCCCGTTTTTGCCCTTGCCTGGCTGCTGAACGCTCCGCCTCTGGTTTTTACAAACTGGCTAATAAAAAGGCTGGTGCCTTCGCCCATTTTCTTTCCATCTATCAGGTTTACGGCGGGCTTGTTTATTTATTTGGGGTATTTTTTGTTGGGTTGTTGGGTTGTTGGGTTGTTGGGTGGTTTGGTTGTTGGGTTGTTGGGGTATTTTTCGTTGCCGTTCTTTGAGCAGGATTTGCAGGATGCGCCGGATCCTCAGGATTTTTCTGGTGATTAATCTTCACTGCTTTCTTCCTCCGGCGCAGGGAGCATATCGCTGGGGAGCGACTTCGACGCTTTGGCGCCCAATTTCCTGATCTTTTCGGCTCTGCCCAGCAGGGTGTCGCCGTATTTACGGCTTTCCATGAGTTTTTGCATGGCGCTGTGGTAGGCGTCGCCCGCGGCGTCGAGGCGGGCGCCTACGGCTTTTAGGTCTTCGACGAAGCCGACGAGTTTGTCGTAGAGCAGGCCGCTCTGGCGGGCGATTTCGAGGACGGACTGTTTTTGTTTTTCCTGTTTCCAGATGTACGACACCGTGCGCATGGTAGCCAGCAGGGTAGAGGAGGTGACGATGACGACGTTTTTGTCGAGGGCGTCGAGGAAGAGGCGGGCGTCTTCGCGCTGCGCCACGGCGAAGGCCGGCTCGATGGGCACGAAGAGCAGGGTATAGTCGGGCGACTGGATTTGGTGGAGCAGCTGGTATTGTTTTTCGGAGAGGCCTTTCACATGCTGCCGCAGGCTTTCCACGTGGGCTTTGAGGAAGCGGGCCTGACTTTCTTCATCTTCTGCATTGAAAAAACGCTCGTAAGCTACAAGTGATACCTTGCAATCGATGATGAGGTGTTTGTCGTCGGGCAGGTTGATGATGAAGTCGGGGCGTTTATCTTTCTGGTTTTCGTCTTTGAAGGATTCCTGGGTACGGAAGTGGATGCCTTTTTCCAGTCCGGCTTTTTCGAGCAGCATTTCGAGCTGGTATTCGCCCCAGTCGCCCTGGGTTTTATTGTCGCCTTTGAGGGCCAGGGCGAGGCGGTTGGCGTCGTCGCTCAGCTGGGAATTGAGCGTGCGCAGCTGGTCGATGGCGATTTTGAGGGAGAGTTTCTCCTTGGCGTCATCGAGAAATTTGCGGTCGATATTTTCCTCAAAATCCTTGATGCGCTCCCTGAGCGGCTTGAGCAGTTCGCCGATCTGCGTCTGGTTTTGGGCGGTGAATTTGGCCGATTTTTCTTCGAAAATGCGGTTGGCGAGGTTTTCGAATTGGGCCTGCGATTGTTGTTGCAGCTGTTTGAAGTCGGCGAGTTGTTTGTCGAGCTGGCTTTGGAGCTGCCGCTGTTTTTCCTCCGCCACGGCCAGTTTGGCGGCGTGGTGGTATTTGCTGAACAGCCATGCGATGAGGGCGCCGGTGAGGAGGCCGGCGAGGAGGTAGAGGAGGTAGAGGGCGGTGGGGGACATTTTTTAGTTTTCAGTTTTCGGTTTTTAATTTTCAGTTTATTCGGTTTGAGCGGCGTCTCCCGGCAGGCTAGGGTTGGCCCACTTTTTTCGGTGCGCCCCCAAAGCCCCATAGGGGCGACCTGTTAATAGCCCGGGGTGTAAGCCCCGGGATAGGAATTCAACAATTCCCCGAGCCCCAGAGGGGCGGCATGTTTGGGACCACTACCGGTCTTTTCTCCCAAAGGGCGGCAAAACCTGACCCTTCCTTCTTTTGAGGAAAGATATTTGTTCGAATTCTATCATTAAACCCCAAACATGCCGCCCTTACAGGGCTTGTAAAATATGACATTCTTACCCCGGGGCTTACACCCCGGGCTATAAACGGGTCGCCCCTCCGGGGCTTTTGGAATGCGGCGCAAAAAAAGTGGGTAAACCTTAGCCCGCCAGGGGACGCTGCGACTGCCTAAGCCGAGTTATGGTGTGAAATTATTTGTTTTAAATCAAAACGAAAAGTTTTTCTTTAAAAAAAACTACTTGCAGCACAAAGGCGTAATTATAGAAATCTTTTCCCGATGAAGAAGCTGTTCCTTTTTGCCTTTGTCATAAGCCTGTTTTTCCTTTCATGTGAAAAAGACGAGCACCAGCACGACGAGGAAGGGCCATATTTGGTGACTATTGACATACAGAGCCCTGGGCCGGGGGCCATAGCGCCGCTGGGCCAGCCCCTGCCGGTGAAGGTGGTATTTAACCGCCCCGACAGCAAGCTGATCCACAACATCACGATACAGGTGGCGGATATGAACAATCAGGTGGTGGCGAAGATTTGGGAGTTTCACGTGCACGAGGCGGCGCCCTACACTTTCGAGACAGACAATTACGTGCCCCAGGAGGCCGGTTCTTTCAAGCTCCAGGCTGTGACGACGGATATGGCGGGGGAGTCGCCGAATTTGAAGGAAGTCACTTTTTTAGTTGAGAGTTGAGAGTGGAGAGTGGAGTTTGGGGCTTTTTGGCTTTGCCAAAAAGGATTGACCATCACTCTTTTCTTTCAACTCTAAACTCTTGAATTTTCTTAATTACAGGTACCCTCACCTGCGGGTCAATCTTTCTGGCCCTATCCAGATCTATTTTGGCTTTCTCCGGCTGCCGGAGCTCCGTTAATGCGGCGGCGCGGGCGACGAGGGCTTCCTTGTCGTCGGGTTGTTGCTGGAGGATGTTGGAGAAATCGTCGACGGCCTTTTCGAACTTTTGGGTTTGCAGGAGCAGGAAACCGCGGTTGTTGCGGGCCAGTTTGTAGTCGGGGTGCACCTCCAGCACGCGGTCGTAGCTTTTGAGGGCTTTTTCGGGTTGCCGGGTGGCCAGGTAGCTGTCGGCCAGGATCATCTGGGTGAGCAGGACGTTGGAGGTATCGCGGCCCCGGGAGGTTTTTGTTTGTTCCAGTGTAGCGATGGCCGCTTCGTGGTTGCCCTGTTCGTGGGCCACGAGTCCGAAGAGGGTGAGCACGAGCTCTTCGATATCTTTGGTGATATCTCCCTGGCGGCCGATGGAGGAGATGGAGAGGATGGTATCGACGGAGGTTTCGCCTTCGAATTGGATTTTCTGGAGGGCGAACTGGTCGCCGGCGCCAAGAAATTTGAATTTGGAAGTAATGTCGATGCGGCCGTTGGCCAGGCGTTCGGCGGTGCCCCAGACGATGAGTCCTGCGCCGCATTCGGAGCCCACCTCGGCGGCGCCGTCGAAGTCGGGCACCTGGGCGTTGGGGCGCTGGTAGAAGGCGTCGAATACCCGAACGTTAGTTTGGAGGCGATACTCTTCGCAGTATTTTTCCAATCTGTTTTTGATGGCGATTTCCGGTTTGAGTTCGCCTTCCGAGAGGTTGCGGAAGGGGAGGAGCAGCACGTTGAGCTGGGAGGGGGTGGGGAAGCCTGGGCAGGTCACTTGGGGCAAGTCCGGCTCCGGTTCAGGCCGCAGCAGGATCACGACCAGGGCGATGATGCCCAGGGCGATGACGGCGGTGAGGGCGACCTGCCAGACCTGGAGGGGGTGGGTCTGGACCATGGGGTCGAAGCCTTCGGGTTTGGTGAGGCCCTGTTCGAGCTGGTCGAGCAACTGGATGATGGTATCGTTGACGATGGCGTAGTTGGCCGTTGCCTGGTCTTGCGTGATAGTGCCTTTTAGCTCCTTGATCTTGGTGCGGGTGAAGAGCGCTTCGGCGTTGAGCGCCACGCCGAGGAAGGCCTTGTGGCGGGGCGATTGCTGCAGGAAGGCCACGAGCGCTTTGAGGGCGGCGGCGGTGTCGGCCTGGGAGATCAGTTGGCGGATGTGGGAGGAGAGGTCTTGGAGGTTCATACCAGAGATGATTTCAGGGTAATGAAGGTATGAAAAATTTGTATTGCTGGGAAATCAGGCAATGAGTAGTGTCGGAAAGGTTGCCGTTCCTTCAGAGAAATTCTTAAAACCGGGATTTTTAAAGGGTAATCACCTTTTTATCAAGGTTGAGTTTGTATGCTTTTTGCTATTTTTTTGAAAAAAATTGGAAATAAAATAATTCTTGTCTTAACTTTGGCATGCTAAGCAAATTATGATCTCGTTGAAACTGGAAAATGGAATCCGCCCCAAAGCTATTGGGGCATAACTATATTCCCCCCCTGGTCCGTTTTCCCTCCCGTAGATCTTTTTTGCCTGGCAAACATCACTCGGTTGATACTAAAGTCATTCCGGATATGCGGCGTTTCGCGAATCCGGCATGCTGTTTGTAATACTTGGATTAATAACCGGTCATGCAGAAAGGGTACTAAACTTCCCGGTCTTCGTGCCCTCAAACCCTAAATTGAATGAGCGCCTATTCTGACTCCCTTGCCTCCGCCCCCCAGGCAGAAGGCTTTGCCCAAAACCTCCCCCCGGTTTTGCTGTGCTATGATAGCGACAGGTACATTCCCTTGCCGGCTGCCTCACCTCCTTTGCACTTTCCTAGCTAGATCGATACTTGCCTTGCATTCAGGTGCCTGGCTGTTTCCTCTTTTTTTGTCCATTAAACCCTTTATTCTTATGCGACCTTTTTTACCCAAGATCAAAAGTCAAAGCGCTGTCAGCCAGATTGGTATAAGTGTCACGCGCTTTCTCTTGTCCCGGCCAGCTATTTGGCTCACTTTCTCATTGAGCTTATTGTTTGGAACTGAGGCTGTGTCTCAGACCACCATCAGCTCTTTGGGCTCAAACAGCGGGTGGTATTCCGACGATACTCGCAATTCCTCGGGTACCGACCTGGTAGGGGTTGTGCGGACGCAGTACGGCAAACCAGGACAGCCGCCCACCGCGGCCGATGATATTGCAATTGGCCAGCAATTGCAGTTTGTGGGCGGTCCTGCAGGCAGTACTGGTGGAGGTACGGTAAAGATCATCGCGCCGACCAGTAACTC
>JBAQQB010000158.1:0-3464 GCA_049306275.1 Saprospiraceae bacterium | reverse complement strand
GGCTGCGCCCGCCCATCCCGAACTTTTTATTACTTTATGCAATGCATAATTTGCGTTGAACGCTGCAAAAATAGGGGTTTCAGCGGGAACATTTTTTTATCTTTGAAAAATCAAACGACAGCAGTGTTAAGAATATTCCAGACCAACCAAATACTCGGCGCCGTATTGTTCCTGCCCTACCTCGCGCTGTTCTACTCGGCCAACTTCGTGGCGGACCTCCCGGCGCCTGTCGTACAACCAGGCATTTTCAGCCATCTGCTCATGGAAACCACCGCTGAGTGGCCCGAGCTGTACTTGCGTCTGACGGCCCTGTTGCTGGTCTTTTTCCAGGCTATCCTGCTGGTGGCCATGGTCAACGGCAACCGGCTAAACAACGATTCCAACCTGCTGCCCGGGGTGTTCTACTGCCTGTTCGCCAGTATTTCGCCCGAGTTCATGTACCCTTCGCCCGTATTGCTGGCCAATACCTTCCTGATCTTCGCCCTGATGGAGCTCATGGCCGTTTACAAACTACCGGTGGCGGAAGGACGCCTGTTCAATACAGGGCTGTGGGTCGGGGTGGCGAGCCTGTTCTACTTTTCCGCCATCGGCCTGCTCTTCTTCCTGTTTTGGGGCGTCTCCTCGTTGAGAGCCTATAACATTAAAGAGCTTATCGTCATAGTATTGGGCGCATTTACGCCCCTTTTCCTCACCGGAACGGTCTTTTTCCTGACCGGCCGCCTGCCGGAATTCTGGGAGGTACAATTTGCCAACAACCTGGCCTTCCTGGACTTCCAGGCCACAGAAGAGGCACTCTTCTTCCTGGAACTCGGCGTCTTCGCCCTCCTGGTCCTGATCGTCCTGCTCGGCAGCAATACCTATTTCCAGAAAAAGATCATGCAGGTACAGAAAAAGATCACCATCCTGTACGGGTTCCTCCTCTTCACCGGCCTGACCGTCCTTTTTCAGGGACAAGCGGAACTCACCCACTGGCTCATGGCCTGCATTCCTTTGGCCGTTTTTTTCTCGATGAGCTTTACGACCATGCCCGCTCAATGGGCAGAAGTAGTGCACCTGCTGATGCTCGCGGCCGGCCTCGGCATGGCATACAGCTCCTGGCTCGCCGAAGGATTTTGACCCGCTCCGGACGTTAAAGAAATATTATTGTGACCGCGATTACTTTTTCAACAGTCGCGCGTTTGTATTTTTGTATCCCCAAAGCCACTGCGCCCCCCATTCTCACTTACAAAGAGTATTAAAGAAATGATATGAGATACTGGCTAATCATTCTGCTTCTTTCTTTCAGTGCCGCCTCCACGGCGCAAATGCTCGACCCCGTCAAGTGGTCATTCGACTACAAAGCCTTGAGCGACACGGAGTTCGACCTCATCTTCAAGGCTGAGATGGAACCGAAATGGGCCATCTATTCGCAGTACCTGGAGAGCGACGACGGTCCCATTCCCACCTCCTTCCAATATGATGAGGGAGGCCACTTCAAGCTGGTGGGCAAGAACGCGGAAACAGGCTATAAGAAAGAAGGTTTCGACCCTCTCTTCGAGATGAACGTGGTCAAATACCTCAAACACGCTGAGTTCACCCAGCGCATTAAAGTCACCGACCTGAGCAAACCGGTTACCGGCTACCTCACCTTTATGACTTGCGACGACGAGCGCTGCCTTCCTCCCACCGATGTGGATTTCTCCTTCACCCTGAAGGCCCCGGCCAAGCAGGCGCCGGCTGAAACGCCTCAGGATGGCAAGACAGAAAGCCCGGCCCCTTCAGAAGAAACGCCCGCTACGCCCACGATGGCCGAAACAGCGACGCAAGCGGATTCAGCAGCAGCCTTCCCCGCCGCCTACAACCTGAAAGGCACCCCGGTCGACTACGCTTTCGATCATTCCTGGGATAAAACCAACTGCAACGACACGCCCGCGCCTGCTGAGGAAAAGCAAAACAGCCTGTGGATCATCTTCCTGCTCGGCATCGGCGGGGGCTTGCTGGCCCTGCTCACGCCCTGCGTGTTCCCCATGGTGCCCCTCACCGTGAGCTACTTCACCAAAAGCAGCTCCGACCGCAAGTCAGGCATCAACAACGCTATCTGGTACGGGCTTTCCATCATCGTGATCTACGTATTCCTGGGCTTGGTCATCACCGGCATCTTCGGCGCAGACGCGCTCAACCTGCTGTCGACCAATGCCTGGTTCAATATCTTCTTCGCCCTGCTCTTCATCGTCTTCGGTATTTCCTTCTTCGGCTATTTCGAAATCACCCTGCCCAGCTCCTGGTCAACGCGTTCCGACCGGATGGCCGGCAAGGGCGGCCTGCTGGGCATCTTTTTCATGGCCTTTACCCTCTCGCTGGTCTCCTTCTCCTGCACGGGTCCCATCATCGGCACCCTGCTGGTCGAGACGGCGACTGGCGGCGGACCCACGCTCTTCGGCCGCATCCCGGCTGGCCCGCTTATGGGTATGCTGGGCTTTTCGGTAGCCCTGGCCCTTCCCTTTGCGCTTTTCGCCGCCTTCCCCGGCTGGCTCAACTCCCTGCCCAAATCGGGCGGCTGGATGAACAGCGTCAAAGTTACCCTGGGCTTCGTGGAAATCGCCCTGGCCCTCAAGTTTTTCTCCATTGCCGACCTGACGATGGGCTGGAAATTCATGCCCTATGAACTCTTTGTCGGCCTTTGGGTGCTCATCGCCCTGGCGCTGGGCCTCTATTTCCTGGGCTACCTGCGCTTTCCCCACGACGGCCCGCGCAAGCCCCTCACCGCAGGCCGCGGTGTGATGGTCGCCATCAGCGGCGCACTGCTGATCTACCTGCTCACGGGCTTCCGCTACAGCGACCAATCCGAAACCTTTGCAACACCCAACCTGCTCAGCGGCTTGGCGCCGCCCGCAGGTCACAGCTATATCTATCCGAAGCACTGCCCCCTGGATATCAACTGTTTCAAGGATTTTGAGCAGGGCCTGGCCTACGCCAAAGAACAGGGCAAACCCATCCTGCTCGATTTCACCGGCCACGGCTGCGTCAACTGCCGCCGCATGGAAGATAACGTGTGGGGCCAGGAAGGCGTGTTCGAACTCATCAGCGACAAATACGTGCTCATCTCGCTCTATGTCGACGACCGCAAGGAACTGGAAGAGCCTTACAAATCGCCCTTCTCCGGCCGCATGATGCGCACCGTGGGCAATAAATGGGCCGACTTCCAGGCCATTCACTTCAACCGCAACTCTCAGCCCTACTACGTGCTGCTCAGCGACGACCTCAAAGTGCTCAACGAACCCAGGGCCTACACGCCCGACAAAGAAGAGTACCAGGCCTTCCTGGAATGCGGGCTGGAGAAATACTCCGCATACAAGCAGATGGGATCTGCTGAATAAAAAAAATGGTATTGCGGCTACGCCGCAATGAATAATTATTTTGAATCGGTGTTTTTATTGAGCACCAAAGGCGCTCAATAAAAAAACCGATTCAAAATGAAATATCTT
>JBAQQB010000157.1:0-15694 GCA_049306275.1 Saprospiraceae bacterium | reverse complement strand
CAACAGGTGCGGAACGGCGCTTTTTATGGATGGAAAAGGTTCTTAGTGCGCTTTTTCAGCAGCCTTGGAGAACCCTTTTTTGCCGGAGTCGCTCGTCTTGCGCGCTACGAGGTCTTTGGACAGGTCGGCCATGATCGGCGTAGCGATAAAGATCGAGGAGTAGGTACCGATGCCGATGCCCACGAGGATGGCGAAAGCGAAGCCCTTGATGCTACCGCCGCCGAAGAGGAAGAGGGCGAACACCACGAACAGGGTGGTGAACGAGGTGAGCAGGGTACGGCTCAGCGTGCTGTTGATGGCGGCGTTGAGCACTTCGTTTTTCGATTTGCCCGTATAGAGGTTGACGTATTCCCGGATACGGTCGAACACGATCACGGTGTCGTTGACCGAGTAACCGATCACGGTGAGGATGGCGGCGATGAAGGCCTGGTCGATCTCCATGGAGAAAGGCAGCACGCCGTGCAGGAGCGAGAAGACGCCGAGCGTGATGAGCACGTCGTGGAAAGTAGCGCCCACGGCGCCGGCGCTATACTGCCAGCGGGAGAAGCGGATGAAGATATAGAAGAAGATGACCAGCAGGGCGAAGAGCGCGGCGTAGAAGGCGCTGACTTTGATGTCGTCGGCCACGGAGGGACCGACTTTGGTAGAGCTGGTGATATGCGTCACGCCGGCCGCATCCGTTTGCTGGAATTTCTCGAAATCCATGCCGGGTTCGCCGATGGTCTGGATGCCTTCGAAGAGCTTGGCAGCTACTTTTTCAGCGGCATCGGGGTTGGTATCCTCGATGTTGTAGCTGGTGACGATATTGTAGGTATTCTTGGTATCTACGGCTTTAACCACAGGGGTGGCGCCGAAGGATTGCTCCAGGGCGGTGCGGATGCTCTGAGCGTCGGTTGCTTGTGCAAATTCGACGTTGTAGGAATAACCGCCCTTGAAGTCGACGCCCAGTTCGAAACCCCTGACGACGAAGGCGATCAGGCCGGCCAGGATGAGGGCGCCGGAGAACATATAGGCAGCTTTCCGCTTGCCCATCCAGTCAATGTTGATATTAGCCAGGGAGTTCTCGGTGATCTTCGTCCAGAAGCCAATATTGCGGCCTTTCGACACCCACCAGTCGATGAGCAGGCGGCCGACAAGCACGGCGGTGAACATAGTCGACAGGATACCGATGATCAACACCACGGCGAAGCCCTTGATGGGGCCGAGGCCGAAGTAGGCCAGCATGATGGCGGTGAGGATGGTCGTGACGTTGGCGTCGATGATGGCCGAATAGGAGTGGGAGAAACCGTCCTGGATGGCCATGGACAGCGACTTCCCGGCCCGGAGTTCTTCCCGTATCCGCTCAAAGATGATCACGTTGGCGTCGACGGCCATACCGATGGTCAGTACGATACCTGCGATACCAGGTAGGGTGAGCACAGTGCCGATGGAGGCCAGCGAGCCGAAGATGAAGAAGACGTTGAGGAAGAGGGAGATGATGGAAACGATACCGCCGCCACCGTAGTAGAAGATCATGAAGCCCATCACGATGAGGAAGCCAATGACCAGGGAGGTGACAGAGCGGTTGATGTTGTCTTTACCCAGCGAGGGGCCGACGAGGCTTTCCTGGATGATGACGGTGCTGGCGGGTAGTTTACCGATCTGGAGGATGCTGGCGAGGTCTTTTGCTTCCTGTGCCGTGAAGCTTCCTGTGATCGAGGAGTTGCCGTTGAGGATGGGGTTGATTACCCTGGGTGCGGATGCCACCTCGTCGTCGAGCACGATGGCGATTTCGCGGTTGTTGTCCTGGGCTGCTTTCTGGGTCATCTGGCCCCAGGTGCGGGCGCCGGTTTGGCTCATGCGCAGGGTTACCTGCATTTCGCCGGTTTGCGGGTCGGGTTGAGCGAGGGCATCGGTCACCTGGTCGCCTTCGAGGGGCGCCTGGTTTTTGCCGCCCGGCATCCTGACGGCGTACAGTTCGTAGCGGTTGGTCGTCTCCTGGGTCTCGGGATCCTTGACGGGATCGCGCGACCAGAGGAATTTGACGTCGGGCGGGAACAGGGTACGGATATCTTCGCGGTTGATCATGTTGATCACGGCGTCGCGCTTGTTCTTCTCAGCGGTGCCCATGACGGCGAGGCCGAGGGCGCCGGTCTGGTTGATCTCGAACAGGTCGAGCAGGGGGCCGCCCTGTCCGAATGCCTGATTGTCGAGCACTTCGACCGAGTCGATGGTAAATTGGGTGCTGTCGACGTTACCCAGGGAGTCGACGGCATAGAGGGTGTCGAGGCGGAAGGTTTTTTCCGTTTCGACCGTATCGGAAGATGAGCCTTCGGCCTGTTTGAGGCGCTCATTGGCCTGTACGAAGCCGTCGATAATACGGCCGTCGGTGATGCGGGCGCATTCCCAGAATTCGAGTTTGGCGGCCGCTTGCAGGAAGGTGCGGGCACGCTCGGGGTTGTCGATGCCTGGCAGCTCGACCAGGATGAGGTCGCGGGCGGCATCGAGGGTGACGTTGGGCTGGGTGACGCCCAGTTTGTCGATACGCTTCTTGAGCAGGGTGAAGGTGCGATCAACGGTCTGGTTGGCCTCTTCCCTGAGCATGCGCGCCATTTCTCCGTCGGAGGTATTGGCGGTGATATTGTCTTTCAGCGCATCGGAAAAGCGGAAGATGGAGGCCAGCTTCTTGTCGCCCTTGTTGGCGTTCCATGCATCGGAAAACAAGGTGATGAAGTCGCTCTGGGCGTTCGCCAGGTTGGCGCTGGCCTGGTCGAGACTGGCACGGAAAGACTCATCCTGGTTGTCGTTCGACAGGGCGATGAGGAATTCGCGCAGGTCGACCTGGAGCAGCACGCTCATGCCGCCTTTGAGGTCGAGACCGAGCGCCAGCTGCTGGTTTTTGAGATCCTGATAGGTATATCTTTTCAAAAGAGGGATCCGGAATACCTCTTCTGAGGACAAAGAGTCCAGATAAGCTGCGCGGGCAGCCTTGAAAACACCTTCCTGCTCTGCTTCCGAAGCAGAGGAAGCCATCGTTTGCGCATAATTGTCAGCGTCTCTTTCTACACTTCGCGTGGGCAGCATGAAAAGGTACTGCACCAGGCAAACAATCGTGATGACGATGAGAAAGAATTTCACGATTCCTTTCCCTTGCATGTTTCTTTGTTTTAGTTACCGTAAATTCGTATCATTACTGAATGGGAAGCACTACCTCCCGGAAAAACTCCGCAAATATACGGGGTTTTGTAAAACTTTTGGTTTTTTTGTTCCCTTTCATCCAATTATCCGTCATAAGGGCGGATTGTGTCTTATTTTTGTTCCGGGCACAAAAACCAGATTTTTTTTCACTTCACAAAAAACCATACTCATGGGAATTTTTTCTTTCCTGAAGAATGCAGGCGCCAACCTTTCCAAAAGCAAGGCAAAAGCGGAACCTGCGAAACCTTCCACCCCGGACCTTGCTACCGAGATCGCTCTTCGCAACCAGAAGATCCAGCTGTTGCGCGAGTTGGCCGAGAGTTTCGGCTTCGACGTGAAAAACCTGCTCATCGAGCTCAACGACGACACTGTTGTCGTTCAGGGACAGGTCGAATCGCAGGAACAGCGCGAAAAGATTGTCCTGGTGCTGGGCAATGTAGAGGGCGTCGCCGCGGTCGACGACCGGATGACGGTAGTTGTACCGGCTCCTGAATCAGTTTTTTACGAAGTAAAGAAGGGCGATACCCTTTCCAAAATCGCCAAGGCACACTATGGAGACGCCATGAAATACCCCGTGATCTTCGAGGCCAACAAGCCCATGCTCAAGGACCCTGACCTGATCTATCCGGGCCAGGTGCTCCGCATCCCCAGCCTTTAACCGGGGTTAAAAAAGGCGGCAGGTACTACACCTGCCGCCTTTTTCTTTTAAATTTGTGGGGAAGACAGGAATGGCATCGCATGAAAAAACTTTTCCCCCCGTTTGTCACATTGCTCTTGTGGGCTCTTCCTCTTTTGAGCCAGGAACCTTCCCTCTACGGGCAAGGCCAATGCGATAGTTTTGTCAGGGAGAGCAGGCTACAGTTGCGCGACACCCTTTCCGCGCAAGTCTGCCTGATGATCGGCGTCTGCCTGATGCAGCAATCGGAATATGCCTCCGCCCTTGAATACCTCGACGATGCCGTGCGCAAAAATCACGAGCTTGCCGTGGGTTATCTCTACAAGGCGGAAGTGCTGCTCCACCTCAACCGCTTGGAGGAGGCGCTGGTGCAATACGACAACGCTATTTACCTGCGGCCCGATGTGCCCGATTTTTTCGTCAGTAAAGGCTATGCCCTCTTTCTTTCAGGGCGATACGCAGGCGCGATCGCCTGTTTCCAGCAAGCGCTCGCCATGCCTGCTTGTCCGGAACGGGCCTATGTTTTGCTGGGTAGGGCGTTTGAGGAGAATACCCAGGTTGGCCAGGCCGTAGAGGCATACGCTTTGGCATTGTACAAGCTGCCTCCAGGCAGCGATGTGCGCCTGGAATGCCTCCATCGCATGGGCCTGGCCGAGTACCTCCGGGGCAACTATCCGGCGGCGGAGGCAGCTTTTGTGCGAATCCTCGATCTCGCCCCCGACGATTACCAGGCCATGAGCAGGCTCATCCAGACCTGCTACGCAGCCGGGCAGTACGAACGGGGTAACGCCCTGAAAATGGGCCTATACGGCGCTTACAACCGCGGCCTGCTCACGGGCGAATGGCTGGAGAAAGGCTTTTGTTTCGATCAATTTATGTGGGAGGGAAAACGAATCTATGCCTATGAGCGTTTTGAAGAACCGGCAGGATATTTCTCCAAGCACGTGTTCTACCTCACCGATGAAAACGACCATGTTCTGGAAACCATTCAGACGGAACATACCCTCGAGGCTTCCCTGAAAGGGAAGAAATACACCCTTGGACGCATCGCCGGCGGCGTGCATGAACGCTGCGTATCAGAAGCTTTTGATGATAACTTCGATTATTTAGTGTTGAAAAAAGCCGTAATTCGCATCCTCAAAGGGAAGTGCAGGGAATGGCTGAAGACGGGGATTGATTGAATGAATAATTTTTTGGTATGTCTGTAGAGGTTATAGGATTGAACAAGGTGTTTGGCGAGCAATACGCCGTGCGCGACGCGAGTTTTACGGTGCGCAAAGGCGAAGTGCTGGGCTTTCTGGGACCCAACGGGGCGGGTAAAAGCACCACGATGAAGATCATCACCTGCTTCATCCCGCCTACCAGCGGCACAGTGAAGGTTTGCGGATACGACGTGGAGAACGACTCCATGGAGGTGAGGCGCAGGATCGGTTACCTTCCCGAGCACAACCCTCTGTACCGCGACATGTACGTCAAGGAATACCTGCAGTTTGTCGCACGCCTGCACAAGACGCCCAAACCCGCGCAACGCGCCGACGAGATGATCGAGCGCACCGGGCTGACCCTGGAGCGCAACAAGATCATCGGCGCACTGTCGAAGGGATATCGCCAGCGCGTAGGCCTCGCACAGGCCATGCTCCACGACCCCGAAGTGCTCATCCTCGACGAGCCAACCTCGGGTCTCGACCCCAATCAACTGGTGGAGATCCGAAACCTGATCAAACACCTGGGGGAAGAAAAAACGGTGATCTTTTCAACCCATATCATGCAGGAGGTTCAGGCCCTTTGCAACCGGGTGGTCATCATCAACCGGGGGCAGATCGTGGCCGACGACCCCATCGAGGCACTGTCGGCACGCGTCAGCGGCAGGGTGTTTTTGACACTGGAATTCGCAGGCCCTATGGCTGAGAAAGACCTCAAAGGCCTGCCCCATCTCCTGGATATCCAGGCGCTGGGGCAGAACAAGTGGAAATTGACGACCGACAGCGACCACGACATACGCCCCGACATCTTCCGCCTGGCAGGCGAACGCAAATGGCCGCTCCTGGAAGTGCACCGCGAAATGGCGAGCGTGGAGAATATCTTCCAGGAGCTGACCCGGGCCAAAACCAATAGCTGATGAAGCGAGGGAAATATCCGTGCCTTGCCGTCTTTTGGGCGCTTTTGGCGTGCAGCTTGTACGGCCAGCCCGACTCGGTATTGGTTTCCAAAAACTTTCAGTTCCGGGAAGGGATATTCCTCAACCACCAGTCCTTCCGTGCCAATGCTCCCGATCTGAACTGGGAGGAGGTCGAAGCCACCCTGTTCACTAATCCCCAGACCTACCTCACCCACATCCGGGAGGTGAAGACAGCGGAAGGGGACAGGGCGATCAATCCCGACAGCATCTGGGGCATTTGCCTTCAGGGAATCCCCTATATACGGCTGGACAGGAATTGGATTCAAAAAGAATTGGCTACTTTTGCCCCGCTCGAATTGAGGGGTAAAATATGTTACTTCGATTTCGAGCGCATAGATACCGTACAGGTGAAAATGACCGCCTACAATCCCGCCAACGGCCTTCCGTTCAGGCAGGCCATGGTTGGCAAGAAGGTGGAGGTCAACCTGGCCAAAATCCTCAACTTTGATACGGGTGAGGTGGCTGATTTTACCCGCGACAACCTGTTGCGCTGGATCGCCGACGACCCTGCGCTCACGCAGGCGGCACTGGAACTCAGGGAAGATGAATTGGATTCCAAACTATTCAAGATACTGCTCATTTATGTCGACCGGAACGGGGTATACATCCCCCGGCAGGGCAGGGCAGATGGAAAACACAGATAATGGGAAGCATTTTTTGGAAAGAGATCAATGCCTTCTTCAGTTCGCTGATCGGCTACATCGTGGTAGGGGTCTTTCTGACCGTCATGGGCATCATCCTGTGGTTTTTGCCCGACTTCAGCCTGCTGGAGTTAGGTGAAGCGACCCTGGTTCCATTTTTTGAGCTGGCTCCGGTTGTCTTTTCCTTCCTCATTCCGGCTATCACCATGCGCTCTTTCGCCGAAGAACGGCAAAGCGGCACGATTGAGCTGCTGGCTACGCGCCCTGTGACCGACCTGCAGATCATCCTGGGGAAGTATTTCGCCAGCCTGGCGCTGGTCGCTTTCGCCCTTGTGCCCACGGTGCTTTACTACATCACGATCTACCAATTGGGCATCCCGAAAGGCAACCTCGATTCGGGCGCCATCCTTGGGTCATACTTCGGACTGCTCCTGCTGGCGGGCGCCTTCGCCGCCATCGGCATGTTCGCTTCATCCCTGAGCGCCAACCAGATCGTGGCCTTTTTGCTGGCAGTACTCCTGTGCATCACGTTTTACTGGGGTTTCTTCTTCTTCAGCAAACTCCCCATTTTCGTAGGCAAGCTCGACGACCTGATCCAGCAACTCGGCATCGATTATCACTACGATTACATCAGCAGGGGAGTGCTCGATACGCGCAACTTGCTCTATTTCTTCTCGATATCGGCATTTTTTATCGCCCTGACCCTGGTTTCTCTCGAGAGGAGAAAATGGTAAACTGAAACGGCTATGTCAAAGAGCAAAAAACGCAACCAAAGCCTGCTTCAACTGGGCCTCTTCACCGGAGTACTCATCTTCCTGAATATCCTGGGGAGCATGTTCTTCACCCAGTTCGACCTCACGGAAGAAGACAGATATACCCTGACAGAAAATACGGAAGACCTGCTGTCCAACCTCGACGAGCCGGTGTTCGTGCGGGTGCTGCTGGAGGGGGAGTTTCCCGCCGGCTTCAAACAACTGCAGCGATCTACCCGCGAGATGCTCGATGAATTTCGCGGCAAGGCCCGTTTGAAAAAAGAAGGTATGACCTTCATGGACAGAGTCCGTACCTATTTCACGCAAGACGCCCTGCTTCAGTACGAGTTCAGCGACCCCAATGCGGGTACGGCAGAAGAGATCAACCTTCGCAGGGAAGAGTTTCGCAAACAAGGTATCACGCCCACGCTCTTCCGCCTGAAAGATGTGGATGGAACTGAGGAAAAGTTCATCTTTCCCTACGCCATCTTCTTTTACAAAGGCCGCCAGGTGGTGATCAACCTCCTGGAAAACCAACCGGGCTTCAATCAGGATGAGGTGCTCGACAGGTCGATCGACCTGCTGGAGTACAAATTTGCCAGCGCTATCCAGAAATTGCAGCTTGATCAAAAGCAGGTCATCGCCTTCTCCGCAGGCCAGGGCGAGGCCGGCGATATGGAGACGCGCGATCTCATTGGCGCCCTCCGCCCGTATTACGATTTCGGGCGTTTCTTCCTTGACAGCAATTACGTCATTCCGCCGCAGATCGACCTGCTGATCGTGGCCAAGCCGACACGGCCTTTCAGCGAACAGGACAAGTTCAAACTCGACCAGTACATCATGAGCGGCGGAAAGGTCATGTTCCTCGTCGACCGCCTGGAGGCCGAGCTGGACAGCATGCGCGCCACCGGCGCCTTTGTCACCCGCGAATACCCCACTAACCTGGAAGACCTGCTATTCCGATACGGCGTGCGCATCGAACCCAGCCTGGTGCTCGACCTGCAATGCTCGCAGATTCCCCAGGTGGTTGGGAGCCAGGGCGGAAATCCGCAAATCGAATTGTTTGACTGGTTTTACCACCCTGTCATTACGCCCCGGGTGCAGCACCCCATCCTGAGCGGACTGGAGGACGTCAACCTGTTTTTCCCCAATTCCATAGACACGGTGCGCACCAAGACCGCGGTAAAAAAGACGGTGTTGCTGAGCACCTCCGAATACAGCCGGGAGCAGTTTCACCCCGTGCGCCTCAATTTCGAGATCCTGCGCTACGACCCCGATCCGTCCAAATTTACCAAAAAGAATATCCCGCTGGCCGTGCTGCTGGAAGGCGAATTTTCTTCGCTCTACGAAAACCGCGTCACCGAATCGATGCAGGAAGGACTGGCGCAAATGGGGGCCAGCTTCAAGGCCCAAAGCGAGCCAAACCGCATGATCGTCATTGCCGACGGCGACGCCATCCTCAACCCGGCTTCCGGCCCTGAAACCAGGAGCGTCATGCCGCTGGGCTACAACGTTTACGAGCGGAAAATGTACGGGAATAAAGACTTTATTATCAACTCGATCGAATACCTTCTCCACGGTGCAGGCCTGATGGAAGCCCGCGGAAAGGACACCAAAATGCGGCCCATCGACCAGGTCAGGGCCGCGCAATACCAGACGCGCTGGCAATTGCTCAACATAGGGCTGCCCATCGCCCTGCTCCTGATTTTCGGATTGTTGTACACCTACCTCCGCAGAAAAAGGTTCGCATCCTGACGGAGGGCCAAAAACAAAGCTATGAACAAATCGACCAGAATCCTCCTGCTCGTCCTGCTCCTGTTGGCAGGCGCCACCGCAATCCTCTTCTATTTCGGTCGCAATTCCAACTCCACCATCAAAAGTTGGGACAGGGAGTTTGCGGTTGAGAATGCCGAATCCATCCATAAGATTTTCCTGGCTGACCGAAGGGGTAACCAAACTACCCTGGAGCGTTCGGGCGACGGTTGGACTTACAACGGCAAGTACCCCGCCAACCAAACCGTGGTCAATAGCCTGTTGGAGGCCATCACCGGGGTGGAATTGAAGTTTATCCCGCCGGCAAGCGCCGTGGAGCCCATGGTGAAAGACCTGGCCACCAATGGCATCAAGACCGAGATCTACGCAAAGGACGGGAAGTTGTTGAAGGCCTACTACGTGGGCGGCGCTACGCCCGACGAAACGGGTACTTACATGATCATGGAAGGCTCTGAACAACCTTATGTCACCCAGCTTCCCCATCTGTATGGCGCCATCCGCATCCGCTATGCGTTGACGGGCGACCAATGGCGCGACAAGGGCATCTTCCGGCTCGACCCAAACCGGATCGAATATGTCAGCGTGGAGTACCCCAAGCTCAAAAACAGGTCTTTTATTTTGGAGAAAAAAGGCGGGGAATACGCCGTGCGGCCTTTCTACGAAACGACTCCTCCCATCGCCCTTCCTTATAAAAAAGGCAGTGCGGAAAACTACCTGACCGGCTTCGAGCGCATTATCGCCGAGGCCTATGAAAATACCAATCCTCTGCGCGATACTATCGTGCAGCGCCTGCCCTTCGCCATTATTACCGTGCGCACCGACGACGGGGCCGAGAAGGTGGCGAGGTTGCACCCCGCCATTTCCAGCAACCGCCACATGGAATCCGCCCCGCCGGTATACGAACGCTACCTGGTGGAGGTCTTTCCCCAAAACGACTTCATGCTGCTGCAAGACCGTCTCGTAACCCAGGTCTTGTGGGGCTACGACTTTTTCTTTATCGACGACAACCAAAAACAACAAACCGGCAATCGATGAACAAACGGGCTTTAATGGCCCCCCTGTTGTTTTTTCCCCTCCTCACCCTCTTTACCCTCCCTGCCGAAGCGCCCCCCTGGGGTTTCTTCGGCCACCGGCGCATCAACCGCCTGGCTGTGTTTACCCTGCCGGCGGAAATGGCCGTTTTTTACAAACAACACATCGAGTACATCACCGATCACGCGGTGGATCCCGACAAACGCCGCTACGCCACGCGGCATGAGGCGGTGAGGCATTACATCGACCTCGATCACTGGGGGCGCTACCCCTTTGAGGAGACGCCTCGCGACTGGGTCGGCGCCCTGGCCAAATACACCTCGGTCAGCATGGCCACGGAACAGGGCGACACCGTGGCGCTCATCAGGCCCGGCCCCCTGCGTAGCGATGGCCAGGAACTGGACAATGAGGGCTACCGGCGCTTCTTTTCCAACACCTGGCTTCCCCAGTACTACGAAGATGCCTGGACCTGCTCCTGCGACAGCATGCAGGCTTTCCTGCAAACGCCGCTGCCCGGCTGCCGGGAAGTATTTGCCACCGACTCCTTCTCGTCTTATGGCATTCTGCCCTACCACCTCCTCGCCATGCAGCGGCGGCTGACCAGGGCTTTCGAAGAAGGAGACCCGGGCAAGATTCTCCGGCTTTCTACGGAAATGGGGCATTACATCGGCGACGCCCACGTGCCCCTGCATACCACGGAAAACTACAATGGCCAGCTGACCGGACAGGAAGGCATCCATGCATTCTGGGAGAGCCGCTTGCCTGAGTTATTTGCAGACGCACGTTATGACTATTTCGTGGGTCCGGCCAGCTACATCGATGAGCCGGCAGTGTATTACTGGGATATCGTTCTTGACAGTCATCTGCTGCTCGACAGTGTGTTGGGGGTGGAATGGGACCTGCGCCATCATTTCCCTTCCGACCAGCAATTTTGCTACGACGAGCGGCTGGGCCAGACGGTCAGAACCCAGTGTGAGCGGTATGCCGAGGCCTACCACGAGCGCCTGGACGGCCAGGTGGAAGCCCGGATGCGGGCGGCGATTTTGGCCATCGGCAGCGCCTGGTACACCGCTTGGGTCGACGCCGGTTCGCCCGACCTGCGGCGCCTCGGCGCCAAAGAGGCGCCAGTTGCGGAGGAAGAGAGACTTCCCCCCTCCAAGGCGCCGCCCAGACCCCACGAATAATCCTGTTGATCATTTCAAAAATCCTGCAAATCCTGTCTACATTTGCCTTCATGAAAAAACCAAGGAACTTTCTTCAGATCGGCCTGCGCGGCTTTGCCATGGGCATCGCGGAGGTCATTCCCGGGGTGTCGGGCGGCACTATCGCGTTGATCACAGGCATCTACGAGCGACTCCTCAACTCGATCAAGGCGTTCGGCCCTATTGCCATCAAAGCCTTCAAAAACGAGGGGATTGGAGGGGCCTGGCGCGCGGTCAACGGTTTCTTTCTGGTTTCGCTGGTCGCCGGTATGGCTGTAGGACTGGTCGTGGGCGTATTTGGCATCTCCCATATCCTGGAGCACTATCCGCCGCTTCTCTGGGCTTTCTTCTTCGGCCTCATCATCGCCTCCACCATTTTCCTGGGGAAAATGGTTAAATGGGACTGGATAGCCGCCGCCGCCCTGCTGGCAGGTGTGGCTTTCGCCTATTGGGTCACTGTCATCTCTCCCGCCCAGGGCAGCGAGTCGCTGATCATGGTGCTGGGGGCGGGCATTCTGGCGATCAGCGCCATGTTGATGCCGGGCATTTCGGGTAGTTTCGTGTTGCTCCTGCTGGGCATGTACACCTTCGTCATCTCTTCCGTGAAAGGCCTGCTGGAAACCTGGGAGTGGGGCCATTTTCAGGTCGTCTTCGTGTTTGCGATTGGCTGCATTATCGGCATGGCAGGCTTCTCGCGGGTGCTGACCTGGTTGCTCAACCGCTTTCACAACCCGACCATGGCCATGCTGACGGGCTTTCTGATTGGTTCCCTCAACAAAATATGGCCCTGGAGGAACGTGACGGAGTTCAGGGAGAACAGCAGGGGCGAAATGGTACCCTTCCGCGAAGTGAATGTGCTGCCAGGCAGTTACGAAGGTGAGCCCCTGCTTTGGGCCTCCCTGGCGCTGCTCGTGATCGGCTTTGTCGCGGTATTTGCCATAGAGCTGTGGAGTAAAAGCCACCACGATCACTCCACCCACGATTCCTGATGCGCCGCTTCGGCCTGATCGGCTACCCGCTGGGGCATTCCTTTTCCCGGCGCTATTTCACGGAGAAATTCCTGAGAGAAGGGCGTTCCGATTGTTTGTACGAGCTCTTTCCGCTGGCCTCGATCGGAGAACTACCGAACTTGCTGGCCGAATTTCCCGATTTGGAAGGCTTCAACGTCACCATTCCCTACAAGGTTCAAATCCTGCCTTTCCTCTCGTCCCTGGATCCGGCCTCTGCGTCGGTCGGCGCGGTGAATACCGTTTCAGTGAGGAACGGGGAGCTGCGTGGCTACAACACCGACGTATGGGGCTTCCAAACTTCATTGAAGGGCTTTCTTCCGGAAACATTCAAAGGGCGGGCTTTGGTGCTTGGCTCAGGAGGGGCTTCCCGTGCGGTTCAGTACGTGCTTCGAAAAATGGGGATAGATTTCACGGTTGTTTCCCGCAGGCCCGGCCCCGGAGGCCTGGGCTATACAGCGCTCGACGCCGCTGCCTTGCAGGCCCATTCTCTGATCGTTCAGACAACTCCGCTGGGCATGTACCCGCAGGATCATACATCTCCTCCCATCCCGTACAACTTGCTTTCAAAGGCGCACTACCTCTACGATCTGGTGTACAATCCGGAGGAAACGATTTTCCTCCAAAAAGGAAAAGAGGAAGGCGCACAGGTGAAAAATGGGCTCGAAATGTTGTATCTTCAAGCCGAAAAGGCCTGGGAAATCTGGAATGAAAAACCGGGCCCCATTTAATTTTTACATCCATCAATAAAACCGGCCGGCTGCATATGAAAAAGGAAGGCAAACCCGTCGAAACGCCACTGGACAAGTTGGACGACATCGTTAAAAAGACACTCTCCCAGAAAGGAGAAGCATTGGACCTCGATTTTTCGAATACCGAAATCGCATTTTCCGACAAATCCGACAGAGAGCTGAACAAAGCTTATTGGATGTTCCGGATGATGAACAAGCCCTGGCTGGTCAACCTGGGCAACAAACTGGGCGTGCCAGCCGTGCGCATGGGCCTGCCCTTCGTCGATCTGATCATCAAGCAAACCATATTCAATCAGTTTTGCGGGGGAACCACCCTGCTGGAAACCCAGCGCACGATAGAGCGTCTGGCCCGCAGGAACACCGCAACGGTGCTCGACTTCGGCGCCGAGGGAAAAGATTCTGAAGAGGACTTTAACCGCACCATGAAGGAGACCCTTCGCGCCATCGAATTCGTGAGCAGCATCGAAGGCAACGCCATCGTCAGCACCAAGCTGACGGGCATGGCCCGGTTTGCCCTGCTGGAAAAACTCCAGTCCCGGGAAACCCTGACGGAGGCAGAAAACGCTGAGTTCGACAACGTGCGTAAACGCGTAGACTCCATCTGCCATGCCGCCTTCACCAAGGGTGTGACGCTCTACATCGACGCAGAAGAAAGCTGGATACAAGATCCCATGGACAACCTGGTCAACGAGATGATGGCCCGTTATAACAAGGAGCGCGCCGTGGTCTTCAACACCTTCCAAATGTATCGCCACGACAGGCTGGACTACCTGAAATATTCCTATGAACTGGCTCTGCGCGAGGGCTTTATCCTCGGCGCCAAGCTGGTCAGGGGGGCTTATATGGAAAAAGAGCGCAGGCGGGCGGCAGAGAAGGGCTATCCTTCCCCCATTCACCCCGACAAACCGGCCACCGACAAGTCTTACAACGACGGCATCCGTTTCTGCATCGACCACGTAGACCGGGTCGCACTGAGTAACTCCACCCACAATGCGGAGAGCAACATGCTCATGGCGAAGCAGATCGTCGAGAAAGGTCTTCCCCGCAACCACCCGCACCTGGGTTTCTCCCAGCTCCTGGGCATGAGCGACAATATCACGTTTAACCTGGCGAACGCAGGCTTTTTCGCATCGAAATACGTGCCCTACGGCAGCATCCGCGACGTCATTCCCTACCTCATGCGCAGGGCCAAGGAGAATACCTCCGTCACCGGCGATATGAGCAGGGAGCTTTCGCTCATTCACAAAGAAGTGCAGCGCAGGAAAAAGCAGGCCTGAGGTCCGGCGACACATGAAGAAAATCTTTCTCAAACCCAAAAAGGAAGACTCCCTGAGGCGTTTCCACCCCTGGGTCTTCTCCGGGGCTATCTCCCATTGGGATGCCCAGCCGGAAGACGGTGACACGGTGGAGGTATGCACCAACAGAGGGGAGTTTCTCGCAATTGGCCATTACCAGAACGGCGGCATCGCGGTCAGAGTCATCTCCTTTGAACCGGTCAAGGCCATCGATGAACATTTCTGGTATGGGAAGCTGAAGTCGGCCTTCGCCTACCGCAACAGCCTCGGCCTTGTGCACCACCCCGACACCGACTGTTACCGCCTGGTGCACGCCGAAGGCGACGGCCTGCCCGGGCTGATCATCGATATGTACGGCGCTACGGCTGTGATGCAGTGTCATTCCATCGGCATGCACCATAGCCGCGAGCACATCGCGCAGGCGCTCTCGCAGGTGGTGGGCAAACCTCTGGAGGCCATCTACGATAAGAGCAAGGAAGTCTTGCCTGCGCAATACGCTGCAGGCGTGCAAAACGGCCATCTGCTCGGAGGCGGGGCAGGCGCCGTGGTCAAAGAAAACGGGCACGTGTTTTGGGTGGATTGGACCGAGGGGCAGAAAACCGGCTTTTTCCTCGACCAGCGCGATAACCGCGAGTTGCTGGGCCGCTATGTAAAAGGAAAAACGGTGCTCAACGCCTTCAGCTATTCCGGCGGCTTTTCCGTGTATGCCCTGACCAAGGGGGCCCGGCAGGTATGGTCGGTCGACGTTTCGGCCAAAGCCATCGCCTGGACCCACCGCAACGTTGAACTCAACCGCTTGGGCGCCGAGCGGCATGAGGGCATCGCTGCCGATGTGTTGCAATACTTCCGCCATACAGACCAGCAATTCGACGTGCTGGTGGTCGACCCGCCGGCTTTTGCCAAGAGCCTGGCCAAGCGCCACACCGCGGTACAAGCTTATAAGAGGCTCAACGTAGCGGCCATCAAGTGTCTCCGGCCCGGCGGTATCCTGTTCACCTTCTCCTGCTCGCAGGTGGTCGACAAGGTCTTGTTCTACAACACCATCGTAGCCGCCGCCATCGAGGCGGGCCGCAAGGTCAGGGTGATGCACCAGATGGAGCAGCCCGCCGACCACCCTGTGCAGCTGTTCCACCCGGAAAGCAGCTACCTCAAGGGCCTCGCCCTCTACGTAGAATAAGCGAAGGTTTAAAATGGAGAGAGGTGGGGGG
>JBAQQB010000156.1:0-40259 GCA_049306275.1 Saprospiraceae bacterium | reverse complement strand
CGCCTCACTATCACTATAAACTCTCAACTCACATACTCACGCTCCTATCCTGCAACAACTCCCTGTACTGCCCCAAAATCGTTGATTTGGATACAAATCCGATGTATTTCCCGTCTTTGACCACGGGCAGGTTCCAGGCCTGGTTGCGCTCGAATTTGTCCATCGCGCTGTCCATGGGTTCGTCGTATTGCAGGATGGCAGGGGGCTGGTGCATCAGCTCGCCAATGTGCACGGCCTCGTATTTTTCGGGCCGGAACATGATCTCCCGGACGTCGTCGAGCAGCACGATGCCCAGGAAACGGCCCTGGCCGTCGACGACAGGGAAGAGGTTGCGTGAAGACTGGGCGATGACATTCACGAACTCGCCAAGCGTCTGTTCCGGGCGAAGTGTCGAAAAATTGTTTTCCACCAGATTAGCCAGTTCCATATTTTGCAGAATGACCCTGTCTTTTTCGTGTGAAGGCGCCCAGATGCCCTGCTGGTACATGACTTTGGTGAAGATGGACTGCGGTTCGAAGTAATAGGTTACGAAATAGGAAATGGCCACCACGATCATCAGGGGCACGAACAGGGCGTAACCTCCGGTGATCTCCGCGATGAGGAAGATGGCCGTGAGCGGCGATTTGATGACCCCGCTGAGGATGCCGGCCATGCCCACGGCTACGAAGTCGGCTACCGGCAGTTGCACGAGTCCGGTCTGGTTGATGGCCGTGGCGACGATAAAGCCCAGGATGCCGCCGGCCATCAGGGAAGGCGCGAAGACGCCGCCGTTGCCGCCCAGTGCCAGGGTGAAAGCGGTAGCGATGGGTTTGGCCATGAGTATGACGAGGGCGAAGGCGGCGATGAGCCAGATGCCGTATTCCCCGAGGGGATAAATCACACTGTTTTCGATAAGGTGGGTATAGTTACCCTGGAAGAGCTGGTTGACCGTTCCGTAGCCTTCGCCGAAGAGGGGCGGCATGGCGAAGATGAGCAAGCCCAGCAGAAGCCCGCCGAGGCCCAGCCTAAGGCCGATGGGCTGCACTTTTTTGATCAGCCGTTCAAAAAAGGGAAGGCTGCGGATGAGGTAGGTGGAATAGAGCCCGCAAAACACACCCGTCAGGATAAAGGCCGGGACGGCGTCGACCTCCCAGCCGTGGGTGGGCAGGTAGAAGAGGGGTTCGAAGTAGAAAAAACGCGCTACCACCGCCCCTGTGGCTGCCGATATCAGCAGCGGGATGAAAGCGGGCAGTGCGATATCGGTGATGAGCACTTCAAAGGCGAAGATGACGGCCGCTACCGGGCTGTTAAAAATAGCGGCCATACCGGCAGAAGCGCCGCAGGCCAGAAAGAGCACCTGTTTTTTCCGCTCCACCCCCAGCAACCTGGCCAGGTTGGAACCTATGGCCGAGCCCGTGCGCACGATAGGCGCCTCCAGCCCGACGGAGCCCCCCAGGCCCACCGTCAGCGAGCTGCTGATGGTGTGGGCGTAGGTGTCGGAACGGGGCAGGTTGGCTTTTTTTCTCGAAAGGGAATACAAAAGCCCGGGAAACCCGATGTCGAGCTTTTGCTTCAGGCCATAGCGGATGTACAGCCGGGTGAGCAAGATGCCAATGATGGGGAAAAAAACAAAACCGAAATTGCCGTGCGTCGGGTCGTTGCCATACATCCACTCCCGCACGGCAGCCACCGAAAATTTCATGGCCACCGCCGCCAGGCCCGCCACGATGCCAATCACGATGGCCACCAGTATCTGGTAGTTGCGCTGCGTGATCCGCTCGCTGACCCATTTGAGGGTCTTGCGGAACAATATGCGCAGTTGGATTAGCGGTTTGGTCATCGGGAGCGGCATAGACGGCAAAGGTAAAACCCGTTAAGCAATTCTTAAAGTCGTTTTTCTCCCCAACCGGCGGGTGGTTTTGGAAGTCTATGCTTCAAAACCACCCGCTGTCCTATGAAAACAATCTTCTCTCTCCTGCTCGCTGCCGCCTGTTTCTTTCCCGCCCTCGACGCCCAGGTTTTTACCTTTTTCCCCCTTCCCGACACCCTGGAAGCCAGCGCCGTCAACATCACGGTTTTTCCCAACCCCACCACAGACCGGCTGGTGCTGAGCTCGCCCGCAGATATGGACACCATTGCCCTGTTCGACAGCGCGGGGCGGCTATGCTATTTCAACCAGTCGGGCCGCACCGTGCAAAAACTCGACATGAGCGCTTACCCCGCTGGTATGTACTGGGTAATGGTAAACGTTCCAGGGTATCCGCCCTGTTGGAAAAAAGTCCAGAAGGTCTGAAAAAGCCATTTTTGAAAAGTGACCGTCATATTGCCTAGATTACTGACCGGTGTATGGACAGGGGTATTATTTTTGGGCAAAATTTCGGCCCATGAAAAAACTTGTTTTCCTCTTCTTGCTGCCCTTTGCTTTCGCCAGCCTGAATGCCCAGCCCTACACCCAATGGATGCGCCAGGCCGAAGAAGGCGCTTCTTTCCAGGATATTCAAAGATCGGCCGAGGACTGGTACCGCTACCGCGACCAGGGCCGGGGCAGCGGATACAGGCAGTTCAAGCGCTGGGAGTATCTGGTGCAGGACCGCCTCGACGAGAACGGAGCAATGGTCAATTTCAGCCGCATGATCTGGGATGCTTCCCAGGGTCTTTCTTCGAAAAAAACAGAAAAAGGAGAAACGGAGAATGAGGAAAGCTGCCAGGCCGCCTGGAATATCCTGGCGCCCCTCGACGGCTATACGACTTCGCCGGGCGGCTATAACCCGGGCCTGGGGCGCGTCAACGTGGTGGCTTTCCACCCCGGCGATCCCAATGTCGTCTTCTGCGGCACACCGGCAGGGGGCCTTTGGAAAACCAACGACCTGGGCGGAAGCTGGTTCCCCCTCACCGACCACTTGCCCAGTATCGGGGTGTCGGGCATTGCCATTCACCCCACCAACCACGATCTGATGTACATCCTCACAGGCGACGGAGATGGCGCCGACACTTACTGCATCGGCGTGCTCAAATCGACGGATGGGGGACAGAGCTGGGAAGAGACCGGTATGAAATTCGGTCCCAGCCAGCTGATCAGGGGATACAAGCTGGCGATGTACCCCAACAACCCCGACGCCATGCTGGCTGCCACCTCAGCCGGCCTGCTGCGCACGGTGAACGGCGGCGCCAACTGGTCAAACATCAAATCGGGCCACTTCGTGGATATCGAATTCCACCCGGCGAACCCCTCGATCATCTATGCTTCCACGCAAGACCTGGTCTATCGCTCTACCAACGGCGGTATTGACTGGGTTACCGTTTCGTCGGGCCTTCCTTCAGGGGAGAACCGCATCGCATTGGGCGTAAGTCCCGCCAATCCCGACTACCTCTACGTGCTGGCTGGTCCCGCCGACGGCGACGGGGTGTTCAAAGGCCTTTACCGGTCTGTGAACAGCGGCGGCGCCTTTTCCGCGCAGGCCACTACGCCCAATATTTTGGGCTACCCCATCGAAGGCGACGACGACCGCAGCCAATCTGCATACGACCTCGCCATTGCGGTTGATCCCGACGACGGCGAAACGGTGATCACCGGCGGTATCAACGTATGGCGCAGTACCGACGGAGGATTTACCCTAAACATTTCCGCCCACTGGTATTTCCCGAACCTGCCCGCCAATGGCCTGCAATACACCCATGCCGACATCCACGAGCTGGTCTACAACCCCCACGACGGCAGCCTGTGGTGCGGCAGCGACGGCGGCATTTTCGTCAGCTACGACGATGGGATAACCTGGGAGGACCGGTCGAGCGTGGGAGCGCCCGGCTTGGCTATAACGCAGTTTTACCGCATCTCCAGCTTTCCCGGCGCATCGCCCATCATCATCGGCGGCACGCAGGACAATGGGTCCAACCGCTGGGACGGCGATGGGAACATCCGCCATTTCGACGGGGCCGACGGGATGGATTGCATGATACATCCCGCCGACTCCATGATCCAGTACCACACCCGCCAGAATGGCGGCCTGCGCAAATCGGCCGACGGCGGCGAGAGCCACTTCGGCATCAAACCCGGCGTGGCGAGCGGCTACTGGATCACGCCCCTGGCCATGCACCCTACGGACCCCGAAACCATCTATGCCGCATACAGAGACACCGTGTACACGAGTTTCAATGGGGGAGAGGACTGGACGCCTTCCATTCCTGCCTTCAACGTGGGTACTTTCCGCTGCCTTCATGTAGCGCCTGCCGACCCCAACGTGATTTACGCCGCTACCGACTTGCGCATTTTCCGTACCCAAGACGCCGGCGCTTCCTGGACGGAGATCACCAGCGGCTTGCCCTCGAGCACCAGCGCGCGCATGACCATGATCGCCACCGATGCGGATAATGCCGACGAAGTTTGGGTTACCCATGCCGGTTTTTCCCCGACCAACAAGGTCTTCTATTCCTCCAATGGCGGCGCAACCTGGCAAAATATTTCAACTTCCCTTCCTAACCTGCCGGTCAACTGCATTATTTATGAAGCCTCGGAGATCGGCGGCGACAACGCCGTGTACGTCGGCACCGACGTAGGCGTGTACTACCGCGACTCCAGCCTGAGCCAGTGGATACCCTACAACACGGGCCTGCCCAACGTACCCGTTTTCGACCTGGAAATACACAAAGCCACCGGCATGCTGCAGGCCGGCACTTTCGGCCGCGGTATCTGGGAGACGCCCCTTTACCAACCGGATATGGAAGCCCCTGCAATAACCTGCCCCGAAGTACAAACCGTTTTTCTCAACACTGATTGCATCGGCATTTTACCGAATCTCGGCAATCTGGCCAACGCCTCCGACAACTGCGATCCCAGCCCGGACATCCTCCAGGCGCCGGCGCCCGGCACGGCGATCTACCAGGACACCCTGATCACCCTCACCGCGGCTGATTGGGAGGGCAACAGCATCTCCTGCGAATTTTCGGTGAAGCTGACAGATAACAGTCCGCCGGTATTCCAATGCCCGGAAGACATCGAGGTGTACACCTGCGCAGAAACGGCGGTGGAATACGAAGTTAGCTGGGCCGACAACTGTACTGAAGCCATGGGCCAGCTAGTAAGCGGTCTGCCCAGCGGATCGCTGTTTCCGGTAGGCGCCACTGAGGTGCAATGGACGGCCAGCGATACCCTTGGCAATACAGCTACCTGTTCTTTCACCGTAACCATCACCAACAGCCTGGAGGTTTCAGGCGACGTGCAGGCCAGCTGCCCCAACGACAGCACCGGCACGGCGACGGCCATTCCGGCCTCGGGTATCCCGCCTTTCACCTATCAATGGGACGATCCCCTGGGGCAGAGTGGCGAAACGGCTACAGACCTCGCTCCAGGCGCCTACAATGTAATCGTGGCAGATTCCACCGGCTGTGCAGGTACGGTGACCCTGACAGTGGGGGCGAGTCCGGCGGCGACGATTACGGTCAATGCGGTGGTGGATGAAACCAGCAGCCAGGGCAACGGCTCGATCAGCGTGACGATTGCCGGCGGCGTGCCGCCATACCAGTACCAATGGCGAAAAGATGGAGAGGTTTACGGCGATCAGGAAGACCTGAGCGATCTGTCGGCCGGGGTCTATGTGCTGGAAATTACGGATGCCAACGGTTGTGTATTCACCTCCGAAAGCGTGCTGGTCGACAACCTCAGCTCGGTGGGAGAGGCCGTTTTGCGGGAGCGGTTCAAGGTATATCCCAACCCGGCGCGGAGCGATCTGTGGGCGGAATGGACAGGGCCGCTGCCGGAGGGAACGGTGGTGATTTTGTTGGATAGTCAGGGGAGGGAGCTTTGGCGGTCCGCATTAGGCATGCACCAACAGCTCCAAGTGTCGGGCTTGCCTGCGGGGTCCTACCTGGTGAGGATCAGTGGGGAAGGATGGCAGGTGACCGAGCGGGTAGTGGTAGCGAGGTAACAATTTTCTGCTACCTTTGCCGCCAAATCCCAATGCTCTGAACACCCAACGCAACAACCCCGATTTCTGGCTCATCATTACAGCCTTCGCCATCACCTACTTCGTGTGGGGTTCCACCTATTTGGCCAATGCCTGGGCAGTGAAGGATATTCCGCCATTTCTGCTCGCCGGGGCCCGGTTTACCTTCGCCGGCTTCCTCATGTACGGCATCGGCATGGCGATGGGACAGGCGAAGGTGACGGCCCGGCACTGGCGCAACGCCACCTGGGCGGGCATCATGCTCTTTGTCGTCGGAAACGGGGCGGTGGTGTGGGCCCTGCAATACATCGACTCCGGCATCGTGGCCCTCGTGGTGGCCTTCGAACCGCTCATCGTGGTGGGTTTCCAATGGAAAATGCAGGGCATCAAGCCGGGCTGGAATACGCTCGTGGGTATCGCTCTGGGCGTGATCGGCATGGTGCTGCTCGTCGGCCAGCCCGAATTCGTAGCCGACCCACACTGGATGACGGCTATGGCCGCCATCTTCCTGGGCATGGTGGCCTGGGCCTATATCTCGGTCTGGCTTTCCGGCGCCGACCTGCCCAACTCGACCTTCCAGTCGGCCGCCCTCCAGATGATCCCCGGCGGCGTGATCCTGATGGCTATCGCCCTGATCAATGGTGATATGGCCGAGTTCAGCCTGGCAGCAGTCGCTCCCAGGTCCTGGTGGTCGCTCGCCTTTTTGGTGGTTTGCGGCTCCATCCTCGCTTTTACCGCCTTCAATTATTTGCTGAAAAAAGTACCCACCGACAAGGTCGTCACCAACACTTATGTCAACCCCGTCGTGGCCCTTCTCCTGGGCTGGTGGCTCAACCATGAAAAAATCAGCGGGCAGTCGGTCGCAGCGTCGGTGCTGCTGCTTGGCGGCGTGGTGTTGATTAACTCAGGATTATTATTTGGCAAGGAACAGGATAAAAAGGTGAGGAGATGAGAAGGTGAGAAGTGGAGGTTTTTCCACTTCTCACCTCCTCACCTTCTCATCTCCTACTGAACCACCACTCTCTGCAAATACTCCCTCCCTTCAATCTGCATCCTTACCAGATACAAGCCTGGGCCGAAGTTGCTGAGGTCGAACTGCGTATTGGCATTGGGGCTTTCCAATTTCAATTGGCCGGTAGCGTCGAAGATGCGGACGCTTTGGATCGGATAGGGGCTATCCAGGGTAATTTGGCCGATAGTGGGGTTGGGGCTGACGCGCAGGTGCTGGCGGATGGTTTCCTCTGTGGAGGTCAGGCCGCAGGCCTGCATGACTTCTTCCTTGGAGTCGCAACCGCTGGCGTTGGCTTTGATGACGGTGGGGCCTCCGATGGAGAGGAAGTCGCAGATGGCGTCGATGGCGCATTCGGAGAGGATTTCGTTGCCGACGATACCGATTTTACCACCGATGGTTGTCAAGCTGGCCAGGCCGTCGAGGTCGGCAAGGCTGGGGTTGCCTGCGTAGCCGTCGGGGTATTCCCAGCCGATGCGGAGGTCGCGTCCGATGGTAGTGAGGCTTTCCAGTCCGTCCATGCGGTTGAGGGCGCCGTTATTGCGGAGGATGAGGTCGGCGCCGATGGTTTCCAGGTTGTTCATGCCGCCGAAGGAAAGCAGGAATTCGTTGTGGTCGAGGATGAGGCTGCCGCCGATGGTTTTGAGCGACTGTACGCCAGTCATGTCGGCCAGGGAGGGCGTGAAGTTGAGGTTCATGTCCTTGCCGATGATTTCCAGGCTGTTCAGGCCTTGTAAGCTCGTCAGTTGGTCCTGAAACGAGATGGTCAGGCTTCCTTCGATCTCTTTGAGGCCATTGAGCCCGTTGAGAGATATCAGTTCCGGGTTTTGGATGATGGAGAGGTCTCCTCCGATGGTTTGGAGGCTTTGCAGGCCGTCTAGGCTGTTCAGTTCGGGCATACCCAGCAAGGTGAGCGATCCGCTGATGCTGCTGAGTTTGTCAAGGCCGCTGAGGTCGTGGATGTCGGAATCGCTGCTCATTTTCCCCAGGGTCAGGTTGCCATCGAGCTGCTGGCAGTTGGGAAAGGAGGCGACGAACATATTCACGTCGCACTGTGTAAAGAGGTTTACATTTCCCACGGGGCATTGCGCCAGCAGTCCGGAAAGGGCGGCTGCGAAGACAAGCGCCGTGACAGTCGTTATCTTTTTCATAGGATTAGTTTTATGACGCGATTTTAGGCCTATTCGGCTTTTTCTACAATGATTATAATCAGCCAGCGACGGGGTTTTCAGCGTGGAAAGGGTGATTTTTGTCTTATCTTTGCGCCCACAAAAAGATAACTCTTTATGACTCAGAAACAACCGCGCGTAGCTTACTTCTGTATGGAATACGGCCTCGACAACCGCTTCAAGGCCTATGCCGGGGGCTTGGGCATCCTGGCAGGAGACTATATGAAAGGCGCCAAAGACTATGGCTACCCCATCGTTGGTATCGGCATCAAATGGAAGCAGGGCTACACCGACCAGCTGATCGGTCCCGACGGCCAGCCTTACGATACTTACCACAATTACCAATACGAATTTCTCGAAGATACCGGCGTGACCGTCTCGGTGGAGATCCGCAAGCGCGAGGTCCAATGTAAGGTCTGGAAGCTCGACTGCTTCGGCAACGCCCCGTTGTACCTGCTCGACACCGACGTGCCGGGCAACGAAGACGCCTGGATCACCGGGCAGCTCTACGGCTGGTTTGGCGAGGAGCGCATCGCGCAGGAGCTCGTGCTGGGCGTAGGCGGCGTGCGCGCGCTGCGCGAGCTGGGCATCGAAGTGGATGTCTATCACTTTAACGAAGGCCATGCCTTGTTCGCGGGGTTTGAATTACTTCGTGAAAAAATGGAAGCGGGGAAAACCTATGAAGAAGCGCTGAAAGCCAGCCGCGAAGAGATCGTTTTCACCACCCATACGCCTGTCGTCCAGGGCAACGAATCGCATTACATCGACCGGCTCGAATACATGGGCGCCAACATGGGTTTGACTCGTGAACAGCTTACAGAGCTGGGCGGCGATCCCTTCAACATGACCGTGGGCGCCCTGCGCCTGTCGCGCAAATCGAACGCCGTAGCCAAGCTGCACGGTGAGACGGCCAACGACATGTGGGACCACGTAGAAGACCGCTCCGACATCGTCGCCATCACCAACGCCATTCACCTGCCTACCTGGGTCGACAGCGAGATGATCCGGGCGGCGGAGCAGGGCGGCGACCTGTGGGCGCCGCACATGAAGAACAAGCGGGCACTGGTGCAATTCGTCAAAAACCGCACGGGCGTAACGCTTGACGAGAACAACCTCATCATCGGTTTTTCGCGCCGCGCCGTGCCCTACAAGCGCAGCGACCTGATCTTCAGCGAGCCGGAGCTCATCGATCCCTTGCTCAAGGAGCGCAAGGTGCAGATCATCTTCTCCGGCCGCGCCCATCCGCTCGACGACCGGGGCAAGGAGATCGCGGCCAACCTGGTGGCGATGTCGAAAAAATACGAAGGCGCGGTGGTTTTCCTCGAGAACTACGACATGGAGATCGGCGCCGCCCTCACCCGCGGCTCCGACGTGTGGCTCAACAACCCGCGGCGCCCCAAGGAGGCCAGCGGTACCAGCGGTATGAAAGCCGCCATGAACGGCGTGCTCAACCTCAGCATCCTCGACGGCTGGTGGCCGGAAGCCTGCCGCCACGGCGTCAACGGCTGGCAGTTCGGCGACGGGTTTGAGCACGAAGACGAAGACGTGCTCGACGCCCACGACCGCAAGGCGCTCTACAAGGTGCTGCTGGAAGAAGTGCTGCCTGCTTATTACGGCAACCGCGCTAAATGGATGGAGATGATGCGGGCCAGCATCCTTGATACCAAGGACTACTTCGGAGTGAAGCGCATGCTGGAAGAGTACTACGAGTTACTGTACAAATAAAAAAACGAAGCCCTCCCGCCAGGAGGGCTTCGTTTTCTGGTTATGATGGGGTTGTTTTTTTATGCGGGGAGGTGCGGGGGCTTGTGCGCATTCTCATGCGCCCAGCAGTTGAAGCAGTACAGTACCGTGCCGGTAACGGCTACAGCAAAGAGGCTCACGCCGATTTTGCAAAACACATTGCAATAAAAGAGCGGGCCGATGCCAAGGAGTTCCGTACCGATGCCCAGCAGAATTAAGAGGACAAATACTCCAAAGACTGCCAAGGGCAGTGCAAAGCCGAGTCGATACGCCAAGTTTTTCATTTTTCTTGCTTTTATGGTAAATAATCTGTAGCTTTTTGCTAATCGAAAAATACGGGCATATGTCCCTTTTTTCAAGTAATTTACCCTGCAATGCCGCCCATTCGTTTGTGCAGTTTTTCACAAAAACAAGCGAAAAAAGGACCATGGAAACCAAACCCAGCGTATGCGAATTTTGCAAGGAGAAGTCCTGCGCCGTTGCAACCCTCAGCAATGATGAGCAGGCGTGGATGAGCGGAACGGTGCAAAGAGTGAAGTTTGAGACGGGAGAAACCCTCTTCCGGGAGGGCGTGCTCAACAGCCATATTTTCTACATGAAAAGAGGCCTGGTCAAGTTGCACATGAAAGTGACCGAAGACCGGGACTTCATCCTCAAGATCGCTACCCCGCCTTCTTTCCTGGGCCTTCCCACCATTTTCGGCGACCGCGTCAACCAATTCTCCGCCACCGCGCTAGAGACCACCGAGGTTTGCATGATCGATATCTCTACCTTCAAGCACCTGATCCTGAACAACGGGGCCTTCGCCTACGAGATCATCGCAGACATTTGCAGGGAGGAATTAGAGACCTTCCGCAGGCACGTCGAGCTGCAGCACAAACAGACGCCTGGCCGTCTGGCGGGCGTACTGCTGTTTTTCGCCAACGAAGTTTATTCCTCTCCTTCCTTCGAACTCCCTCTCGACCGCAGCGAACTGGCCGAGCTGCTCGGGCTTTCACGAGAGATCGTCACCCGCACCCTCATGCAGTTCCGGGAGGACGGGATGATAGAGATCGACAAGAAGCACATTACCATCCTGCAGGCCGATCAGCTGAAGGCGATCGAGCAGGCAGGCTGATCATCAACGCACGAACAGTGTTTTGACGGGCACGTCCACGCCAAAGTTGAAAAACAAGCGGTTGGTGCGCACGCTGAGCTCTTCCCCGTTCAAATCCCGGTAATGGGGGCCGATCTGGCCGCCCAGGCCTATGTAGAAAGGCGATTTGGGGATGTTGTAGTGGATTTGCAGGCTGGGTTTGAACATGTTCTTGTACGTGATCTTGTTCTCGCCGAACGCGCTCTCATCCCCGCGGAAGGAAAGCATGCTGCCCAGGTCGAGGAAGGAGAGGAACAGGGAGAAGGAAGGCGGCCGGGGCCCATTGCCGATCAGCCCGCTGAAGGTGATGCCGATGGGCATGGTGGGCGCGATGCTGACGAACTGTTCGGTCTGGGTGTTTTGGCTGGTCTGCCACGACTCCTGTCCCACCGAGCCGCCGAGGTAGGCGTTGAGCCCGACGGTGAGGCGCTCGGTGCGTTTGAGGCGGGAGCTGCCGGGCGGGTCGGCGATGCCGTTGAGCAGGCTCTGCACTTCGTCGCCGGTCTCCGCGTCGATCAGGTCGGCGATGAAGAAGCCGTATTCCTGGAGGAACTCGTGGACGGAGTCCTTCACATCCAGGTTTTCGACCAGCAGGAAGAGGCGGATCGCCGTGCTGATGGCATGGCGGTGGTCGCGGGCGTTGAGGTAGTAGATCAGGTCGAGCACCAGTTCGGATATCCCGGGCACGGTGGCCAGGCTGGGGTGTGTTTCAGCCAGGGGCTTGACAAGGTCTGGCGCTGTGGGGTCGACGATGAGGGGTATTTCCAGCACCCGGTTGAGGGTGTTGACGAAGAAAGAGGCCGGGTAGTAGAAATTCATCCCTTCCTCCCATTTCAGCGAATCGGGCAGGGTGGGGTAGAACAGGTTGGGCAGGTCGGCTACGGTGAGTTGCACCAGGTTGGCGAGCCCTTCGGGGGAGAGTTTGGGGATGTGTTGCACCCGGCTGAGCCGCTGGTAGAGGAGGCCCAGGAAGGCGTCCTTGAGCGCGGGTTCGTTCAGCACGGAGTCGAGCTGGAACTTGGTGATCCATTTTGCGGAGTCGCCGCCGGTGCGCAGGCAGTACATCAGGTGCGTGAGGGATTCGGTGAGGCCGAGGATGGGCCTTGCGTTTTCCATGATCTGCACTTCGGTGCTGGCGTGCATTTTGTCGAGGGCGCCGAGTTGTGTTTGCATGGACTGGAGGCCGGATTTCAGCACATCTACCTTGGCGAGGGTTTCGGTAAATGGGTGGATGCTCTTTTTGGCCATCAGGTATTGATGCACGGGGTTGCCGGTCTGTTGGCCGGGGTAGTTGGCTGCGACCCTGTCGTTGAGCAGGATGAAGCGGGATTCGACTTCCAGGAGTTTCTGGGTACATTCCTGGAGGAAGAGTTCAACGCCCAGTTGCATGGCTTCTTCCTCGTTCAGGCCGCCGTATCGCGCGCTGTCTTGCAAGATGGCGTTTTCTCCCAGGCTGGCCATGCGGATTTGGTTGCCGATGTCTTCCGGGTCGAAAGTGCCGCTGATGATGGTATCGAGCATGACGAGGGCCAGCGGTTGGTAGCCGGTGAGGCGGTCGCCCCAGAATTCCCTTGTCGCTTTGATGGTCGCTGCGAGTTCTTGCCTGCTGTTTTCCAATTTTTGAAAAGCCAGGGGTATTTCCATTTCAGGAGAAAGGGAGCGTTTCCAGGTATCGAAGGCCTGGCGGAAGGTGTTGAGGTCATTGGTCCAGGCGCGGAGCAGTTGGTCGATCGGTGCGTCGGCGAACCAGGCGTCGCCTGATAGGTTGCGCGCCAGTTCGAGGCCGGCGGCTTTCCACTGTTCGGGGGAGAAGTCTTCGGAGAAAAATTTATCGTAGGCATAGACCTCGCGGAAACCGAGGATATAGCTGGTGTCGAGGTGGCCGCCGAGCATGGCGGGCAGCAGGTTGAGGCGGAAGCCGGCGGCGGTGTCGCGGCCCATGATCATGCCCAGGTCGTAGGCCGGTTCCAGCAGCAGCACCGATTCGGGGACGGGGAAGCCCTCCTGGTCGAGGGCGGCTATTTCGCGCAGGATATCCGACTGGGCGTCGTCGAGGTCGGAAAAAACGGCCTGGATGAGTTGCAGGCAGGTATCCGACAGGAGAATGAGGCGCCGGTAGTCTTCGCTTTCTTCGGGGGCATTGGCGGCAACTGTCAGGTTGAGTTTTTTCTCGTTTTGGAGATAGCTTTCGAACAGGTTGCGGAAGGTGATGGGCAGTATTTCTTCGAGTTGCGCTTCGTTTTGGGTCATGCCGATGATGGAATAGACGGCCAGGAGGTTGTACATCAGCGGGTCGTTCTGGACGTATTGGAATCTTTCATCGCTGAGCAGTATTTGGGGGAAGCGCACGCTGAGCAGTTGGAGGTCTTCGTAGAAGGCATCGCGCAGGCGCTGGAGGAAGGAGCCCGAGTAGCTGAAGCCGGGTTGGTTGAACTGGGTTACGACGGTGGGGAAGAGCTCTGCGTACTGCGGCAGGTCCTGGGTCAGGAAGCGCTCCATGAAGTTCATGACGACCTCTTCCTGCGCTCTTTGCAGGACGAACTGGAAGAGTCCCTCGATGACAGCCTGTGGGTTGACGATGCCGTTGACCACGTTTTGGTTGCTTTCGGAAGCGAGTTCCTCGAGCGTGATGTTGGATTCCAGAGGCGGCACGCTGTATTTGCGCAGGGCTTTCGACACCGAGAGGTAGTCGGCCGGCGAGCTTCCGTAGTCTCCCCTCAGGAGGTCTACCATTTTTTGCCTGGGGGCTGCCTCCATCAGGTCTGATTCCTGTTGGAAAGTTTCGAGAAAAGGCGCTTGCAGGGAATCAGGCAATTGCATGAGTACGTCCAGGGGCAGCAGTCCGGCTATGCCCGGGTTGCCGCGGTAGTGGCCGGGTACTTTTTCCAGGCGTGCCCGTCCGGCATCGCCGGCGCCCATGGGGTTGTCGTATGAGTAGAGAATGGCCATGACCTTGGCCAGGGCTTCGACGGAGGCGGAATCGGAGAGGGAATAACCGCTCAGTTCCAGTGTTTCCCTTGCAGCTACAAGGGCCCGGGCGTCATCGTAGAGGCTTTGGGCCTGGAGGGAAAAGGAGGAAAGCAGGAGGAGGGAAAAGATATAGCGCGAGATAGCTTGTTTCATGGAGTTGCCGGTTTGTGGAATGGGGAAAGAAAATACTGGGTTTTCAGGCTCCGATTTTTTCCTTGATAAACTTGATGGCCATTTTGAAATACTGGATGAATTTGGCGGCGTTGACGGCCATGTTGATGAGTTGTTCCAACTGGCCTGCGAGTTTTACATCTTCTCCGTTGGCCTGGACGGAATTGTCTTTGAGCTTGGCCCTGTAAATGTCTATGTTGGTGTTGAATTCTTCGTCGAGGGCCGGAAATCCGGGCACATTCATCGGATCGGAGCCAGCGTTGGCCAGGGCGTTTTTTTTGCGGGTAACGGTGCTGCGCAGTTTGCGCAGGGCGTCGAGCATCTGGTTGTTCCAGGCAGAGCCGCCGTTTTCACTTAGCCATTTGATGGGTTCTTTGACGATTTCTTCCAATAGCTTGGACAGATTTTCGGCCTCCGCGACGAATTCGTCCACCGAGCCGTCGGTTGAGGTGCGGAGCAGGAGGATGTGTTGCAGGAGCAAGGGTTCGTCGTAGGGAATGGGCTGGGCGTAGAGGTTGTCGAGCTGGAATTTCGCGAAGGTTTTCTCCAGCTTTTTTACAGCTCCGGCGACGCGGGGGTCGGTTTCGTCGAGCGAAATGATTTTTATCCGGCAGGCGTCAATAGCTTCGGCGATTAGCGATTTGAGTGTGGCGTTGTCGTTGGGCATAGAATTGGTTTTTTGCGTTTTGGTTGCGGAAAGCCCCTAAAACTAGGGATTTTTTGTGAAATGCGTGGATTTAACATGCATTCCCGCTCTTACAGTGGCGGGTTTCTTATCTTTGGTCTTGTAATTGTCAATTCTCAAAAACCAATTCCCATGCGAGTTCTTACCACCTTATTCCTGCTTTTGGGCTTTTCTTTCCTTCATGCACAAACGACCCTGGCTTCTCTGACCGAACAGTTGGGCGGCTCGATGAAGGAAGTGATTGCCCCCAAGTCCACCTACGGCCAATCGCTTGTCGCTGATGCCAACAAGCCTTATTTGATGACCTTCAAGCGCGTGACGACCAACGACAAGGGGAAATCTTTCGAAGAAAAATGGCTGTTCAACCTGGCTGATATCGACCCCAAGGGCGTTCGCATCGAAGCGGCCAAGGATGTGTTGCGCGTTAACCTGCGCGTCAACAGAGGCCAGAAATATGTGCAGTACTTCCGCGAAGGCGCGCTGTCGAGCTATACCGATGTGGTGCCCATCTTCGGCCTGGGCATTGACAACGGCCGCGATATTGAGGCCCTGTTCCGGGATGCCATCCCCCTGGCTGTGCCGCTTTGGGAAAAGGAAGCCGACATCGCCGGCAAATCGCCTGAGCAACTCATCCAGCGCCTCATTGCGCTGGTTGGCGACATGTCGGAGGGCGGTACCGACTACCGGCAGCGCCTCGAACAACTGAACGACTACCCCGACCGCCTCAAACTGAACGTGGTGGCTTCCACCTCCAAGAACAGCAAGCAGCAAACCTCCACCTGGAGCCTGGGCGACCTCAAGGACTCCGGTATCCGCCTGGCGATCTCCGGATCGAGCGCTTCAGTGGAGGCTTCCACAAAAGACAACCTGGCCTGGGTGGCCGTTGAAAGCGACGGAACCCGTGAGGACTACGCCAAAGAAGTCGTCATCCGGGTGCCGGATGCCGACAGGGGCAAACTGATCGTGGCGGTGCTGGAAAAACTCGTGCCCTTTGGCGAGCAGGAAATCAAAAAGCGCCTTCCTGAGCCGGGCTCAACGGCCCAGTCCTTCGCGCTGCTCTCCGATAACCTGGGCAGGTTCCCCGCTTCCAAGACGGAGTATGAGGTTTCCATCCTGAAAGACTGCCAGGCCACGCTCACTGAAAAACAGGGCGCGGCTACCGAATCGCTCTACGGCTTTCATTTCGGCGACCTCGACCCCAAATCAGTCAAATTGGGCATGAAGGGCGATATCGTGGAGGTCAGGGTTGGCACAAAGAGCAAGGATAACTACGTCTGGGTCTCGCGCAACAACGCCCAGCAGAACTACGACAACGAGGTGATCTTCCGCGCAGGCGATGTGGAGAAGGGCCGCCTGATTGCCCATATCCTTCCAGTACTCATCGAGCAGTGCCCCGAAACGACCGATCTGGGCGATTTCAGCAGGGTCCAGCAATGGGTTTCCAAGGGTAAGGCGCCTGAATCGGGCGTTACGCAGGATTTGAGCCTTCAGCAAAACGGCGAGACCTGCAAGTGGAAATACCTCGAATCGGCCATCAGCGAGAAGAGCACGTCTGAATCGACGTATGAATTCAACGCCTACGACCTCGACCCCGAGCAGGTGAAGATCGTGGTGAGCAAGAAAACGGTGAGTGTGGCGGTACAGACGGTCAAGAAGCAAAACATCATTTCCAGCATGGTCAAAGAGAAGCCCGGCTATGTTTCCGCCCTTCAGTTTGAAGTGGCCGATGTGCCGGCTGCCAAATCGCTCAAAGCCACCCTGGAGCAACTGATCCGGGCTTGCCAGCAGCAGTGAGCATTTGTCGCACTTTGATCAAACGGCGCTTTTCCGTTTGACAAGCAGGGTGAGGGCGGTTATTTTCGTTTCATGAAAACAAGAAACATTATAACCGCCCTCGCCATTTGTTGGCTTCCCATCCAGGTCTTTTCCCAATCGCCCTGCGACCTGGTCTACATCGACGACATCCGCTACGATGCTTTTAACGATTCTTTTCTCGTGGTGCAAGTCACCAACAACAGCGGGGATATCTTTTCCTACCCGGGTTTCATCCTCTACCACCCCAACGGCGACACGCTCGCCGTGGAGACGGTCAATTTTTTCGGCATCGGCGGCACCCATGCCGCAGCCCTCAGGATAGTTTCCAACACCGCCAACGAGATCGGAGACGGGGTACTGGAGTTGTGGACTGGTTTTTACGACTCCCTGGCCTGCATTTTCCCTGTGTCGGAGTCTTTTTGCCCGGACACCGGCTGTCATGAGTTTATTTTCAGCCTCGGCAATTTCGGGGGTGCATTCACCCAGGGCGATTTCAGCTATTCCATCACCGGCCAAAATGGTAATGTGCTGGCTTCGGAGAGTTTTTTCTTCAACGATACGATCCAGCAGTTCAGCGACACCGTTTGCCTGCTCAATGGCAGCTACACCCTCGGCCTTGCCACCGGCAATGCGGCCGGCGGGCAGCTCTATTATTCGTTGCAGGAGCTCGACAGTACGATCTGGGGCGCCTATTTGAGCGAGTTTTTCCCCTTTGGTTCGCCACCGCTGTCGCGTCCGTTTTCGGTGTATAAAAAATGTGAAACTGCAACAGGCATGAAAGACCCCGTTCTCCCGGCAGCAACGGCAGATATCATTTGGAATACCGAAGGCATCCGGGCATCATCAAAAGAAAGTCAGATTCTTGAAATGGCTGTGTTCGACCCTGCCGGTCGGCGGGTTTCCTCCCGTCGCGGCCCTGCCAACGAGCTGTTCATCCCCTCCGGCTACCTTCACGGCCTGTATTTTGTTTCCATCTCCTTCGAAAACGGAGCCAGGTTATGCGAAAAAGTATTCTTCCCCTAACCACTTTCACTATTATAAATCGAGGTGACACCTCGTTTCTGATTGATTGTCAGCGAGTTGAGAGGTGACACCTCCTTTTGGGCTGTTTTTCAAGATATTATGAGGTGTCACCTTGTAAACCTCTGATTATCAGTAATAATCGAGGTGACACCTCGTTTCTGTTTGATTGTCAGTGAGTTGGGAGGTGACACCTCCTTTTGGGCTGTTTTTCAAGATATTATGAGGTGTCACCTCGGGCTTTGAACCATCACCGCCACCACCTCCCCCTTCGCACAAAACTCTCCGTTTGCCGAAAGCGTGATGTGCACCACAACTTTCCGCCCCTTGATCTCGGCGATCGTGCCGCGGAGCTGGAGAGGGGGGCCAAGGGGAGTGGGCTTGAGATAATCAACCTTAAGAGAAGCGGTCACAAAGCGGATGGGGGGCTCGTCGCCGATCTCCCGGCCGAGGTGGCGGGCCATGGCGCCCGCGGCGGAGCCCGTGCCGTGGCAGTCGATCAGGGAGGCGATCAGACCGCCGTAGACGATGCCGGGAATGGCGGTATGGTATGGCTGAGGCGTGAATTCGGCGACGGTCTCATCGCCGTCCCAATAGCTCTGTAGGTGGTGGCCCTGCGGGTTGAGATGCCCGCAGCCGTAGCAATGGGCGAAGTCGGGTGGGTATTGTTCCTGGAATGAAAGGGGCGTCATAGGTTATTGAGTTGAGAGTTGAGAGTTGAGAGTGAAGTGAGGCCGTAACCGCAAAGCGGCTGCGCAGGTTCTCCACTCTCCACTCTCCACTCTCCGCTAATCAATGATCGTGCCCTTCATGGTCTTCATGGTCGTTGCAAAGCCCCATGATGCGGTGGAATACATCGTGCAGCGCAGTGAGCGACTTGCCGAGCACCTCGTCGGATGCGTTCTTCTTCACCAGCTTGTCGAGCTTCTTGCTGTCTTTGGCAAGCTGCTTGAGGGCCACGATGATCTCGGGAGAGTTGTAGGCTGCCGGGATCTCGGATTTCGCGACGGCCTTGGCTTTCATAGCCATTTCGCCGCTGCGCTCGCGGATGGGCTGGAAATTGCCATCCTGCATCGGGTGGAAAGTTTGCGACATCACGCCGTGGAAGGTCTTGAGCGCGGCCCAGTCGGATTGCGCGCTAGCGCTTTGCGTGCCGGCCATGAAGCCCAATAGGAGGAAAGCCAGAAATGCCAGTTTTTTCATGTGTATTTGCATTTGTGAACAAAGAATTTTCGTGCCCCAAATTTAGGGGAAATTCCCTTTTCCCGGGGGTGACAAAAATCACTCCCTCACTCTTTTACCACTCGGGCTACCCCGGTTTGGGCTTCAGTCCGCACTACCAGAAAATAAACGCCGGCCGGCTGGCCCGAGAGGTTGATCGTCCAGGTATTGGACTGTCTGAACAGCAGCCTGCCGAGATGGTCGTATGCCTCCACTTCCCACTCCTGCCATTCCTGTTGGTTGATTTGTACCAGACCTGTTGTGGGGTTAGGTGAAACGGCCACTTGGCCTGGTTTTTCCAGATCGAAAATACCTGAACAGGCATCCACCACGATCTGGTCGGTGGCGGAGAAAACACAGCCGAATTCGTCGGCATAGGTCAGCGTGATGGTGTGTACACCGAGGCCTGCGGCTTCCGGATCGAAGATGCCATCAGTGACGCCAGGACCGGAGTATTCACCATCGATCGGGTTGCCGCCGCTCAGGGTGTAAAGGCCTGAGTTGAGGCAAAGGGTGTCAGCGGGAATATCGAGCGTAACGGTGGTCGGCGGAAAGACCTCCACGAATATGGAGATGGGAGGGCTGCTCCCGCATGCATTGTCGGCTGTTACAGACACTTCTCCCGCAGTGGTTCCAAAATCGACGACCAGCACATTCGTGCCCTGCCCGCTGATGATGGTGACCCCGGTGGGAACCGTCCAGGTGTAAGATGTCGCGCCGGTAACGGAGGGGATCAAAAAGGTCACGGGACCGGCGTTGACACAAACACCCGCCGGACCGTTCATACCGCCCGGTGTGTTGGGAGGGTTGGTCAGGTTGACGAGCAGCAGGGTGGGGGCGCTGGTGCCGCAGGAGTCCTGGGCGGCGACGCTCACATTGCCCGAGGTGGCGCCGAAATTGACAGTGATGGAAGTTGTGCCCTGCCCGGAAGCGATCGAAGCCCCGGGAGGTACGTTCCAGACGTAATCACTTACGCCGCTCACGGGGTCGATGGAGAACATCACGCCCTCCTCGTTAGCGCAGAGGTCTGTTTCTCCGGTAATGGCGCCCGGCGAATCGGGCGGCGGGCAGGCGCCAAATTCAAACGCGCCGATATCGGGAATGGTACCGCGGTTGACGCCGAAGTAGTCGAGGGTATAACCCGCGATAGCCACGCCCTTGTCGTCGAGGGCGAAATTGGTGGGCCTGGGCAGGGTCTGCGATTCAAATAAGGGATCGATGTCGTAACTGTTGCCATCCTGGTTGCTCACGCTCTGCCAGTCTTCCAGCGTGGGGTAGGGCGTGATGCCGGTGATGGTTGAGCCCCGTTGGGCCGTATTGCCGCCAGGCACGTAGATGTCGTTGTAATCGCTGTTGAAAGCGGCTGTCAGCACCGAGTTGTTGGCCAGCCAAAGCCCGGCGCGGAAGCCGGTGGAGGGCTGGGAGATACTGATGACGTTGTTGCGCAGCTTGGAGTTGGTATTGGAGAGACTCTCGGCGATGCCCGCCAGGTTGCCCGAAGTGCCCGTGGTTTTGTCGATGGAGATGGTGTTGAAATAGATCTCCGGGGCCGTGGCGCCGGTGCGCACCTCGATGGCCGTCACGTTGCCCGATTCAAGCTGGATGTTGGTGATGACGTTGTTGTACACCTTGTGCCCCGTGCCGTTGAACAAATAGATGCCCCTGAATGTCTGAGTACCGTTGGACGTTTGCGACACCTGGATGTAGTTGTTGTGGACCTGGCCGTTGACATTGGTGTTTTGGGCCAGCTGGATGGCATTCCAGGAAGTGACGTTGGAGGTGGTTTTGTCGATAAAATTGTGATGGATATTCACCCCGTTTGTTTCCTTTACGTACACGGCGTTGGAGTGGGCGTTGAGGAACTGGTTGTGCGCGATCTCGATTTGGGTGGCCAGGTTGGAGGTCAGGCCGATGACCGAAGCGCCATAACCGCCGCCGTCGGCATGATTATTGAGAATGGAGATGTTGGAGAAAGTTCCACCATCAAGAATGCTGGTTTCCGAACCGGAGACGATGTAAGCGCCGTACAGCGTGCTGTTGGTTGGGGTCAGGTCGACAGAGCAGTTCTGGATGGTGATGTGGTGCCCTGAACTGAAGACGTGGATGGCATAAAAGCCGCCGGAGGAGGCAGGATCCCAGTCGACGTGCAGGTCTTCGACGGTGAAATACTGGCAATTGGCCAGGCGCACCACGTGGCGGTTGGTGGTGGTGGTGATGGCGGTGATGGTCTCTCCGCTGCCATCAAGGGTGATGGTAGCGTTGGGCCCCGTGCCGGCGATGTTGTTGAAAATGACTTGTTCCTGATAGGGGCCGGAGCCCGGCTGCACCGTTGCCTTCACGTGGCCTGACACCCCGTTGGCATTGAGCGCCGCTGCGAATTCAGTGAACGACTGGAAGTTGGTTCCTCCGGTCGCGGCGCCCGCGTCGATGGTGTAATCACCGCTGAGCGGCTGGGCCGGCAGGCCGCTGAGGAAGAGCCATGAAAAGAGAAGTGGAAGGTAAAATTTGGATTTCATCAGACCAGAATAATTTGGTGAACTCCACAACTTAAGAAATAATTGGGAAAATAACAGGATTTTCATGATTGCTAACGGATCAATAGGATGGGTGCTCTTTATCTTGCTGTGTTGCCGGACGTTTACCTTGCCTGCACAGAATTTGATAGTGGATGCAGGCTTTGAAGAACGGCAGGCGCCGGCAGGTATTTTTCCACAACCCTCGCCCGACCTGCTTTCGCTGGATGCCCCGGAGCCATCCCGCAAACTACCCCACTCGGTTTTCGGCTGGATCAGCCCGCAACAGGGCCGCTCCGTCATGGGCGCTTCCCTGTGGAACCGGCAAATGCCCGATTTTCGCGAATATATCTCGCTTGATCTCTCAGAGCCCCTGACAATGGGCGAAACCTACACCTGCTCCTTCCACCTCGCCAACGGCCGCCAGGCGGCGGGCAGGGCCGGAGGTTATGCCATCGCCGGGATCGGGGTGTTTTTTTCGGAAGAAAAACCTGGGCAGCAAAGCGCCGCGCTGCTGGATGCCGAGCCTCAGTTTCGCATGGATGAAACCATTTATTCGCCCGATTGGACACAAATCCGGTTTTCATTCGTCGCCGAAGGCGAGTATCAATTCCTGACAGTGGGAAATTTTGAGAATGATGCGATGACCCAGGCGGTTTCTTTTTCCGCAACGGCCTTTCCCTCCGCCTATTACTTTTTCGACAGTTTTGAATTGGTGAAAGGGATACCGGCCGCTCCCAAGACCCCCGAACCAGCGCCGGCTGCCGTGGAAGCAGATATCCCTGAAAACTATGCACCGATTGAGGAGATCTGCCCTGTTTTCATCCCCACCGCGTTCTCTCCCAACGGCGATGGGGTCAATGATTTTTTTGAAGTATACTGCCCTTGCCCGGTGGCTGAACTTCACATGCAGGTTTTCGACCGCGCCGGAAAGCAGGCGTTTTCCTCAACCGGCGCCTCCCCCCGCTGGGACGGCCTGGGAGCGCCCGCGGGCCTGTACCTCTACCGGATCGAAGCTACCCTGGGAGAGGGGGAAAACTCGCACAAACGCGTATTCACCGGCCCAATTTCCCTTAAATAACTCAACCCCCTAAACTTTCTAAACCTTCTCAACCTTAATAAAGAACGCCCCAACGTCGCTTTATGAAAAGAATCATCCTGTTCGCCGGCGTGCTCGTTCTGGCCCTGTTGATCTACACCAGACTGCACTATCACCAATGGCTCGCTTCGCTGGACATCAGCCACGGCATGGCCGATCTGGTGCTGGGTTTCCTCATTTTCATCCTGTCGGCCAATCTGGTGGTCGTCTTTTTGTCCTGGCTCTACCGGCGCAGCAAAGGCCTGAAGCAGGGCGAAGCTGACAACATCATCCTGGCCCTCCAGAATATTTACTACCTGCTGGTGGCCGGCGGTATCATCACCACCGTGATCGGCTTTTTCGGCATCGACCCCAAAACGCTGTTCACCTCCCTGAGCATCGTAGCGGCCGCCATCGCCATCATTTCCAAGGAATACATCTCGGAGATCATCTCCGGCATCATCATCGGTTTTTCTTCGAATGAAATTTCGGTGGGCGATTACATCAAGATCGGCGCCCACAAGGGCAAAATCATCGACATCGGCCTGACCAAGATCGCGTTTTTGAATGAAGACGACGACATCATCTTCATCCCCAACACCCAGGTGTTTTCGAGCCAGATTGTCAACTACACCAAAAAGCAGATTCGCCGGGTGAGCCTCGAGTTTGAGGTAGCCCTTTCCGCCGTGCAATCGGTTGAACAACTGGAAGCCGAGCTGACGAAGGCCCTGCGCGAGTACCGGGAGTACATCGAACCCGGGAGCTACCTGCTCCGGGTGGTGGAGATCCGAAAGGACAGCCTCAGCCTCAAATTCCAGTACCTGCTGCGGCAGATCAACCGGGAGATGGAGCTGGAAATACGCCGCAAGACCGTGCGCCATATCGTTGTATACGTAAAATCAAATATGGGCGCCACCATAAACTAACCAGCCATGCAAACCATCACCCCCGCCACCTTCGCATTTTTGCGCGAATTGGAGTCCAACAACAACCGAGAGTGGTTTACCGCCAACAAGAAGCGCTACCAAGCTGCCTTCGACGAGTTCAAGCGCTTTGGCGAAGGCGTGCGCGACGGCATGTCGCACCACGACAATATCGAGGCCCTGAACGTCTTCCGAATCTATCGCGACGTGCGCTTCTCCAAGGATAAATCGCCCTACAAGACCCACATGGGCGCTTACCTGAGCCGGGCTACCAAATGGCTGCGCGGCGGCTACTATTTCCACATCGAACCCGGCGCTTCCTTCGTGGGCGGCGGCTTCTGGGATCCCAACCCCGCCGACCTCAAGCGCATCCGCGAAGAGATCGCGGCCGACGACCAGCCGTTGCGGCAGATCATGGCCGACCCGCAATTCATCAAGACCTTCGGCACGCTGGAGGGCGATCGCCTGAAAACGGCGCCCCAGGGCTTCGCCAAAGACCACCCCGCCATCGACCTGCTGCAGCTGAAGCAGTTTCTGGTGAGCCGCAAATTTTCGGATAAGGAAGTGCTGGCTCCATCCTTTCAGGAGCAGGTGGTGGAGACCTTCCGGCACATGAGGCCGTTTTTCGACTACATGAGCGAGGTGCTGACTACGGATGCGAATGGGTTGCGGATAGAGTGATGTTTTACTCCAGGGGGTCTATTCTGGCTTGGAAATAAAACTCCCGGTTATCAAGATCCACCGCGCACAAATGCCCTAAACCTGTGTATTCAAAAGCGCACCCCGCATCAATGTCCAGCACGGGCAGGTAGTGAAGTTGATCCCATTGATTTTCGATCAGTTCGCGCGACATGGGCGTGTGCCCGTGCACGATGACGCGCCCGCCGAGCCATTTGTGATCAATGTGGTCGTACCAGTTGCGTATCCAAAGGTGGCTTTCCGCGTCCTCGAGCGGATTATCTTTCCGGAAGTTGAGTCCGGCGTGGACGAGGATATAACCGTCTGTTTGAAAGAAAGAAGGCAGGTCCCGCAGTCAGTAGAGGTAGCGCCCGGGAATGCCGGAGTTGGACCTTACGCCAAAGCTGCGGAGCGTCTCCGGTTCGCCGCGAAACCAATCGTTGGGATTAGCAACCTCGTCGAGCAGCATTTGTTCGTGGTTGCCGCGCAGACAGGGCATGGTATAGCCCGCTTCCTTCAATTTCCAGATATAATCGATCAGTCCCCTGCTGTCTGGCCCCCGGTCGATGTAGTCGCCCAGCAGGTACAGGATGTCGGCTTTCGAAAACGCGATACGTTCGAGCAGGGCCTGGAAGGTCTTCAGGCAGCCATGGATATCGGAGATGGCAAAACGGCGCATTTTTACAGGATTTTCATGATTTTTGGCGGATCAACAGGGCTGTTGTTCAACGATTTTTTCCACCGGAAAGTTCCTCCCCCTCCAGAAATAACAAGCGCAGTGCGGTTCCGCACTGCGCCGTTTGGTTGTTTGGAGGGGACGCGCGCCCCCGGCAAACCAAAAAAAACGGGTTGGACTATTTTGGGGAAATACAGGGTGACAAAAAACGAGGTTATCTGGGTACGGAAACTGACAGGGAAGGATCCTCCGTGTCGAGATGAACTTCTCTGTCGCCGGGCACGGGAATGGGAATCGTGTGATCATCGATGAATTTAGACTCCGGTATCTCCCGCTCAAACGCTACTTCGTAAGCATCCTGTAGCATGCCGTTGATATCGGTGATGATCACAAAAGCTTTGTACGTGTTCGCCTCTCCTTCGGGACCGAGCGTGGTTTCTTCCACCACGACCGTCTTTTTTACCCAGTTCGATACGCCAATCGTCTCCGTAAATACTAGGGCCTTCTTCATGACATACTGGTGTTATCAGGGGGTTATGTAATTCATTCACTACAAAATTACCCCCCGCTCCTCCAGCTATCAAGCCAGTTTTGACAGAGTTTTATGAAAAAATTGAATCAAAACAATTAGATTTTTAGTTTTAAATGACTAAAAATTAATAATTTAGCATTCAAAATTTGTCATTTTTTTTAGACTTATGGCCTCAGACGCAGTATTCGAATTAATACGGTCCATGACCCCTGGCGAAAAGCGGTATTTCAGAAAGAACGCCCGCCACAATCCCGGCAAAAAGGGAGAGAACTACCTGGAATTGTTCGACATCCTCGAAGGAATGAAAAAATACAACGAAGAAGAGGTCAAAAAAAGTCTGAGCAACCCCACCTACGCCAAAAATCTTTCCTTCGGAAAAAACTACCTCTACCGGCTATTGCTCGAATCGCTCCGCGATTTTCACCTCCACTCCGAAAGCCAGCCCCAGCTGGTCGTGGCCGAATACTGGGCCAATCTCCACGTGCTCGTCGGCAAAGGCCTCAACAAACAGGCCTTCAAACTGATCGGGCAGGCCAAAAAATTCTGCCGCCTCAGCCAGATGCGTTACGACTTGTTGAAATTCCTGGAGGTGGAGCGCAACCTCATCAGCCGGTTTGAGAAAAAAAATGCCCTGAGAAAAATCGACGCCCTGGTCGCCGAATGCGAAACGCTCAACTACCACCTGGCCAAGGAATCGCAGATCATCACCCTCTATGAACGCCTCTTCCTCCAATACCGCATGCAGGACAAGGAGGGCTTCGAAAAGGCTTACGCCGATTTCGAGGCCTACGCCGAAAAAAACGGCAGCTACCTCGCCGGCACCCCTTCCCTGACCTTCAAAGCCTTTTACTATTTTTCTATTGCCATAAAATACGAATGGATCAGGGACTATCCCAATGCGGGCAAATACCACGGCAAGGTGCTCGAACTGTACGAACGCGACGAGCGGGTGCGCAACGCCAATATGGAGCGCTACCTGCAGCTTGTCTATAACTACATCAATTTTTTCGTCATGAGCAGCCAGCCTGGCGACAAACCCGAATTCGACAGACTCATGGCGCGGTTCGACAATATCCCCGCCAAAACGCCAAAACTCCTCATCAATGTTGAGCACTACAGGCTGTACCTCAATATGCTCGCCATGCTCAAATACCATGATTACCCAAGGGCCGTGAAAATGGACCATCGGGTCGCGACCTTTCTGGACCGCCACAGCGATACCCTGACGCCCGACCGCCTGTTGTCTTTTAAATACCACATGGCGGTAGCGCATTTCATGCTTGCCATCGAAGATCAGGAGCAAAAAAACGAACGCCTGGAGTCTGCCATCCGCTGGCTGAACGAAGTGGAGAACACCACCCAGGTCGAGACAAAATCTCTCTTGCGCTCTTTTTCCCGCATCTACTTTGTGCTGGCCCACTTCGAGTCGGGCAACCACGACCTGGTCGGCTACCTCATGCGCAACTTCACCCTGGCCCTCAAAGCCGACAACAAGACCCATTCGGTGGAATACATCCTTTTCTCCGGCCTCAAAAAGGTGCTCAGCGCCAGGAGCCCTGAAAGCAGGCTCAAACACATGCAAGCCGTCTCCGACAGTCTCCGGGCCTTCTCCTACATCCCCGAGCTCCACAACTGGGCTGCGAAGCGGGTAGGGGTGTATGGAATGGTGGTCTGAGCTCAGCCCAGCTCCGCCATGCGCTGTAAAAATTCGTCTCTTTTTTTCGGAGAAATACTGATCCGCGCCTGGTTTCGCATCAGGATGTAACCGCCTTCTGACCTGACGTAGCGCTGCACCTCTCGCAGGTTGATCAGGTAGCTGTTGTGCACCCGCATGAAGGGGTGGTGCTCCAGCAGCGTCTCGTATTCCTTCAAATGCCGGCTCACCACGATTTTTCGGTCGTCGCGGAGGCAAAAGGTGGTGTACGACCCCCCCGCCTCGCAGTAGCTGATATCCTCCACCTGCAAAAACTCCAGCCCCTCGGCGGTGGAGAGGCAAATGCGGCTTTGCGCGCCGGGGCGGCGGGTCTCCAGATTGGCCAGCAGGGTTTCCAGGCGGACTTTATTCTGCTCCTTGTCGCGCTTGTCCACCGCCTTGGCCACGGCCTCCTGCAACTCGTCGATGTCGATGGGCTTGAGCAGGTAGTCGAGCGAGCTGAATTTGATGGCCTGGATAGCGTACTGCTCAAAGGCCGTGGTGAAGATCACCTCGAAGCTCAGATCGGGCAGGCGCCTGAGCAGGTCGAAGCCGGTGCCGTTTTGCAGCTCGATGTCGAGAAAAAGCAGCTCCGGCTCGCAGGAACGGATCACTTCAACGCCTTCCTCCACCGACATGGCGGCGCCGCAAACCTCTATTTCCGGACAGAAATCGCGCAGCAGGTTTTTCAGGGTCTCACGGCTGTGCAGTTCGTCTTCGACGATCACGGCTTTGATCATGGTTTCAATTTTTGAGGTCGAGAATGGGAAGCGACAGGAAGATGCGCACCCGGTGCTCCGATTCGCGGTCGCCGGGGAGGATCTCCGAGCGGGTTTGGATGCCCAGGCCTTTTACCCGGTTGAGCAGCCTCACCTGTTCGTCCCAGGGCAGAAACTCCTCCCGGTAGTTGACCATCCGCTCTTCCGATACCTGGCCGAGGTGGAGGGGGCCGTACAGCACTTCCATATCCACAGTATCCTCTCGCCTGCTCACTTTCAGGTGGAGGCGGCTGAGTCCGGACTGGTGGAACATCGACTGTTCCACGGCAAATTCCATCAGCGAGGATAGCACCAGCGAGGGGATGCCGGTCTGTCCTGCCAGCAAAGCCGGGTCTTTTTCGAAGGTATAATCGAAGCGTTCTTCGTAGCGCAACCGCTGCAGGCGGAGGTACCACTCCAGCATGTCGAGCTCCTGGTCAAGGCGGGCAACGTCCTTTTCATAATTGCCGAGGTGGTAGCGGATGAGCTTGCTGAACAGCGACAGGAAGCGGATGGCCGACTCCTTGTTGTCGGCCGTGATGAAATGTTGTATGGCGTTGAGGGCGTTGAACACGAAGTGCGGGCTCAGCTGTGCCCGCAGTGCCCTGGCTTTGAGGTCGTTCATGAGCTGTTGGGCGTCTTCCCGCTGTTTTTCGGCCCGCACCCGCTGCAGTTTGTTGGCGCAGATGGAGGCGATGGCCGTCAAAACCCGCAGGTGTTGGGTGGTGAAATATCCCTTTTCCGGATGCTCGCTGTCGATCACCCCCAGCACTTCCGTCCCCGCCTTGATCGGCACGCAGATCTCGGAAAGCCTCGCCTCGTCGTCGACGATGTAGCGGGGGTCGGCAGAGGTGTCGGAGATGAGTTCCGGCTCGCCTGTCAGCGCGCAGTGCCCTGTGATGCCTTGGCCAAGGGGAACTTCGATAGGGGCCAGTATCTCGTACCGTTTGGGGTTTTTAGGCCCTAAAGCCGCTTTCTGCACCAGCACGCCCCGCTGCCGGTCGAGCAGGTAGACCACGCAGTCGGCAAACCCCAGCCTGCCGATGCAATTCTTCGCCAGGTCCCACAAGATGTCTTCTTCCCTGTCTTGTCCAAACATGGAGGTGGAGAAGTAAATGAGTATCTCCTCCAGTTCTTCCAGCGACAGTGCGGGATGTTTGGTGATGCGGCTATTCACGGCGGGTTTGTTTTTATTGATAACAAGTTAGCTAATTATGTGAAAAACCACTCACCCCCGGCCCCTCTCTTCAAAGAGAGGGGAGCGCTGGGCACTCAAAGGAAGGAAATTTTCCTTGATTTTGGCAATGCTAAATACCTTGATAATCAAGGGCTATTTAGCCTAATGGGCTCCCCTCTCTCGGGAGAGAGGGGCCGGGGGTGAGTGCGAAAAAAAACGCGGAGAGGCTTTCACCTCTCTCGCGTTTTGTGGTTTGGTTTTTTGGGATGGGTTCGTTCATGGGATTATATGGGCCATTATTTTTTGACCCAGGCGTCGTCGTAGGCATTGCGGAGCATGGAGCGGAGGCCGGAGGAGGAGTCCATATTGCCGCCGCGGCTGTTGCCCATGACGACTACTTCCACGCCGTTGTGGGGGAAGGCGGCGATAATGTTGCGCACGCCCTGGCCGTTGCAGGCGCCGTTGTCGGTATTGTTGCAGAATGAGCCGCCTTTGTAGAAGTAGGCGCCATAGTCGCCTTCCGGTTCGTTTTCGGGCTGCCCGCCGTCAGACCAGCCAAGGAAGTTGTCGTACATCAGCTCGCGGGTATCTTTGGAGATGATGTCTTCGCTGTGGTTGAGGTAGGCCAGGAATTTGGCGGCGCCGACGGCCGAGAAGTAGAAGCCGCCATTGCCCAGGCGTCCGGTCATGTCGCCCATGTTCCAGCCGTTGGCCAGGGCGCCCCACTGGTAGTAGAGGGCCGGGTTGCTGCCGAATGGCTTGGTGTCGGCCTCGATATCGAGCGGGTTGAAGATCTCGGTCTCCATATACCGGCGGAATCCGCTAAGCACAGCGTTGGCTTGTTCATCGTCGTCGTTGATATTGCCGCTGCCTGCGTTGCCGCTCATCCGGGCGATGAGGATGCGCAGGATGGCGTAGTTAGCGTTGCTGTACTCGTAGCTCTTGTCGGCCGGTGTGCCCGTCGCGATCAGGGTGCGGATGCCTGCGTAGTCGATGGGGTCGTCGACGGCCAGACCGGAGCGGTGTTGCAGCAGGTTGCGGAAAGTAATGTTATCGGTGTTGGGACCGAAGTTCCAGTTCGGGGGCAGGAAGGGGTAGACCTTTGCGTTGAGCCAGAAGCTGGCGTCGCCGTTGCCCTTTTCTTCCAGGATTTTCAGCATGGCCACCGCGGTCATCACCTTGTTGACGCTGGCGCCGTAGACCGGGCTGTCGATCTCGAAGTCGATATTGCCGTCGGAAGGCGCCCTGCGCTTGCCGAAAGCGCCGCTGCGCTTGAGTTGGCCGTTCTGGCTGATGGCGTAGGCGTAGCCGGCCCACTGGGCGCCGAGCCCGGTTTCGATGTTGTCCTGGAACAAATCGATGTCAAACTGCTTGGCGTTGCTGAGGATGCCGCCGGGGCCTTCGAGGATGCTCTTTTCGCACGAAGGCATGAGCACGAGCGCGCTCAGGATGGCCGCGAACAGAATGGGGGATTTGAAATACTGCATTTTGGACATGTTATAGTTTTTTGAGGGAAAAGATTGTTTTCTGTTGTCGAGGCAAAGATGCAACAGCCCTCCTCTCCTCCGCGCGGCTGATTGACGGATGGAGGGCCCTGTTTGACGAATACCCGTTCTGGTTTGATACTTACAACCGCCCGATCTTGCGCATCATGCGCCGCTTCTGCTCCCGCTTCCACCAGATGCGGCCCAGCACGAGCCCTAGCCCGCCCGCCACTAGCCACAGCAAGGGGCTGGAGGGTTTGTGCTCGATGGGCGCCGGATTGCCGGTGTGAATGAGCGGCGCCCAGTAGGCCGGAGCGGATTTGCCGGGGTCGGTCCGGTGAGCGTTCAGCCAGGCGATCTTGGCCTGGCGAAGGGCCAGGTCTTTTGGCATTCCTTCTTTGAGGTTTTGGTAAAATGATGCCAAAATGACTTGGCTGGCTTCTTCATCCGGTTTCCAGAGGGTGAAAAGGGTGGAGGGGCAACCAGCGGTGGCAAAGGCGCTACTGAGGCTCAACAAACCCGGGGGACCGGGGCAATCCTCAGCCCCGGCTTCTGAATAGCTCAGCACCGCCATGTCGGCGTTGAGCCGCAGGGCTTCGATATCGGATAGGAACAGCCTGGGAGGTTTTCCGCTGAGGGCGATCCAGGGCTGGCGGAAGGCGCTGTCGCATCCGGCCGCATAGGTGCTCAGGTGCAGGAAGCGGTACTGTGGCGCCTCCTGTTGAAAACGCGCACTGTCTGCTTCGGCCCCGAGTAGCAGATCGCCGTCGCCCAGGATGTCCAGCATGCCCGACACTTCCTTTCTGCTACCTGCCATTGGCGAAAACGCTTCGCTGTTGGGGAAGAGAGGCGCTACGCCCAGCAAGCCTTTTTTTGCCTTGCCGCGGCCGGACTGCTGGTCTCTCAACCATTGGCTGGCAGAGAATGCATAGCTGAAAGAATATTCTTCCACCAGCCACTTACCGGCGCCGGTAGGGATCGCTTCAAAGGGAATCTTGCACAAGTCGCCGGAAGGCAGGATGACGAGCCGCTCCGGCAGTCTGCCGGGGAGTCGTTGCCAGAGCTTTTCGTAGAGCTGGCCTGCCTCCAGCTGGAAATCGAGGGGTATCTTTACAAGGGGAGCGCGGTAGTCATTGAGAACAAATGCATAAATGGCCTTTTCTCCTGCAAAAAATTCGATCATGCCCATACCCGCCTTGCTCAGGGCGCGCACTACATCGGGGAGGGGTTCCACCTTTTCGAAGGCCGTTCCCCGGCCCTTTTCCATCAACCAATAAACGTGCTGAAGGGTATTGGCCGAGGGCTCTTTTTCAAACCAGGTATAGACCGTTTCCAGTCCTGATTCGTAAAAGGAGAGCACCCTGCCGGGAGCGGGCGCCTGTTGGCCGGCCTGGTCTAATAGCTTGTCGCCTGTCAGGTAGGTGTGAAAAGCCGCTGCCAGATTGGCGGTTTGCCCCGTTCGTTCGTAGCGCAGTTGAAAGAGCCGGGCTTTGGCATGCAGCAGCCGGAAAAGCTCAGCGGGTGGAATAAGCAGATGGTGGTTGGCCAGGTCGGGCAAAGCCTCCGGATCGCTGGTTCGAAAATCGGCAAAAGCGTTGACGATGCCCTGCTGGTAATGCGCCAGGGCTTTGTCAAGCCTGCTTTGCAGGACGCTCAGGTCGCCCAGGTCGCCGTATATACCGGCCATGCCGGGGAAGTAGGGGCCGTGCACCTTGCTGAGTTGGGTCAGCGATTTTTCCAGATAGACCTCCGCCCGGTCGAAGATGCCCAGGCGGGTGTAGGTCAGGCCGATCATGTGGTAGGTTTCCGCCAGGCTCTCCGGATCCGGGTTGGCTTGTTTTTCCAACAGCTCCTGCGACATCTTATGCATCCGCAAGGCAGTTTGGTATTCCTCAAGGGCGTAATGCGATTTTCCCGTTTCCCGGTAGGACGCTGCCAGGGAAGAGCTTCCCTGATCCACCTGCTGGCTATGTATGTTTGGAAAAACCGAAAAAAAACAAAGGCAAAGACCGGCAGCGGCTCGCCATGAGAAAAAAACGGGGGCAGATGAGCGGGTCATGGTGTAGTCTCTCATAATCAGTCCAAAAGATAAGAATTGTTGGACATTTATTACATTTGATTTTCTCAACACAGATCCGAATATGAAGTATTGCCCCTTTATCCTCTTGCTTTTTCTCGTAAAAACCGCCCCGGCCCAGACTTTCTACAAGCTGGATTCCACGTTCCACGACGGTCCCTATGTCTTTTTTGAGGAAGGCCGGATGGTGGCCCGCTGGCTCCAGGGCGGCGAGTTAAGGGAAGACACTCTGGAGGCCGGGGAACTGCTCGAACTGGCGCCGGAGGTATCGGAGTCGTTCGATCCCTGTTTTCTCGACCCGGATGCGGTTTTCGAGCCATCGAAGTCCTCTTTCAGGGGCGTGGATAAATTGGTCGCCATCAGCGACATACACGGGCAGTACGACCTGATGGCGCGGTTGCTGCATACGCATGGGGTGATCGATGAAAAAGGCAATTGGGCCTTTGGTGAAGGCCACCTGGTCGTGGTGGGCGATATTTTCGACAGGGGAGGGGAAGTGACCGACATCCTCTGGCTGGTACACAAGCTGGAGAACCAGGCCGGGTTCGCCGGCGGCAGGGTGCATTACCTGCTCGGCAACCACGAGATCATGAACCTGAAGAACGACCTGCGGTACGTCAACAAGCGGTACCGCAATACCACCACCATGCTGCGCACGCCCTACCCGCTGCTCTTCGGTCCTGATACCTATCTGGGCCGCTGGATCCGGTCGAAGCCCACGATAATTTCCATCAACGACATGGTTTTTGTACATGCTGGCCTTTCAGAAACTTTCCTGAACCTGGATCTTTCTTTCGAAGAAATCAATACACTGGTCAGGGACAGCATCATCGATCAGCCGGAGGAGGTCATCGAGGCCAGCCCGCGGCTGAGCCTGCTGTATGGCTCGAAAGGCCCCTTCTGGTACAGGGGCTATTTCGACCCAACGTTTACCCGTGCCCGCGCCGACGATATCCTCGTTTACCTCAACAAGCGCCATATCATCGTGGGGCATACGCCATTTCCCGTCATCCAGTCGGTTTTCAAAAAGCGGATTATCGGGGTGGATTCGACGATACAATCGGGTTTGAGCGGGGAGGTATTATATTACGAACGAAGAAAATTCTACCGGGCATCGCTTGATGGAGAACGGGAATTGATCAAATAGACCAGAAAAACCAAAATCGATGAAGTTGTTCTTACCCCTCGTATTGGCGGTCGTCATGCCTGTAGGAATGCTTTTTGCCCAGGCGCCCGACACGTCGATCTCCATTTTCTGCTACTTCCACCAAAACCCCGATTCCCTGCCTACCCTCAGGGTGGAAACCAACTGGGGCCGCCTGGTGCGCACCAAAATGGCGGAAGAGTACCAGGAGGCACAGCTGAGTTTCATCGGTTCCGATGGCGGCAGGGATACCCTGCCGATCAAAATGCGGGCCAGGGGCAACGTGCGCAAGGAAGTCTGCTACTACCCACCCGTCAAGCTCAAATTTCAGAAGGCTGATCTCAAGGCGCTGAATTTCAATAACATGAACGAGGTGAAGTGCGTCTTCCCCTGCCGCAGCGGCGAGCGCGACGCCGACTACCTCTTGCGGGAAGCCCTGATCTACCGGCTCTACGAGCGCATCAGTCCGGTGCACCTGCACACCCAGCTCGTGAGGCTGGAGGGCATGCAGGACGGCAAGGACAAGCTGAACTCTTACGCCCTGCTCGTCGAGCACGAGGAGGAGTTTTCGGCCCGCCTGAAAGCCCGGGTGGTGGAGAGGGGCATCGTCAATGTGGGGGGACTCAACCGGGAGCTGTACCTCCGGATGGTTTTTTTCCAATATATGATCGCCAACACGGATTGGTCGCTGCCCAATCGCCACAACGTGGAGATGGTCGCCGCGGAAGGTTATCCCAAGATCGTGGTCGTGCCCTATGACTTCGACTACGCCGGATTTGTCGACGCCCCTTACGCCATCCCCGCCGATGTGTTGCCCATCAAGAGCGTCACGGACCGGTATTTTCTGGGCTACGAAGTCACCAAAGAGGAAGCCATGGAAACAGCCCGTTTTTTTCTTTCGAAGAAAGAAGAACTGCTGGACATCTGCGAAAACTATCACTGGCTGAGCGAGAAATCGCGCAAAGGGGTCAGGAAAAGCCTGCTGGATTTCTTCGAAATCCTGAAGGATGAGAATTGGGTGGAGCGGGAGTTCGTCAATGCGAAGGGTTAGGCGAAAACCCGCACCAGGATATACGCAGTGCCCAATACGAACAGCGGCACGAACACCAGGCTGGTGTAGTAGCGCAGCCTGGCGTTGCCGAAGGCCAGGCAGAAGCTGTATTTGACCAGGGTATTGGCGAAGGCGGCGATGAGCACCGCCGTGCCGGCCACCCCGATATCCATTCCTCCTTTCGAAAAATTGGCCATGGAGATGGTGATGGCGTCGATGTCGGTGATGCCAGAGATGCCGGAGGCCAGGTAGACGCCCCCTTCTCCGAAATTTTCACTGGCGTAGCCCACCACGAACTGTATGGCCAGGTAAATCACCGCGAAAACCAGCGCCTCGCGCAGGTTGATGGGATTGCTGAGCTCCTTGGGCGGACCCTCTGCCACCTCGCCTTTTTTGCGGGAGAGCCAATACCCAATGCCGATGCCGCCCAAGCCCAGCAGGGCCACCGGCAGCCAAAGGGATTTGAACAGGGGGTAGTGCAGGAGCAGCAACCAGATCAGCAGCCTGGGAAACATGATGGAAGAGGCCAGGATGATGGCCGCCGACTCAATGACGCCGCCATTGGCCGTCTTCCCGCTCTGCCGGGAGAAAAACCAGGTCGTAGCCGTACTCGACATAAACCCGCCCAGGATGCCGGTCATGAGCGTGGATTTCCGCTGGTCGAGGAATTTGGTCAGGAAGTAGCCCACGAAGTTGAGGGCGACGAAGATCACCACCACCAGCCATATCTTGTACAGGTTGAGGATGCCGTAGGGGCCCCAGTCTTCATTGGGCAGCAGGGGCAGCGCCAGGGCGGTGATGACGAGGAAGGTCAGGATGGAAAGGATATCTTTTTGCGAAAGCCTCGCCACTGCGCTGTGCATGCTGGTCTTGAGCGCCAGCAGGGCCGTAACGGCCACTCCGATGGAAACCGCCAGGTGGAAACGGCCGGTGAAAACCAGGCTCCCCAGCAGAAAAGCGATCAGCAATGCGAATTCGGTGGTGGTGCCGATGTCGGTCTGGCCGGGTTTGAGGTAAGACATGCCCGTTATCGCGATCACGCCGGCGAAGGTGACCAGGAAAACGCCGATGGAGTATTCTGCCGACAGGAGCATCGACAGATAGCCCATCAGGGAGACGATGGGGAAGGTGCGCACGCCTGCCAGCAGGCGTTCTTTATGTTCGCCGCTCTTGGTGTACTCCCTTTCCAGCCCGATCAGCATGCCGATGCCCAGGGCGATGAGCGCTTCCTTCAGCGTGGCGAGCAACTCGCCGTTCAGTTCCAGGTTTTGCCAGAATTCCATGGAGAAAAGGTACGGAAAATTCGGGGTTTATTAACGATTTTCCACTGTTCCCGCCCGAATTCCGGACAACCTCACCCACTTTTCCAAACTGCGGGCAAGGGGCGTACAGGCCTTGTACCTTTGTACCAGAAAAGCCCCCTGGGAACACCCGTCCTATTAACTCCCCAATTTCCCGTTATGAATCAATACGTCCCCAATCTCTTGTATACTGTGGATGCCGTCCTCTGGGTCGGCAGCCACAGGATATCGGGCGTTCTTTCGATTGGGGAAGACGCCGTGACTTTCAGGATGGAGCCCGATCAGCAATCGCATTTTTCCCTGTATATCCCCAAAAACGAGATCCGGCGCATCGAGGAGTTCCTGGTGTTCGGCGTCAGCAGGAACGGTCTATGGATAGAGAGCCAGGACGGCAGGGAAGACCGCTTTGTGGTGGAAGACCCTGCGGAGCTGAAGCGGATGCTGAGTAGTTGGCGGCGTTCCTGATCTCAGCTTTCGTACCTGATGCTAAAACGCACTTCAGTCCCAAGCGTCTCCCCCCCGGGAGATTTGATCTCCCTTGCCTCGATCTTGTGCGTTCCCTTTTCTCCGTTTAACAGCCTGAGCCTTTCCCGGGTGATCTTCATGCCCAGGGAGCCTTCCGGGTTGTAGTCCGCGCTTTTTCTGGCCAGCGACTGTTCGATCCCCACGCCGTCGTCGCGCACGGTGACGTCGAGGAATTCGCCATCGGCGCTCAATATCAGGTCGATCTTTCCGGCTGTATTTTTGGGGCCGATGCCATGTTTGACGGCGTTTTCCAGGAAGGGCTGGATGAGCATGGGAGGAAGGGTGATCTCGAAGGGATCGACCTCGTTGGCCATTTCGATGTGGTATTCGAAGCGGTTGTCCATGCGCATGCGTTCCAGGTCGAGGTATTCGCGCAGGGCGCTGAGCTCGGCGTCGAGGGTCACTTTTTCCACCCGCGATTGTTGGAGAATGGAGCGGATGAGGCGGGCGAATTTGGCAAGGTAGCGCGAAGCGTTCTGGTTGTCGCCCGTCCGGATGAAGCCCAGTATTGAGTTGAGGGCGTTGAAGATGAAGTGCGGGTTCATTTGGGCTTGCAGGGCCGTGCGTTCGAGTTGCAGGATGCGCCGTTCGCGTTCGTTCCGCTTGCGGATGCGCCCGAGGGTGAAACGCCAGGCGCCGATAGTGGCCCCCAGGACTGTTAGCGTCAGAAGAGTGATAAACCAGGGTTTTTGCCAGTAGGGTCTTTCGATGGAGAAATGCAGGATTTGCGAAGGGCTCCACATATCCGACAGCCTGGCTTGCACTTCGAACCGGTATTGACCCGGAGAAAGGGCCGGGAAGTTAACCGTATTGCTAATGGTTTGGGTCCACGCACCGGATGGGCTGAGCCGGTAGCGGTAGGTTGCGTTCCCGCGCTGCAAAAAATCCAGGGCGGCGTATTGGATGACGATGTCGTTTTGCCAGTGCCGGAAATGGAAAGGACCGGAGAGCGGCCAGGCCTCCTGGCCTACGATAAATGACTGTATCAGGGGTGCGGAGGCGATCGCGCCGGCGGTGAAAAGTTGCGGGCCGTCGACGAAGTGTGCCAGGCCTTTTGCGGTGCCAAGCCAGATATGGTTTCCCGAAGAGCCGATGACGTTGATCTGGTTGGAAGGAAGGCCCTGGTGGGTGGTTAGGGTCTTGATTTTTGATATGCGGCTCCCTCCCCATTCGAGTTTGTTGAGGCCGTTGCGAGTACCGGCCCACAGTTGACCTTTTTGGTCCACATGGAGGCATTCCACGATATCAGAAACAAGCCCCGCGGCTTCGTTGATATTGGTCAATCGGCCATGTTTCCAAAGGAAAATCCCCCTTCCCTGGGTGCCGATGACCAGGGTGGAATCGGGAAGTTCGGCAATGGCGTTGATCCTGATCTTCAGTTCAGGAGGATTGGACGGGGGAGGGGCCAGGTTTTTGCCGTCGAGCCATTTGAGCCCCTGAAGCGTGCCGACCCAAATTCTTCCGGAAAAATCCTGGTGAACGCAAAGCGTGCGATGACCGTATGAAAAATCGGTCGACTTGTTGGGAGCCAGGAGTGTCTTGTTTTTGGAGGAAACCATAATGAGACCGAACGGACTGGTCGCGGCGAAAATCCCTTTGGGAGTATGCAGGGGCCAGATTTCTTTGGCTGCCGTATAATGACCAGGCACTGTTTCCCACCTGTTCTTATCCAGATAACTGATTTCATTGCTACTGGCCCAAAGCCGTTCTTCCTGGCTGTCCCAATACAAATAATAATCGGATGTGCTGTGCATCAAAACGTTGGAGAGTTTACCGGCTGCCAGGTTTAGCTCCCCCAGATAACGGTTCTGAGTGGTGAAATAGACGATGTTGGAATCTTTGACCGCAATGTCGCGAATAAACTTTCCTGGGATGCCTGCACTTTCATCAAACGACTCAATATGCGCAGGGGGGATGCAGTAAACGCCATTTTCCAGCGTGCTTACCCAAATCTCCCCCTTCCTGCCTTCAAAAATGTCGGTAATGGTAAGATCGTGGACAAGGTCCCGGAATCTGCCTTTATGTACATCTTCGGGGGATGCGTATCTGCGCAGACCTCCGCCCGCCCTGCCTCCCGTCCAGACAGTACCATTGGAGGACGTAAAAAGGCATTCCATTTCTGTCGGATCAAACCGCGTCCATTGTACCCGTCCGTTTTTTACGAAGAAAAATGTATGGTACAATTGAAAAAGATAGGCTGATTCTCCTGTCTTGGTCCAGACAAGTCTTGGAATATTTGGGGAAAAGAAGTAGGGAAGTCCGGGCGGAAGTGCGGTAGTAATAGTTTCAGTTTTATACGGGGTCTGGATGCACACCTGGAAACTGTCTCTCCGAATTGCGAAATTGTCGAATCTTTGTTTCGCAGAGAGGTTGCCCCTTCCTTTTTCCCCAACGCAATAAGATTGGCCCTTCCATTCATTTCCATCCATGATTACCAGGACGCCTTCACCATTGTGGACCGGGAACATCTCATTACTGCCGGGATTAAAGCGGTAGAAGCCGCCGATGGTGGATGCAAAGAAAAGGCGCTCCCCCTGGTCTACGAAGATGCTGGAAAACCGAAGATCATAATCTGTCCGGTTTACTAACAGGTTGTTGAATGGGTAGGGCCTGATGGAATCGTTTTCCAGGATATATATGGCATTGGAAAGGGTTTTGAGCCATAATTTATCCCCCGGTCCTCCCGCAATTTGAAAAACCACGAGATCATTTAGTCCTTCGTTCATCCCGTAATTTCTGAACTCGTAGCCGTCAAAACGGCTCAGCCCCCGGTCGGTGGCAAACCACATGTAGCCTTGCCGGTCCTGATGGATGAAATACACCTCCGAGCTGGGCAGGCCGTCGTCAGGGGTGTATTGCCAGACGGGGAAAGAGGGCTGCTGTGCGCTTCCGTTCAGAAGAGCCGCCAGTGTGCATGCAACGATGAAAAAGATCCTGGCCATGCCGCGTTACTTGAGCCATTTCAGCAAATCGTGTTTCCGGCGTTTTGCTACCGGGAGTTGGTCGCCGTTGCGCATGATCAGGCAGCTCTCATCCCGCAGAAATTTTCGCACCTGCTCACCCCTGATGATGTAGGACTGGTGGATGCGGAAAAACTGTTCCTCGGGCAGCAGGTCCTCGTATTCCTGCAGAGATTTGACCACTAGCACCCTGCTGCCGTCTTTGAGCAAAAACGAAGTATAATTCCCTGTGGTCTGAAGGTAGACAATCTCGTCGAGCCTGATGTAGGTAATGCCTTCCTGGGCGTTGATGGTCAGCTTTTCCAGCTTTTTCTCCTTCATGGAATCAAAAAAGGAGGTCAACTGGCTTTTCAGGGAGGCGGAGGATTGATCCGCGATCTTTTTCAGGGCTTCCGCCAGCAGGTCTTCTTCGATGGGCTTGAGCAGGTAATCGATGGCGTGGTAGCGGAAGGCTTTCAACGCAAACTCCTCGTGAGCTGTGGTAAAGATCAGCTTGAAGGAAATGTCCTCCAATTGGTCGAGCAGGTCGAAGCCCGAGCCGTCGTTCATTTCGATATCCAGAAACACGATATCCGGTTCTAACTCCCGGATGGCTTTCAGGGCTGAGGCCACGCCGTCGGCTTCGCCTGCGATCGGATACTCAGGATAGCTTTCCTCCAGAAGGGAGCGCAGGAGGCTACGCGCCAGCGGTTCGTCGTCTATGATATTGAAAACTTGGTAAAACTCAATCTGAGCCATAAAGCATGGCCTTTAGCTGTTCCTCGGTGAGGTTGTTCTCCTTCATGAAAATCTTGATTTCCAGGTAGTGGGCTATTTTCTTTATCCCTTCCAGA
>JBAQQB010000155.1:0-5303 GCA_049306275.1 Saprospiraceae bacterium | reverse complement strand
GAGGTGAGAAGTGGAATCCACTTTTCACCTCCTCAACTTCTCACCTCAAACAATAAGAAATGAGCAACCCGCACAGAATATTAGTTACCAATGACGACGGGATGTCGGCGCCGGGGCTGAAGGCTTTGGTGGAGGTGGCGCAATCGCTGGGAGAAGTGATCGTGGTGGCGCCTGATTCGCCCCAATCGGGGCAGGGGCATGCGATTACCATTTCGGAGCCGCTGAGGCTTTACCCGGTCGATACCTTTGGCGGCATCGAGGCTTACGAGTGCAGCGGCACGCCGGTCGACTGCGTGAAGCTGGCCAAGCATGTCATTTTGAAAGACAGGGTCGTAGACCTCTGCGTATCGGGCATCAACCATGGGTCGAACGCTTCGATCAACATCATTTATTCAGGCACCTTGTCGGCTGCGATGGAGGCCTCGCTGGAGGGCATTACATCCATTGGTTTTTCGCTGCTCGACTACTCCTGGGGGGCTGATTTCGGAGCCGCCCAGCACTATGCCCGGCAAATCATGGAGCATGTGCTGCACAATGGGATGCAGGGCTGCCAGCTGCTCAACGTCAACTTCCCGAGGCTTTCGCAGGAGGAGATCCGGGGCATTAAGGTGTGCCGGCAGGCCGATGCGCGCTGGAGGGAGAACTTCGTAGAAGCCACCGATCCCCGCGGGCAGAAGTACTACTGGCTGACCGGCGAATTCGTCAACGACGACCTGAGCGACGACACGGACATTTGGGCGCTGGAGAACGGCTATGTCTCGGTGGTGCCCTCGGGGCACGATCTGACCAACTATGGCGCCATTCCGCAATTGAAGTCATTGGAGCAGATTTCCCATCCACAAAAGATCTGACGCTATGTTTAACCGAAATGCGCTTGTACAAGGCCTGCTGGTTGGGCTCCTCGTGCCCCTGGCTGTTGCCGCTGGCCTTTTTCTGATCTTCAAAGGTCTCGACGCGCTCAACGTCATGAGCGCTACCGGTTTCCGGCCGCTTTTCCGGGAACGCACCATCACGCTGGTCGGCATCGCGGCTAATGCCTTGGTCATCAACCAATTCAATAAAAGGCGCTTCACCGAGTCGATGCGGGGCGTTTCGATTGCCACGATCGTCTACATAGCGGTGTGGCTGCTGGTGTTCTGGAAAACCATTCTCTGATGAAATACTACCTCATTGCCGGCGAGGCCTCGGGCGATCTGCACGGTTCGAACCTGATGAAAGCGCTGGCAGGAGAAGATCCGCAGGCTGCGTTCCGGGTCTGGGGCGGAGACTTGATGGAGGCTGCGGGGGGGCAACTGGTGAAGCACTACCGCGACCTGGCCTTTATGGGCTTTCTGGAGGTGGTGAAGAACCTGCCCACGATCCTGCGCAACATCCGTTTCTGCAAGGAAGACATCCTGCGCTACCGCCCCGACGCGCTGATCCTTATCGACTATCCTGGTTTCAATTTGCGCATCGCCGAATGGGCGGCGAAGCAAGGCATCCGCGTTTTTTACTACATCTCGCCCCAGCTGTGGGCCTGGCATGCCAGCCGGGTGAAGATCATCCAGGCGTCGGTCGACCGCCTGTTCGCCATCCTGCCGTTTGAGTCCGACTTTTACGCAAAATACGGTTATGAAGTGAGCTACGTCGGCCACCCCTTGCTGGATGTGGTCGAACATTTCCGGCCTGCGGGCGATTTTCGCGGCCGCAACGGGCTTCCCGGCGGTCCGCTCATCGGCTTGTTGCCAGGCAGCCGCCGGCAGGAGATTAGCCGGATGCTGCGGGTGATGCTCGACGCCATTCACCTGTTGCCGGAACGTTACCATTACGTCATCGCCGGGGCGCCTGCCATCGAGGCTGCCTTTTACGAAGCAATCCTCCGCCAGCATCCGGGTGTTGCAGGCCGGGTGTCGATCGTGCATGGACAAACATACGATCTGCTGCACGAGGTAGAAGCCGCTGCGGTCACTTCCGGCACCGCCACGCTGGAGACTGCTCTTTTCGGCGTGCCGCAGGTGGTATGTTACCGGGGCAACGCCCTGTCGTTTCAGATTGCGCGGCGGCTGGTCAAGGTGCCATTCATCTCCCTGGTCAACCTCATCGCCGGCCGCGAGGTGGTGCGCGAGCTGATCCAAGACGCCCTGACGCCCCGGGCCATCGCGGATGCGCTCCTCCCCTTCTTTCAAGCTGGCCCTGATCGCGAGCGCATTTTGGGAGATTACCGGCTTCTCAGGGAGCAGTTGGGGGGTGCGGGCGCTTCGGGGAGGGCGGCCAGGGAGATGGTGGGGAGGGTGAAAAGGTGAAAAGGTGAAAAGGTATATTCTGGTTTTATTATATGCGGTTGTTTTTTTTCTGGTTTCCTTGATGGGGTGTAAGGGGCCTGTGCCTTTTATTGTAGACCAGCGGGATTTTAAACGATATGAGGCCAAATATTTTGAAGTGGCCATTCACTCGGGGAAGATACAGGTTGAGTTTGTGGGCGGGCTTCCGGGGCAGCCGGCGCTGGAGTGGGCGCTCGACGGGAGTTCGCTCGAAGGACTTTCCTTTGAACCCAAGGTGCGCTTCAAAAAAGGAAGGCTCCAGGTGAAGGAGCAACAGCGGCAGGTTTGTCAGACGGAGCGGATCGAGCGGGTGGAGGCCAACAGCAGTAAGGTGGTTATTTACGGATGGCTGTGCGGGGAAACGCCTTTTGAGATCGCATTGGAATCGGACAAAGCCGGCGAGCTGCACGTGCAGGTAAAACTGAAGAACGGCGAACGGCTCAGCGGGCTCGCCATGGAATGGATAGCGGAGGGGAAAGAGCAATTTTTCGGGCTTGGGCCCCAGTTTTCGCATATCTCGCTCAAAGGCCGCCGCATACCCCTTGGGGTGGAAGAACGTCGTTTTCTCACTACACAAAACCGGTATTTCTGGCTCGGCGGCCACTCGCATATGACGGCCGATTTCAGTCAAGAAGGACGGATACGAATGGAGACCTGGAGCCGGCAACTGAGCTTCACCGTCTGGCAGGCCCCCGAGCCGCTGGCCTTGCTGGAAAAAGCCAGCCTGCGCACCGGCAGGCCATCGCCGCTCCCGGCTTGGGCGTTCAGCACGATCGTGGGCGTGCAAGGGGGCAAAGGGCGGGTGGAGGAAGTGCTGGAGGCGCTGGAGGACGATCACTGTCCGGTGCATGCCATCTGGATACAGGACTGGTGCGGCAAAGCGGAGCACTACCCCCATTTGCGGGAGTGGATCGGCGGGTTGGAGCAGCGCGGCGTCGCGGCACTGGGCTATGTCAACCCCTTTCTCACGCCCGAAGGGCCGTTGTTTGACGAGGCCTGGGAGAAGGAATATTTCGTCAAAAACTATTCGGGGAAGCCCTACCCTATCGAGACGGCCGGCGTCGAGGCCTATCTGATCGACCTGACCAATCCGGCGGCATTCAACTGGTATAAGGAATGGATCAAAAAAGAGCTGATCGGAAACGGTTTCGCCGGCTGGATGGCCGGCTATGGCGAATGGTTACCCCACGATGCGCTGTTGTATTCAGGCGCCCCGGTCTCGAGTTATCACAACCAATACGCTGTCGACTGGGGCCGGCTAAACCGGGAAGCTATCCGGGAGGCAGGTAAGGAGGGGCAGGTCGCTTTTTTTTCCCGCTCAGCCCTGCGCGAGGAAGAACCCCTGAAGCGCCGGATCGAATGGAGCCCGTTCACGCCAGTTTTCCTCATCCACGAAAGCCTGCGCCCGGAGTTGCGCGCCTTTTTCGCCCGCTTCGCGAAAACGCGCCAGCAACTCATGCCCTACCTGGATTTCTGCATGCGGGAAGCCGTGGAAAAGGGCTACCCCATGGTGCGCCACCTCTACCTCCACTACCCTGCCGATCCCAATGTTTTGGAACTAGACGAGCAGTACCTCCTCGGCCCCGACCTGCTGGTTGCGCCGGTCTTACGCAAAAAGCAGACGACGGTCAAAACCTATTTGCCCGAAGGGCAATGGAAGCATTTCTGGAGCGGTGAAATATACGAAGGCGGCAAATGGTATGAGGCGCCGGCGCCCGTCGGAGAGCCTGCCGCATGGTGGAGGGTAGTTGAGAAATAAAACTATTTGTTTCAAACAAAACAGTTTTATATATTTGCCTTGTCCGGGCATACGAACTATGAGAAAAACGAATCCACACCATGTTCGACCGGGCTATACTACACCTCGATCTCGATGCTTTTTTCGTTTCGGTAGAATGTCTGCACAACCCTCAGTTGCGGGGCAAGCCGCTGATCATCGGCGGGCATGCGGGGCGTGGGTTGGTGACCTGTTGCAGCTATGAAGCGCGCCGCTTCGGCGTGCACGCCGCCATGCCCATCCGCATGGCGCTACGGCTTTGTCCGGATGCGCTGGTGTTGCGGGGAGATATGGACCGGTATGCGGAGCATTCGCGCATCATCACGGAGATCGTAGAAGAAGAAGCGCCGTTGTTCGAGAAAGCGTCCATCGACGAGTTCTACCTGGACCTGTCGGGCATGGACCGCTACGTGGGCTGCTGGAAATGGGCGGGCGAGCTGCGGAACAAGATCATCCGCGAAAGCGGCCTGCCCCTGTCAATGGGGCTTTCGGTCAATAAACTTATCTCCAAGATCGGCGCCGGGGAAGTAAAGCCCAACGGAAGCCAACTGGTGGAGACCGGCATGGAGAAGGCGTATATCGCGCCGCTGTCGACTGCGAAAATACCTTCCGTGGGAAAGGAGACTTTCCGGCGTTTGAGCCTGATGGGTATCCGGAAGATCGAGACTTTGGCGCGGGTGCCGCCGCAATTGCTGGAGCGGCAATTTGGTAAAAACGGCATTTCGCTATGGAAAAAAGCCAACGCCATCGACGACAGTCCGGTAACGCCTTACCACGATCCAAAATCCATCTCTACAGAGCGCACATTTGACGTTGACACTACCGATGTACGCTTTTTGCACAGCCAGTTGACGGGCATGGCGGCGCACCTGGCCTTCGAGCTGCGGCAAGCGCAGAAGCTGGCTTCCTGCGTAACCGTCAAGGTGCGGTATGCGGATTTCAACACCTACACCCGGCAGCGGAGCATCCCCTATACTGCGCACGACAGCGACCTGCTGAAGCACGTGCACAAGTTGTTTGACCAGCTTTACCAGCGCAGGCAGTTGGTGCGGCTGATCGGCATCAAATTCAGCGGATTGGTGCACGGTAATCCTCAGCTCAGCCTTTTTGATGCCAAGCCAGAGGAATACGAGCTGAATGCGGCGATGGACAGGATACGGAGGCGGTTTGGGGGAGGGGTGGTGGGGCGGGCCTCTCGGTCACAGATGACATCTCTAGATGATGAC
>JBAQQB010000154.1:0-36775 GCA_049306275.1 Saprospiraceae bacterium | reverse complement strand
TTGACGATGTGACGCTCAACGGATGGGTCAAGCAAACCATCGGCCTGCTCGAAGCCATTTACCAGCGCATACGGGACGATATGCTCAAAAGCGGCTACCTGATGGCCGATGAAACCACCATCAAAGTACTGGACAAAGACAAGGAAGGCTCCACCCACTTGGGCTACTACTGGGCTTATCTGGACCCTGTCAAGCGCAGCGCCATGTTCGTCTATGAAAAAGGACGGGCCGGTAGTTTTGTGCGCACCCATCTGAATGGCTTCCGGGGCTTTTTGCAAACGGATGCCTACAGCGCCTATGATTCCCTGCCGCAGACCTATACGGACATCATTATGATGGGATGCTGGACGCATGTGCGGCGCAAATTTATTGACGCCCTGGCCGTGGAGCGCGAGCAGGCGCAATGGTTTGTAGAGCAAATCCAGCTATTGTATGCCATAGAGCGTTTCTGCCGCATGCGCCAGATGGAGCCATCCGAAAGACTTGCCATGCGCGAGCATGCCAAGCCCATCCTGCAGGGGATCAAAGCACGGATGCTGGAAATCGCCCCTGACCTGACGCCGTCAAACGTGCTGAACACCGCCATCCGCTACACGCTCAAACAGTGGGACGAGCTGTTGGTCTACACCACGAACGGCGCTTTGGAAATAGACAACAACCTGGTCGAGAACAGCATCCGCCCCATCGCCCTGGGCCGCAAAAACTACATGTTCGCCGGCAATCATGAAGCCGCGCAGCGCAACGCCGTCATCTACAGCATCCTGGCCACGTGCAAGGCCTGCAATATCAATCCCCTGGCCTACCTCTCCGACGTCCTGGACAAACTGCCAGCCCGCAAAATCAACAACATCGAAGACCTCCTCCCCTGGAACTGGAAACCCGATGGCGTTTTTGCGGAGTTGGAGAAGATGTAGTTGGTAGAGGGCTTACAGCGAATCTAAAAATCACACTTCAGACCATGGACGAAACATCCAATATCCTCATCTACCATACCCAGGACGGCAATACAAAAATACAGGTGCAGCTCACCGAAAATACCGTTTGGCTCACGCAGGCGGATATGGTGGAATTGTTTCAAACCACCAAGCAAAACATCAGTCTTCATATCAAAAATATCTTTGAAGAAGGAGAGTTGGACGAAAATTCAGTTGTCAAGGAATACTTGACAACTGCCGCCGATGGAAAAAATTACCGTACTAAATATTACAACTTAGATGTAATCATATCAGTCGGTTACCGTGTAAAATCGCTGCGAGGCACGCAGTTTCGTATATGGGCTACTGAACGCCTGCGGGAGTATCTGATCAAGGGCTTCACCATGAACGATGAGTTGCTGAAGCATGGAGGGGGCTATTTTGAGGAATTGCTCGACCGCATTCGGGACATTCGTTCGTCCGAAAAGGTCTTTTACAGGAAAGTGCTGGAGATTTATGCCACCAGCGTGGACTACGACCCGCGGGCAAGCGTCACCCAGCAGTTTTTTCAAACCGTTCAAAACAAACTGCATTGGGCGGCACACGGACATACCGCAGCCGAAATCATTTTCCAGCGCGCCAATTCCCAATTGCCCTTTATGGGCTTAACGGCATTCAAAGGCAGGAAACCGACTAAACAGGAAATCGGGGTGGCGAAAAACTATCTCTCGGAAGAGGAATTGGCCGTGTTGAACCGCCTGGTATCCGCTTATTTGGATATTGCCGAAATCAATGCCATGCAGCGCAAGCCCATGTACATGAAAGACTGGATAGAAGTGCTGGACGGGTTTATCAAGATGAGCCGTCAGGATGTACTGACCCATGCGGGCAAAATTTCCGCAGAAATCGCCCAACAGAAAGCATTGGCAGAATATACAACGTACAAAAGCAAATCGGCCGATGAGCTGTCGGAAGTTGAAAAGCAGTTTATCGACAGTATAGAACAAGCTGAAAAGCAGCTGAAAAAACTGAAAAAGAAGTGAGTAAAAAAGCGTTCTTCCCGCCCCGGCTGTTGACCAATCCAACCATCTATTCTTTGGGCGCAAACCAAATTGTCGCCGTCGAGCAGCGCAGCTGACAATTGACTCTCCAGCTCGAACTCCTCTTCTTTAGGGCTTTCGCTATTCTGGGTTGCGGAAGATGCAATGCATAATTATATCCAATTGCATACATTTCTGATGGGCAAGATATTTTTATATGCAATTGCGTATAGTTGCATAAATTTTGTTATTTTTGTATGCGAATACATATAACATGAGCGAATTGTCAGACTTTGTAAAGACCAGAAGAAAGCAATTGGGCCTAACCCAGGAAGAATTTGCAGAGAAAACTGGAGTAGCGCTTACAGTTATTCGAAAGATTGAACAAGGCAAAGAAAACCTCAGCCTGGCAAAGGTCAATCAGGTACTACAGATGTTTGGACATGTTGTAGGTCCAATAAAAGAGAATCATGCGACAAGGAATAGTTAAATACAATAACATAAAGGCCGGCCTTCTCACCGAGGAAGATAATGGCGAGTATCTGTTTGTATATGACGAAACGTATGTCCAAACCTACCCGAACCAATTTATCACCTTTCAAATGCCTGTATCTGCCAGGCCATACAGAAGCAAAAGACTGTTCCCATTTTTTGATGGGCTAATTCCTGAAGGCTGGTTATTGAATATTGCCGCTGAAAGCTGGAAGATTAACAAGAATGATCGCATGGGACTTCTGCTCGCCTGTTGCCAAAATGCCATCGGCGCCGTAAGTGTTCACCCTGTAAACCCTGAAACCGATGCATAAATGCCTGTATTGCTATAAAGCATTGGATGAAAATCAGGTAGACTATCACCCGAAATGTGTGAAAGCATTCTATGGAACTAAATATTCTCCGGCTTTACCCTATCGTTTGGATGAGATGGAAACATTGGCCAAAGAAGCCGCAGAACTATCCATAACTGTTCCGGGGGTTCAGCCGAAATTGTCTTTAGGATGGATAAAAACCGCATTGGAAAACGGTCATCAGGGGCGATTGACTATTATGGATGCTTTAGAAGGGCAATATATTCTAAAACCACAGAATCCTGAATATCCGCAGATGCCGGAGAACGAACACCTGTCCATGAAACTGGCCGGATTGTTCAAGATAAACATCGTACCTGTAAACATGATACGTTTGGCATCCGGTGAACTGTGTTTCATTACCCAACGCATTGACCGGAATGCGGATGGATCTAAAAACCACATGATTGATTTTCTGCAAATCCTTGAACTGGAAGATAAATACAAGGGCACTATGGAGAAACTCGGCAAAACCATTGGCGAGCTATCTGTAAACACCCTGCTGGACAAATTGCGTTTTTTTGAATCAACGGTCTTCAATTATATCATCGGGAACAACGATATGCACCTGAAAAACTATTCGATGTTCCTCTCAGACATGGGTTGGGTGCTTTCGCCTTTCTACGACCTGTTAAATGTAAAAATCATATTACCGGAGGATAAAGAAGATATGGCCTTGCTGCTGGGTGGAAAAAAGGAAAACTTCAACAAAGGGTATTTCGACCATTTAGGCGCTGTATTGAAATTGAATGATAAACAAATAAATGCTGTGTACAAAAGGCTGCAAAAATGGCTACCGGAGGCAATTCAACTGATTGATAGCTCTTTTCTGGAATCAGCCAGGCAACAAGCCTATAAAGAACTGATATCTGAACGCGTAAAACGCTTTATTGCATGACCTGTCAGCTCACCCAAAAATAGGACAGTGAGTCGGCAATGGCAGCTGACATTTGACACTCAGTCTCAAACTCCTTACCTTTAGCGCTTTTGAACAAACCTGAGGATGAAAATGAATGTCGCAGCAAAAGCCCGGGCCTGGAAAATAATGAGTATCGGACTCCTGTTGTCATGGGCCGTGGGCTTACATGCACAGGACTTGAAGCCCTTTCAGGCAGACAATAAGGTTTGGGGCTATAAAGACCAAAGTGGGAAAGAGGTCATTCCCCCAAAATTCATCAATGCAAGCGGATTTTCTGAAGGCCTGGCCGCCGTTGAATTATTGGCCAATGCGCATTGGGGCTTTATCGATAAAACCGGAAAAACGGTCATCCCCTTTGAATATAAAGGCGCCGGCAGGTTCTCAGGCGGATTAGCCCCGGTCCAAAAAGTCATGAAAGAGACGGGACAAAGCAAATGGGGATTTATCGACCAAAAGGGGCAGACGGCTATTCCCTTTCAATATCAGGAAGCAGGTAATTTTTCGGAAGGATTGGCCGCCGTGCGCCTGTTTGTGAAGGAGGTAAATAAAGAGATGTGGGGCTTCATCGACAGATCCGGCAAGCTTGTCCTCCCATTCGAGTTCGATAATGTAGTCGGTTATCCGGCGCCGGTATTTGCGGCGGGCAAAGCCAAAGTCTGGAGAGGAGGCAAACACATTTATATCGATAAAACCGGGAAATCATTGGGCATTGTAACTTACTAATCTTCTGTCATGCAAAATACATTCCTCAAAATTGCCGCATTGGCACTGCTGTTTTCCAACGTCGCTTTTGCCCAGGATGGGTCGGGCTATTTCCGGACGGAAGTAGCCCAGGTCGATGGAACGAAAGTTGAAACGATAATTTATACGCCGACCAATAGCGTGAACAAGTTGACGCTGACCAACGGCAAGCGCGCGTATGAGGTGGGGCGGGGACAATTTGGAGACGTGAAAATTGAAGGGAGTATCGCCTTGCCGAAAAATAACGACCCGGCTGCTGGAAAACTCAGTTATACCGGAAGTTTTGAAGGAAAACCCTATAGCAACAAACACATCGGGCTGAGGGCCGACTTCATCCAGGTCATTCCCGGCCTGGGCGTGGTAGGCGTCAAACTCCCCATTAATTCAAATGAAAGAGAACAATATAAAAAAGGAGAAATAGATATTGCACTGTGCGTAGTGGTATGGCAACTCGACCCGGCAAGCGGGGCCGTCAAACCTGTCGAAAGCGACGAGCTGGTAATTTACGGCCCTTACCATCGCGTGTTTGCCAAGCGACTGCTCTATATCAAGAAAGGACCGCTGACGGCCGGCCCGGGCTCCTCCGAACAAACGCATGGCTATTTCTTTGAAGACAATAAGCTGGTGAGAGAATGGGGCAATTTGTCCATCATGGCGCCGCCGAGGTCGCTTGGCTTCAAAAAGCCCGAAGTGCCGCGCTACTACCGCTACCTGGATGGCTACGTCCAGCTGGCTGAGAAAAAAATGGGAAAAGCCTACGAAGTGGTGGTGTTTGACAACCAGCTGCAAGAGAAAAAGACCTATTTCCCCTCGTTGCTGGTGTACAGGAATTACGATAAAATGCCAGGCAGCACCAACTTCGGCCCGGGGTATCAATTGGTCGCAGATTACCGCACTGGCAAAGGAATCGGGGTCGACAAGCTTTTCCACCGGCAGGTGTTGGTGCCCAGCCAGGATTTTGAAGGACTTTACGGTGTCTTGCAGGCCGACGGCACGGTAGAGTTTCCGGAGGGCAGCCTGGGCTTGTCGCCTGTGATCACCGAAGAAGTGGATGCCGGATCCAAAACAGGCGAAACCTACTTGTTGTCCCATTTCTTTTTGGTGGCCTATCCGGGCGGAAATGACGGCAAAATGAACTATGCCGTGGCCGGCCCGGAAGGGGGCTTATCCTTCGGATCGGCTGAAGATCCTGTATGGACCGAATTCATGATCTATGAAAGCGAGGTGATCAGGGAAAATAACGGCAGCATCTATGTGCACCCTGAGCTGCTGGTAGCCCGCTTACCCGATGGCAATTGGCAGTGTTACCTGGTTTCGCGCTACAGCAGCAATGCTTTTAACCGTTACGAAAACCTGGGTTTCTACTTCCCGACCCCCCTGGGCAATTCAGAGAAAATGGAACATGAAGCCATTAGTTCAGCCGAACAGATCCTGGTGTCTTTAAATAGCGCTACTGAAAAATATAATGCCGAAGCTTTAGCCAGGTACCAGGCAGAATCGAAAATAAGGTGGGAACAATATTATGCAGAAATGGAAAGGCGAAGGGCTGAACAGGCAAAAGCCTACCCTTTGCCGCAACCCTCCCGCGGAGGAGCGTACTCTCCATCGACATGGCAGGGGTTTAATTATACCAGTGGGACCATCAGCCGGTACAATCAGGCGGTCTACCAGAGCAATCAGAAGGAAGAAATGCGCCTATACAACAACTACCTGAACAGCAGGATATATAGGACGTATTGATCGCATCGATTGAAATATTATCATTTAGAAGCCAGGATGTCTATGCAGTCGGAGCAAATAAACCGGTTATTCAAGCAGGCTAGCACCCTTCAGTTGCTGCGGGAGCACAACGCAGCGCTCATCCTCTCCTTTTTACGCACAGTTTTTGCAGAGGAACGCAACAGCATCGGGCGGGACGAATTGATCCCTCTATTAGCCGAGTATTTGCAGCAATTTGATGAGAAAGACGTGTTTGACGAATCCGATACGGAAACGACTGATCTGTTTAGCCGCTATCGCAATAAGGCCAAAGCCTTGCTGCGCGACTGGGAGGGGGTGAAAAAGCGCTATCTGCGCGGAGATAACAATGCCGAAGGCCAATATGAATACAGCGTGACGGAACATGTGGTACGGGCTTGGCAATGGTTAGACGGGCTGGAAGATCGGGAGTTTACCGGCACACAATCGCGGTTCGACGATATTTTTGAAAAACTGAAACGCATCCTCGAAAACAGCCGCGAAAAAACGGACAACCAACGAATTGCCGATCTGCGACAAAAACAACTTGACATAGAAGCCGAAATAGCCGCTATACAAGCGGGTAAAAGCCAGTACCGCCCCTTCGACAACACCCGCCTCCGCGAAGAATACGATGGCCTGTTGGAGCAGGTGCGCGCGCTGGCTACCGATTTTAAAGCGGTGGAAAGCAATTTTGAACGCATCCGGACGCAGTTGCTGCGCCAATACGCCGCACAGGAAGGCAGCAAGGGCGCTATGCTCGGCGCTGCGCTCGATGCCCGCGACGAATTAGACCACACCCGGCAGGGACAGAGTTTTAACCACTTTTTTGAAGAGCTCCGGGACGCACAGCGCTTCCGGCAGTTTGAAGAAGGGGTGAAGTCGCTCCTCAACATTATGCACGAGCGGGAGGTTCCGTTCTCCAACGAAAACCTGTTGCTGCGCCTGTATCGGCACCTGCTGCACGAAGCGCAACCTGTGTTGGAGGCCAACCGCCGCATCGCAGACCGTATCACACGCATTGTGGCAGAAAACGCCTCGCACAACCGGCAGTTGCTGCGGCAGCGCTTGGCCGAGGTCAAGCAATTGCTTTTGCAACCCGCTTTTAATGAGGCTTTTACTAATACGGATCAGCCCTTCTGGGAAATGGATAGCCCGGAAGCCGATATCCGCCTGCCATTGGAGAAAAAGCTTAAATTGCAGGCCTCTGAACAAAGAATGACTTTCCAACTCCCGCAAAAAAGTGATGACGACAAGCCGGATATTCCGCTGTCCGATGAGCTGTCGATTACCCTTCGTTTAGAAAATCAAATTACCGAAGCCCTTGAAACCGACGTGCAGACAACCTTGGCAACGCTTACGAAGCAGTTCCCCATGCAGGAGGGCTTGTCGGAGTTAATGGCTTATCTGAACATCGCCGCACGCAATGGCAATCGGCATATTTTTGACCCTGCCGAAGATGATTTGATCGCGTTGGATGTTGAAAAGGAACAATTTGCGGAAGGACCGCGGGTACTTTTTGTAAAAGATGAATGATGCAAGAACTAAACCATACAGACACTGGCAATGCTCCAGTGACGCAAGCCATGAGCTTCGCGCCCTTGGCCATTCGTTTGCTGAAAGGCGTGATCTATGAAGAAGAAGCCCTCAACTGGAATGACTTGGTGAAAATACACGAACTGCCTCTGCGGCGGTATTTTGCCCAGATCGGGTTGGACCTTATTGTAAACAGGCAGGAAGGATTTGCGTACCTGCGCCAGGCGCAACAGGAGGAGACAGAGGAACCCCTGCCCCGCCTTATGACGCGACGCTCGCTCACAGTGGATCAGTCTATACTGTGCGTCTTGCTGCGGGAACATCTGGAAGATTATACCGTAAAAGAAAGCGCCAGCCGCGAACCCATTTTGACCTTGCGAGACATTCGCGATATGGTGGAACTGTTTTTCCGGGAACGCGATACGCAGCAGCGTTTTTTGAGAGATGTAAAAAAAACGGTGGAGGACGTGAAAAAACAGGGTTTTCTCGAAGAATTGAACAGCGACAATGCCAACCTGAACGATGACGAACTTCGGTATCGGGTCAAACGCATCCTCAAAGCCTTTATCGGCCCTGACGAATTGCAGCAACTTGCCCAACAAATCGCCGGCCTATGAACCGATCTGAACTGACGCTTTTTTCAACCGACCCACAATTTGCAGGGTTTCGCTTAACCCGTTTTGAAGCGTATAATTGGGGCACTTTCCACAAAAAAGTCTGTGCTTTACCGCTTATTAACGAAAATGCGTTGCTCACCGGCGCAAATGGTGCAGGCAAAACCACGCTCGTGGATGCCATCATTGCGCTGCTCAATCCCACACCGGAACGGTATTTTAACCAATCAGCCGGGTTTGAAGACCGTAAACGCACCCGCAAAGTGGAGGACTACGTTCGCGGCGTGTACGGTTACTCCGAAAAAAATCGCGAACAATTGCGCGACCTGCCCGACGAACAGCCCACCTACACCGTGTTGTTAGGGGTGTTTTACAACAAGGACCTGCAACAATATTACACGCTGGCCCACCTGTACTGGATTCGAAACGGAGAGCTGCAAAAACGCTTTTACACTGCCCCCATCGAACTGAACGTTGAAGCGCATTTTCGCTTCGGCGGCGATATTCGCGCCTTCAATAATGCCATTACGAAAGGGCTTCAGGCAAAAGTTTACGATAATTTCAGTGATTTTGCCTTCGATTTTCAGCCCAAACTGGGCATGCGAATACCCGCAAAAGCCAATAACGCGGCAGGGCGTACCAAAGCCCTGCACCTGTTGGCCAAAACGGCGGGAATCAAAGTGCTTGGCGACTTGAACGCTTTTATCCGCGACCACATGCTCGACGAGCACAATATGGAAGAAACGTTCGACCAACTGAAAAAAGAATATGCCGACATCGCCGATACCCAACAAACCCTCGAAAAAGTGACCTGCCAGGAGCAAATGCTGATGCCTTTGCTGGACATAAACACCCAACGGCTCCGATACCACAGCGAAGTGCTGCAATGGGAAACCTTACGAAAAAACATCGTTCCCTGGTTTGCCCGGCAGCACGTCGGCCTGCTGGAAACAGCCATCGCAGAAAATGAGCGCCATTTGGAAAAAAATCAACAGGATTTGGCGCAAACCGAGAATGAATTGGCGGCGCTGCGGAAGCAGGAAACAAACATCAATATCAGCATCGGCAACAATAAAGAGGGGCAACGCCTGCAACAATTGCAGGACGAAAAAAAACGTAGAGAAGCCGAGTTTGTCAAGCGCCGCAGCGAAGCCGAGCGTTATGCCAAGATTGCCCGCACTTTGGATCTGAAAGAAGAGCCCGACTTCACGACATTTTTTGACCAGCAGCAATATTTGAAGAAACTCGCCGATCAAATACTTGACCAAAAACAAGCGAAAACCAAACATCGCGACGACATCGTCAGTCAAAAAAGCCAGAAGGAAAAGGCCGCAGAGGAACTCAAACAAGAACTCGATTCACTCCGTAAACGACGCAACAACCTGCCTGACGAACTGATTCGCTTTCGCGCCCGTCTGTCGGAAGGTACCGGTATTCCTGAAAACGAACTTCCTTTTGTAGGCGAACTCGTGCAGGTGCGCGAGCAGGAACAGACATTGTGGCTACAAGCGCTGGAAAAGTTACTGATGCCTTTTTCCCTGTATCTGTTGGCGCCGCCACGCCATTTGTCCAAAGTGGTGCGTTGGGTGCGGGCTAACAATACTGGCGTGCTGCTGCGGTTCATGGAAGCTGAGGAAAACGCAGGTGAGGCGCTGCAAAACGACCACAGTCCTGCCATTGCGGCCAACAAACTGGAGGTTCATCCCAAAACACCCTTTGCCAACTGGCTGCGCAACGAACTCAATAAACGCTACCCGCACCGTTGCACGGAAGACAATGCCGAGTACGAGCGCTCGCCCAAAGCGCTGACGCCCGAAGGCTTGTACAAAAGCGATAAACTGCACCAAAAGGACGACCGGCAGCGAAGGCAACTCAACGTGCTGGGCTGGGACAATACCGAAAAAATACGCCAACTCGATGAAGAACTTCGTGGCCTGCAAAACGAGATCGAACGGTTGAAGGAACGGATACAACCTATCGAAAATGAAATCGATAAGTTCAATGAAAAACTGACCAACGCCGCGCGTTTAGCAGATTTTACTGACTATAAAACCATTGATTTTTTTAATATTCAACTGGAAATCGAAGAACTTACCAAAGAAATTGAAAAATTGAGCCAGGCATCTTCAGCGATAGAAATACTGAAGCAGCAGTTGCATCAAATAGAAGGCAAGATCAAATCCGCTGACGACAGAAAAGGCAAATTACAGAGCGATCGAGGCGAAATCGGAAGTGTACTTAAAGGGTTGAAGACCAAACTGCATTTCAAAAAAACGGATGCAGCCGAATATGACGATCCCAACATACAACCGGAATATTTAACGGCATTTATCGACACATTGCCTGATTTGGACCTCGACACCATCGAAAAAACAGAGCGGGAACAAAAAAATCAGTTGGATGAAAAAATCAGGGCAGCGCAAAAAAGCGAATCCGACCTCCGCGCGGAATCCGAGCGCCTGATGAAGGATTTTAAACAGCCCACCAAGGCGCTGCTCGACCAATTTCCTTCCTGGCCTAACGATACAGACGAATTGGGCAACCCAATCATCGAAAATATCGGCGATTACCTCAGCCTGCTCCATCGCATTCAATCAGACCGCTTGCCCGAACTTCGCGAGCGTTACCAGGCCCGCGCCAGCAAGGACATCGGCAATGCCATGCAAGCATTTCAGCGCCGTTTGGAAGACCAACTCATCGACCACCAGGACAATATCCGCAATATCAACCAGTCGCTGCGCGCGCTGCCATACTCGCACGACACCTTTTTGCAGATCGTAACAGAGGAAAACCTGCGCAAAGGCCGCATTGGCGAGTTTTATCAATTGCTCCATTCGTGGGACTATGATCGCGCCGCTTTTTTAGTTGCTTCCGAAACTGAAAAATTGGAAATTTGGAAAGAAACCGTCCGGAAAATTGGCGATATCATCCGGCGTTTGGAGGGAAATGACCTTTGGCGCAAGGAAGTAACCGATGTGCGCAATTGGCTCGGTTTCAAAACCCAGCAGTATTACATCGACAACAACGAGGTGGTGCGCGGCACTTTGCTGGACAGCACAGGCGGCAAATCGGGTGGGGAGCAAGCCAAAATCACCTACACCATACTGGCTGCAGCCCTTACTTACCAGTTCAACATCAGTACCGGCGAGCGCAATGCCCGCTCGTTCCGTTTTATCGTGGTGGACGAAGCATTTAGCAAATTAGACCCTGAAAACAGCGCCTATTTGCTCGAATTATTGACCGCCCTTAAATTTCAAATGCTCATTATCACGCCTAATACAGGCATCGCGACAGGCGAAAAATACATGAGCCATTTGATTTTTGTGAAAAAGGAATCGGAATCGCCGCCCAGCTCCGTAGCCTACTGTTATTCGATCAAAGAGGTGAAAAAATTCATGGATGCTCGATGATTACGACAGCAGATATTCGCAGAAGGGCGGAACACCACTATCACCAGTGGTTGACTGCCATTGCCAATGGGAATCCGGCGTATGAACCGCTTACAATAAAACGCACCGGCGACAAAAAAAAGGCTGATGACCGTTGGGAAGCATTGAGCGAAATCGTCCAGCAAAGCAAGGAAAAAATGGGATACGGCTACCGAATTGAACTGGAAGCGCCGGCGCCCAACAGCAGAAACCAACAAAGCCGCTTGCGTGCTATTGTGTTTGACACGGCAAGCGATTTACTTCAATTTATCGAAAAAACGGCGGAATTTGCCCGGTTTGAAAGCGATTACGCCCTGATAACCGGGTCGCCCGAACTTGCACCCTGGTGCGCTGCGCATGTCCGCGAGGTCGTGCAATACGCGACGGTTTGGCCCCAACTGCTCGCCGTGGTGCGTTTTTTTCAGGAAAACCCCGCGCCTGTGCTGCCTGTTCGTTTGTTACCCATCGAAGGGGTGGACACCAAGTTTATTGAACAATACAATGGCGTTCTGTGTCAATTGGTTGATGTTGTCCTGCCACCAGAGGCCATTCATAAAGAGCACAAAATTTTTTCAAAGCGATACGGGCTGCCTGAGCAAGCCCCCCTGATTGAATGCGCCTGGAACGATCCAACCTTAGCAACACAGTATGGCGGATTTAATCGCCTCGCATTTCCGGCAGATGAATTGGGGCAAATTCCGCTCGCCGCTTCGCGTATTTTGGTCGTCGAAAACAAGAACAGTATGCTCCAGGTGCTGCAACAACCTTTTTTCGATGGCATGGTCATTTTCGGCGGCGGTTTTGGGATATCGCTACTCAAAGACTGCCAATGGCTACATCAAAAAATCCTTTACTACTGGGGAGATCTGGACGCGCACGGATTGGCCATATTGAGCGGCTTTCGCGACTTTTTCCCGAATATGCAAGCCTTGATGATGGATGAAGCGACTTTTGATGCGTACCAGCATGCATGGGTGGAGGGCAAGCCTTACCACGGTGCGGTTCCCAAAAATTTGAGTAACGAAGAAAGGCAATTATTCGAGCGGTTAAACAGCAAGTTGCTCCGATTAGAGCAAGAAAGGGTGCAATATCGGATGAGGCACTGAAATGTTGGAGCCTTAAAGGATTCTTGCGAAAATCGGGAAGTTATTCTCAAAACGATCCTTGCCCCCCCCTCACATCCTAACCACCTCCATCTCCACCCTACGATTAAGTTGCCGCCCCTCATCCGTATCATTCCCCGCCACCGGCCGCGTCTCCCCATACCCCTTGTACAAGGTCCGCGACCGCGAGATGCCGTTTTCGTTGAGGTAGGCCACCACGCTTTTGGCGCGCTTGCGCGAGAGGTACATGTTGTAGGGCTCCTCGCCGATGGAGTCGGTGTGGCCGTTGATCTGGATGACCATGCCGGGGTTGGCTTTCATGATCTCGATGACCTTGTCGAGTTCGATGTAGGAGCGGGGGTGGAGCTCCCATTTGTCGAAATCGAATAACAGGTTTTCGAGCTGGAAGGTCTTGCCCGTCTCCAGCTTCTGCCGCCGGATGTCGGTCTCCTTGATGGGCACGGGCAGTATGGGCGGCACCTTCTTCACCACCACGTCGTCGATGTAGTAATACGCATAATGCAGCGACTCGTCGCGGATGCGGCGGATGCTGGTCTCTTCGTCGGGATAGAAATTGCCGATCACCAACACCTCGGCTTCGTCGCGGGCGGTGAAGGTGCCCCCGATCTTTTTCCACTTACCCGCCGCCACCTCGGTGATCTCCGAGGTTTTAAAATCGGGCGTCAGGCGCAGCAGCTTCTCTTCGGCATCTTCGGTGGCCTCCATCGCGAAATGGAAGCCCAGGTTGTCGATGGCGGTGGAGTTGGGCAGCTGGGCGATCCAGGCTTCGACCAGGTAGGTCTGGCCGGGCACCAGGGGTTCGAGCAGCTGGGCCTGCAGGTATTCGCGGCAATGGGGCTTCCCGTTGCCGCAGCCGAATACCGTGATGCCCGCCATGGCCGTGCCACCGTGCGGCTTCTGCTTCCCGAATCCCTTCTCCACCCAGTTGGCAGGCGGCTTCACCCCCGGCCCGTAAGCGTCGGGCGAGGCGCCGGTGGGCGACGACCAGTATTTCACCATCCGCGTGAAGTCTTCGCCCTTGTAGTACCAGCCCAGCGGCGCCGCATTGAAGCTCTCGAAACCGGGATTGGGCACGATGTTGCGCTGCGCGTCCATTCGCAGTAGCAGGAGAAGCAGAAAGAGGGTCAAGCCGGGTCTGGTCATAGTGCGTAAAAGGCTGTGGATAAAGCTACGAAAAATCTTCTAGTCGCAGCGGAGCGTTCAAATAAGATCATCGCGTTGATCTTATTTGCCTGTTTTTGGGAATTTAAGAAAATTTCGAGGGTATAATTTTCTTATTCGCGTCATCCTTATCTGCTTTAAATATCCGGCCTTAGCCGGTTTTAGGCAAAGCGGCGAAAGCCTTGTTTTTTTGGTACTTTTTCAACAAGGAAAAAGTACATATTCAGCTTAAGCATAACATTGTGCCTTTGCACCCGGCGGGTGTCGAAGGGGACTTCGACACTACATTCAGACTACCTCTTCTGGTTACCCCCCTCCAAGATTAGCCCCCAACCACTCCCTCTCCGTCAATATCTCCTCCTCCTCGATCTCCTTCTTCAGCGCGGCCACGGCCTTTTTATTGCCCCAATTCAGGTTCAGCAGCTTTTCCGCGTAGCGCACGATGTTGAGGTAGTTGGCCCGGTGGTAGCCGATGACGCGCTTGCGGCGGATGTAGTTGCGCATGGCGTCGAGATGCGATTGCAGCAGGTCTTCTTCGCCCAGATCGTAGAAGGTCTTGAGCAGCAGGGTCTTGGCTGCCAGGTTGAGCAGGGGGTCGCGGTAGTTGGCTTGTTGCAGCAGCTCCAGCACCGCGCCGTGGCGGCCGCGGGCGTACTCCAGCCGCGCCAGGTTGAAGCTGAAGGAGCTTTCGCGGTAGCGGCGCTCCAGGGCGTTGCGATAGTCGTGGATGAAGCGGTTCACCCAGTCGAGCTCGCCGCTCTGCAGGCCCGCGGCGGCGATGTTGTGGTAGGTGAAACGGGAAAGGACGCCGTTTTCCAGCAAAAAGCCGTTCTCCAGCCCGGGCTTGTACAGGTCGAGCGCTTCGCGAAAATACCCTTTCTCCCCGCCGTTGATGCGGCGGATGCAGTAGTTGATGGCCATCAGGTACAGCCCCCGCATCTCTTCACTGGCAAACCGCCCCGCCGATTCGAGCAGCAGGGCTTTGAAGGGCTGGAAATGCCCCTCCTCCGCCGGCTGCCCGAGCATGCGGAAGGCGTGCAGGTAAATGGCGATGGCGGGCAGCTCGCGCCAGGGTCCGCGCTCGGCCAGCGCCACGATCTCGGCGTCTATGCCCTGCCGGGCGCCCGAGGCATAGACACCCTGCTGCGCGGCCGACAAGCAGATGAGGCGCAGGCGGGAGGAAAGGTACCAGGCGTCGAGCGACTGCGCGAGGTCTTGCACCGGTATGGGCTCCGCGGGATTTTCGGCGGTGGCGGCCTGCGCCTCCTCCCAGCGCAGCCGGTATTGGAGCTGGTGAAAATGGGCGTCGCGCAGCGGCTGCCGCTCCATGTCCTGCTCCAGCTTCCTGCGCGCGCGCTCGAAGGGCGTGAGGAGCCCGCGCCGCCGGTAGCCTGCCGCCAGCTGCGCCTGCACGCCCGCCCCATCGCTCTCCCATTCTGACATGGCTATGTATTTTTCCAGTAGCTTGTGCAAATAGCTCATCCGCAACCGCAACTGCTGGTCGTCGAAGGGCTCATCGGGGAAAAGGCGCTCCCAGGCCCCTTCCCGGGAGGGCACAGGTTCTTTAAGCAGGTAGTCGTATAGCTGTACCAGGTCTTCACGGGTGTTGAAGAATGGGGAATGGAGGAATTTGCGCGCCTCCCGCCGCTCTATCGGTGAAAATGCCTGGATGAGTTCGAGCAGGTGGGTATTGTTCATTTTTACAAAAACGTCAAAAAACTACTCTACAAGTTACGTTTTTTGATTTTGTTTCTCCAAGGCATTCCCCGGATTTTTGGATCGTGAAAGAAGTGCTTGAATCATAATTCCTATGAAAATGAAATACGCAAAACCGAACTCCCATCCCATGAGTATATCCTCATTCCTGCGGTTGCTGGCGGCCGTGGTGGTACTTGCCCTGCAATTACCCGCGGCAGCCCAACCTCTTTGCGACCCCGATATCATACCGCCCCTCGCTGTGTGCGACGGGTATGTGACGGTCGATGTGTCCTCCGGCCCGGCGACCGTCTCGGCCTTCCAGGTCAATGAAGCCTCCTTCGACAACTGCACGGAGATCGATAGCCTCGACTTCCGCCTCGAACCCGCGCCGCCTTCCGCAACGCCGCCGGCCTCCACCACCATCGTCTACACCATGGCCGACCTCGGCGAACAAACGGCCGTGCTCTGGGTGGGCGACCAGAGCGGCAACTGGGGCCAGTGCCTCACCACCGTCATTGTGCAGGATTGCGGCGGCAACCCGCCTGTCGTGCTGGCCTGCAACGCCTTTCCGGTGGTGACGATACCCTCCTCGGGCATAGCCTATCTCTATCCGGAAGACGTGCTCGAGGGCGGTCCCTACTGCCTGCAGCCTGGCTCCGAATTTCAGCTGATCCTCGATCCTCCCGGCCAGGCGGAGCCTTACCTGACCTTCTACCCCTGGCAGATAGGTACCTACGTCGTGCAGGTGCAGGTCTTCCAGAACGGAACCCCCGGCATCGCCTGCTGGGCCGAACTCGAGGTGATCGGCGAAGACTGCGACAACGACCTCACCCCGCCCACCGCCGCGGCACCGCCCGATACGGCAATTTCTGTGGAAACTTACTATGCCCTGGGCCTGAGCAACCCACCTACGCCCGAGGAACTGGAGCCCATTTTTGGCTCGGCCACCGGTTACGACAATTGCGGGGTAATGGCTATCATACAGGGTGCGGACCTGGAAACGTCGGAATGCGGCGGACAGACCTTTCTCAAACGTATCATCCGCACCTTCACGGCGGTCGATTCGGCGGGCAACGCCTCCTTCGCCGCCTTCCAGTTCATCTCCCTTTTTCCCGAATTTTCCATCCTAACACCCGCCGACTACCACCCCGGCGATCCGGAAGTGGAAGAACTGGAATTCAACCAAGGCAGTTATTCGATTTTGGACGTGACCTGGCAGGACGAGGCCTGGGACTTCGACTGCGACGGCGAGGCCGACAAGATCGAACGAACCTGGAGCGTGCTCAACTGGTGCAATTACGACAACGGCCCGGAAACCCTCCTTCCCTCCCTCGACCTCGACAACGACGGGCAATCGGGCGACGCCTACGAGGTCCTCGTGCTGGCCGATTCCGCCTACCTGCAATACAACGGCGTGATAATGGGAGGACTGGCTGCCCGAAACGAGTTCTACACCTATAAGCAGATCATCCGTTACAACTACAACGATACCATTCAATTCACCCTGGCGGGCGTAGTGTATCAGGATGAGCTGGCCGATTGCCAGTACTGGAACGAACCCGAGCTGCAGGGCTGGCCCGTGCGCGCCGTGGGCATGGTTTCGGGAAAAATTTATGAAACGACTACTGATATCAACGGCCAATACGCCTTCGCCATCTGCCTCTCCGACACCCTGGTGGAAGTGAGTCTCGACGTGCCCTTCAACTACGGCCAGGGCTGCCCCACGACCTATGAGGTGTCTTTCGCCCTGGGGTACTCTCAGTTGAAACTTCAGGACATCGCCGTGCAGCTCGACGAGGATTGTCCCCTGCTGGGCGTCGATCTGTCTGCGCCCTTCCTGCGGCGTTGCTTTGAAAACTACTACGCCGTCAGCTACGTCAACTACAGCGACGAGGTGGTGGAGGATGCCCATGTGGAGGTGGCCCTCGACCCGGCGATGACCTTCAACTCCGCCAGCCTGCCGGAGACTGATCTGGGCAACAACGTCTATTCGTTTGAGCTGGGCGACCTGCAACCGGGGCAATTCAGCAGTTTTAATATCTATTTCGACCTGAGCTGCGACGCCGAACTGGGCGCAACCCACTGCACCGAGGCGCATATTTTCCCCGACACCCTCTGTCCGCAACCCAGCAACTGGTCGGGCGCCAATATCGAAGTGGAGGGCTACTGCCAGAACGACTCCATCCACCTGATCATCCGCAACACCGGCGACGGCGACATGGCCGATCCCCTGGAGTTCATCATCGTGGAAGACGTGATCATGTACCTGCAAGACGATTTTGAGCTGCCCGCGGCGGGCGAGGAGATCGTGCTGCACATGCCCGCCAACGGCGCCACCTGGCGGCTGGAGGCAGAGCAGGAGCCGGGGCATCCGTACGAAGGCAGCGTAGCCGTGGCGGTGGAAGGCTGCGGCGGCTTCAACGAGCCCGGACTGGTCAACCTTTTCCCCCTCGAAAACCCCAACCCCTTCATAGCTGTCGACTGCGAGGAGAACGTCGGGTCTTTCGACCCCAACGACAAAGCGGCCTACCCCACGGGCTACGGCCAGCCGCACTACATCGAGCGGGGCGAGGAGATCGAGTACAAGATCCGCTTCCAGAATACGGGCACCGACACGGCTTTCACCGTGGTGCTGCTCGACACACTTTCCGCCTATCTGGATGCCGCGTTGGTGCGCCCGGGCGCCGCGAGCCACCCCTACTCCTTCGAGCTGATCGGCGGCAACGTGCTGCGCTTCACCTTCTCCGGCATCATGCTGCCCGACAGCAATGTGAACGAGCCGGCTTCGCACGGGTTCTTGCAGTTCAACGTGCGGCAGCAGCCCGCTCTTGACCTGGGCACGGTGATCGAAAACAGCGCCGCTATCTACTTCGACTTCAACGAGGCGGTGATCACGAACACGGTCTACCACACCATCGGCGAAAACTTCATCCAGGTGATCAACGAGGTGGTGGAGGCAGGAGCTCCGGGTCCGGTGAAGGTCTACCCCAACCCCGCCTTCGGCGCCGTGACATTCGAGTGGCCGGGCGAAGCCCCGCAAGGCATGCGCTTCGTGCTCCACGACCAACTCGGCCGCGAGCTGCGGAATGAACCTGTGGCAGGCGCCTCCCACCGCTTCGAGCGCGGCGGCCTGCCGGCGGGCATTTACTACTACGTTTTTGAGAAAGAGGGGAGCAGGTGGTATGCGGGGATGGTGGTGATGAAATAAATTTCATTTCAAAAAAATAACCGCAAAGGCCCCGATGGCCTTTGCGGTTATTTTTTTGAAATGGTCTCCTCAATCCTCCCCAACTCCTCTTCCGAAAAAGCCAAATTCCTCAACGCTCCCACATTATCCAGCACCTGCTGCGGGCTGCTGGCGCCGGCCAGCACGGAGGTAACCCGCGGGTCTTTCAACAGCCAGGCGATGGACATTTGGGCGAGCGACTGGCCCCGGTCGCGGGCGATGTCGTTCAGCTTGCGTATCATCTCCAGTTTTTCGGGGGTGATGCGGTCTTTTTTCAGGTAGCGGCCGTCGCGCACCGCGCGGGAGTCTTCGGGGAATCCGTGCAAATATCTGTCGGTCAGGAGGCCCTGTTCGAGGGGGGAGAAGACGATGGCGCCGGCGCCTTCCTGATCGAGCGTATCGAGCAGCCCGTCTTCCACCCAGCGGTTAAGCAGGCTGTAGTTGGGCTGGTGGATGAGCAGGGGCGTGCCCATTTCGCGCAGCAGGGCGGCGGCGCGGGCGGTTTCACTGGGTTTGTATTGGGAAATGCCGACGTAGAGCGCCTTGCCTTGTTTCACGATATGGGAAAGGGCGCCCATGGTCTCCTCCAGCGGCGTTTCGGGGTCGGGACGGTGGTGGTAGAAGATGTCGACGTAGTCGAGTCCCATGCGCCGCAGGCTCTGGTCGAGGCTGGCGATGAGGTATTTGCGGGAGCCGTAGTTGCCGTAAGGCCCCGGCCACATATCCCAGCCCGCTTTGGTGGAGATGATGAGTTCGTCGCGATACGGCGCCCAGTCCTGCCGGAAGAGGCGGCCGAAGTTTTCCTCCGCGGCGCCGTATGGCGGACCGTAGTTGTTGGCCAGGTCGAAATGGGTGATGCCCTGGTCGAAGCTCGTGCGCAGTATCTGCCTGCCTGTTTCGAGGTTGTCGGTGTGTCCGAAATTGTGCCACAGCCCGATAGAAAGGGCTGGCAGCCGCAAGCCCGAGCGCCCGCAGCGGCGGTAGGTCATGGTCGAATAGCGGTTATCGTCGGCGCGGTAGCGCCCGGAGTCGAGTTGATCGTTGCTTTTCATGCGTCCGAAGTTACGCATGATTTCATTCAACGACAATGGTTTTCGCATAATCCGGCCCGCCCAGCAGGTCGATCCAAAGGAAGCACTGCCCTTTGTTGACGGCTTTTATTTGAAAGCGGACGGACTGATCGCCTTTGGCCACTTTCACCGTCGCATCAGGCAGGCTGTTGTTGACCGTGGCGATGGGAATGTCAGCCTCCGAAACGGCGGCCCTCACGTCGAAATCGCCTACGGCGGGTTTCAGGAAATCGACGCCCACATCTATGGCTTCGCCTACTTTTAATTTGATGATATCCTCAGCCGGCACTTTCCGGATCTCGTAGCCTATGAACCAGGTTTCGGACGTGGTGAAGACCTTATTTGCGGAAGGCGGGGTAGCAAACTGGGCCTCTGCTTTCATGAGAAACGGCCCGCAAACGCTCAGCCGGCCGGGCGCCATGGCTTTGACGGTCGCGCCTGCCGACAGGGGAGCAAACATCTCGGAGATATCTGCCGGCAGGTAGTACGGGCAGGCATCGTCGCCAGTGTTGGGATCGTGAATGGTCACTTTGAAGGTAGCGAGATCGGCGTCTTGATGAATAATGACGCCCAGTTGTTCGCCCGGCGCGAGTTGTTTGGGGCTCTCCAGTGTTCCGCCCGCGGGGTTGGAGATGATCACCGAAATGGCGGTATCGCAGCCCGCGAAAGCGAGAGCGGCCATAAGCAGGAAGAAAAGATGCAGGTGTCTCATGACAAATGGTTTTTCGCAGTATACTGTTTTTCGTGACTTTCTCCAATGACGAAGATCATTGAGGGGAAATCCGGTAAATTCGCTTTCATGAAACCAACTCCCGGCCTCCGCCAAACCCTCGGCTTTCGCGACCTGCTCCTGCTCAACATCTCCGCCGTGCTGGGGTTGGGCAGTCTGGCGAATGCCGCGCAGTTCGGCCTGCCCAGTCTCACGCTCTGGGTGGCGGCGCTGCTGGTGTTCATGATCCCCTTCGGCATGACGGTGCTGGAGCTGCACGCCCGCCTGCCGGGCGAAGGCGGGCTCTACCGCTGGTCGCGCGAAGCATTCGGCGATACCCACGGCTTCATCGTGGGCTGGAGCTACTGGCTGTGCAACATCGTGTGGTTTCCCACCTCCATGCTGACGGTATCGACGGTTTTTCTCTACATAGGCGGCGGCGAATGGCTGGGACTGGCGGACAACCCCTGGTACAACGGCGCCTTCGCCCTGGCGCTCCTGTGGCTGATCACCGGCCTGAACATCATCGGCCTGGAGAAAGCCAAATGGGTGCAAAACATGGGTGGCGTAGCGCTGTGGGTGACGATCATCCTGCTGCTGGGGCTGGGCGTCTACTACCTCCTTCACTTCGGGAGCGCGCGCGAGGTAAGTCCGGAGAAATTCCTGCCAGACTTGAGCGATACCGGTGTGCTACCCTTTTTCGCCACCATCACCTTTGCCTTCGCCGGGCTCGAGCTGGCGCCCATCCTGACGGGTGAGGCCCGCAATCCGAAGCGCGATATCCCGAGGGCACTGTTTTGGGCGGGGCTGATCGTCACGGTGCTCTACATGGCAGGGACCGCCGTATTGCTGCTCGCGATTCCCGAAGACGAGGTGCGCATCATGAACGGAGTGGCGCAGGCTTTCGCGGCCATCGGCGAGCGGCTGGGGTCGCCGGCTGTGGGCGCCGTTGGCGCCGGCTTCATGACCCTTGCCCTGGTAGGCAGCTTCGGGGCCTGGATGACCGGCACGGCGCGCATCCCCTACGTGATTGGCATCGACCGCTATTTGCCGGAGGCCCTGGCGAAGGTGCACCCCAGGTGGGGCACCCCCTGGGTATCGCTGCTGGTGCAGGGGCTGGTGGTGACGGCGTTATTCCTGGTCTCCATCCTCGGCTCGACGGTCAAGGAGGCCTATCTGGTGCTGCTCGACATGTCGATCATTCTCTATTTCATCCCCTTTCTCTACATGTTCGCCTCGCTGGTGGCGCACCGCTACAAGAGCGCCCCTCCGGGGAAAAGGCTAAGCGCCTGGCTTATCGCCGCGCCGGGGTTTGCGGTCACGCTGCTGTCGGTGATCTTGTCCGTCATTCCCTCCAAAGACGTGGAGGAAGGAGGGTTGTTTGTCGCGAAGGTGCTGGGCGGGGCAGTGTTGCTGATAGGGGTGGGGTTGGGGATTTATTTTTTCAAAAGAAAATGAGAAAACTGCTTGCAAATTTCTTTTGAAAAGGACATGTTGAGAGGCTAATTGAATTTTTCACTCCATCATCCTGTCAACAATCACGTATGGAACTGCAAAGTACCTACCAATCCTTGCTCGACCAGATCAAGAACACCTTCACGCAGGGACAGGCATCCGCGATCAAAGCTGCCCGCCGGGAAATGGTGTTGACCTATTGGGCGATAGGAAAGCATATCGTGGAATTCGAGCAGGCGGGGAACAAAAAAGCAGAATACGGATCCAAGATACTGGAGCGGCTATCGAAGGATTTGTCTGACCAATTGGGGCGGGGATTTGATCGAAGTAGCTTGATTTACATGTGGTTGTGCTATTTGCGTTACCCAGATGTCTCACTTTTGTCTGACCAATTGACATGGGCGCATTATGTTGAGCTGTTGTTCATCGACCACGATTCCGCTCCCCCGGCGTCTTCTGGCAGGCTAAGGTTTACCCACTTTTTTTCGCAGCATTCCAAAAGCCCCGGAGGGGCGACCTGTTAATAGCCCGGGGTGTAAGCCCCGGGCTAAGAATGTCATAATTTAACAAGCCCTGTAAGGGCGGCATGTTTGGGAAATTGGGGGCGTCTATATGACGTGCCGTCCCAACGGGACTGGGATGATTTCCTATCTGGTTTCTATAAACGGGCCGCCCCTCCGGGGCTTTTGGGGCACGCCATGAAAAAGGTGGGTAAACCTTAGTGCCCCCCTTACCCAACCTTTACCCCCCGCTTGGTTGTCTTCATAAAAGAAACCAAAAGTATTCTGCCATGAAAAACCTGTTCCTTCTCCTCGCCCTGGTACTGATGGCCGCTCAGTGCAAAAAAGACAAGCTGGGCCCTGGCATCGAGTTCTCCTGCGACGACAACCCCGCCACCTGTGAGCTGACCGCCGCCAACGGCGACTTCGCCATCGCCCTGTTCAAGCAAATGAACTCGGAAGAGCCCGATGGCAATATCTTCATCTCGCCCTTCAGCATCTCCACCGCGCTGACGATGACGGTCAACGGCGCCGCGGGGCAGACCTTCGACGATATGCGCAGTACCCTGCAGATCGCCGGCATGGAAATGCCTGTGGTCAATGAATCGTATAAGCAACTGCTCGAAGTCATCCCCGGGCTCGACCCGCAGACCAAGGTCAAGCTGGCCAACTCCATCTGGCCCAAGCTCGACTATCCGGTGCTGGAATCATTTCTCGAAACCAACGCCAACTACTTCAACAGCGAAGTCGTGCCGGTCGATTTTAAAGACCCCAACGTGGTGAAGCAGGTGAATAAATGGATCGAAGACCACACCGACGGCCTGCTCAAGGAGACCCTGAGCTCGCTGCCGCCCGACGTGGTCATGCTGCTCATCAACGCCATTTACTTCAAAGGCACCTGGCAAACCGAGTTCGACCCCGACAATACGCACCAGGCCACATTCTACGCCAACACCGGCGCGCAGGAGGTGGACATGATGCACATCCCCGAATCGGATTTTCCCTATTTCCAAAATGACCTTTTTCAGGCCATCGATCTGCCTTACGGCGATTCGATCTTCTCTATGACCGTTTTCCTGCCTAAAGACGGGCAGACGGTGGGCAATGTGATCGAGGCCCTGACGCCCGAAACTTATCAGCAGTGGCTCAACTCCTTCCAGACCGGTCCCGTTTCGCTCTACCTGCCCAAGTTCAAGATGGAGTATAAGAAAGAGCTGAAGCGCACGCTTTCCGACATGGGCATGGGAGTCGCTTTCACCGGTTTTGCCGACTTCACCAAGATGATCGACGGGGGCGGGGTGATGATCGACGACGTGATCCACCACGCATTTGTCGAAGTAAATGAGGAAGGCACGGAGGCCGCCGCCGTAACGGTGGTGATCATCATTGAAACCTCCGCTGGCCAGACGCCGGTGATGAATGTGAACAGGCCCTTCGTCTTCGTCATCCGCGACAATAAGACGAATAGTATATTGTTTATGGGGAAGGTGATGAAGGTGTAGTGCCGAAGTCCTCTTCGACACACGACGCCCGGGCACATAGAATTTTCCGTATACCCTCACATCTCCGGCAGGCTAAACAGGTGTCGAAGAGGACTTCGACACTACATTGTGTCTCAAAGTGAAAAAATAGAAATGAACTTCAGGCTTGGTTTTATTTTGCTTTTTACCCTTTTTTCTTCCTCCCTTTTTTCCCAAAAAGGGCTCTTCGAATACGGCTGGAGCATCAGCCCCGCCCTGACATTTGCCCAGAAAAAAGAGCAACTACCTGCGGTGGGGTTCTCGGCCGGGCCGTATGCGCATTTTCAATTTTCAAGGAGAATAGGCGTGGGAGCAGCACTAGCGTGGCAGGAATTTCGGGTAAATACCCTTGTAAATGGAAATTGCGGGGATGATTTTTTCTTCTCGATCTGTAAAATATCGGCCAGGCACAAGTTCCAAATCGTTCAATTTCCCGTTTGGGTCAGTGTGAATCTCAATTATCACGCAGATGACAAATGGAAATTGAATTTCATTGCCGGCTATACCTACGGGATGCTGCTGAAGGCGAGACAAAAGGAAGCTGATTACCGGCTGCACGGGCTGGTAGATGATATTCATTTCGGGACGGTCGGACTGGAATGCAAACGCAAGGTCCTGAAGGGGAAATACGTGCTCACCCTGGGCAGCCATTTCGAAGCGACGAATATCTACGACCAGCAATATGGCGAGCTCAATACGCTGAAAGCCGTATTTCGGCTAGGGAGGGTTGGGGGATAAAAAAGAAAGGCGCCGGAACCGGCGCCTTTCTTTTAAGATTTAAAACTCAAACTTAATCCCCTGCGCCAGCGGCAGCGAGGTACCGTAGTTGATGGTATTGGTCTGTCGGCGCATGTACGCCTTCCAGGCGTCGGAGCCCGATTCGCGTCCGCCGCCTGTTTCTTTTTCACCCCCGAAAGCGCCGCCGATCTCGGCTCCCGAAGTGCCGATGTTGACGTTGGCGATGCCGCAGTCGGAGCCGGCGGCGGAGAGGAACAGTTCCATCTCGCGCATGTGGGTGGTGAAGATGGCTGAAGAAAGCCCCTGCGGCACGTCGTTTTGCAGGGCGATGGCCTCTTCGATGGTCTTGTATTTCATCACGTAGAGGATGGGCGCGAAGGTTTCCTCCTGCACGACCTCCATGTCGTTGCGGGCTTCGATGATGCAGGGCTTGACGTAGCAGCCGGTTTCGTAGCCGGGGCCGCTGAGCACGCCGCCTTCCACGATCATTTTGCCGCCTTCTTTTTTGGCCTTTTCGATGGCGTGGAGATAGCGCTCCACCGCGTGGGTATCGATCAGCGGGCCGACGTGGTTGGTCTCGTCGAGGGGGTTGCCGATCTTGAGCTGTCCGTAGGCGTTTTTCAACGTAGCCAGCGTCTTGTCATAGACACTTTCGTGGATGATCAGGCGGCGGGTGCTGGTGCAGCGCTGTCCGGCCGTGCCCACGGCGCCGAACACAGCCCCCACGAGTACCATGTTGAGGTCGGCGTGCTCGGAGATGATGATGGCGTTGTTGCCGCCGAGTTCGAGCACGCAGCGGCCGAAGCGCTGGGCCGCCGCCGTGGCGACGATCTTGCCGACGCGGGTGGAGCCGGTGAACGACACCAGGGGCACGCGCTTGTCGTCGTTCATGTGTGCGGCGATGGGGTTGCCGGAGATGACGCAGCTCACGCCTTCAGGCACGTTGTTGCGGCGCAGCACGCTGTTGAGGATGTTCTGGCAGGCGATGGCGCAGAGCGTCGATTTGGGCGAGGGTTTCCAGACGGTGACGTCGCCGCAGACCCATGCGATGGCGGCGTTCCAGCTCCACACGGCCACCGGGAAGTTGAAGGCCGAGATGATGCCGACGATGCCCAGCGGGTGCCATTGCTCGTACATGCGGTGGTTGGGCCGCTCGCTGTGCATGGTGAGGCCGTAGAGCTGCCGCGAGAGCCCCACGGCGAAGTCGCAGATGTCGATCATTTCCTGCACCTCGCCCAGGCCTTCCTGCAGGCTTTTTCCCATTTCATAAGAAACGAGGTGGCCCAGCGGGTCCTTGTATTTGCGAAGCTCCTCGCCATACTGCCGCACGATCTCGCCGCGCTTGGGGGCTGGGATGTGCCGCCACACCTTGAAAGCCTCTTCGGCTTTGGCGATGACTTCTTCGTATTCTTCGGGCGTTGTCTCGCTCACGCTCCCGATCAACGCGCCGTCGACCGGCGAGTAAGATTCAAAATACGCGCCATTGTCAGACGATTCGAGGCCGGTCCAGGTGCCCGGATTTTTAGCATGCAGGCCCAGTTGGGCGAGGAAATCCTTATTCATGAGTTGGGAAATTTTGTGGGGGCAAAAGTACGGGTAAAGTTTAAAAGTTTATAGGGTTAGGAGTTTAGACGCCCTAAACTCCTAACCCTATAAACTTTTAAACTGTATTTACCGAAGGTGTTCCCTCAAAAACGCCAGCGCCTCCGCATTCGCCTCCTGTGCCGCCTGCTCGTTGTAGCGGGGGCTGCTGGGATTGGCGAAAGCGTGCTCGGCATCGTACCATTTGACGGAGAGGTTTTTCCTGGTGGCCTTTGCGAGCGCTTCGAATTTCTTCACCACCGGCTCGTTGATCCAGCCGTCCTGTTTGGCGAAAATGCCCAGCACATCGGCTTTGAGGGGTGCGAGTTCATCGGCCTTCTCCACTGGCATGCCGTAGTAAATGACGCAGCCTGCGCCACGGTCGCCCGCTTTGATGGAAGTGCGCAGCGACCAGCCCCCGCCGAAGCACCAGCCGATGGTGGCGATGCGGGCGTCTGCCCCGGCGTATTGCAGCGCGCCGTCGACGATAGCCTGGGCGCGTTTGTCGTCGAGTTCGCCCATCAGCTTGCCGGCCTCTTCAGCGTCGGTGGTCGATTTGCCGTCATACATATCCAGCGCCAGCACGTTGACGTTGCCCAGTGAGTCGGCGAGCCGCTCCGCTTCGCGCCTGATCTGGTCATTCAGCCCCCACCATTCGTGGATGACGATGAGGTAATTTTTGGTATCGGCGGCGCTTTTGAGGCTATACGCCTTGCCCGTCTTGCCATCGGGCGTCGGGAACTCGACCACCGAGCCCTTGCCCTGGAATTCGATGGCTTCGGGGCTTTCATGCGCGGCCTGGAAGGAGGTGTCTTCAGCGAATTGCTCCATACCCTGTTTGTTGCCGGAGGATTGGCAGGACCAGAGGGCGGCGGTAGCAATGAGGAGGTAGGTGAGGTTTTTGAATTTCATAATGGGTGATGTAATGGCCTGGAAATCAGATTTTTATCGAGGTGTCACCTCGTTTCTTGTTGATAATCAGCTGGTTGGGAGGTGACACCTCGGTTTTTGCTGAAAACCAGCTTTTTGCGAGGTGTCACCTCGTTTATTGTTGAAAATCAGCGACTTGGGAGGTGTCACCTCGGTTTACTTCCCCTCCTGCTCCTTCGCCTCCCTCTCCTCCTGCTCCCTCAACTTCCGGGCGCGGTTCTTCTCGTCCAGATCCTGGTAGGCTTTGATGATCTCCTTGACGAGGCGGTGGCGCACCACGTCTTCGGGGGTGAGGTAGACGGTCTCGATGCCGTCGAGGTGGTCGAGCAGGTCGATGCTCTTGCGGAGGCCCGACTGCTGCGACATGGGCAGGTCGATCTGCGAAAGGTCGCCCGTGATGATGGCCTTGGCTGAGGGGCCGAGGCGGGTGAGGAACATTTTGAGCTGCAGGGTCGTCGCGTTCTGCGCCTCGTCGAGGATGATGAAGGCGTTGTCGAGCGTGCGGCCGCGCATGAAGGCCAGGGGCGCGATCTCGATGATGCGGTTCTGCATGAAATAGTTGAGCTTGTCGACGGGCAGCATGTCGTCGAGGGCGTCGTAGAGGGGGCGCAGGTAGGGGTCGATCTTCTCCTTGAGGTCGCCGGGGAGGAAGCCCAGGCTCTCGCCTGCCTCCACAGCGGGACGCGTCAGGATGATCTTTTTGACCAGCTGATTCTTCAGGGCGCGCACCGCGATGGCCACAGCGGTATAGGTCTTGCCCGTACCGGCAGGACCCACCGCGAAGACGATGTCATTTTCCTCAGTGGCCTTGATGAGCCGCTTCTGGTTGGGGGTCTTGGCGTAGATCTCCTTGCCGTTGCGGCCGTGCAGGATCAGGTTGGCTGGCAGACCTTCCTTGAGGCGCGTCTCATACGGGTTGGCGCCGCCGAGCAAATCTCTGACGGTATCTACGCTCAACTCCTGCTTTTCCTTCAGCAGGCGCACCATGAGCTCGAACTTGGACTTGGCCTTTTGCGTGTGCTTCTTCTCGCCGATCAGCTTGAGGTTGTGGCCCCGGGCCGTGATGGCGATTTCGGGAAAGGCTTCTTTGAGGAGCTTCAGTTTGACGTCGTTTTCCCCATACAGGGCGACAGGGTCTACTCCTTCGATCGATAAAATGATTTCACTCAAAATATGGGTCCCTCCAATGAGTTTTGTGATCAAGCAGTTTCACCCGGAAAACCTATTTTTGTAGCGGAAAGTTTCCGGAAGAAGGAAATGGGCCGATCTTTTCTAGCGCAAATATAGGGAAGTGCGCGCTGACATGCCCGGCCGCCGGACTGAAAAATTAGACCATACCTCATGACCATCGTCACGCTAACCACCGACCTGGGCGTCCAGGACTACTATGCAGGAGCCCTGAAAGGCGCCATCCTGCGCGAATGTCCGGATGTACAGGTGGCAGATATCACCCACGCCATTCCGAGCCACGACATCGTGCGGGGGGCTTTTGTGTTGAGAAATGCCTACCCGCATTTCCCCGCAGGCACGATCCATTTGCTCAGCGTTCACAATTTCTACGCGCCAGACCGCCGGATGCTGGCCCTGCGCTTTCAGGACCACCTCTTCCTCGGTCCCGACAACGGCATCTTCTCCCTGGTGTTCGAGCGCCAGCCAGACCAGGCCGTCATTCTGGAAGATACGGGAAGAGGCTTGCTCTCCTATCAGCAGGTCTACGCCCAAGCCATCGGCAAACTCGCTGCCGGCGTTCCCCTGGAAGAGCTCGGCCAAGCCCTCGGCGCCATCGCCGAGCGCATCCACCTGCGGCCCGTGGTGAGCGCAAACCAGATCCGCGGCACGGTCATTCATGTAGATAAATTTGAGAATGTGGTCGTCAATGTTGACCGGGCCCTGTTCGAGCAGGTGCGCAAGGAGCGCGATTTTGCCCTCTACTTCAAACGCCACGAACCCATCACCACCCTGAGCCGCGATTACTGCGACGTGCCCATGGGCGAAGTGCTCTGTCTGTTCAATTCAGCAGGCTACCTGGAGATCGCCATCCATATGGGCAAAGCCTCGAGTATGCTCGGATTGGAGGTGGATGATGCGGTGAGGATAGATTTTTTGTGATTATGCTAAAACGAATCGTCAAACTCACCTTCCACCCCGCCAACGTGCCCCAATTCCTCGAGCTCTTTGAAGCGACGAAGGAGCGCATTCGTCATTTCCCGGGCTGTTTGCATTTGGAGTTGTTGAAAGAAAAGGGCAAAGACAACGTTTTCTTTACAATGAGCTATTGGGATAGCGAAGCAGCCCTCAATGCCTACCGCGATTCGGAATTGTTTCAGGTTACCTGGGCGAAGACGAAGGCCTTGTTTGAGAAAAAGGCGGAGGCCTGGAGTGTGGAGTTGATATCAAAGGTTTTTGAGGACACTGATTTTTTATGATCTTGTTATGATCGATTAAGATCATAAAGAATCATAAATGATCATAACGAATCTGCGTACCCCAAAAGCGCCAAGCTTTCATTCTATGTACAGAATTATTCCTTTGCCTAATTACTCCATCTTCTTTTCCGGCCTGGCCGGTATAGCTGCCTGGCTGGCGGCCCGCAGCTACACCCGCGTAGCCGTGCTGGTCGACGGAAACACCCGCCGCGACTGCTGGCCCCTGCTGGAGCCTTTCCTGAAAGATCCCCTGCTGATCGAAATACCCGCCGGCGAGGCGCATAAGAATCTGGAGACCTGCCAGTATATCTGGTCGCAAATGCTGGAAGGCGGCCTCGACCGCCGCTCCGTGCTTCTCAACCTCGGCGGCGGGGTGGTGGGCGATATGGGCGGCTTTTGCGCGAGCACCTACATGCGAGGGATCGACTTCGTGCAGATACCTACGACACTGCTGGCGCAGGTCGACGCCTCCATCGGCGGCAAGTTGGGCGTCGATTTTCAGCACTACAAGAATATGGTCGGGCTCTTCGCCGACCCGCAGGCCGTCTTCATCCACCTCCCTTTCCTCCAGACCCTCCCTGCCCGCGAATTGCGCAGCGGCTACGCGGAAGTGATTAAACACTCACTGATTGGAGATGCCGGATTATGGGAAAAACTACAGTCCCACCCCGACCCGGCCACGGTAAATTGGGAGGAGATACTGCCCCGCGCCCTGCTGGTGAAGAAAAAGATCGTCGAAGCAGACCCTTTGGAAAAAGGCCTCCGGGAGGTGTTGAATTTCGGACATACAGTGGGGCACGCCATCGAGACCTGGGCTTTATCGCAAGGCCTCGACGTGCTGCACGGGGAGGCAGTGGCGGCAGGGATGATCGCAGAGGTGCGGCTGTCGCATCAGCAGGCTGGTTTGCCGCAGAAGGAGATGCAGCAGGTCGTTGCTTTTTTGGAAAAAGGGTTTCCCTCCATTCCAATTGGGCCTGAGATCGATCTTTGGGCAATTATGCGAAAAGACAAGAAAAATCGAGGCGGGCAGATCAGGATGGCGTTGTTGGAGGCGGTGGGGAGGGCCAAGGCAATCGAGGTAAAACCTGGGGCTGGTTTAGGTTTATTTATTCCTCCCCCTTCTCCTCCGAGCCTTCCTCCGTCTTCTCTTCCTCCATCTTCAACAAATCCCTCTCCTTCAAAAACGAAAACCACTTCACCACTTTCTTGATGTCGCCGATCTTCACCCGGTCTTCGTCGTGCTCGGGGAATACAGCCGTGAAATAGGCGCGCAACTCGTCTGACGAAGCATTTGCATCCACCAAAGGATGCGCTTCTGCGCCGGCCTGCATTTTGTCAAACACCTTGCCCAACTCGATCGAGTCTTCTTCGGTGGTGGTGAAAATGGCGATCGACTCCAGCGGCGTGAACTGGTGCTGCCGCGCCGGCGCAAACTTGCGCTTGCCCGTGTCGAGGTCTTCAATGATCAGCCCGTTGCTGCGATTGCCGGCCATTTTGTAAAGGCCGGAAAGGCCGGAGACGGATACGATGTCTTTTAGGTTCATCTTTGGTCAGTTTATAAGTTTATGGGGTTATGAGTTTAGGGGACATAAACCTATACCCCCATAAACTCATAAACTTTAATAGTTTACTAATTTTTTTAGTCCTTCCCTAAAACGTTCCTCCGGCAAAAATTGCTTCTCCAACTCGACGGAAAATGGCACGGGGGTGTCGAGGCCGGCCACGCGCATGACGGGGGCGTCGAGGTGCTCGAAGAGGTGCTCGGAGATCCAGGCCGACAGCTCGCCGCCGATGCCGCCCACCAGGGTGTCTTCGTGGAGGATGATGACGCGGTTGGTCTTTTGCACCGAAGCGGCGATGGCGTCGTAGTCGAGCGGCAACAGGGTGCGCAGGTCGACGATCTCGGCGTCGATGCCGAGCTCTGCTACGGCCTTGAGCGCCCAGTGCACGCCCATGCCGTAGGTGAGCACGGTGGCGGCGCTGCCTTCGCGGGCGATGCGCGCCTTGCCGATCTCGACGGTGTAATAGTCGTCGGGTATCTCTTCGTGGTGGCTGCGGTACAGGGCCTTGTGCTCGAAAAACATCACCGGATTGGGGTCTTCGAATGCGGCCAGGAGGAGTCCCTTGGCGTCGTGCGGCGTGGAGGGGTAGAGAACCTTCAGGCCCGGCGTGTGGAAGAACCAGGCTTCGTTGCTCTGCGAATGGAATGGTCCCGCGCCCACGCCCGCGCCCGCGGGCATGCGGATGACCACGTCGGCGTTCGGTCCCCAGCGGTAGTGGATCTTGGCCAGATTATTGACGATCTGGTTGAAGCCGCAGGTCACAAAGTCGGCAAACTGCATCTCGACCATGGCCTTGTAGCCCTTGAGGCTCAGCCCCAGCCCGATGCCGATGATGGCGCTCTCGCACAGGGGCGTGTTGCGCACGCGCTCGCGCCCGAACTCCTCCACGAAGCCCTGCGTGATCTTGAACACGCCGCCGTACTCGGCAATGTCCTGCCCCATGAGCACGAGCTTGTCGTGCTTGCGCATGGCCAGGCGCAGGCCGTCGGAGATGGCGTCGATCATGCGCTTTTCAGTCTTGGCGGGCGTTTTTGGGGCCACGACTTGCTGGTCGAAAGGCGCGTAGATGTCGTTGAGCTCGGTCTGTATATCGGGCGTGACCGGCGGTTCGTTTTGCGCCGTTTGCCAGGCTTTGTCGATCTCCTGCTTGACCTCTTTGCGCAGGGCCTTGATCATGTCGTCGTTGAGCACGCCGAGTTCGAGCAGGTATTTTTCGAAATTGGCGAGGGGGTCTTTGGCCGCCCAGGCGTCCATGAGGTCTTTGGGCACGTACTTAGTACCCGAGGCCTCTTCGTGCCCCCGCATCCTGAAGGTCATGCACTCGATGAGGACGGGCTCGGGATTTTTCCGCATAGCCTCCGCCGTATCGCGGATGGTGCGATACACGTCGAGGATGTTGTTGCCGTCGATGATGACCGACTTCATGCCGTAGCCCGGCGCACGGTCGGCCAGTTGGGCGCAGCGGAACTGTTCGTTGGTCGGCGTGGAGAGGCCGTAGCCGTTGTTTTCGATGAGGAAAATGACGGGCAGCTGCCACACGGCCGCCGTGTTGAGCGCCTCGTGAAACTCGCCTTCGCTGGTGCCGCCTTCTCCGGAGAAAGCCAGCGATACGCGGCCTTCCTCGTTGAGCTTGTGCGCCAGCGCCACGCCGGCGGCCAGGGAGAGCTGCGGACCCAGGTGGGAGATCATGCCCACGATGCCGTACTCCAGGGCGCCGAAGTGGAAGGAGCGCTCGCGCCCCTTGGAGAAACCAAGGGCTTTGCCCTGCCACTGGCAAAAGAGGCGGTCGAGCGGCATGTCGCGCCCCGTAAATACCCCGAGGTTGCGGTGCAGGGTGAAGATGAGCTCGTCTTCCAGCAGCGCGGCGGTTGAGCCCACCGCGATGGCTTCCTGGCCGATGCCCGAAAACCATTTGCTCACCTGGCCCTGGCGCAGCAGGAGGAGCATCTTCTCCTCGATCATGCGGGGCTTGACCAGGCGGCGGTAGAGCGACAAAAGAATGTCATCGGGCAGATCGCCGCGATCGAAACGTATGGGGGTCATGCTATCAAAAGCTACCATCTGAGAGGCTGTTTCATTTTTCGGGTGCAAAGGTAAGACAATTCCAAAGCAGCGCCACGGGAAAAAATCGCAGGTTTCCGAGCAAAAAGGGGTAACTTTTCGTTAAAGAGTATGTCTGTACCATAGCGTCTTGTTATCTTTACACCAAATTGCCGACACACATGAGTCACCCAAAACAGGCAGACTTCAAAGCGATGCAGGAATCCCGCATGCCGATCTACAAAGAGATCGTCAAGTGGATGTGGCGCGCCGTAGGGGGTGCATTCGCCCTTGTTTTTCTCATTTTCTTCATACTCTCCTTCTCCAATCTCCCTGACACCAAAGAGCTGGAAAACCCCAAGAGCACCCTGGCCTCCGAGGTCTATGGCATTTCCGGCGACGTGCTGGGCCGCTTCTACATCGAAAACCGGGTGCCTGTCGAATACGATGACCTTTCCCCTCACCTGGTTACCGCACTGATCGCCACCGAAGACGAGCGTTTCTACAAGCATGCGGGCATCGACCTGGAGGCGCTGGGGCGCGTTTTGTTCAAAACGGCCCTATTGGGCCAAAAAAGCACCGGTGGCGGCAGTACCATCACCCAACAGCTCGCCAAACTGCTGTTTACCGGAAAACCCGCCACCAGCCTGCCCAAGCGCGTAGTGCAAAAGCTCAAGGAGTGGATCATCGCCGTGCGCCTCGAACGCCGCTATACCAAGGAGGAGATCATCGCGATGTACCTCAATAAGTTCGACTTCCTCAACAACGGCGACGGCATCAAGGCCGCCTCCGAGGTGTATTTTTCAGAAAGCCAGGACTCGCTCAGCATCGAACAGGCCGCCATGCTCATCGGCATACTCAAGAACCCGTCCCTGTTCAACCCCCTCTCGCGCCCCGACACTGTGCTGCACCGCCGCAATGTCGTGCTGAAGCAAATGGAGCGCAACGGCGTGCTCGATCAGGCAGTTTACGACTCCATCAAAACCCTTCCCCTTGGCATCCGCTACCGCCGCTCTACCCACAATGACGGCCTGGCGCCTTACTTCCGCGGCGAGATCAGCAAAGACGTGGCGGAGATACTCAAGAGCGAAGAAATCCGCAAACCCGACGGCACGAGCTATAACCTCTACCGCGACGGCCTGCGCATCTACACCACCATCGACCCCCTCGTACAGGCCCACATGGAAGCTGCCATGGCCGAACACATGAAGAGCCTGCAAGCCAAGTTCGACCGCCACTGGAAAAACCTCGACCCCTGGAAATACAAGGACAAAGAGACGACCCAGATCGAACTCAAAGCCCGCGAGCGCAAGCTTTCCCAGATGATTCGGGAATCCGACCGCTACATCGCCCTTCGTGAAAAATACCTCTCCGAAATCGTCCAGACCCTGGAGGCCGATATCGAGGGCCTCAATCTCCGCGACATAGATATCGACCGCATTCTGAATGAAGAAGAGAAAGAGGGCTACCTCAAGCAACTGGTCAAAGACAATATGATCTCCAAAAAAATGGAGAGCCAATACCGCTCCGTGCTTCGAAGCCCTTACTGGGGCGAGCTGAAACAGAAGTGGGAACAGCTGCAGGAAGCCGTCAAATCGACCTTTGAAGCCCCGGTAAAAATGCGGGTCTTTACCTACGACAATGACAAGTTTGAGAAAGACACCGTCATGTCGCCGCTCGACTCGCTCAAATACCACCACCATTTCCTCCAGATCGGCTCCATGGCGGTCGATCCTCTGACAGGCTACGTGAAAGGCTGGGTCGGCGGCATCAACTACCGCTATTTCAAATTCGACCACATCCGCACCCGCCGCCAGGTGGGCTCTACCTTCAAGCCGTTTGTCTATGCCACGGCGATCAAACAGCAGGGCATTTCGCCTTGCTTCCGCGTGCCCGACCAGCCGCAGACCATCTTCCCCGGCGAAGGCAACTTCGGCCTGATCCAGAGCTGGACGCCCAGCAACGCCGAAGGCAAATACAGCGGCAACATGTACACCCTGAAAGACGGCCTTCGCCATTCCAAAAACACCGTCTCCGTCTTCCTCATGAAACAACTCATGGACACCGAGCCGGTGCGCGACCTGGTCGACCTGATGGGCATCTCCAAAGAAGCCAAATATCCCAACGGCCGCTACGTGGTGCCCAAACAACCCTCGATCTGCCTCGGCGCCACCGACCTCTCCGTCATGGAAATGGCCGGGGCTTACACCACTTTCGCTAACAACGGCGTATACCACAAGCCTCAATACATCCTCCGCATCGAAGACCGCAACGGTCGCGTGCTCTACACAGCCGACCCCGAAGAGCGCATCGCCCTCGACGAACAGTCCAACTACGTCATGGTCCAAATGCTGAAATACGCCGCCGCTCTTGGCGGGTTGAAGAGCGAGGTAGGCGGTAAAACGGGTACCACCAACGACTATGTCGACGGTTGGTTCATGGGTATTACCCCCTCCCTCATCGTCGGCACCTGGGTCGGCGGCGAAGACCGCTGGATCCGCTTCCGCTCCATCGACCTGGGGCAAGGCTCGGTCATGGCCAAGCCTTTCTTCAAAGCCCTCATGGTTCGCCTGGAAAATGACGCTAACGCCGATTACGATGCCTCCGCCCGTTTCCCCTACCCGAAAGGCGACCTCACCATCGAACTCGATTGCAGCAAATACCGGCAAAGCATCGGAGACGACGGAAAGAGCGAGTTTGATGAATTTTCCGAAGACATGTTCGGCGACCAGGAATATTTCGTGCCCGACTCCACCGAATTCCGGTGATGCGGACGCCGTTGCCCATACAACCCTACCAGGTCAACCTGATCAACGCCCTGGTGCTGCTGGCAGGCGGGCTATGGGGCTATTTCCACCCGGAGGCGCAGCGCTCCTACGAGCTCATTCCCGTGGCTTTCGGGCTGGTTTTTCTGGGCGCCACGCCCCTCTTCCGCACCGGCAACCGCATCGCAACCTACCTGGTCGGCGGCCTGACCATTCTGCTCATCTTCGCGTTGGCCAATCCACTAATGGAGTCGTTTTCACAGGGTATGATACTGAAAGCCCTTCGCCTCAGCCTGATGACGCTCAGCACCGCGGCAGCGGCAGGGTTCTACCTTTACCGGCTTTTTGTGAATCGGAAATAGAGGGCCGGTTGTTTCGTCCAGATTTGCGATAATACTCCTTGTTGCTGACCCACCCCCGGCCCCTCCCTCAAACCTAATCTTGTAGGGGGTGATAAAAGTAGCCCCGTTAGGGGCGATATCTTTGTAGCCCGGGG
>JBAQQB010000153.1:0-34075 GCA_049306275.1 Saprospiraceae bacterium | reverse complement strand
CTGAAAATGGCAATCAACCTGATCAAAGCCAATCCGGAGAAAATCAGTGTGAACCGAAAGCGACATAAATGCGCCCTATCCGATGACTACCGATCGAAAACATTGGGGTTATGATGCGTTTGCCCTGAGGGAATACCTCATTAAAATAGACAATGCACCTGTCCAGGGAATCTTATTACCTTTAAATATTACAGGGTTATCATCTTATCATTTTGGCCAGGGCATAGTTTCCCTGGAAGTATATGGGTCTGGCTTCTCAGCTACGGATAGCATCTATATTAAAAAAGATGGCAGCATAATTGAGCCAATTAAAAAGAATTTTGATCAAAATAATTCTAAATGGCTTGTTGCATTTGATTTATCTCAAGCCGAGGAAGGCCAATGGGAGTTTTTTGCCGAAAACATATTTGGAGCAGTTCCGGCTCCAAAAAAATTGGAAATATCATCCTTGGAAGATGGCTATGACCTGGAATTAAAAATAATTGGAGGGAACCAGATAAGGGCCGGCAGATGGAGGCCAATTGTCATTGAAATTACCAACAAGACTAACAAAGATGCATTCTTTGTTCCCGTTACGGTCACATTTGAAGGGTACCCCGAAATAAAAAACGATGTGCTCAGTGATTTTCCTGATTATTTGACTGAAACAGTTCAAGGCGATAATTGGGATGCGTTTGGGCCTGATTACAACAACTGGGAGGACTTTGAAGTATTTTTCGATTACTTCGACACACTCAGCAATACTAATTTGAGGGTCGTTCCTGTATTTTTCCAACAAGTAAAAGCGAATAGCACTGCAACTATTACGCTGGATGTGAAGTATCAAAACTTTGGAAACACAAAAATAATTTCAAATCTTTTAGCTCCAGCGATTTATAATGAAAACGGGATACGTGGTTCGCTACCGGAAGGGTGCATAGATGCTTTACTAGGTTCCGGCGGGGTAGTTGCCGCTGTGGCTTTAAGTTCGTATGCTGCACAACCTCTAAGCTGTTTGGCAGGGATAAGCAATGTCATTTATAACTCAAATTATACGGGAACAGCTATTTCCGGCGTAGCAATTGCTGTAGCAGCAGCCTCTGCCATCGCCTCTTGCGCAACAACTATCGCTATCGTAGCGAACCCGGCTGCGCACATGGCAACGGGCATTGTCTCTGCAATGGCAAATGCCGGAAGCATAGGGAGTGCATTGGCTTCTGCCTATGAGAGCTGCAAAAATAGTTCAATATCTGAAGTGACTGTTGTTGGTTCTAGTACGCCCGAAGATAAATATGGGATCACAGGCGCCGAACAAATCGACGGATTGGCTCCTTCTGAAAGGAAGAACTTCATTCATGACATCCGGGAATTTTCTTACAAAATCGAATATTGGAACAAAGAAGATGCCACAGCCCCTGCAGCTGAAGTATTTATCCGTGATACTTTAGATGTACATTTCAATCTGGAAACATTCAATTTTACAGAAATTGGTTTCCTGAGATGGCAAATCCCGCTGGATGGAGGGCACTACTTCAATGTAAACGTCGACATGCGTCCGGACTATAACTATATTGTCAATGTTGAAGGCACGTTGAATCCTTTCACACGGGAAGTCTATTGGATACACAGAACCCTGGACCCCGAAACGCTCGATTTACCGGACGATCCCCAGGCAGGCTACCTCCCTCCTATCGACCCCGAAGGCTATTTCATCGGCTGGGTTAACTTCTCTGTCAGCCCCTTTGATAGCCTTGCTTCAGGAACTGTTTTTGAAAACCAGGCCAGGGTGAACTTTGACGGCATTGGCCCTTGGGGGCCTGCTCCTCCTTATGGTCCTTACAAAAATACATACGACTTTGATGCGCCAGAAAGCCAAATTCTGCCGGCAACCATACAGGTGAATGATACCACCTTACTCGTATCATGGAGTGGTAATGATGGAGACGGCTGTGGAATTGGATTGTACGATATCTATGCCTCCAAAAACAGTGATCCCTTTGAAGTCTGGCTCCGAAGAACTCCTCAAACTTCCGGAGAATTCATCGGAGAAGCTGGCTATGAATACTGCTTCTACAGCATCGCGATTGACAAGGTAGGTAATACCGAGGAAACCCCTGATTCACCAGACTACTGCGCTCAAATTTCTTCTGCGAAAGAAAGGCTATCTTCCGGGTATGAACTATTTCAAAACGCTCCTAACCCCTTTGGTAATAAAACTACAATTGGATTTAAAATCCCAACTACTCAAAATGTCAAAATACTGGCTTACAACCAATTAGGTTATTTTGAAATCATTGTGGACGGAAAATTCCCAGAAGGAATTCACCAGGTGGATTGGACGCCAAAAAATTCAAGTCCTTCCATTTACTTTTATCAAATGATAACGTCTGATTTTACAGACACGAAGAAAATGATATTCCATAAATAAACCTTACTGTATTCCTGGCAACAGCGGTTTCCGGCATAGTTACTCCTATGACGACCCGCCCTCCTGGAAATGGCGATGTCCACACACGGGAAAACGCTTTCCGGAATGTGGACATCCTGACTGACCAGATGGAGTTATACCGCCTCCTGATTCTTCACCAGCTCCTGGTCAATGATCGATTTCAAAGCGCTCTTGGGCAGTGCGCCGGCCTGCATCATGGGACGTCCCTCCATGGGGATGAACAGGATGGAGGGGATGCTGCGAATGCCGAAAATGGACGACAATTCGAATTCCTCCTCCGTGTCCACTTTATAGATCACGAGCTTGTCCTGATATTCATCCGACAACTCTTCCAGGATCGGGGCCACCATCTTGCAGGGGCCGCACCAGTCGGCGTAAAAGTCGATAATGGCGGGCACTTCGCCTTTGAAGCTCCACTCTTTCTCGGTGGTATAATCGAAAACCTGGTTCCGGAATGTTTCTGCAGTCATTTTAACAGTTGGCATAGCGTACAATTTTTGTGCAAAGATAAGGCTGGTTGCAGCCTTTGTATGTGACCTGAATTACAAAAGGGTGACTTTCCTCCTTTCCTCTGATCGCAAAACCTCTTACATTGCTCCTGTACCAACCTGTACAGCAATGAAATGGCTTTGCACCCTTTGCCTGCCGATCATGATCCTGGCAGGCTTATCTGCTCAGGATTCCTACGAGAAAAGCCGCTCTGACATGGTCGCCAGACAGATCAAGGCACGTGGGGTATCGGATGCCGCGACCCTTGCTGCAATGAAAAACGTCAAACGGCATCTTTTCGTTCCCGAGTCCTACCGCGCCAGCGCCTACGAAGACCGCCCCCTTCCCATCGGCTATGGCCAGACCATCTCCCAGCCCTACATGGTGGCGTTCATGACGGAAGTCATTGAGCCCAAACCGGATTTTAAAGTGCTGGAGATCGGTACCGGCTCGGGTTACCAGGCGGCCGTGCTGGCCGAAATCGTCGATATGGTTTACACCATCGAGATCGTCGAGGCCCTGGGCAAACAGGCTCAGGCGCGGCTCGCACAGCTGGGTTACGACAACGTCGTGGTCAGGATCGGCGACGGCTACCATGGCTGGGAGGAGGCAGGCCCCTTCAACGCCATCGTCGTCACCGCCGGCGCCGGGTCCATCCCCTCTCCCCTGGTCAAACAACTGAAGGAAGGCGGAAAAATGGTCATCCCGGTCGGCGACACCCAACAGGTGCAAAACCTGATGCTGGTAGAGAAAAAAGGCGGGAAAACCACGACAAAGACGCTGTTTCCCGTGAGATTTGTCCCCTTTGTGAGGGAATGAAAAAATAGACTGGAAGGGGTCAGGAGCTAAACACCCCTTACTCCTTCAGCTCCGGCATCCGGAACACCACCTCCACCCTCCGGTTGCACCGCCTGCCCTCTTCCGTGTCGTTGGTGCAAATGGGTTTGGAGGAACCGCAGCCGGAAACCCTGATCTTGTCAGGATCGAAACCGCATTTATCCACCAGGAAATTCTTGACAGACTGGGCGCGGTCAACCGACAGTTGTATGTTGTTCTTCTCCGTGCCAACGCCGTCGGTATGGCCGATGAGGTCGAGTTCGGCGCCCATGCGGGTGGCGATTTTGGCAAAACGGGTCAGCTCCGGATAGGTCTGGTCAGGATTGTTGAAAATGGCCGTACCGGTGATAAAGGTGCTTTGTTCCAGCTTGAAATTTTTCCGGATATATTCAAAAGAGGTCAAAATAAAGGTATCGCGGATGATCTGCCCCTTGGGCATATTGGCCAGGTAATGCAGGGTGTCGCGCTCGGAATAATAACCGGGTACTTCGGGAAAGAGCCGCACCACGGCAGTATTCTCCGGTATCGTAAACGAATAGGCGCCCTTGGCCGACACCGGCTGCGAATGGGCGCTCAGGCTGTAGTCGGGCAAAAACTCCACAAAACCTCCGCCGATGGGCATGCGGTTTTCATCGAGCACTACCCCCGCCAGGCGAAGGGCGTTCGCCGGGAAAGCATCCTCCCCCACCTCGATGCTGAAAATGTCGCGGTCGCCGCGGCAGGTGTTCCAGCTGTCGAAATAGGCCCTGCCGGTATATTCGGAGAAAAAGCTCAGTCCCGCCTCGTCGAAAACGGTATTCACCTGCAGGCCCAGGTTGACGGGGCGCGCGGCGCTCTCCCAGTCGTTCGGACTGTTGAGCGGCACGCTGAACATGTCCGCCATCCCCATGCTGCCCTCGCGGTCGGAGGTGATCAGCAACAGCCTCCCGCCCAGGGCCAGCAGCGGCCTCCCCTCGTTTTCCTCTTCCATGTTGATCCTGGCGCCGATAGGCTCGGGCTTGCTGTATCGCCCATCATCGCCCAGCTTCACCATGTAAAGGTCTGTTTTCGGCTTTTTTAGCGGCCCCGCCGGGGAGGAATAGTTTTCCACCAGCAGGAAAGTACCGTCATTTGAAAGCGCCGCCTTGCCGCTGAATCCCTGCGCCACCGGCATGGGCGTTGGCCTCGACCAGCGCCTTTTAGTGGCGGGCCGGTATGCCTCCATCAGCTTGCCCTCGGCTTTGAGGATCATCAAATGCCCGTCGGCAAAAACAGACAGCGGCAGCACATCGTTCGAGACGGAGAGTTCCGGAACCGCCAGGGGGACGGTCCAGCCCGTATCGCTCAATTGGGAGATCATGACATAGGCCTGTCCGGTCTCCCTGTTTTTCCTGACGAAATACACCTCTTCCGTCTCACCCCATGACACGAGCCCGTACTCGTCGTACTCCGGGGTATTCCACTCCACGGCGGGATCGGGCAGCCTGAGCCTGTCTCCGGCCCTTTCCAGCAGGCCGGCGTAAGTTTCAAACCAGGGCTGTTTGCCGGTCTGGAAATCCAGTTCCACCTCGCAAGCCGCCGAATCGGGAAACAGCGGGCGCAGGGTTCTCATGGCCATCCAGGCATAGCCCATTTCCGCCTGGGTGTAAAAGTAATTGGCGGTAGCCTTGGCCAGCATAAACACCACCTGATGGTAGGGGTATTTCTCAGCCAGGTAGGCCACCTTTGGTATGAGTTCCGTGGTATCGTAGTGCTCCTGGCACAGGGTCAGCTGCCCAAAAAGCCTGAACATCATCTCCACGTCTTCCACCTGCTTTTTCTCTGCCGCATTGAGCTGGCCGGCGTCCTCTGCCAGGCCCGCCAGACAGAGGATCTGGGAGCAAATATCAAAGTCGAATATCGTATGGGGATTGTTGCGGTGAAAGGCCAGCAGCGGGCGCAGCAACCCCAGGCTCAGGGTGTCGCGGGCGCCGTCAAACCAGCAATCCCTGGCGTGCATGTCCCAGGGGTGCTCTTCCCTGAAACGGTCCATTTCGGGAAATGAATGGTCTTTTAAAAAGATATTCCAGATATGTTCCTGTATTTCCCAAAACCGGCCGTAGTTTGCCTGGATTACTTCTTGTGAATAGCGCTCTACAATAGCCGTAGCGTCGAGGTAGGAAATGGATTGGAGGCTGCCCAGGGCCGAAGCCAGGCCGCAGGGCCAGCCCTTGCCGCCCCAGGCTTCTCCTTCCGTGCCGGTTGGCCCCTTTTCCCGCAGACAATCCTTATCCGCAAACACCACCACATCCGGATCTATGGTCTTGTTGACGATGATGGTGCGCACGGAATCAAGCCCTCCCTTGTGCTCCCAGCAGGCGGGGTCGGCGCCCAGGGTGTCGAGGTCCGCGATGGTCCCATAGCGGCAAAGCGCATCGAGTATGCGCAGCTCCAGGTTATCTTTGGAGTTGACGACCTTGCCCCTCGTCACGCCGCGCTTGGTCAGCAGCCGCCGCTTGCGGCCTTCGGGCAAGACCTCCAGCTCGAAAGCCAGGCTGCAAAAAGTATCGTGAATGCCCAGCCATGCCTGCACCGTCGGGTTCTTGTCGATGCCCAGCATGCCGAGGTAGTATTGGGCGCCCAGATCGTAGATCCGGTGGTTTTCCTTTTTCCGGAAAATCTTTTCCGCTTTCTCAATCTGGTGATCGTTGTAAGCTTCGACGCCTTTTTTGAAACTGCCGCAGGAGGGGAACAATACCAGCAGAAATGCCGCAAAGGGCAAGTAGAGGAAATTAGGGTTTCGTCTTTTCATTTGATAGGATATTAGCTGCTTAAAAGTATAAATTCAAGCAAATATAGTTTTTTTATTCAAACAAACAACAATCCTTTTACCCGCGGCAAACCTCACCCCCTCCCGGTGATTTTCATCATCTCCCCCCTCCCCCATTACCTGTATTTTGTGCGAGCAAACTGAAGGGGTTTAAAAGGTTTAGAATGTTTAGTATGAACCGAAAATCACTGATCAGACTCAGGATGGGCGCCCACGATGCCCACTACGGCGGCAACCTCGTCGACGGCGCCAAAATGCTGCAACTCTTCGGCGACGTAGCCACCGAGCTGCTCATCCGCCACGACGGCGACGAAGGGCTCTTCGCAGGCTACGACAAAGTCGAATTCCTCGCCCCGGTCTACGCTGGCGACTATATCGAAGCGGAAGGCGAAATCGTGCAGGTGGGCAACTCTTCCCGGAAAATGGTCTTTGAAGCCCGAAAAGTCATTGTGCCCCGGCCCGATATCTCCCCCTCCGCCGCCGATTTCCTGGCCGAACCCATCGTCGTATGCCGCGCCAGCGGTACCTGCGTGGTGCGCAAAGCCGATCAGCGAATTCCCAAATGATATGCCATGGAAAAACTCATCATCACAGCCGCCATCTGCGGCGCGGAAGTCATGAAGGAACACAACCCCGCCGTGCCCTACACCATCGATGAGATCGTGCGCGAGGCCAAAGCGGCCTACGAGGCCGGCGCCAGCATCATCCACCTACACGTGCGCTGGGACGATGGCACGCCCACCCAGGACAAAGGCCGCTTCAAAGAGGCCATCGACGCCATCCACGCGGCTATCCCCGACGTCATCATCCAACCCTCCACCGGCGGCGCCGTGGGCATGTCGAACGACGAACGCCTCCAGCCCCTCGAACTCCATCCCGAAATGGCCACCCTCGACTGCGGCACCCTCAATTTCGGCGGCGACGAGGTATTCATGAATACCGAAAACACCATCATCTATTTCGCAGAAAGAATGAACGCCCTCGGCGTCAAACCCGAACTCGAGGTCTTCGACAAGTCCATGATCGACATGGCCCTTCGCCTGCACAAAAAAGGCTACATCAAAAAGCCCATGCACTTCGACCTGGTGCAGGGCGTCAACGGCGGCATCGGCGGCGAATTGCGCGATTTCCTCTTCCTTCGCGAAAGCCTCCCCCCCGACGCCACCTACACCGTGGCCGGCGTCGGCCGCTACGAGTTCCCCCTCGCCATGGCCGCCATCATCGACGGCGGCAACGTCCGCGTAGGCCTCGAAGACAACGTCTACATCTCCAAAGGCGTCCTGGCCAAATCCAACGGAGAACTGGTGGAAAAAGTGGTCAGAATGGCAAAGGAACTCGGGCGCGAAATCGCCAATCCGCATGAGGCCAGACAGATATTGGGGCTCGCGCCGGTGTCCCCCGCTGGTGGGGGTTAGGGGGTGGAAAATATCCGACGAAATCATAATAATCCTGTTCACTATGCAAAAGAAAGGCAATAAATACGGCACACACCGGGTCATCGAACCCAAAGGGGTACTCCCCCAGCCCGCCAACAGACTCGACAACAATATGGATGAGATCTACGACAACGAGATCCTCATCGATGTGCAAACCCTCAACGTAGACTCCGCCAGCTTCACCCAGATCGAAGAGCAGGCGGGCGGCGACAAGGCCAAAATCGCCGAGATCATGCTCGGCATCGTCGCCAAACAGGGCAAACACCGCAACCCGGTCACCGGATCGGGCGGCATGCTGCTGGGCACGGTTGAGAAAATCGGCGACGCCCTCAAAGATAAAATCGACCTCAAACCGGGCGACAAAATCGCCACCCTGGTCTCCCTCTCCCTCACCCCCCTGCGCATCGATAAAATCAAAGATATACGCCCCGACATCGACCAGGTCGACATCGACGGCAAGGCCATCCTCTTCGAAAGCGGCATCTACGCCAAAATACCGCCCGACATGCCGGAAGGTCTCGTCCTCTCCGCCCTCGACGTGGCCGGCGCACCCGCCCAGACCGCCAAGCTGGTCAAACCCGGCGACATCGTCTTCATCATCGGCGCAGGTGGCAAATCGGGCATGCTGTGCTGCTATGAGGCCAAAAAACGCGCCGGCGTCACCGGCATGGTCATCGGCCTCACCCACAGCGAGAAAAGCACCAAACGCCTCCTCGACCTGGGCTTCTGCGACTACGTCTTCTCGGGCGATGCCACCCAGCCCGTGGCCATTCTCGAAAAAATAGAAGAACTGACCAAAGGCCAGATGGCCGACATCACCATCAACAACGTCAACATCCCGGATACGGAGATGACCTCCATCCTGTGCACCAAAGACTCGGGGCTGGTCTACTTCTTCTCCATGGCAACCTCCTTCACTAAAGCCGCCCTCGGCGCCGAAGGCGTAGGCAGCGACGTCACCATGATCGTCGGCAACGGCTACACCCGCGGCCACGCCGAGATCACGCTGTCGCTGCTGAAAGAAAGCGAAAAGCTGAGGGAGGTGTTTATGGAACTTTACGCTTGAGCACACTCACCCCCCAACCCCCTCTCTCCCGAGAGAGGGGGAGATTTTAAACTAAAAATCAATTACTTAAACAAAAAAGCCTCCCCCAGCGCCAAGCTCAAAAAGCTCCCCTCTCTCGGGAGAGAGGGGCCGGGGGTGAGTGGGAAAAAATTATGAAACCAGGCTGCAGATACGGCACCCACCGCGTCATCGAACCCAAAGGCACGCTGCCGCAACCGGCCACCGTGCTCGACAACACGATGGAGATCTACGACAACGAAGTGCTGATCGATGTGCAAACCCTCAACATCGACTCGGCCAGCTATACCCAGATCAAAAGCGCCTGCGGTGGCGATGCGGAGCAAATGAAGGCCATGATCAGCGGCATCGTAGCCGAGCGGGGCAAAATGCAAAACCCCGTCACCGGCTCCGGCGGCATGCTCATCGGCACGGTGGCGGCGATCGGACCCCATTTTCCCGATAAAAAACTCAAAGTGGGCGACAAGATCGCCACCCTGGTCTCCCTGTCGCTTACCCCGCTCAAACTCCACCGCATCCTCCACCTCGACCCGGGTAGCGACCAGGTGGATGTCGAGGCGCAGGCCATTCTCTTCGAAAGCGGCATCTTCGCCACCCTGCCCTCCGATATCCCCGAAAAGCTCGCCCTGGCGGCCCTCGACGTGGCGGGCGCGCCGGCGCAGGTAGATCGACTGGTAAAGGAAGGCGACACGGTCTGCATACTCGGCGCGGGCGGAAAATCGGGAATCTTATGCTGCTACCAGGCGTTGAATAATGTAGGAGCCTATGGCAAAGTAATCGCGGTAGAATACGCTCCCGAAAACGCCCAACGCCTCATCGACCTCGGCCTTGCCACCCATGTCATCGTAGCCGACGCTACCGATGTGATGGATGTTTATCGCAAGGTCACCGACATCACCGGTCCGCGCGGCTGCGACGTGACGATCAACAACGTCAACGTGCCGAATACGGAGATGACGTCCATCCTCATTACCAAAGGCCAGGGCCTGATCTATTTTTTCTCCATGGCCACCTCCTTTACCAAGGCGGCCCTGGGCGCCGAAGGCATCGGCAAGGACCTCAGCCTGATCGTGGGCAACGGCTACGCCAAAGGGCACGCCGGCCTGACGCTGAATATCCTGAGAGAATCGCCCGAAATACGGGGATTGTTTGAAAAATTATTTGTGTGAATAAACTTCCTATTATGTCGATCAATAACCGCAAACTGTTTTTTCCAGAGGCCACCGACAAGGAATGGAACGATTGGAAATGGCAGGTCAGAAACCGGATCGAATCGCTCTACGACCTCAAAAAGCATATCCACCTCACCCCCTCCGAAGAAGAAGGCGTGAAAAAATCGCTGGAAACCCTTCGCATGGCGATCACCCCCTACTACCTCTCGCTCATTGATCCCAACGACCCGAGGGATCCCGTCCGCAGGCAAGCGGTACCCTCGGCGCTTGAGCTCCATATATCGCATGCCGACCTGCTCGACCCCCTGCACGAGGACGAAGACGCCCCAGTGCCGGGCCTGACGCACCGCTATCCCGACCGCGTGCTCTTCCTCATCACCGACATGTGCGCCATGTACTGCCGCCACTGCACCCGCCGGCGCTTCGCCGGTCAGACCGATGCGCAGTCGCCCTCCGAGCGCATCCAGCGCGGTATCGACTACATCGCCCGCACCCCGCAGGTGCGCGACGTGCTGCTCTCCGGCGGCGACGCCCTGCTGGTGAGCGACCGGGTGCTGGAATCCATCATCCAGCGCCTGCGCGCGATCCCGCATGTCGAGATCATCCGCATCGGCACGCGCGTGCCCGTGGTGGCGCCACAGCGCATCACCGGCGAGCTGGTGAACATGCTCAAAAAGTATCACCCCATCTGGGTCAACACCCATTTCAACCACCCACACGAGATCACGCCCGAATCGCGCGCCGCCCTGGCCAGAATGGCCGGCGCCGGCATCCCCCTCGGCAACCAGAGCGTGCTGCTGCGCGGGGTCAACGACAACGTAGATGTGATAAAAAAACTGGTGCACCTGCTGGTCATGAACCGCGTGCGCCCCTACTACATCTACCAGTGCGACCTCTCCATGGGCCTTGAACACTTCCGCACGCCCATCTCCAAAGGCATCGAGATCATCGAAAACCTCCGCGGCCACACCTCCGGCTACGCCGTGCCGACCTACGTGGTCGACGCCCCCGGCGGCGGCGGAAAAATACCCGTGGCGCCCACCTACATCATCTCCCAAAGTCCCGGCAAAGTCGTGCTTCGCAACTACGAAGGCGTCATCACCACCTACACCGAACCCGCCGATTATGTGGATGAATGGGCCCAACCCACGCACAACAACGGCTTCAAGATCGAAGGCGTCGCCTCCCTGCTCAACGGCGAAGCGCTGTCGCTGGAGCCCGAGGAGTTGACGAGGAAGAAGAAGAGGGAGGAGGTTTATTGAGTGAAGGGTGAAGTAAAATAAATAAATGCCCTTCATTCAAAGCATATTATCCCACAAAAGCCTCTCCATCGTGGGCTTGGAAAAGAACACGGGCAAGACCGAATGCCTGAACTATGTCCTGGGCAGACTCAAACACTCTGGCAAAAAGATCGCCGTGACCTCCGTGGGCGTGGACGGCGAAAGCGTGGATATCGTCAAACACAGCCGCAAACCGGAGGTGGAGCTATTCGAAGACGTAGTGTTCATCACCTCCGAACGCCATTACCGGCAAAAAAGACTGACCTCGGAGATACTGGACCTGAGCGCCCGCCAAACCGCCCTGGGGCGGCTGGTCACCGCCCGGAGCCTGAGCAGCGGCAAGGTCATTTTTTCGGGGCCCTCCAATACCCATTGGCTCAAGGAATGTATTGAGCAAATGGACCACTACGCCGTCGACACCACCATCGTCGACGGCGCGGTGTCGCGCCTGTCGCTGGCCTCGCCAGCGGTGACGGACTGCATGATCCTGACCACCGGGGCCTCCGTTTCCGCCAACCTGCGGCATTTGGTCAAGAAGACCAAATTCGCCTACGACCTCATTATGCTTCCCGCATTCCAACACGCGGCGGCCGGGCAATTGATGGAACTGGAAAGCGGTATCTGGAGCGTGGACGAGGCCGGGCAGGTTCATCCGGTGCAGATGCCCTCGGTTTTTTTGATCGACCAATACAAAGACGAGCTGTTCCGGCACGGCAACATCCTGTATGTCAGCGGGGCAGTCAATGAAAAACTGCTGCAATTTCTCCAGGCACAGCGGCATATCGAAGATATCACCCTGGTGGTCAGGGATTTCACCCGCTTCTTCGTCTCGCCCGAAACCCTCCACGCCTACCTCAGCCGGGGCGGCCGCATTGCCGTCCTCTACCGCACGCACCTGATCGCCGTGTGCGTCAACCCCGTTTCGCCGGAGGGGTACAGGCTCGACAGCCAAACGCTGCGGGAAGCGCTTTCCGCCGAATTGGGCATCCCGGTTTACGACATCAAACAGGTTCCCGCATGAAGACCGTAAAAGACATCATGCAGGAATCGCCGGGCTTCCGGTTTGTGATCGGCGAGCTGAAGATACTGTCGCCCGCAGGCAGGAGCCGGCTGCTGCAACAGCCTTTTTGGGTTTCGGAAAATGAGATCCAGGCAGAGCTGGACTTGGTGGACAAGCTGAGCCCCATGCTGGAAAAAACAGATTTTTCAGCCCTCAGCCAGCTCCGCGACATCCACGGCACCCTTTCCAGGCTGGCTGCCGGCGCTGCGCTCGACGACATCGAACTCTTTGAGATCAAACATGTTGCGATCCTCTCCGGGCAACTCAGACAGGCCTGCGCTTCCGCGATCGGCATCCCGGCGCTTGAGGAGGTCGTTCGCATTCTAGACCCTGAGGGACAAGGGATTCCCCATTTCTACATTTACTCCGCTTACTCACCCCAACTAGCCGAGGTCAGGCGGCTGATCAAATCCGGCGTGGAGGAGCTGCGTGAAAAAGAACAGGAGCTGGAAGCCGCCATCCGGGAAGACCTCTCCAGGCAGTTGTATCCCTGGTCAGATGCCCTGCAAAACGCGCTGGCCGCGCTGGCCCACCTCGATGTCCTGCAAGCCAAAGCCCGGCAGGCCTTGGAAATGGGACTGAGCAAACCCCTCATTTCCCGAAGGGAAACCCGCTACGAAGGCCTGTTCAACCCCGCCGTGAAGGCATTTCTCGAAAAAGAAAACAAACGCTACCAGCCAGTCGACATCGCCCTGCAGGAAGCGCCGGTGCTGGTGACCGGAGCCAACATGGGCGGCAAGACAGTGTTGCTGAAAACCCTCTACCTGGCGCAATGCCTCTTCCAGACCGGCTTCTTCGTGCCCGCCCGCGCGGCCGCGATCGCGCCCGTGGAGGAGGTCATGTTGAGCCAGACCGAGAACCAGGCGGAATGGAACGGCCTGTCTTCCTTCGCTTGGGAAATGACCAGGCTGGGCCGGATCATCGCGGCAGTCAGGCAGGGCAAATCCATCCTGGCCCTGATCGACGAGCTGGCGCGCACCACCAGTCCCGGCGAAGGCCAGGCCATCGTGCAGGCCACCCTCGACATCCTGCAGGAGAAAGGCGTGCGGGCGGTGGTCACCACCCACTACACAGGAATCGAAAGCCCCTGCAGAAAGCTGAGGATCAAGGGATTGAAGACCGATCAGATCGAGGGCCGCATCCGCTTTGAGCAGCTCAACGAGTTGATGGATTACAGCCTGGTGGAAGCGGAGCAGGCCGGCGGCGCCTCCGAAGCCTTCCGCATCGCGGAGATCATCGGGATTGATGCGGAACTAATTGAGAAAGCGAAAAAATATTTTTCAATATGTCCAAACTAGGCCTTGACTTCGAAAAAATCAAAGAAACCAAGCGGGTAGCGGCCCGCATAGCCGGCGGCGTACAGCAATTCGCGGAAGGGTACACCACCATCGCGGTGGAGCGCACCCTGTGCCGCCTGCTGGGCATAGACGGGGTGAACGAAAACGACGTGCCGCTGCCCAATGTGGTGACCGATTCGCTCAGGGAAAGAAACGCGCTGAGCCAGGGCGTGCTCTTCTACCTGGGCAACGCCCTGCTGGAAACCGGACTTTCGCCCCAGGAAATCGCACAGCAAGTCAATGCCGGAAAGCTCGACCTGACGCGGGTACGCCCTCACCCCAAAAGCGCTGCCGAAAAGGCGCTGGCGCCATACGTCCAGGCCGCCATCGGCCGCATCCGCGAAAGGCGCAAGCGGCGGGAGGATTTCATCGCCAATGTGGGAGAAGGCAGCAGGCCCTACCTCTACGTCATCGTCGCCACCGGCAACATTTACGAAGACGTGGTGCAGGCCCGGGCCGCCGTGCGGCAGGGCGCCGACGTCATCGCCGTAATCCGCACCACGGGGCAGAGCCTGCTCGACTACGTGCCCTACGGCGCCACCACCGAAGGCTTCGGGGGCACCTACGCCACGCAGGAGAACTTCCGCATCATGCGCAAGGCGCTCGACGAGGCGGGCGAGGAGGCGGGACGCTATGTCAGGCTGTGCAATTACTGCTCCGGCCTGTGCATGCCCGAAATCGCCGCCATGGGCGCCCTGGAAGGCCTCGACATGATGCTCAACGACGCGCTCTACGGCATCCTCTTCCGCGACATCAACATGCAGCGCACGCTGGTCGACCAGTATTTCTCGCGCGTCATCAACGGCTTTGCGGGCGTGATCATCAACACAGGAGAAGACAACTACCTCACCACCGCCGACGCTTTCGAAGAAGCCCACACCGTGCTGGCCTCCCAGCTGATCAACGAACAGCTCGCCCTCCTGGCGGGCATCCCGGAAGAACAGATGGGGCTGGGGCACGCCTTTGAAATGGACCCCGAGCTGGAGAACGGCTTCCTCTACGAACTGGCGCAGGCCCAGATGGCGCGCGAGATCTTCCCCAAAGCCCCGCTGAAGTACATGCCCCCGACCAAATTCATGACTGGCAACATCTTCCGCGGGCATGTGCAGGACGCCCTGTTCAACGCCATTTCCATCTGGACCGGCCAGGGCATACAACTGCTGGGCATGCTCACCGAGGCCGTGCACACGCCCTTTATGTCCGACCGATATCTCTCCATCGAAAACGCGAAATACATCTTCAACAACATGCGAAGCATCGGCGAGGAGGTGGAGTTCAAGCCAGGCGGCATCATCCAGCAGCGGGCGCAGAAGGTGCTGGCCGAAGCGCATGAGTTGCTGAACCAGATCGAGCGGCAAGGCCTGTTCGACGCCCTCGAAAAAGGCCTGTTCGCCGCCGTGAAGCGCTCGCGGACGGGCGGCAAAGGGCTCCCGGGCGTCGTGCCCAAGGGCCGCCATTACTTCAACCCATTTATCGACCTCATGAAAAACGGCACGGCAATATGAGCAGCGGCATGTATTCTACCGAGAAACACGACTTCGACAGAAACCTCGACCTCAAAAAGATCAAGCCCTACGGCGACACCATGAACGACGGCAAGGTACAGCTCAGCTTCACCCTGCCCGTGCCCTGCAACGACGAAGCAATCGAGGCGGCGAAGATACTCCTTCGGAAAATGGGCCTGGAAAACCCGCAAGTGGCCTATTATAAAGAGCTGACCGAAGGCTTCACCTTCTTCAACTGTTACGGCTCCTGTGCGCATGGTGTCGACTACACCGCCATCCGCGTGCCCAAGGTCGAGGCGGCGGTGTGGGATATGCACGAGGCCGACGCCTACATCAAGGCCCACATCGGCCGCAAGATACGGGTGATCGGGGCCAGCACCGGCACCGACGCGCACACGGTGGGCATCGACGCCATCATGAACATGAAGGGCTACGCCGGGCACTACGGCCTGGAGCGCTACGAGATGTTCGAAGCCTGGAACCTCGGCAGCCAGGTCGCCAACGAGGATTTCATCGCCAAAGCCATTGAGCTGAACGCCGATGCGCTGCTGGTTTCGCAGACCGTCACCCAAAAAGACGTCCACATCAAAAACCTCACCGAGCTGGTGGAGATGCTGGAGGCCGAAGGGCTGCGCCACCGGGTCATCCTCATCTGCGGGGGCCCGCGCATCACGCATGAGCTGGCCAAAGAGCTGGGGTATGATGCGGGGTTTGGGATGAACTCATATGCCAATCATGTGGCTTCGTATATTGCGCAGGAGATGGGGAGGAGAGTGGAGAGTTAATTCATTTTGTGAACTATGCTTAAAACCACAAACTCAGCGGATTTCAATGGGGCGAAGCCCACTTCGATGATGAGTTTCCCGTCGAGGATATCCTGAGCGGTCATGGTGTAGCCCAGGCCGGTGCGGACAAAAAATGCCTGCTCCGGTTTAGCGCCTTGCAGGGCGCCATGCCGCCATTGGACCATCAAAAAGTTCTCCACCGAAGCGCGTAGCTGGGTCCACAAGGGCTCGTCGTTGGGTTCGAAGACGGCCCATTGGGTACCTTTGGAAATGGATTCTTCCAGCATGATAGCCAGGCGGCGCACGGGTACGTAGCGCCATTCGTTGTCGTTGCCGGCGAGGGTGCGGGCGCCCCAGACCAGTGTACCTTTGCCGGGAAAGGCCCGGATCACATTGACGGATTTGCCGGTGGCCGGATCGAGGTTGAGCGCTTCCTGCTGTGATTGGCTGATGGAAACGACCGGCTGTGTGACCAGGTTCAGGGCAACGTTGGCAGGCGCTTTCCAGACGCCCCGCGTTTGGTCGGTCGCCACGTAAACGCCCGCCACCAGCGGGGAGGGCGGCAGCACGACCAGGATTTGCTCCAAGGCCCCCATCGCCTGCGCGTGGAGGTTTCTGTCCTTCCCCGCCAGTTCGCCCATATTGGATTGCTGGTTGCCGGCGGGCAATTGCCAGACTACGGAAGTCCGCTTGTCCCAGGATATCTGAATGCTGGTGATGAGGTTGGGCACATACGCAGCGCCGAATGACAGGTTGGCGCTGCCCACGGCATCCGCCCCTCCGTCAATGATCGCGAATCGGTCGCGGCGGCTGGCGCATTGCGCCAGCGCCGCATCGTAGCACTCTCGGATGCGGTTGTTGTCAGGCAGGTTATGGGCTTCGGGGATGACTATCAGCGTGGGCTCGTCGCGACGATCCAGGGCTTCTATCCCCTTGATGAATAACTGTGCGGAAAGTTCTTTACCGCCGGTCAGGTACCCCGCCACGGGCACGATGTAACAAGGGCCGCCTCCATTGGCGAAATAGGCCTGGATGCTGTAATACAGGTTGTGCCTGGACCGCTCTCCGCTGAACCCGGCGCTCACCTGCACATCGCCTTTTGCCTGTTTGATCGTCACCTCGAGGTTCTCCTCCCATGCTGGTCCGCCGAAATAGCGCTGGTACTCGGCGAGGGAGGCGATTTTTTGGAGCTTCATCCAGCCGTCGCCGCCCTTTTCGGCATAGCCGATGAAGGCGGGGATGGCGGTTTCCACGGCGGCTATTTGGTTTTGTGAATTAATTTGAATGGTGAGAAAAAGTTGGAGGAGTAAAAGGAAGTAATGGTTGATTGGGTGCATGAGATGGTTTTTTATTGGGAAGGAAAAGAAAAACCATTTGAAAATACCGTGGGAGAATAGAGATACCCTCTTGCTCAAGGATATCTACAAATGGGCGAAAGAGTAGAAACCGCTTCAGGCGTTGTTGTAGATCTTCAATACCGTCTCGCGCAGGTTGCTGCCCGCTTCCGACAGTAAGTAGGCAACAGATTCTGCGACCGCCGCCGTAGGTACCCAGGTATCGAAATCCGCCTTGGGCATGGAGATGCGGTTGACCGGCGTGTCCATGATGCTGGGCACAATGACCGAAGCCGTGATGTTTTTCCCTTTTCCATACTCATTAACGATCTCCGCCAGGCGGAAGATCAGCGATTTGCTGAGGGAGTAAGAGAAAGTATGCACAGCAGAATGGGGTTCAATAGCTGGTCTGGCGCCCACCAGCACAAACCGGCCGCCAAGCAGCGAGGAATCGAAATGCTCCAGGAGCGGTTGCAAGACGTTGTAGGCCGTCAGAAAGTTGAGGCGGAACATCTTTTCCATATCGGGAATCGAGGCGGAGCTCACAGAGTCCATCGAAAAGCCGCCTACCAGCAGCACGCCGGCGGTGATACGGCCGTTCATTTTTTCAATTGCAGAATTGACAAAATTTCTGGCGGAAGTCGCGCTCATCAGGTCGACCTCACAGGGAGTGATATCCAGTTCCGCCCAGTCGTCGGGCACCTCGCTGCCAGGCTCGATAGAGGCCGCCATTTTGTAGCCATCCTTGTACAGGCGCTCGGCAACCGCGCGCCCGAGGTTGCCATTTGCCCCGGTAATCAGTACATTTGACATCGCATCAGGGGTTTGTGTGGTGTAAAGGTAATATTTTTGAGCGAAGGGTGAAGGGTGATTAAGTAGGGTGAAGGCTCGCCCTTCTCCGATAATTGAATCACATATTTTTTTATGTCGAAAACGAATGCAATTAGATTGTTGGAAGCTCAGGGCGTTGGCTATGAGCCGGTTGAGTACACTTACGACGTAGAGGATTTAAGTGTGCAGAAAATAGCGTCAGACCTTGGTCTGCCGGTGGCGCAGGTGTTCAAAACCCTGGTGGCCAGGGGCGATAAGACCAGCGTGCTGGTGGCCGTAATACCCGGCGATACCGAGCTGGACTACAAGCTCATCGCCAAGGCCAGCGGTAACAAAAAGGTAGCGCTGGTGCACATGAAAGAACTGCTCGGACTGACGGGCTACATCCGCGGCGGGTGCTCGCCGCTGGGCATGAAAAAACACTACCCCGTCTACATCCATGCATCGGCACAAAACTGGGACAAGATCTTCATCAACGCAGGGAAAAGAGGACTTCTGATCGGGGTGAAGCCGGAGGAGTTGAGGGAAGTAACCGGGGGGGAATGGATGTAGTTTTTAAGTTTTTGAGGTTATAAGTTTTTGAAAAACTTATAACCTCAAAAACTTAAAAACTCAAAAAAATTATTCTTCCATATTGTGAAAAACGTTGATCACATCATCGTCTTCTTCGAGTTTCTCGATGAGTTTGATCACGTCTTCCACCTGATCGTCGTTGAGCGATTTGGTGTGGTTGGGCAGGCGCACCAGTTCGGCGCTCTGCACTTCGATGCCGTGCTCCTCTAGCGCTTTTTGGAGCGCGCCGAAATCCTTGAAGGGGCAGTATAGCAGCACGGCGTCTTCTTCCTGCTTCATGTCGTCCAGGCCGAAGTCGATCAGTTCCAGCTCCAGTTCTTCCAGATTGAGGCCCTCGGATTTGACCTTGAAAACGCCTTTGCGGGTGAAGACAAACTCCAGGGAGCCCGAGGTGCCGAGCGAACCGCCGTATTTGGAGAAAGCGTGGCGGATGTTGGCGACGGTGCGGTTGGTATTGTCGGTGGCGGTTTCGACCAGCACGGCGACGCCGTGGGGCGCGTAGCCTTCGTAAACGATTTCCGTATAGTTTTCGGAATCTTTGGACGTGGCTTTCTTGATCGCGTTCTCCACGTTGGCCTTGGGCATGTTGGCCAGCTTGGCGTTCTGAACGGCTATGCGCAGGCGGGGGTTGTAATTGGGATCAGGGCCGCCCTCTTTCACAGCCATGGAAATTTCACGGCCGATGCGGGTAAATGCCTTGGCCATGCTCGACCAGCGCCTCATCTTGCGCTCCTTGCGATATTCAAATGCGCGTCCCATACAGTCAGTTGTTTTTTTGGCGGTGCAAAAATAGGGATTTATCGGGAAAAAAGTGAAGGTTGAAGGGCGAAGAGTGAAGGGTAGATTTTTTTGTGAAAACTTATATCTTTGCAAGCAAAACTTCAGCGACATGGAAACAGCGAATAAGTCCACTACGATGGATTGGATCATCTTTTTTGCCTCTACCATTATCATGACCGGCATGCTTATGTACATGTCCGAATGGTTTTGGGTAGCGCTTCCCTTCGTGCTCACCTATCTGGTCAAGGCGCTCAGAGCTATCTAGACCTCTTCCCTACGCTCGTCAAATTCTCCTTTATTCAAAACCACACCGTGAGCGTCTGGTACCAGACGCTCATTTTTTTGGTAAGCGTAATAACTTAGATTACCTCATAAACAAAGGGGGGCGGGCTGCGCCCGCCCCCCTTTGTTTATAATACTTTTCGCGGCCTGCGGCCGCGAAAAGTATTATAAGAAATTTTTATATTAAGGTAATGAGGATTCCTTACGAATCATCAGGATATCGGGGGGATTTTATAATTTGCATCAAACTTCTATTCTGATGAAGATCAAAAACCACCGCCTGTTCAACGATGATAATACCAAGGTTCCCTTTGAAGCCACCAACAACAAGGGGGAGATCATCGAGCCAAAATACCTGATCATGCACTATACCGCTACGCCTTCGGCGGAAAATGCGATCAACTGGTTCAAGAACCCGCGGAGCAAGGCCTCGGCGCATCTGGTCATTTCCCGCACGGGCAAGGTGACCCAACTCGTGCCTTTCAACCAGAAAGCCTGGCATGCAGGCATCAGCGAATGGAACAACATGGTGGGCATGAACAACTACGCCATCGGCATCGAACTGGAAAACGCCGGCAAGCTGGTCCGCCACACCAACGACCAGTGGCGGGCCTGGTTTGGCGGCATTTACCACAACGACGAAGTCATGGAAGCCACCCATAAATTGGAAGACAAAACAGCGGGGTGGCATATTTTCACCAAAGAACAGATCTCCGCCGCCGTTGAAGCCGCCCTAACCATCATCGACTACTACAACCTTGTCGATGTACTGGGGCACGACGATGTCTCCCCTTACCGCAAAGTCGACCCCGGACCTGCCTTCCCCATGATGAGCTTCCGCTCCAAGGTGCTCGGCCGCTTCGACGATACCAGCCGCCTGTTTGAGACGACCACCGATCTCAATATCCGCTCCGGCCCCGGCTCCAGCTATCCCACCCTCGACTTCGGCCCGCTGAAAGAAAATACCCGGGTAGAAATCCTCAATTCCTTCGACGTCTGGAGGTACGTCCAGGTCGTCAATCACCCCGCTAAAGCCGAGGCCCGCGGCTGGGTGCATGGGAAGTATCTGCAGGAGTTGGATTTTATTTATTAATCATAGCCTTCGGAAATGCGCGGTAAAGTGCCGCAAAAACTTCGGCTCCTGAACGATCTCAAACCCTCGGGCATTCTCCTTATCTGGCAATAGCTTTTCGAATACTTCGGTAATGAACTCCATGTGGCTCTGGGTATAGACCCTGCGCGGGATGGCCAGGCGCACCAGTTCCATGGCGGCGGGAATCAGTTTGCCTGCTTCATCGTATTTCCCGAACATCACGGAGCCGATCTCTACGGAGCGGATGCCGCCTTTGAGGTAGAGCTCGCAGACGAGGGCCTGCCCGGGGTATTCCTGGGGGGGAATGTGGGGATAAAGGGCCTTTGCGTCTACATACACCGCATGGCCGCCTACGGGACGAATGATGGGGATGCCAAGCGAGGTAAGGTGGTCGCCGAGGAAGCCGGTGCTTTTGATGCGGTAGAGCAGGTAATCGGGCTCAAATACCTCCTCCAGGCCGATGGCGATGGCCTCCATATCGCGACCGGAAAGGCCGCCATAGGTAGTATAGCCCTCGGTGATGATGAGCAGGTTCTGGCAGGCGTCGGCCACTTCTTTATGGCGCAGGGCCAGGAAGCCGCCCATGTTCACCAGACCGTCCTTTTTAGCGCTCATAATGGCGCCATCGGCCAGGTTGAACATTTCCTGAGCGATGGTCTTGTAATCGAAATGCTCGTACCCCGCTTCCCGGTGCTTGATGAAAAAGGCATTCTCGGCGATGCGGCAGCAGTCGAGGATGAAAAGGACGTTGTGCTTTTGGCAAATGGAGGAAATATCGCGGGCATTCTGCATGCTGACCGGCTGCCCGCCGCCACTGTTGTTAGTGACGGTGAGGATCACGGCGCCGATATTTTGCGCGCCTTTTTCCTGTATCAGCGCCTCCAGTTTGCCGGTATCCATATTCCCTTTAAAAGGATGTTCCAGCGCGGGTATGGTGCCTTCGGGAATGGGAATATCGATGGCATCCGCTCCGGAGAATTCGATATTGGCGCGGGTGGTGTCGAAATGGGTATTGCTGATGAAGGTTTTACCTTTGCCCCCAAGGTAGGAATAGAGAATGCGCTCCGCCGCCCGGCCCTGGTGCGTAGGCAGCAGGTAGGGATAGCCCGTGAGCTCGTGGATAGTTTCTTTCATGCGCCGCCAGCTGCGGGCGCCGGCATACGATTCGTCGCCGCGCATCATCCCCGCCCACTGCTCAGAGCTCATGGCAGAGGTGCCGCTATCGGTGAGCAGGTCGATCATCACCTGGTCGGAGTTGAGCAAAAAAGGGTTGTAGTGAGCAGATTCGAGGTAATTCTTTCGCTGCGAATAAGTCGTGATCGCGATGGGTTCCACCATTTTGATCTTGAACGGTTCGATGATGGTCTTGAAGCCTTCCATGTTTTTTGCTTGTTGGTCATAAAATGCTTAAGGCTGCCTTGTTAAAAGGCAGCCTTAAGCTACAAAATTTATACAAAACACCCCGCGCCAAAGGCGCGGGGTGTTTTAAGAATTTTTTAATTCAGCTTCAGCAAGATTTTATAATTCGCCGTATGATATCCCGTCTTGACCAGGAAGTAATACTGGGCGGAGGGGAAACGGCTGTCGAGGTTGAGCTGCACGGTATTGTCGCCGGCGAACAGTTCCTGTTTTTGTTCCCAGAGCACGACCCCGCGCATGTCGACCAGTTGCAGGGTAACCGGGGTATTCTCAGCAACCGTGAGGGTGGCGGTGCACTCGCCGCGCGTGGGATTAGGCCCCACATTCAAGCCAACAGTGGGGTATTTGATGCGCTCCGTAGTGGCAGTATTGATCTCCGGCATGAAGAAAATGTCATCCTGCACCGCAGAAAAGCTGGTATTCCTGCGCACGATATCAGCGAAGCGGGTATTGCGGATCTGTTCTTTTTCCTCAGGCGTCAGCCAGGGGTCGTTTTCGTAGTAAAAGCGGTCGCCATCGCGAAGGGCTTCGAACTGGGCTTTGAGAATAGCGGTCATGGAAGGCCCGAAAACCGCGTCTTCCATGTGGTCTTCCGCCAGCAGGCCCACCCAGAGATCCATGTCGTTGACGTTGCCGTAAACATCCTGGAGTGAAAGAGCCATCAGCGGATCGGCGGTAATTTCATAAAAGCTGGCGACGGGATCGAGGCCAAAGTCGGCGCGAATGGTGTTGTAATCCGCCAGACCGCGCTCGCGGCCGCGCTGGATATTGACGGCGACCAGGTCGCGGCCGATGCTACCGGCGCCGCCGAACAGGAAGTGCCGCACATCATCGACCACCTTACAATCGACGCCCTGGTTTTGTAGTTCGGAGAAGCCCCGCAGATAGGGTTCAATGCCGATCAGGCGCACCGCATCAATATTGAAAAAGGCATGGCGCAGCATGAGGTCGCCTTCGGGAATGGTATTCATGTTCTCGTCAAGACGAGGCATTATTCCCGTCAGCATGGTGTGCCCCATGCGGTAGGCTGCGGCGGAGAATTCGTTAAAAACCTGGGGGTTGACAGCCGGGTTGTAGCCCTGATAAGGATCGAGAATAATGCCCAGCGATGGCAGCCATTCCTCATAATGAATGGCCTGGACCTTGGCGCCCAAAATCTTGCGAGCCTGGTGGTACAACTGGTGATCTGTCCAGTTGGGGTGCTGGGCGGCCAACTCATCACAGATGAGGTTGTGTTCCCTGACAAACAGGGTGTGCATAACGGTCAGGATGGGGTTCTCATTGGTGCGGAAATCGCCTCCCACAAAGAGCTTGGGATTGGGTGGAAATGGCAGGGGAAAATCAAGGTGCGGCGCATTGGGGTCGAGAGGTGCATCATATTCGCCGCTTGTAGTGTTAAAGGGCAACATATTGCCCGCTGAAGTCTTCAGTTTGCCACCTTCAAAGGTCCGAAGCCAGGAAGCCCACTGGGCTTCAGATCCATAAACAAAGGAGGCATCGATGTATGCAGTAATATCATTGGGATATTGGCGCGGGTTGCCTGGCCCTGTCCCTGAGGAGGGGTCGTACTGCGACCTTGGCACGGGAATAACGGCAAGCCCCGTTGCGTAGGGATCAAAATAGGCATCGCCGATGGGAACCACAACCGGCAGCGTTTCCGCAGGGTGATCCCTTACCAGGGAAAGGTCGTGATCAATCAATTGCCCCCAGGCCCAGTTGAAAGCAGTGCGCTTGCTCAGGTCATCGACCACCTGGTTCTGCATGAACAGCATATTGGATATCTGCCGGGGGTTGGGACGGTTGGCGCCGCCGGGCAAATAAACCCCATCGGCGAAACCGTTGGTCGTGACTTGTTGTAAATTCATTCCAACAGAACCCCACGTAGGGTTTTGCAGGTTGTTGTTGACGCCGGTAATCGTGCGGTACTCCTGGGAGAAGGAGGAGAAAGACCAGCCCATGATCATCAGGAAAAGGGCAGTCGTTTTAATTGTAGATATTTTGTTCATAAGGAAAGAGATTAAGCTTGTCAATAGCGCTCCAAATTTACAACTTTTTCACAAAGACAGCTTGAGAATCAAAAGTAACTCCCGAAATTTAAGGTTATGAAGGAATATTTTAAAACCGTCCAAGATCTTTTCCTGGAGAAAGGCCGCCCCGAGGTAGCCTTTTTCCAGATGAAATACATGCGCAACCAATTCCCCTTTTTCGGACTCAAAGCCCCGGAATGGATGGCCCTGGCTAAAGAGGTCATCGCCGAAAACGGCATCCCGCAAGGCGAGGACCTCAAAACGCTCGTCCGGCTTTGCTACGACGACGAACACCGGGAAATGCAATTTTTCGGACTCGAACTCATACAGCGCAGCATCAACAAGCAGCCTGAAAACTTTGTCCACTTTCTGGAAGAACTCATCACCACCAAATCCTGGTGGGACACCGTCGACTGGATCGCCGCGAAAATGGTGGGGGCGCACCTGAAAAGATACCCAAGTCTGGTCCCCGTTTTCCCCGACCGCTGGATCGGAAGCGACGATATCTGGCTGCAGCGCACCGCCATTCTCTTCCAACTCAAATACAAAAAAGATACCGACGCGGCCCTCCTGTTCCGCTACATCCTCCGCCGGGCCGGTTCACGGGAGTTTTTCGTACAAAAAGGCGCAGGCTGGGCCCTGCGGGAATACTCCAAAACCGATCCTGAAGCTGTCAGGTATTTCATCGAAAACAACAAACTGCCCGCGCTGACGCGGAGAGAGGGACTTAGGAGAATACACGTTGAACGTTGATCGTTTAGTCTATCATCAGCGGCACTTTCTTCACTGTCACACGCGCCTCTTGCACGGTTACCTTCTCTTTTCTTGCCCCGGTTTCGGTGACGGTGTAGACTTCGTCTTTGTAGGTTTTGGTCACCACGACCGCCACGACTGTCAGGTCGACGTTGATGCCGTCCATGTAGTTGTCGTTTTCGAGGATGATGCAGTAGCTGCCCTGCCGGTAGTCGGTGATGCGCTTGGAGGAGGCTACGGAGTTGCCCGCGTCGAGCACCTTTTTGTCATCGCCGGTCAGCATATAGGTCTCGTAGATCACGTTCTCGCCGGAAGGGGGCGTGGTGAACATCGACACGCCTTCGATGGCCAGCATGGCCAGGGCGCCGTAGCCGGTCGACATCACGCCGATTTTCATGGCCGCGCTGGTCACCGTTTTGGCGGCAGCCTTTACGTTGGCCTCCTGAAACCACTTTTGACCGGCATCGCCCACCGTAATGGTGTAAGCCCAGGACACCACCTCCGACTCCAGATAGGGGTCTTTCCTGTTCGCCGGCAATTCGAAGCAGACCTCCGAGCGATTGCTGGCTTGTATTTTGGTTAGCGAATGCACGCGCTCGGTGCGGTTGAGTACCTGGGTGAGGCTGGTATCGGCAGAAGCCAGCACCTTGCGCGTCTTCTCCGCCTCCCAGGTCTTCCCGCCCCTGTCGATCTCCTTGGTGACGGTCACCCATGAGGTGTCGAAGACTTCCACCAGCCGGACGGCAGTGTTGAAAGGAGTAGGCTCAGCTTTGAGGGGAACGCGGTGGATGACCACTTTCAATACCCTGCCTTTTACGGCGTCCGTATTGGCAAAACGGAATTGCAGCACGCCCTTGCGCGGCATATCGATCACCTTGCCCGCAATGGCTTCCACCTCGTAGTCTTTGAACTTCAAATTGCCCGGATATTCCGTCACCTCTACTTCCTTGATGTTCTTTCCCTCTTCCATCCTCACCGTGAGAAAAATCTTATCGCCGGCGGCAAATGCGTAAAAAAGCATTTCTTCAGATTTGGGGCCGATCTTGAGGGTTAGATCGGCGACGGACACAGGTGTTTGACCCTGGATTCCTGCAACCATTCCCCAAAAGAAAAAAGTAATCACAAGAGCTTTCCAATCCTGTCTATCCATTTTAAATCATTTTAATCCTGTTCAAAACCCGAATATACGCCACGAAAAAATAAAAAAGGGCGCTCATCGCGCCCTTTTTGTTTAAACCGGGGTGAGTTTAATCCTGCTTCTGCTGCGCCTTGGCCCAGGAATCCTTCAGCGTCACCGTTCGGTTGAAGAGCAGCCTTCCGGGCTTGCTTTCAGGGTCTACGGAGAAATAGCCAACGCGCAGGAACTGGAAGTGATCCATCGGCTGTACATTGGCAAGCGAGGGCTCGACCCAGGCTTTTTCTACCACGCTCAGCGACTCCCGGTTAAAAAATTCCTTGAAGTCATGGCCTTCGTGCTGGTCGGGCGTCGGGTCTGTGAAAAGCCGGTCGTAAAGCCGCACCTCGGCCTCCAGCGCGTGTGGCGCGGAAACCCAGTGGATGGTACCTTTGACCTTCAAACCCGAAGTATCGGCGCCGCTGCGGCTGTTGGGATAATAAGAACAGCGCAGTTCAGCGATTTCTCCGGAAGCATCCTTAACCACCTCGTCGCAGCGGATGATGTAGGCGGCCTTGAGGCGCACCTCCTGGCCGGGAGCAAGGCGGAAGTATTTCTTGGGCGGGTCCTCCATGAAGTCGTCGCGCTCGATGTATAACTCCCGTGAGAAGGGCATCAGGCGGTTGCCCATGCGCTCGTCTTCGGGGTTGTTCTCCACCTCCATCTGCTCGGCCTGCCCCTCCGGATAGTTGGTGATCGTGACTTTGAGCGGGTTGAGCACGGCCATAATACGGGGCGCGCTGCGGTTGAGTTCGTCGCGCACGCAGCTCTCGAGCAGTTCGAACTCGATGATATTTTCGCGGCGGGCCACGCCGGCCTTGTCGCAAAAAGTGCGGATCGCGGCGGGCGGATAGCCCCTGCGGCGCATGCCGGATAGCGTTGGCATGCGGGGATCGTCCCAACCGGTGACGAGTCCGTCTCTCACCAGTTGCAGCAGCTTGCGCTTGCTAGTGATCATATAGGCCACGTTCATCCGCGCAAACTCGATCTGACGGGAGGGGAAAATCTCCAGCTTTTCAATAAACCAGTCGTACAGGTCCCGGTGATGGCGAAACTCCAGCGAGCAGAGCGAATGGGTGATCCCCTCGATCGAGTCGCTTTGGCCGTGGGCGAAGTCGTACATGGGGTATATGCACCAGGCATCGCCCGTACGGTGGTGATGGGCGTATTTGATGCGGTAGAGAATGGGGTCGCGCATATGCATGTTGGGCGAGCTCATGTCCACGCGCGCGCGGAGCACCCGCGAGCCTTCCGGGAATTCGCCCTTGCGCATGCGCTCCAGCAGGTCGAGGTTTTCGTCGATGCTGCGCGAGCGGTAGGGGCTGTCCGTGCCGGGCTGGGTAGGCGTGCCCTTCATAGCGGCGATCTCTTCAGGCGTGGAATCGTCGACGTAGGCCAGGCCTTTTTTCACCAGGTCCACGGCAAATTCGTAGAGGTTGGGGAAATAGTCTGAGGCATAGTACTCGCGGTCTTCCCAATCGTAGCCCAGCCAGTGGATATCGCGCTTGATCGCATCGACGTATTCGGTGTCTTCCGTCACGGGGTTGGTATCGTCGAAGCGAAGGTTGGTGATGCCTCCGTATTTTTTCGCCGTTTCAAAATTGACGACGATAGCCTTGGCGTGGCCTATATGCAGATAGCCATTCGGCTCCGGTGGAAAGCGGGTGTGCACCCTGCCCGCGTGTTTTCCGTTGCGAATGTCTTCCTCTATGATCTCTTCAATAAAGTTGAGTGATTCCATATGATGTGGGTGGTTGGGTTGTTGGGTTACATTTTGGGGGGCATTTCGATGCCCAGCAGTTCCATGCCAAATTTAAGCACATTCCCGGTAGCGCGGCTCAGCACCAGGCGAAAAGCTTTGGCCTGGGGGTCTTTCGCGTTGAAGACCGGCAGTTCGTGCCAGAGTTTGTTGTAGGATTTAGCCAAAGCGTAGCAGTAGTTGGCCACCGTGGAGGGGTCGTATTCAGCCGCCGCCTGGGCGATGGTTTCCGGAAACTGGTAGAGCGCCTGCAGTAGTTCCCGCTCGGCAGGCTGGAAATCCAGGTAAGCGCCGGCCTGAGCCAGGTCGATGCCTTCCTTTGTCGCGCGCTGTACCAAACCGTTGATCCGCACGTAGGCGTATTGCACGTAGGGACCTGTCTGGCCCTGCATATCGACCGATTCTTTCGGATCGAAAGTCATCCACTTCTTGGGCTGTACTTTGATGATGTGGAACTTCAACGCCGCGAGGCCCACTTTGCGAATGATTTCCTCCTGCTGTTCCGCGGGAAGATCGGCCACCTCTCCCCTCTCCTTCGCGTTGGCGCGAGCCTCTGCGATCACCTCCGCGATGAGGTCGTCGGCGTCGACCACGGTGCCTTCGCGCGATTTCATCTTGCCTTCGGGCAGTTCTACCATGCCGTAAGAGAGGTGGTATAAGCCGGGGGCATAGGGCTCCTGAAGCCGTTTGAGGGTTTCAAACAACACCTGAAAGTGGTAATCCTGCTCCACGGCCACTACGTAGACCAGCTTGTCGAAGCCATACTCTTCGTAGCGTTTGTGGGCGGTGCCGATATCCTGGGTGATGTAGAGCGAAGTGCCATCGCTGCGCAGCACGGCCTTGTGGTCGAGTCCTGCCTCAGTCAGGTCGATCCACACCGAACCGTCGGGTTTTCGGTAAAAAACGCCGTCTTTCAGCCCCTTATCGATCAGGTCTTTGCCCAGCAGGTAGGTTTGGGATTCGTAATACAACTTGTGGAAATCAACGCCCAGGCGTTCAAAGGTTTCATCGAAGCCTTCGTAGACCCAGCCGTTCATTTGCTTCCAGAGACTGACGGTTTCTGGCTTGCCCGCCTCCCAATTGAGGAGCATTTTGCGCGCCTGCTTGCCCAGTTCGCTGTATTCGTTAAAATACTGGTTTTGAAAATCCTTGAAAAAGGCTTTTTCGGCTTTCCCCTCCCCTGCTTTCTCACTAAAAATGCGCCGGCCTTCTTCCGACTGCTGCCAGACCTGGTACTCCTGCTGGAAGCGCTTTTCGAACTCGACGTAGTAGCCGCCCACCAGGTGATCGCCCTTGATACCTGTGGAGGCAGGCGTGGCGCCGTTTCCAAACTGCTCCCAGGCCAGCATGCTCTTGCAAATGGCAATGCCGCGGTCGTTGACCACCTGCACGCGGATCACTTCATTTCCCAGCGCTTCGAAAATTTTCGACATCGACCAGCCAAGCAGGATGTTGCGCACGTGTCCCAGGTGAAGCGGTTTGTTGGTATTGGGCGAACAAAACTCCACCATGACCTTGTGCCCGTTGGGCACGAGCTGGCCGTAGCGCTCATCTTCTGCTATGTCGCGCAAAAAGCCAGCCCAAAAGATATTCGACACAGAGAGGTTCAAAAAGCCCTTGATGACGTTGAAAGCGCTGAACTCCTCAACCCTTTCGACCAGGTATTGGCCTAGATCCTGAGCTACTTCGTCGGGTCTTTTGCCCGCCAGTTTGACCAAGGGGAAGACTACGACTGTATAATCGCCCTCGAATTCCTTTCGGGTGGCCTGGACTTGCACCTGGCCGGCGGCCAATTCCTTTTGGTATAGATCCAGGAACGCCCGAACAACTCCTTGCTGAATAATGGAAACGATTGAATTCATATCAAAAAACCCTGGATGGGTAATTTTTTTTTGGGTTTAGCTTCAACACTTCTTTCTTTTTTATGTTTGCTGTCTTATTCAGGGGCGTAAAGTTAATACACTTCCCCATTTTTCTACCTGCCAAATAATTCCATCCAAAATATGACCGGGAACCGCTATGTGCCCTATGGTTCCCCTTATATTTTACTATCATCTGGAAAATCAAACAAACAATGGCAAGCAATTTTTCGTTCCCCGCAGGCATTGATGATCTGGCCTTCAACGTGCCGAAGCTCTTCCTGCCACTCGCCGATCTGGCGGAAAAGCGCGATCTGGAATATGCCAAGCTCAACAAGGGCCTGGGGCTTCACCAAATGGCAGTACCCGACGTTCACGAAGACGCCGCCACCCTGGCCGCTAACGCAGTCGTTCAGTTAATTGATCGCAACAACTTAAATCCCAGCCAAATAGGCCGGATATACATCGGCACCGAAAGCGCCTGGGACGGCGCCAAGCCCGTAGCCAGCAATGTGCTGGAGATGCTTCAGGCCAAATACGAGGCCCAATTCGGCAGAGATTGCTGGCTGAACTGCGATGTAGCCGACCTCACTTTTGCCTGTATCGGCGGAGTCGACGCTCTGGAGAACACAATCGACTGGGTCAGGGGCAGCGCCGGCCGCATTGGTATCGTGGTCAGCACGGACATTGCGCGCTACGAGCTCGGCTCTACGGGCGAATACACCCAGGGGGCCGGGGCGGTAGCAGCGCTGGTATGCCAAAATCCCCGGCTGCTGGCGATCGAAGATGCTTGGGGGGTCGCAACCAAAGGCGTTTACGATTTCTACAAGCCCGTGCGGCCGGTCGACAAGATCGAACTGATCGAAGAGGTGCTGCGCCTGGCGGGCATGGGCCATCTGGACCCCGAAGACATCATCTCCCGCTTGCCGGAAGAACTCGAGATCCGGGGCGTGCTCGACGACAATGACCACTACCTGTTCCTGCACAAAGATGCGCCGGTATTCGACGGACCTTATTCCAATGCCTGCTATCAGGAGCGCACGCGGCAAGCGCTGGAGGATTTCCGCCGCAAGGCCAATGCAACGGGGTTGGTCTCCAACGGGCATACCATGCTCGACCGCTGGGAGAGGCTGGTCTTCCACCTCCCCTACGCCTTTCAGGCCAAGCGGATGTTTCCCGAAATCTTCTACCTCGAAATGGAGCGCACCGAACAGGCAAGGCAATGGCTCAAACCTTACGGACTGGAATATCCCAAGCGCGATAGTTTCGCCTCAGAGCAGGAATGGGAGCAAGCCTACGCTCAATTCCTCAAGGGCGTTTCCCTCACAGAAGAATACAAGGCCTATGTCCAGGAAAAAATTGAAAAAGGACAGCGGGCTTCCGGCCGGGTGGGCAATCTCTACACCGGCTCCATCTTCCTTGCCCTGATGAGCACACTGGAGTCAGACCTTCATGACGGTGAAATGCTGGAGGGGAAACGCTTCGGCTTTTTCGCCTATGGCAGCGGCTCAAAGTCAAAGGTTTTCGAAGGCCTTGTACAGCCGCAATGGCGGGAAGTCGTGAAGGCTTTCGGCCTCTTCAGCACACTGGATCAGCGGCAGGCGATCGGCTACGACACTTATGACAAACTGCACCGGGGAGTTCCCTTCAACAGCTACCTGCAGCCCAAAGGAAGCTTTGCGCTGACGGGAGTTTCTGCCGGGCATTCCAGTATTGGTGTAAGGAGCTATGTGTGGGTGGAGAAGACAGGGGTAAAGGCATAAGGGTTTGCTCCGTAGCGAGGATTTTCAAAATCCTCGCTACGGAGCAAACCTGAAATATCCGGCGTTTACTGAATATCAAACGCTGCCGGATCAATCGTTCCATTGATCTCGGCATTGGTCACTGTCATCTTCAGGGGCATGGGCATAGCGCCGGTGATAGTCATCTGGTGCGGGATCATCACGCCTTCCACCTTTTTGTAATCGGCGAAATCGGTGACCACAGTAACCGTTTGGCCTTGGCCGGACTGCTCTTCCATTTCCCGCAGCTTGAGGCTGTTCTCTGTCAGGAAGTACTGGGTCTTCTTGCGCCCGCTGGGCGATTCGACATCGATGCGGTAGGCCTTCTTGCCTTCCACCATTTCTATGCCGGCCAGCACGGTTTTGAAGCCGCGCTCGGCGTAGTACATTTCGAGGAAAGGAGTCGCGTCTTCGCGAAGGCCTGTTTTGGTTTCGTCATCCATCGGCATTTTTTGGCCCATGGCTTCCATACCGCCGTTTTCGCCATTGAACACCATTTTTTGCATCACATTGCCGTTCACGCCGAAAGTGGTCAGATACTTATTGGGCTTCTGCACTACGGTGGTGATCTCCAGTTTGCCCATGGGCGAGTCGGCCGACATGGCAGTAGAGATGGAGTTGACCTTTTGTACGGCGTCTTTGCCGCCAACCGCGGTGATGTAGTCTTCGATAACCTGTTCAGCGGTCAGGCCTTCGGGCAGTTTCATGCCCTCATCTGGCAGGAGGTTGCCGAAGGGGTCGAAGTATTCTATTTTCTGGTCTTTGTCGAATGGGAGCAATTTCTCAGCCACGGCGGGTTTATTGCCCACTATCAGCAGATAGGCCTGGTCGGGCTGGAGGAATTTCTTAGCTGCTGCCATCACATCGTCGGCCGTCACGGCTGAAAGTTTTTCCAGATAGGTGGCGTAATAGTCCTTCGGCAGGTTGTACCGCACGGTGTTGAGGGCAAAGCGGGCCACGGTCTGGGGCGATTCGAGGGAGCGGGCGAAGCCGCCGGACATGTAGTTTTTCACCATGGCCAGTTCATCTTCCGGCATTTTATCGGTGCGAAGGCGGTTGATCTCGTAGAGAAACTGGATCATGGCGCTGTCGGTCACCTCGTTGCGCACACTGGCGAAGGCGCGGAAAGAACCGATAAGCGGATCTGTATTGAGGTTGGAACGAGCGCCGTAGGTATAGGCCTTGTCCTCGCGCAGGTTGCTCATCAGGCGGCTGCCGAAATAGCCTCCCAATGCGGTGTTCATCACGCTGGCAACGATGGCGTCGGGAGAGCCCGGTTTGAGGTCGATGGGATAGGTTACATGGATGACGGACTGCACGGCGCCGGGTTTGTCGACGAAAGCGACGCGGGCCTGGTCGGGGCGCTTGGGCGTTTCGTATTCCAGCTTCTGAACGGGCCGCATCTCCCAGTTGCCGAAGTATTTCTGGGCCAGGGTTTTGGCTTGGTCGAGCTTGATATCGCCCACCACAACGAGGTAGGAAATGTTGGGACGGAAATAAGTCTGGTAATAGGCTTTGCACACATCGACCGTAATTTTTTCGGTCGAGCCCTCCGACTGGATATTGCCGTAGGGGTGTTTAGCGCCAAAATTCAACACAGATTCTACATTGCCTGCGATGGCGTTGGGGTCGTTCTTGGACAAAGCCAGCCCGGAAAGGGTTTGTTTTTTGAGCTTTTCGAACTCATCGGTCGGAAACACCGGGTTCATGAGCACATCGGCCATGACGTCGAGCAGGCCGTCCGTGTGCTTGGTCAAGCAGGAGCCGAAGAGGCCCGAGCCAGAGGAGTTGAGGCTGGCGCCCATGAAGTCGACGGCTTCGTCGACCTGCGCTTTGGTGCGCGTTTTGGTGCCTTTTGTCAGCATGCTTCCCGCCATGTCGATAAAGCCGGCGAGCTCGCCTTCGTGCACTTCGGGAGCGTCGACGAACAGCTGGAAAGAAACGCGGGGCAGTTTATGGTTTTCCACGACGATGACCTTCAGGCCGTTGTCCAGTTGAAATTGCTCGTAGGAGCCCAGCTCGATCTTGGGTGCGGGGCCCGGCGCGGGCGCCATTTTGCGGAAATCATCGGCTGAGCTTTGGGAACGGTCGCCTGTCTTGGGGGTACAAGCCGCAAAGGCCATGGCGGCGACGAGGAGGAGGAAGGATAATCGTTTCATATAAGGTTGCTAACTTGTTGTTATTCAATAAAAAAAATCGTTTATCGCCG
>JBAQQB010000152.1:0-3677 GCA_049306275.1 Saprospiraceae bacterium | reverse complement strand
CAGCCCGCCCACCTTGTTTTATGAACACATATGAAATTTTTATGGACCATCCTGCATACCCTAACCTGTTCAGGCCGCTCGACTTGGGCTTCGTCACCTTGCCGAACCGGGTGCTCATGGGTTCCATGCACACGGGATTGGAGGAGCGGCGGCATGGCTTCCGCAGACTCGCGGCGTTTTACGCAGAAAGGGCCAGAGGCGGAGTGGGGCTGATCGTCACCGGCGGCATTGCGCCCAACCGGGCGGGATGGGTGTCGCCGTTTTCCGGCAAGCTTACTTCCGGCAGCGAAGTGCGCCACCACCGGCAGATCGCGGAAGCCGTGCATGGGGAAGGGGGGAAGATTTGCATGCAGATACTCCACACGGGTCGCTATGCCTACCATCCATTTGCGGTGGCGCCCTCACCGGTCCGTTCGCCCATCACGCCTTTCAAGCCCCGGCCGCTGACGGAAAAGGGCATTCACAATACCATTCGCGATTTCGCCAGCTGTGCGGCCCTGGCCCGGGAAGCCGGTTACGACGGGGTCGAGATCATGGGCTCGGAAGGTTATCTGATCAACCAGTTCATCGCCCCACGCACCAACCACCGCACTGACGATTGGGGCGGCAGCTTCGAAAACCGCATCCGCTTTCCACTTGAAATACTCAGGGCTGTGCGCGCAGCCGCCGGTCCGGATTTTATCCTCATCTTCCGCCTCTCGATGCTCGATCTGGTCGAAGAGGGCAGCACCTGGGAAGAAGTCGAGGCCCTGGCCCGCGAGGTGGAGAAAAATGGCGCCAACCTCATCAACACCGGCATCGGATGGCACGAAGCCCGGGTGCCGACCATCGCTACCATGGTGCCCCGGGGCGCTTTCAGCTGGGTGACCCGCAGGCTCAAAGGCGTGGTGAACATTCCGCTCATCGCCACCAACCGCATCAACGCGCCCGAGGTGGCCGAGCGCATCCTGGCAGCTGGCGACGCCGACATGGTTTCCATGGCGCGGCCCCTGCTGGCAGATCCGGATTTCGTGAAAAAAGCGCGCGAAAACAAATCGCAGCTCATCAACACCTGTATCGCCTGCAACCAAGCCTGCCTCGACCACGTTTTCGAAAGAAAAGTGGCCTCCTGCCTGGTCAACCCCAGAGCTTGTCACGAGACGGAACTGAACCCCCAGCCCGTTTTTTCTCCGAAAAAGATCGCAGTCGTGGGAGCCGGACCAGCAGGTCTGGCGTTTTCCGCTACCGCCGCAGAGAGGGGCCACCAGGTGTGGCTCTACGAGGCGAGCCCTGCTGCCGGAGGCCAGTTCAACCTGGCGAAACAGGTGCCGGGCAAGGAAGAATATGGGGAGACCATCCGTTATTTTGAAAACGAATTGCAACGCACCGGCGTGCACCTGCTCCTGAATACCTCCGCGACAGCAGCAATGCTTCTGGAGGGCGGTTTCGACGAAATCGTGCTGGCGGCGGGCGTACATCCCCGAAAGCCCCCAATTCCAGGCATCGGCCACTCCAAAGTCTGCCTGTACACCGATGTGTTGCAGGGCAAAGTGACCGTTGGGAAAAAAGCGGTCATCATTGGGGCAGGCGGTATCGGGGTCGACGTAGCTACCTTCCTGGCTCATTCGGGAGAAACCGGCTACCTGGCCGAATGGGGCATCGACCCGGAATACGCCAGGCGCGGAGCCCTGACCCAGCCCCAGCCCCCGGCTTCCGGCAGGGAAATCTACCTGCTCCAGCGCTCTCCCGGCAAACCGGGCAGCAAGCTGGGCAAAACAACCGCCTGGATACACCGCGCTGGCCTCAAACACCTGGGCGTCAAAATGCTCTCCTCGGTGAAATACGAGAAAATTGACGATCAGGGACTGCATATCCTGGCAGGAGGAAAACAGCAGGTGCTGGAAGCAGACCATATTATCGTCTGCGCCGGGCAGGAGCCCCAGCGGGATTTGGTGCAGGCGCTGCAAAGCAAGGGACTGAAATGCCATCTGATAGGCGGAGCGCATACCGCCGCCGAACTCGACGCCAAACGGGCCATTGAACAAGCGTTTCACCTTGCCCTGGAAATTTGATCACACGTTATTATAATAGCTATATGATCGACCGCCGGAAATTTCTCCAGAAAACTCTTCTCCTGTCCCTGCTCATGGGGATGAAAAATGTGCTCCCCGCGTTACCTTTTACCCCTGCCCGGCGTCATAAAGCCGGTTCTCAAAAGAGAGAACCCGTAGTGCTTTCGACCTGGGACTTTGGCCTCGCCGCCAACCTGGCCGCTTTGAATACGCTGGGGAAAAACGGCAGCTGCCTCGACGCGGTCGAGCAGGGTGTAAAAGTGATCGAAGCCGACCCGGCCGTCACCTCCGTAGGCTACGGCGGCTACCCGGACCGGGAGGGCAAGGTGACCCTCGACGCCTGCATCATGGATGCCCAGGGCAATTGTGGCGGGGTGGCCTGCATGGAAGACATCATGCATCCGATCTCGGTAGCGCGTAAGGTGATGGAAGACACGCCGCACGTGCTGCTCGTGGGGGAAGGCGCCAGACAATTTGCGCTGGAAAAGGGCTTTAAAACCCAAACCCTCCTCACCGCCGACGCGAAAAAGGCCTGGGAAGAATGGAAAAAAAAGTCGGTCTATAAAACGGAGATCAACCGCGAACGGCACGATACCATCGGCCTGCTGGCCCTCGATGCCGGCGGAACGCTGGCGGGCGCCTGCACGACCAGCGGCATGGCTTTCAAAATGAGGGGCAGGGTAGGAGACTCCCCCATCATCGGCGCCGGCCTCTATGTGGATGGCGAGGTGGGGGCGGCAACCTCCTCCGGGCTGGGCGAGGCGGTCATCAAATCGGCCGGCTCCTTCCTCATCGTCGAGCTGATGCGGCAGGGTAGATCGCCCCAGGAAGCCTGTGAAGAGGCTGTAAGGCGGATAGTGTCCAAACAGAAGAACTACATGGATTTCCAGGTTGGTTACCTGGCCTTGAGCGCTGCGGGAGACTACGGGGCCTACAGCATCCACCCCGGCTTTACCTACACGATCAGCCGCGGCGGGAAACACGAGGTCTTCGAGTCGAAGTCCTTCATTGGCAAACAGAAGTGAAATGGTGCAAAGCGCTAATTATAAGATACTGATCGCCGACGAGCATGTCGTGAGCAGGGAAGGCATCAAGGCAGTGCTTCGCCGGATGCCAGAAACTGCCGGCGCGGCCATCATGGAAGCAGCGGATGGTAACAGTGTTCTTGCGTTTTTAAAAAAACAGCCGTTTGACCTGCTGATCCTCGATGTCAGCCTGGAGGAACTGGACGGGCTTAAAGTGCTGGAGTATCTGCAGCAGAACGACATGCGCCTCCCTTCCATCGTCTTCAGCCGCCATGACAACCAACGCCTGCGCAAGGCCGTGATGATCAGAGGCGCCAGTGGTTTTGTCTTTAAATCGCAACCCCTGGCTGAGTTGGAAAAGGCCGTCAGGACGGTGCTCAAAGGACGCAGGTACTCGCGGCCGGGAAAGGAGAGAAAAGCTCCCGATCAGCCGGAAACCACTTCCTTCAGTGTGCCTTTTATGGAAAGAGCTTCCCTGACCAGGCGCGAAATCCAGGTACTACGGCTCATCTCGCAGGCCAGGAGCAACAAGGAGATCGCCGCCCACCTGTTTATCAGCGTGGAAACCGTGTGCGTGCACAGGAAGAACCTCATGCGCAAA
>JBAQQB010000151.1:0-27655 GCA_049306275.1 Saprospiraceae bacterium | reverse complement strand
CGTATCTCCCGGTCGAAAGAGGGTTTGGGCTGCGCATCGGGCACATCGGCCAGTTGGTTGGGCGTGTCGAGCACTTCCAGGATGCGCTGGGCGGAGGCCTCCCCCCGGTTGATGTCGTAGATGGCGGTGGAGATGGATTTTGCGGGGTTGATGATCTGGTAGAACAGGACGATGTAGGTAATGAAGATCTCCGGCTGCAGGGTGCTGTATTGGAGAATGAGGTTGGCGCCGAACCAGACGATGGCGATGATGGCCATGGAGCCGAGCACTTCGCTGACCGGCGAGGAGAGTTCGCGCCGGTAGAGCGTGCGGTTCATGAAATTGAAATAGCGCTGGTTGGTCTCTTCGAATGAGCGCTGGATGCGCTCCTCCGCCACGTATGACTGGATAATGGGCAGGCCGCCGATGTGTTCTTCCACATGGGAAAGCAGCTTGCCCGATTCTTCCTTGGCTTTGGCCGAGGGGCGTTTGAGCGATTTGCCGATATAGGTGATGACAAATCCGGTGATGGGGATGAGGATGGCGACGAAAAGCGTCAGTTTGGGGCTCAGCACAATGAGCAGGAGAATGGTGGAGATGATCATGAGGGGGTCCTGGATCATGCGCTGGATGGAGCTGAGGAGGGCCCATTGTATTTCCAGCACGTCGGTGGTGAGGCGGGCCACGATGTCGCCTTTTCTTTTTTCGGTAAAATAAGCCGGCGGCAACTCCAGAATTTTCCGGTGGATGACATTGCGGAGGTCTTTCTCCACGCCGTTTTTGATGTAGGTCAGGGAAATGGCGCCCAGGTAGCGGAAGAGGTTTTTGAGGAGAAAGAAAGTAGTTGCCACGATGAGTATGGATAGCAGTACTTTACTGGGTCCGTACTGGGCGTTCCACTGGGAGATGTTGTAGTTGAGGTAGCTTTCCAGCCAGGGCTTGAGGTTGATGAGCCCCTGGTAGGGCAGGGGCTCCTGCGTAACGGGGGTATTCTGGAGCAGTATTTTGAGCACGGGGATGAGGATGGTGATCGACCCGAGCGAAAAGAAGACGGTAAGGATGTTGAAGAGGACGGACAGGAAAATTTTCCGCCGGTAGGGTAGTGCGAAGCGGAGGATGCGGAAGTAGTGGGACATTATTGAGTTTTCGGTTTTTAGTTTTCAGTTTTCAGTTTCAGGCATGGTATAACTGAAAACTGAAAACTGAAAACCGAAAACTGTTATTGATTGTTATCCGGCTCCATGTTAAAGTCATTGAGGAAGCCGGTGTGGAAATTACCTTTGCGGAAGTTCTCGTCGCGCATGAGTCGCTTGTGGAAGGGCACGGTAGTTTTGACGCCTTCCACGATAAACTCTTCCAGGGCGCGTTCCATTTTGGCGATGCACTCTTCGCGGGTTTGGGCCCGGCAGATGAGTTTGGCGATCATGGAATCGTAATAGGGCGGGATGACGTAGCCTGCGTAGACGTGGGTGTCGACGCGCACGCCGTGGCCTTTGGGGCTGTGGAAGGAAGTGATCTTGCCGGGGCTGGGGCGGAAGTTGTTGAAGGGGTCTTCCGCGTTGATGCGGCACTCCATGGCGTGCATGATAGGGTAGTAGCTTTTTCCGGAGATGGGCACGCCCGCGGCGATCTTGATCTGTTCCTTGATGAGGTCGTAGTCGATGACTTCCTCGGTGACGCAGTGTTCTACCTGGATACGGGTATTCATTTCCATGAAGTAGAAGTTGCGGTGTTTGTCGACGAGGAATTCGACGGTACCGACGCCTTCGTAGTGGATGGCTTCGCCTGCTTTGATGGCTGCGGCGCCCATTTTCTCGCGCAGTTCATCGGTCATGAAGGGCGAGGGGCTTTCTTCGAGGAGCTTTTGGTGGCGGCGCTGGATGGAGCATTCGCGTTCGGAGAGGTGGCAGACGCGGCCTTCCTGGTCGCCGGCGATCTGGATTTCGATATGCCGGGGCTCTTCGATGTATTTTTCCATGTAGATGCCGTCGTTGCCGAAGGACGCTTTGGCTTCCTTGCGAGCGATTTCCCAGGCGTTTTCGAATTCCTTCTCCTCCCACACCACGCGCATCCCTTTGCCTCCGCCGCCGGCGGTAGCTTTGAGAATGACGGGGTAGCCGATATCCTTGGCGAGTTTTTTGCCGTGCTTGATATCCTTGAGCAGGCCGTCGGAGCCGGGGATACAGGGCACGCCGGCTTTGAGCATGGTTTCTTTGGCTGTAATTTTATCGCCCATTTTCCGGATCTGTGCGGGAGTGGGGCCGATAAATTTTATGCCATATTCGGCGCAGACTTCTGCGAAGTCGGCATTTTCAGCGAGGAAGCCGTAGCCCGGGTGGATGGCGTCGGCGTTGGTGATCTCGGCGGCGGCCATGATGCGGGGCACGCTGAGGTAGGACTCGGAAGAGGTGGGCGGGCCGATGCACACGGCTTCGTCGGCGAAGCGCACGTGGAGGCTTTCGCGGTCGGCTGTGGAGTAGATGGCAACGGTTTTGATGCCCATTTCGCGGCAGGTCCGGATGATCCGGAGCGCGATTTCACCGCGGTTGGCTATGAGTATCTTGTTAAACATGGTTACCGGGTTATTAGCCTTTCGGGTCGATCAGGTAGAGCACCTGGTCGTATTCGACGGGTTGAGCGTCTTCGACCATTACTTTGACGATGCGGCCGCTGAATTCGGATTCAATTTCGTTGAATAGCTTCATGGCCTCCACGATGCAAACCACATCGCCTTTCTCGACCATGTCGCCGACCTTGACGTAGGCAGCTTTGTCGGGGGAAGGAGAGCGGTAGAAGGTGCCGACCATGGGTGATTTGATGGCGATATATTCGCCGGAGCCGCTGGGGGCGGGGTTTTCAGCCTCCTGGGATTGCTCGGGAGCCTTCGCCTGGGTTGCGGGCGCGAGGGGCGCCGCGGGGGCGGGGGCCGGAGAGGCGGCAGGAGCAACCTGCAAGGTTGGCTGAACTGCGGGAGCGATGTACTGGGGCGCTTTGCCGCTCTGGTATTTTTCCGTCCGGATGGAAAGCTCGAATTCTCCTTCCTTGATCTTGAATTCTGTCAGGTTGGATTTTTGAATGAGCCTGATAAGTTCCTGTATCTCTTTGAAGTTCATGACCTGGGTTTTTAAAGAAATTAGGAAGGGGCGGTTATTCCTTGACGCGTTCGATATATTCGCCTGTGCGGGTATCTACGCGTATTTTTTCACCGGTATTGACGAAGAGGGGGACTCTGATCTCCGCGCCCGTTTCGATGGTGGCGGGCTTGAGCGTGTTGGTCGCCGTGTCGCCTCTGACGCCGGGTTCGGTATAGGTGACTTCCACGACGATATTTTGCGGCATTTCGAGTTGCAGGGGAATTTCTTTTTCCGCATGGAAGAGCACATCACAGGGAGCGCCTTCCTGCAGGAACTGCGGCGCGTCGATGAGCTTCTCGTCGATGGTGATCTGCTCGAAAGTTTCGTTGTTCATGAAATGGTAGCCCATTTCATCTTTGTAGAGGAATTGGAAGTTGCGGCGTTCAACGCGCACCACGTCGATTTTATGGCCTGCTGGGAAGGTGTTTTCCACCACCCTGCCGTGGGTGAGGCTTTTGAGCTTGGTGCGGACGAAGGCGTTGCCCTTGCCTGGTTTGACATGCTGGAATTCGACAACCGTCCAGATATCGTTGTTGTATTCAATGCAGAGGCCGTTTCTGATTTCTGCCGTACTAGCCATGATTTTCAGTCTTTTTGAATGATTTTTAGAATGCGGTGCAAAGATAGGAAAAAGAGCCGATGAATTTTACCGGGGGTCGTAGGCCCATTTTACCCAAACCGCACCCCAGGTGTATCCGCCGCCGAAGGCGGTGAGGATCAGGTTGTCGCCTTTTTTTAGCTGTTTTTCATATTCCCATAGGCACAGCGGTATGGTTGCGGTGGTGGTATTGCCGTATTTTTGGATATTGACCATGACGCGTTCCATGGGGAATTTGGCGTAGCGGGCTACCTGCTCGATGATGCGCAGGTTGGCCTGGTGGGGTACGACCCATGCAATATCATCGGCCTCCAGGCCGTTGCGCCCCATGACCTGGCCTACGACGGAAGACATGCCTTCGATGGCGGCTTTGAAGACGGGGCGGCCATCCTGGAAGAGGAAGTGTTCTTTGTTGTCGACGGTTTCGTGGGTGGCAGGGTGGAAGGATCCGCCGCCCCGCTGGTAGAGGTATTTACCGCCTACGCCGTCGCTTTTCAGCAGGGAGTCCATGACGCCGATTGGCTCCTCCGTGGGTTCGACGAGCACGGCGCCGGAGCCGTCGCCGAAAAGTATGCAGGTAGCGCGGTCGGTATAGTCGGTGATGGAGCTCATTTTATCGGCCCCGACAACGATGACTTTTTTGCAGGAGCCGGATTCTACATAGCGTGCAGCAGTGGTCAGGGCAAAGATAAATCCGGAGCAGGCCGCATGCAGGTCGAAGGTAAAAGCATTGCGGATGTTCAGCTTGTCGCAGATGATGTTGGCCGTGTCGGGAAACATCATATCGGGTGTGGCTGTGCAGCAGATGACCAGGTCGATTTCGGAGGGATCGGTATTTGTTTTCTTCAACAAGCCTTCGACGGCTTTTGCGCCGAGGTGGGAGGAACCCGTTTCAGGTTCCTTGAGGATGCGCCGCTCTTTGATTCCGGTGCGCGTCACGATCCATTCGTCGTTGGTGTCGACCATCTTTTCCAGTTCGGCGTTGGTGAGCACGTAGTCGGGTACGTAGCCGTGAATGCCGGTGATTGCAGCTTGAATGCGCGCCATATTCTGTTTTGCGTATTATTTGAAGCGTGCAAGGTATGAAAAATGTGTCAGACTTCGTTAAACAGGTTTTTGGAAAAGACGGTACCTTGGTCCCTAAACCGCGGATATGAAAACGCTGCTCATTCGGAATGCCAGGCAAATCGCGCAGGTGGAAACGACCCCCAGACCTTTGTTGAAGGGGGTGGAAATGGGATCGCTTCCCGTTCTCGAAGGGGGCTACGTTCTGGTTGCCGATGGAAAGATCAAGGCTTTTGGCCCTGGCAGTGAATCGCCGGAGCGGGCCGATGTGGAGATCGATGCCGCAGGCGGCCTGGTGCTGCCCTGCTGGGTGGATTCGCACACCCACCTGGTTTTTGCGGGCAGCAGGGAGCAGGAGTTCGCCGACAGGATCAGGGGCCTCAGCTATGAAGAGATCGCCCGCAGGGGAGGCGGCATTCTGAATTCGGCCAAAAAGCTCCGGGAAACCCCTGAGGAGGCGCTGCGCGAACAAGCCTGGAACCGGCTCATGGAAGTGCAGGGAAAGGGTACCGGCGCCATCGAGATCAAAAGCGGTTACGGCCTGAACACGGAAGCGGAGTTGAAAATGCTCCGCGTTGTCAGGTGGCTGAAGGAGGTTTCCAAAGCCCCGGTAAAAGCCACCTTCCTGGGCGCCCACACCGTGCCGCTCGAATACCGGGAGCGCCGCGGGGAGTACGTCCGCCTGCTGGTGGAAGAAATGATCCCGCTGGTGGCTGGAGAAGGCCTGGCCGAGTATATCGACGTTTTCTGCGAAAAAGTAGCTTTCACGGTGGAGGAGATGGACCGGATACTGGAGGCGGGTGTCCGGGCCGGACTGAAGCCGAAGGTGCACGTCAACCAGTTCAACGCGATGGGGGGCATTGAAGCTGCGGTAAAGCGCGGCGCCGTTTCTGTCGACCATCTGGAAGTAGTGGCTGAAGACGATATCGCTGCCATGAAAGGAGGGAAGACCATTGCCACCCTGTTGCCTTCAGCGCCGTTTTTTCTCAACGACCACTACCCGCCCGCCCGGCGGCTGATCGAAGAGGGTATACCCGTGGCGCTGGCGACGGATTACAACCCGGGGTCTTCGCCTTCCGGATCGATGCCGCTGGTCTTGTCGCTGGCTTGTATCAAACTCCGGATGACGCCGGAAGAAGCTATCAACGCCGCTACGATCAACGGAGCTTATGCCCTGGAGCTGGAGGCCGAGTGCGGCGGTATAGCAAAGGGCAAACGGGCCGACCTGATCATCACCAAGCCCGTGTCATCCCTTGCATTTTTGCCCTATGCCTTTGGCAGCGATTGGGTCGCGAAGGTCATCATAAGAGGAGAACAGGTCTGATCGAAAGCCGCAATATCGGCCAAAAGGCGTCGTTTGATATATTAAAAAATCGCTCCATCCAAAATATCCATGGGCAAATTCTATTTTTGCATTGCAATTCCTTCCTCAACAATTCAGTGAATGATGACAAAATACGCTCTTCTTATTGCACTGGCTTTCTGTTGGACCGCACAGACAGCCCTGGCGCAGGTTCCCCTGTCCATTCTTTCCAAAAGCGCTCCCGAAGGGCAGGAGGGCATTCTTGCCTGCCCCCCCGGCCAGCAGAACTTCGCAGGTACGGTGGCTATCGGTCCTGCCAATGCCCAGAGCAACGATATAGATCTGGACACGATGTATCTGTGTCTGGGCGATGAAGTGCTCATCCTTCACAACGGGGACGGCGACCTGTCGGGCGACCCCAATCCCCTGACCGCTCCGGGCATAGGCTACGCCTTTTACAATTGCCTGCCCACCATTTCCGGCCCCGACAAGGCGACCATCGGTACCGACCCCTGCCTGGTCGATAACCCGCCGCCTGCCGATCTGTTCTATGTGGCCACAGGTGGCAATCTGGCAGGGAATATCCTGTTTTTCAACGACGGCAACCTGATCAACATTTTCAATGGCGGCGCCCCGGCGCTGTTCTGGTGGGCGCCTATCACCTTCGACGCGCTTTCCGTGATCCCGATCCCGCCTTCCGATACGCTGTTCCAGGCGCTCTACGAGAACAACGGCCCCTGTGTGAACGCCAATGTGGATGCGGCCTTTGCGTCGGTCTACCTCAATGCCATCGACATCTCCAATATCGCACAGGGCGGCGGCAACACCGGATGTGTGGGCTCTTTTACGCTGAACGGCGGCTTACCCGAATGGAATGGCAGCAACTATACCATCGATATCTCACTCGTTTCTGATCCCACAGTGAAAGGGGTGGTGACGAGCGGACCTGCGACGCATGGCGATCAGGTCACTTTCGTAGCGCCGGTCGTGGGGGTTTATCAAATAACGGTGGAAGACGGCAAGAGCTGCGGCGCCACGGCCCAGGTGAACGTACAGGTTTGCCAGGCGGTGGTCTTCAATATGGGTTCGGCCACGGGCCTTCCCGGAGAGAACGTGTGTGTGGATATCACGGTGGAGAATTTCAATGGCATTCTGGGGTCCCAGTTCACCATTCTTTACGACCCCGCCGTAATCGACCTGACGAGCATTCAGAACTTCAACAGTAACCTCGCAGGCTTGGGTATCGGCAACTTCAACACCTTCCCTGGGGAAATCCTTTTCGCCTGGAACGATTTCAACCCCGCAGGCAGTAACCTGCCCGACGGATCGGTGTTTTTCTCCCTCTGTTTCGACATAATCGGCAACCTCGGCGAGTGCAGCCCCGTGGATATCACCGACAACCCGCTCGTGGTCGAGGTGATCACGCCCACCGGGCTTACCGATGTCATTATCAATAACGGTGAAATTTGCGCGGCTGATAACCTGCTCGACGTTTCCATCACCACTTCTCCTGTTGCCTGCCCCGGATTCTCGGACGGCGAATTCACGATAACCGTTTCCGGAGGCACGACGCCTTATGAGGTGAGTTGGCAGGCGGCGGGTGGCGGCCCCGTTCAGGGACCCGGCGTTATCAACACCCAGGGCGGATCGTTTACGGCTTCCAACCTGGCTACAGGCAACTATGTGGTGACCGTCAGCGATGCAGGTACGGCGCCTGATTTTATCGATACGGTATTTATCGACGAAGGTCCCGCCCTCAACGTCATCTTCACACAGGTGGCGCCGCTGTGCAACGGCGGCACGGGGAGCATCACCGCCGTCATCGTGCTCGACTCGGTGATCGTGGTCAACCCGGGCCCTCAATACCTCTTTCAGTGGAGTAATTCCGCCACGACGCAGACCATTTCCGGCGTGACCTCCGGTCTTTACTCCGTGACGGTAACCGATACCATCAGCGGTTGTGTGGCTACAGGCCCCACCTTCTTGCCGCAGACCCCGGCCATCACCATCACGACCGGCAACATTACCGATGCGACCTGTACGGGTGTGGCAGATGGCTCGATCAGCATTTCCGCCTCCGGCGGTACCCCGGGCAACCCCGTGCCCTATACCTTTTTCTGGCCGGGCGTAGCAGGCGGCACCACGCAAACAGGTACGACCTCAACGGTGACTTCGCTGCTGGACGGGGTGTATACGGTGCAAGTGACCGATGGGAACGGATGCATGGCCAGCACCCAAATCACGGTGGAGGCCTCCAAAGAGTTGACACTGACTACACTGGCAGAAAACGATATTTCCTGCAACGGCATCTGCGATGGCAGCATATCGGTGCAGGCCGGAACCATTGGTGGTTTATCCAATTCCTATTCATTCGCCTGGACGGGCATTCCCGGCATTCCGCCTCCTGGGCCGGTCAATACCGCAAATACCAGTACGGTAGATTTCCTTTGCGCAGGCTCCTATAATGTCACGCTGACCGACGATGCGGGCTGCCAGGTGTCGGCTTCCTTTGCGCTGACGCAACCGGCGCCGCTTCAGGCTTCACTGCTCGGGTTTACCAATGAAACCTGTACGGTGGGCAATGACGGTACGGCTACCCTCGGCGTAGTTGGCGGCACTTACCCCTACACCTACAGCTGGGGCATTGCGGGGCAAACGGATTCGACGGCAACCGGGCTTGCCGCGGGAGATTATGAAGTGACGGTCGCCGACGCCAATGGCTGTGAAAGCCTGGTGCCCATTACGATCAGCTTGCCGGCGCCGCCTCAGATCACGACATTTGCCAACGATACCCTGGCTTGCTTTGACAATACCAACGGGGTGCTGGCGGTCATTGCCGCACCGGGCAGCTCCCCCATAGCCAACTATGCCTGGTCGACCGGTGTTACCGGCGCCGCCCAGACCTCGATATCCGGGCTCAGTCCGGGTAATTACTGCGTGACGATCACCGCCACGGACGATTGCGAGGCCATTGCCTGCGCCGATGTCATCGCGCCTGCGCCCTTGCAGCTCGACAGCACGACCACCGTTTCGCCCCTTTGCCCCGGATTGGGCGGAGGCGCGGCTTCGGTATTTGTGTCGGGAGGCACGGGACCCTATTTCTACGACTGGTCGCTCGACATTTTTGACGGCATAGGCATTTCAGCAATTGGCGGCGGTCCGGTAACCGCCGGCACATATATCGTAGAGGTTACAGACGCCAACAACTGCCCCTCGCTCACAACCAACATCGTAGTCGTCGATCCGCCGGCGATTCAGGTGACTTTTTCGGCCATCGATTCGGTGAGTTGCTTTGCCAACCAGGGCGTGCCCTGCGACGGCACGGCGACGGCTACCGCGCAATACAGCAACGGCGCAACGGGTTTGTTCAACTTCCTGTGGCCGACGGGCGAGCAGAATTTTAACGTGGCGAGCAGCACGGCTACCCAGCTATGCCAGGGCAACCAGACCCTGACGGTTTCCGATGGCACCTGTACGTCGACTTTCACTGTTTTCGTACCCTTCCCGGATACGCTCAACGTGGCCAGCCTGACGATGGACGATGTGACCTGCTTCGGGTATGCCGATGGTTCCGCTTCCGTTCAGGCGCAAGGCGGTACGCCTCCCTATACCTATACCTGGAGCAACGGGCAGATGGGTCAGCAAGCGAGCAACCTCGCTCCCGGCGTATACTCCGCCCTCATCCTCGACAGCAAAGGCTGTCAGTTTCAGGTAACGGTTCCGATTGACGAGCCTGCCGAGCTGGTGGCCTTCATCGATCAGCAGAACACGCAAGACTCCGTAACCTGCGCGGGCGATGCCGATGCCTTTGTATCGGTGACGGCACAGGGCGGTAATATCAATATCAGCCCGATCCTGCAATACAACTGGCAGGGCGGGATCGCGCCCATTACCTCCAACATCGCCACTGGGTTGGCGGCGGGCACTTACAGCGTAACGGTATCGGATGTGCTGGGGTGTTTCGACGAACTGAGTTTCACGATCTCTTCCCCGACGCCGATCGAGTTTGAGCTGGCCCCGATCGAGCCGATCCCCTGCGCAGGGCAGACGACGGTCGTCACCGTAGATACGGCATGGGGAGGCAACGGTTTTGCCAATTTCTGGTATTCCTTCTCAGTGGGCAATGCCTCTGCACAGCCGCTGGGCACGCCTATCGAGGTGTTTGGCGGCGACCAGCTCGTGACCGTTTTCGACTTCGAAGGATGTTCGGTCGATACCCTGTTGTTTATTCCGGAGCCGCCGCCTATCGTGCTGGTCTATCCGGATATGGTGGAAGTGGAACTGGGCGACAGCATACAACTGCAGCCGCAGATCGTAAATCCGCCTTTTGTGGTCTTCGATTCGATCGTATGGACGCCGGCGGATTACCTGCGCTTTGAGGGTGATTCTTTGTTGCCCTGGGTGACGCCGCTGCAGAGCACCTTATACGAGATACAAGCCTTTGACATCAACGGCTGTCTGGCACTGGCTTCGGTGTTGGTTGAGGTGGACAAAAACCGCAATGTCTACCTTCCGAACGTGTTTTCGCCCAACAATGACGGTATCAATGATCATTTCTTCATTTTCACCGGCAATGGGGTTGCCCGTATCCGTACGTTCAGGGTTTTCGACCGTTGGGGAGAGCTGGTCTTCGAGGCCCTCGACGTTCCCGCTTCGCCCTTCCCCGCACCAACGAATGGATGGGACGGCACTTTCAGAGGCAAGCCGATGGATGGGGGAGTGTACGTGTATATCGCGGAGGTGGAGTTCCTCGACGAGCAGGTCTTGCTCTACCGGGGCAGTGTGACGCTGTTGCGGTAAATAAAAAAGGCGCGGTTCAACACCGCGCCTTTTTAATTTTACCGGATCACGGTAAGGCTGCCCGACTGCACTTTTTCCTCACCGCCGCAGCGGTAGCGCACTTTATAGAGCAGTACGCCGGGGTTGATCATCTGTCCGCGGAAGTTGCCGTCCCATTTGGAGAAAGGGGTATCGGTGAAATACATGCGATTGCCCCAGCGGTCGAAGACTTCCAGGGAGATGAAATCGGTCAGCACATAGGGGTTGTCGATTCCGAATTCGTCGTTGCGGCCATCGCCGTTGGGGCTGAAGGCATTGGGCAGAAAGGCCTTGCACTCAAGATCAGCCGGGTCGATAACGGTGACGATAAAGGAGTCGATGGCCGTGCAGTTGTAGTCATCGGTAAACGCGAGGGTGTAGGTAGTGGTCTCCGTCGGGGTGATGAGCGTTTCGGGCGAAGTGGGGCCGGTCACTCCGGTGAGGGGCGACCAGAGGAATTCGTCGGCGCATGTGTTGGTGATGAAGGTCTGAATGGAATTCCCCAGATATAATACGGTGTCTTTAGGAAGTTCCAGGTCGATGAAGCCGTTGCCGATCTGGTCGGGTCGCAGGTAGAGCGATTTGACCTCCGTTTCCGTCAGGGAACGGTCGTAGAACAGCAATTCGTCGATAAAGCCCTCGAAAGCGCCATCGGTAGCCAGGCAGGAAGAGGGGCCGAGCAGGAGAGGCAAGTCGTCGGAAGAGATGTTGATGCGCTTGTTCTTGGTATCCTGTTTAACGCGAAGCCCGTCGACGAAGAGGAAAATGGTGGTGCCGCGGCGCACGACGGCCACGTGGTGCCAGCATTTGCGTGGATCGACAGGGGCGGAGAGAATGGTGCTGAGGGAAACATCCTCGCTGACGATGAGGTTGATATTTTTCGTAAGCGGGCTAAACCGGATGACGAAAGCGTTGTCATTGGAGCAGTTCTCCCGCTTGCTCATGATGGTCTGGGTATTGACCGTGTTGGAATTGAGGGATTTGAAGTAGAAGCTGATGCTGAAGTCTTCGGTGCCAAAGATATTTTTCACCGGCGTGCTGCTGAATTCGGCATAGTGGTCGTCGCCGTTAAAGCGGATAGCCTGCCCCGACACGCCGCAATCGCGGATGAGCGCATTGGAGAAAGCGTTATTGGCGAAGTTGCCCGTTTTGTCGACGATAATGGAGTCGGCGTCGTCGTCGAATGAGTAATAGGCGATGAGGCCGAATGTCGGTTGGGCGAAGGACCGCAGGGAAGCGGCAAGCATGAGCGGCAGTATCCACCAGTATTTCATATGGAGATTGTTGGAATCTTTAAATAAACGCAGGGAGGCGGTGTATATTTTACCCGAAGAGGTTGCCGAAGCCGGGAGGCATCATGTCTTTGAGAAGGTTTTCCGTTTCCCGGGCTTCCGTAGCAAGGGCTTCCTCCAGGGCGCGGTTGACGGCAACGACGATGAGGTCTTCGAGTTGTTCCAGATCGGCGGGGTCGATGGCATCCTGGCGGATGGATATATTGACGATCTCCCGGTTGCCGTTGGCACGGGCTACGACGGCGCCGTCGCCGGCAGTGCCCTCAACCGTGATCTCAGCCAGGCGCTTGCGCATCTCCTGCTGTTTTTCTTCCATGTTGCCGAACATATCTCCAAACATACAAACCGGTTTTTATGTGAAAAGAGATGCAAAGGTAAGGGAATTTTTACGGGAAGCGAGCCCCTAAATCAGGGGTAAAAATACATTTAGATTCTGTGCCCATTGCTTTTTTGCTAGATTTGCAGTCTGAATTCATCTCCGAATGTCGCTCAACAAGTACAACATCGACAAACAAGGGAAAGCTGGAGAGCATGAGATGTCCTTTCTGGACCACCTGGAAGAACTGCGCAGCCGGATCATCAAGTCCCTTTATGCGATTGCCCTGGTGGGAACGGTGTTCTGGATTTTCAACAAGTGGTTGTTCAAGTATATCATTTTCGGGCCTACGGACCACAACTTTCCAACCTACCGCTTTTTTTGTTCCCTGGGGGAGCGGTTCTGCATTCAGCCCCCTGAGTTTACCAAGCAGGCGATAGGATTTGGCGAGTCTTTCCTCATGAGCATTAAAGCCTCCTTTGTTTTGGGCTTTATCGCTGTGTTCCCCTATGTCTTCTATCAGTTCTGGAGCTTTGTCAAGCCCGGTTTGTACCCCAGGGAACAGAAGGCGACGCGGCGGGTAGTCTTCATCTGCTCCTCCCTGTTCCTGTTCGGGGTATTATTTGGGTATTTCATTATCTCTCCTTTCTCCATCAGCTTTTTGATGGGGTATACGCTTCCGGGGGTGGAGAACATTCCCACTGTATCTTCCTATATCAGCTACATGCTGATGTTCACGGCGCCTGCCGGCCTGGTTTTCGAGTTGCCGATCGTGGTGTTCTTCCTGGCTAAGGTTGGCCTGGTGACGCCTGAGTTCATGCGCACCTACCGGAAGCATGCCATTGTGGCCATCCTGATAGTGGGCGCTGTGCTGACGCCGCCGGATGTAATGTCTCAGATGCTGTTGGCCACGCCGCTGTACCTGCTGTATGAGGTGAGTATCTGGATCGCCGCATGGGTAGTGAAAAAAGAAAAGGAGCGGGAAGAAAGGGAATATGGCCCGCCCATGAAGACAGAAAACTAGCCTCTCCCATGCGACAAGTATCATCCAATCTCACGCTGATCTTGAAGATATTCTTTCCCACCTTCTGGCTGGTGTTCTTCGGCTTGTTTACCCTCGCCGCCTGGGTAGCGACGCCAGAGTCGGGGAGCGTGCTGGGCCGCCTGGATTTCAGGTTGGGCATCACGGCGTTTTTTCTCACAGGGGCAGTCATGCTGTATTTCACGCTGCTGAAGCTCAAGCGGGTGGAGATGGATAGGGAGCAGATCTTCGCCACCAACTATTTCAAGTCTGTGCGCTATCCATGGAGCAATGTGGAGAAGATCGTGCAGCAGCCCTTTCTTCGTTTCCACATCATGTACATCCATTTGAAGAAGCCCGGGTATTTCGGCTCCCGCATCGTTTTTCTGGCCAGCCGCGCGAGGTGGAGACTCTTTGTGGAAGAATTTCCGCCTGCGGGAGAGTTGGTGATCGAGGTCTGATGCTATTCAAAGGTGCGGATGCGCTTCCCGTCTTCGTACAATACGATGATTGCCCCTTTGAAGCCCTTCCTGATGACCGCGCTGCGGGCTGATTCAGCTTCTTCCATGGTGGCAAAGTCGCCGACGAGTACCCGCGTCAGTCCTCTTCCTTCAATTTCTTCGGTTTGAATAATGCCGACCTCCCGGAGGGCTGAAAATCTGGGGGCTTCGTACTGGCGTACTGCGCTCACCTGCACCCGGTAAGATGCGCCGGCGGCTGCCGGTACTTCTTCTCCGGGTTTATCGGTGGGCCGGGGAGGAGGAGCTGGCCGTGAGGTGTTGTTGAGGAAAATGGGCGTGCTGTAGCCTTTCTCCGATGGCCTTGGCCCGCCGGTATCGAGGGTAATGGAGCCCGATTCATAGCCGTTTTTCCTGGCGATGATCTCGTAGTTGCGGTCGTTGAGCAAGGAGAAAGAGTAATTGCCGTCGCTGAATTTATCCTTGCCTGCCAGGAATTTTTCACCCTTTTCAGTAATTTCATAGACAGCCACTTCCACATCGGAGAGCACTTCGCCCGTCATCTGGTCGTATACGAAGCCGCTGACCAGGGGGTAGTCATCGGCCAGGGCAGGCATTTCATAGAAATATTGGAAGATATCCTCGTCGGTAGTAGATGGTTTTGCCGGAGGGAATTCCCTGTTGGACACGAGGAAGCCCATGCGTTTGGAGGGCGAGCGGATAAAGTAATAATCGTCGGCGGGGGAGTTAAAGGGGGCGCCTGCGTTATCCGGGGCTTTCCATTGGGAGCGGCTTCCCGAGGCCTGGAGGATATCGAAGCCGCCCATCGACACGTGGCCGTTAGAAGAAAAGTAGAGCGTCGCTTCCTCCAGATCGTAATAGGGCGTCACCTCGTCCAGGGGGGTATTGATCGCTGAGCCGCAATTGACCGGATAGGTGAAGTCGAATTCTTTGCTGTTGATATCGCGGGTGATGTACCAGATATCCATACCGCCGAATCCTCCGGGGCGGTCGGAGGTGAAGTAGACGATCTCTGTGGTGCCGTTAAAAATGACGAAGGGGTGGGTGGTGGTGGCCTCTTCGAGGTTGACGTAATCGCGAAGCCGTTCGGGCAGCGACCAGGTGTTGCCCTGCCGCTTGATCACGAAAATCTCGCAGCGGGTGGTGGGTATGCCTTTTTTCTCAATGGTTTTGCAAATGGTGAAATAGAAGCGCTTGTTGTCGGGCGTAAGCGATCCGTTGCAAAAATGGTCTTTTTCTATTTCGGGGAAATTGGTGGAAAGCGAGCCGGTCGACCAGGCGCCCTGTTCGTTTTGGGAGCGGTAGATCTGGGCCCTGCCCTCTCTGGTTGAGGAGAAATACAGGATTTCTTCGTTGAAAGGGATGGGCGCGAACTCGGTGTAGCGGGAGTTGATATTGAGTCCCAGGTGGTCGATTGAAATCCCGGATGATTCGAGATTGGCCGAAGCTGATGCGCCCAGTTCGCAGCCGCGGATTTCGGTTTCTACTAGCTGTGCGATCTTGTCGAGGTCAGTTCCTTTGTAGCCGCCGATGAAATCGGAAAAGGCTTTGCTGGCCTCAGCGTACTTGCCGCACTGTTTCAGCGCACGGGCGTATTCCAGCCCGGCTAGGGGGAAGGATTTGGGCTTGCCGAGCGCTTTTTCAAACGACTCAGCTGCGCGGGTATAGTTTTTGGATGCGGCAAAGGCCTTTCCAGCCTGGTAGGCCAGGTCCTTTTTCGATGGTTTGCTTTCCCATGCGGCGTAGAAAAGCGCGCCGGCTTCTTCGGATTGGCCGGTTTTCAGGAGGGCTTCCGCCTCTTTGGCGTTTTTGCGCCAGTTGGACTGTGCGGAGGCAGAGGGGGAAGAGAGGAGCGCGAACAGCAAAAGCAGGGGAAAAAGACTGCGGATGATCATGGCAGATTGTTTTTGGGGAGCGTTTCCCTGATGTATTGGTCAATAATTTTCGGGAAATAGAGGTGTTCGAGCTGTTGAACGCTCCTGGCGAGCGTTTCGGGTGTGTCGGAATCCTTCACAGGACAACTGGCCTGGAACAGCGTCTTGCCGTGGTCGTATTGCTCGTCGACGAGGTGGATGGTGATGCCCGATTCCCTTTCTCCGGCGCCGAGCACCGCTTCATGGACGAAGTGACCGTACATGCCTTTGCCCCCAAACTTGGGCAGCAGCGCCGGATGGATGTTGATGATGCGGTTTTCAAAAGCGCGGATGAAATAAGAAGGCACCAACCACAGGAAGCCGGCAAGGACGATCAGATCGATGGCGCGGGACTGGAGGCCGAGCAGCGTATCCTGGGTTTCGTAGAAAGATTTGCGGTTGAGCAGCATGACCGGGATGCCCTTTTCACGGGCAAAATCAAGCACAGGCGCGTCCTTGCGATTGGAAGCGATCAGGGCTACCGTCACAGAGGGCGAACCTTCGAAGTACTCGACGATCTTTCGGGCGTTGGAGCCGGTTCCGGATGCGAAGATGGCAATATTAGTCACGTTGAAAAAGTGCAGAATAGAGTAAACAGATTGAATGCTTCCTTGCAAATATAAGTTACCACATAAAAAAATGTTCTACAGTTGGGAGATGGGGAGGCCCTCCTTTCCACATAAAAACCGGAAAACGGAGGCCGGTGAGCGAACAATTTGAAATAATAGCCTATATTGGATGTAAAAGGGCGCACAAAACCCCTTATTTTTAATAGTCTTTTGTTATTTTTGGCGCGGGATTGACCCTTGACTCTATCCCCTAAACGAAAGCCTGAGCAAAAATTCTTTAACAAAAAGCGAGAACATGAAATTTGCAATGAAATTTACGGTTCTGATCCTGGCTGTTCTGATGACCTTCTCCTCCTGCGTGTCCAGCAAGAAGTACAACATGCTGATGGAAGAGAAAGACGCATTGGCCAAATCCCTGGCTGAAAGTCAGGAAGCCATTAAGAAACTGGAGCAAGACAACGCTCAACTGATGCAGGACAAAGACGCTTTGTCCAAGGACATCGCCGCTATCAAGGCCGATCTGGAAGCTACCAAAGGCGAGATCAACAAGGTCAAGCAGATGGTGGACATGAAGGAGAAAGAACTCCAGACCCTGAAAGGCACTGTCGAAGCTGCATTTGCTGACTATCAGGCCCTCGGCTTGACGGTTGACGGCGACAATGAGCGCCTCTACATCTCCATGCCGGAGAAGGTGCTCTTCAAGAGCGGTTCCGCACGTCTTGACAAAGACGACAAGGCTGTTCTGAAGAAGCTGGCTGACATCCTGGTCGCTAACCCCGATCTGAAGATGCGCGTGGAAGGCCACACCGATGATCAGGCTATCGCTTCCGGTCCCTATGCCGACAACTGGGATCTGAGCGTTGCCCGTTCGCTGGCAGTTACCAAGGAACTGGTCAAGCAAGGCGCCAAGCCCGACCAGATCACAGCTGCTGGTAGCGGCGAATACCGCCCGGCCGTCACGGAAAATCCGAAGTCGAAAGAAACGCGTCAGGCCAACCGCCGTACGGAATTCGTACTGGAGCCCAACGTAAAGGCGCTGTACGACATCGTGAAGTAATCCGGCCTGGTCCGGAAAGCAAAAAGGGGGGTGGCCGCTTGGCCGCCCCCCTTTTTTTATCCATTCATATTGGAGAGAAACTCTTCGTTGCTGGTGGTCTGCACCATGTGGTTCTTGAGGAACTCCATGGCTTCTTCCGGCTTCATATCGGCCAGGTGGTTGCGGAGGATGAACATGCGCTGCAGGGTGTCCTTGTCGAGGAGCAGGTCTTCGCGGCGGGTAGACGACTTGGTGAGGTCGATCGAGGGGTAGATACGCTTGTTGGACAGGCCCCTGTCGAGCTGGAGTTCCATGTTGCCGGTACCTTTGAATTCCTCGAAGATGACGCCGTCCATTTTGGAGCCGGTGTCAATGAGGGCGGTAGCCAGGATGGTGAGCGAGCCGCCGTCTTCGATATTGCGCGCTGCGCCGAAGAATTTCTTGGGCTTGTGCAGGGCGTTGGCTTCCACACCGCCGGAGAGCACCTTGCCGCTGGCGGGGGCCACGGTGTTGTACGCGCGGGCCAGACGGGTGATGGAGTCGAGCAGGATGACGACGTCGTGGCCGCATTCGACCAGGCGTTTTGCCTTTTCGAGCACCACGCCCGCTACGCGCACGTGGTTGTCGGCGGGTTCGTCGAAGGTGGAGGCGATCACTTCCGCATTGACGCTGCGCTTCATGTCGGTCACTTCCTCGGGGCGTTCATCGATGAGGAGCACGATGAGGAAGCACTCGGGGTGATTTTTGGCGATAGCGTTGGCCACATCTTTGAGCAGGAAGGTCTTACCCGTTTTGGGCTGGGCAACGATCAGACCTCGCTGGCCTTTCCCGATGGGGGAGAACAGGTCGATGATGCGGTTGCCGAAGTCGCGGCCGGTGGGAGAGCTGGTGAGCTTGAATTTTTCGTTGGGGAACAGGGGCGTCAGGTAGTCGAAAGGCACCCTGTCGCGGATGTCTGCGGGGTCGAGGCCGTTGATTTTGGAAACCTTGAGCAGAGCGAAATACTTCTCCCCTTCCTTGGGCGGCCGGATGGCGCCCTTTACGGTGTCGCCGGTGCGAAGGCCGAAGAGTTTGATCTGGGAAGGCGATACATATATATCGTCTGGGGAAGTCAGGTAATTGTAGTCGGAAGAGCGCAGGAAGCCGTAGCCGTCGGGCATCATTTCGAGGATACCTTCTCCTTCGATGACGCCGTCGAGGTCGATATCGAATCTTTGGGTGTCAGGCCTTTCCCGGTTGCGCTGGAAAGGAGGTTCCTGGGGCGCTTCCTTTACCACTGGCATTTCCCGCGGTTTGGGCGGCGCTTCCATTTCCTCTTCTTCCTCTTCTGCTCTGATTTCGCTCAGGTCTTTTCTGGGCTCGGTTTTGCGGAAGAGCGGCTGGGGCGGGCTGGCTTCAACGGTAATGCGTTTGCGGGTGCGTTTCTTGCGAGGTTCGCCGGATGACGTGTCGTCGTCATCATCATCGCTGTCTTCCGGCTCAGGAGCCGGAGGAGGGGCGTAGAGGAGATCGTCGTCATCATCGTCCTCATCAGGATCCGCATTCACGTCATCGAACAAGGTGGGAGTTTCGTCCTCATCGTTGCCGTTCTTGCGGGGAGCCTTTCCCCCATCGCCCATCAGAGCCTGGCGGTCGAGGATCTGAAAAATGAGGTCTTGCTTGTTGAGCTTCCGATGTCCTTTGATTCCGAGCGATTCAGCTATTTCGCGTAGCTCGGGCACGAGCATGTCGTTTAACTGCAGGATATCTAGCATAAATGGATTACGTCAGGTAATTGAAAATGAGATGGTTATAGCAACAAACTAAATGGAAATCGATTCAGGAGTTGATAGTCCAAAGCGCCTGCCTCAGAAGGATGCATCCTGGAAATAGAGGTGAAGTGTGTCTGATTGGACGGGGTAAAATTACACTCTTTTTTTATTCCAAGGTACTATCTTTGCAAAAAGATAACCAAAACAAGGGTTAAAAGTTCAAAAGGCCGCCAGGCGGTCTCCATTAACAAATCTGAAGAATACATGTTAGAACTCAGACGCATTCGGGAGCAGCAGGAAGAGGTGCTCGAAGGGTTGCGCGTGCGCAACTACACAGCCGATCAACTCAGGGTGATCGGCGATATATTGGAATGGGATGAAAAGCGGCGTCAATCCAAGACGGCCCTCGACAACATCCTCGCGGAATCCAACCGCATTGCCAAGGAAGTGGGGCAGCTGATGCAGCAGGGAAAGAGGGAAGAGGCCGAAGCCGTCAAAGCCCGGGTCGGCGCCCTCAAGCAGCAGGGCAAGGAGCTGGAGGCGGCGCTGGCTGAGGCAGAGCAGAAAATCGACGAGTTGCTGCTCTCCGTTCCCAACATCCCCAACAAACAGGTGCCCAGAGGCAGAACTCCTGAAGATAACGAGGTTTTCAAACCCTGGTCCAAGCCTATGCCCGACCTTGGCCCCGACGCCCTCCCGCACTGGGAACTGGGCAAAAAATACAACCTCTTCGACATGGAGCTGGGCGTGAAGATCACAGGTGCGGGCTTCCCGCTCTACCGCGGCAAAGGGGCCAAGTTACAGCGCAGCCTGATCAACTTCTTCCTCGACGAGGCCCACAAGGCCGGTTATGAAGAAATCCTGCCGCCTCTCATGGTCAACGCCGATTCGGCGCGCGCCACCGGGCAACTGCCCGACAAGGAAGCGCAAATGTATTACGTGACGCTCGACGACCTCTATCTCATCCCCACGGCTGAGGTGCCGGTGACCAATATTTTCCGCGACGTGATTCTCGATCCTTCCGACTTCCCGGTCAAGCTGACGGGCTATACCCCCTGTTTCCGCAGGGAAGCAGGTTCCTATGGCGCCCACGTGCGCGGCCTGAACCGCGTACACCAGTTCGACAAGGTAGAGATCGTGCGCCTGGAGCACCCTGATCATTCCTACAAAGCGCTCGACGAAATGCTGCTCCACGTCAGCGGCCTGCTCGACAAGCTGGAGCTGCCCTATCGCATCCTGCGCCTCTGCGGCGGCGATATGGGCTTTACTTCTGCCATCACCTACGACTTTGAGGTGTTTTCCGCGGCCCAGCAGAAATGGCTGGAGGTGAGCTCGGTGTCCAACTTCGAAACCTACCAGACCAACCGGATGCGCCTGCGCTTCCGCGACGGGAAAGAGAACAGGCTGGCACATTCGCTCAACGGCAGCGCCCTGGCGCTGGCCCGCGTGGTTGCCGCCCTGCTGGAAAACAACCAGACGCCCGAGGGCATCCGCATGCCAAAGGTGCTACATTCTTATCTCGGCTTTGAACTAATTGAGGGTGCTTAGTTGTTTATAGGTTTAATCAAAATCTAAAACCATTCATCTATGGGTGAATACTATGTGTATATGATCGTCGCCGGCGTCCTTTCGGTCATCGGCTTTCTTGTGAGCAACCGCCTGAAGAGCAAGTTTGAACACTACAGCCGGGTGGGCTTGCGCTCGGGTATGAGCGGCGCGGAAATCGCCCAAACCATGCTCCGCCACTACCAGATCTACGACGTGAAGGTGGTGATGGGACAGGGTTTTCTCAGCGACCACTACAACCCGCTTTCCAAGACGGTAAGCCTCAGCCCCGCCGTGTTTGAAGGCAGGAGCGTGGCCGCCGCCGCTGTCGCCGCCCACGAATGCGGCCACGCGGTGCAGCACGCCACCGCCTACAGCATGCTGCAGCTTCGCTCGGCACTGGTCCCGATCGTCAACTTCGCCGCCACCGCGCAGCAATGGCTCCTGCTCGGGGCTTTCCTGCTCTTGAACAGCATGCCCGGACTGATGCTCCTGGCTATCATCGCTTTCGCGGTGACTACCCTCTTCGCCTTCATCACCCTGCCAGTCGAATTCGACGCCAGCCGCAGGGCGCTGGCCTGGCTCGACTCCAGCGGCATGACCCACGGCGCGGAGTACGACGGCGCGAAAGACGCACTTTGGTGGGCCGCCATGACCTATGTATCCGCAGCGCTTTCATCGCTGGTCATGCTGGTTTACCTCGTCCTGCGCTATATGGGATCGAGGGAGTAACTCTCGATTTTCGAATAAAAAAGGTCGTTTCGGTCGCCGGAACGACCTTTTTTCTTTTCAAAAAGAGCTGTGGAAAACATGTGGAAATCGGGGGTTTGAGGATCAGCGCTTTGCGATTTTTGTCCACAGCTGCAACAGAATGTTTTGGGGAAAATAAGGGCGGCAATTTTCGATAAGCGGAGCGCCGTATCTAATTTAGCAGGCCCTTAAACACCCAAAGCAACTAGCATTACCCCAAACCCCCAAGGTTATGATCATCAGGCCCCGTCGTTACATCTTTTCCGGATTGGAAGCCCTCATGGAAGGGAAGTTGAAAAAACTCGCCGGCTTGTGCGAGAAGCTCTTCATTTTTATAGACGAAGAAGAGCCAGTGGTGCCTGTGAAGATCGTGCGCAAACTCCAGGCATTCGGCAAAAAGATCAAATGGGTGCCTGTTGAAATCGATCTTCAGACCGACTTCCAGGTCTTTTTTTCCTTTTTCGTTGGCAAGACCCACGAACGCACCGCTCCCGACGTCGAATTCATCATACTGGGCGCCCAGCCTCAATACGATTCCCTCGTTCGCTTTATCAACACCTCCGGCCGCAGCTGCCTGCGGCTCGAGCCCGCCCGTGCGCTGGAATTGCTGGAGCCCGGCTATGACATCGCCCATGTGGAGCCCGTGCCTGCCGTTCCTTCAGACCGGCAAATAGACCCCGTCCGGGCAGTGGAACCCTCCGGGGCGGGCGAAGGATGGAAAACAGACGCCGCCTGTAAAAAAATAGCCCAGGAAGTCGTCCAACGCATGATCCGCTCCGGCAACCGCCCTGCCGAGCTGGAAACCCTGCGCGAGTACATCCGCCTTTGCCACCAGGAACTGCCGGGCCCCGGCAGCATCGACAGCATCATCCGGCACATGGAGGAGCGCAAGGAGATCGTCCTCAACGGGAACAGTGAAGTGGTGTACCATTTTTGAGCAATTCTTGCGCAAGACTCCTTATCTTTGCGTGTTACCAAAATGCACACGTTATGCAAGAAGACATGCAACTGCAAATGGAGATAGTCAAAGAGGGAATGGCCGGCGCCCTGGAACACCTGCAGCGCGAGCTGACGCACGTAAAGGCCGGTAAAGCCTCCCCCGCAATGGTCGACGGCCTGAGGGTCGATTACTACGGCGCCCTCACCCCCCTGAGCCAGGTTTCCAATATCAGCACCTCCGACGCCAAAACGCTCGTGATCCAGCCCTGGGAGAAAAGCCTGCTCGCCCCTATCGAAAAAGCCATCTTCGAAGCCAACCTGGGCGTGACGCCCATGAACGACGGCGAAGTCATCCGCCTGGTGGTGCCGCCTCTGACCGAGGAGCGCCGCCGCGACCTGGTCAAACGGGTCAAACAGTTTGGCGAAGATGCCAAGGTGGGTATCCGCAGCGTGCGCCACAAAGGCATGGACGCCATCAAGAAGGCTGTTAAAGAAGGATACCCGGAAGACGCGGGCAAAAAACTGGAGGCCGACGTCCAGAAAATGGTCGACGACTTTATCAAAAAAGTCGACGCCCTGGTCGAATCAAAGGAAAAAGATATTATGACAGTTTGATAAAAATGTAGTACTTTTCGTCTGCAACAACTGGATTAGTATGAAAAAAAAAGCGGCTTGCCGAAAGGGAAGCCGCTTTTTTTTACCTGCTCTTCAGCCGGATGACGGGACAGATGATCTCCTCGAGCGAAATGCCGCCGTGCTGGAAGGTGTTTTTGTAATAGTTGTGGTACTGGTTGTAGTTGTTGGGGTAGAGGAAAAAGTGATCCTCCCTGGCGAAAATGTAGGTAGAGCTGATATTCGGCTTGGGCAAGCCAGCCTTGTCCGGCTCCTTGATCGCAAACACGTCGCGCTTCTCGTACTGGAGGTTGCGCCCCACTTTATAACGCAGGTTGGTCGTGGTTTCGCGGTCGCCCACCACCTTGGAAGGCGTATTGACGCGGATGGTGCCGTGGTCGGTGGTGATCAGCAACTGAATATCGCGCTCTGCGGCGCGCTGCAGCGCCGTCCAGAGCGGCGAGTTCTCAAACCAGGACCGGGTGAGCGAGCGGTAGGCCTTCTCGTCGCCCGCCAGTTCCTTGAGCACCTCCATCTCCGTGCGCGCATGCGAGAGCATGTCGATGAAGTTGTAGACGATGACCGTCAGGTCGTTGTTGAGGTAGTTGAGGATGTTGTCCTGCATCTCTTTGGCCACCGCTACGTTGGTCACCTTGGTGTAGGAGGTTTTGATGGGCTTGCGTGTCACCCTGCGCAGCTGTTCGTTGAGCAGGGCTTCCTCGTACATATTTTTCCCGCCTTTCTCATTGTCGTTGAGCCACCAGTCGGGGTGGAATTTCTCGATTTCGGAGGGCATCATGCCGGCGAAGATGGCGTTGCGGCTGTATTGGGTGGAAGTGGGCAGGATGCTGAAAAAATAATCCTCCGATTCGACCCGGAAGGCCTGCGAGACGATGGGTTCGATCACCTTCCACTGGTCGTAGCGCAGGTTGTCGAGCAGCAACATGACGGTTGGTTGGTCTTCCTTGAGGTGGGGAAGGATCTTTTTCCGCATCAGGTTGTATGACATGACCGGGCCGTTAGCCTCGTCGTGGAGCCAGTCGAAATAGTGGTCGACTACGAATTTGGAGAACTCGTTGTTGGCCTCAGACTTTTGCATGGACAAGATCTCGTATAGCTCCGTGGAGTTGGCGTCGTCGATTTTGATCTCCCAGTTGATGAGCTTGCGGTACATATCGACCCACTCTGTGATGTTGAGCCCGCTGCTCATCTGCATCATGAGCTGGCGGAATTCCTGCTGGTAGTCGGTGGTTGTTTTTTCCCTGACCAGGCGCTTATTGTCCATGATCTTTTTCAGGGTGAGAAGGATCTGGTTGGGGTTGACCGGCTTGATGAGGTAATCGGTGATCTGCGACCCGAGGGCTTCTTCCATGACGTTTTCCGCCTCGTTTTTGGTGATCATGACCACCGGGAGGCTGGAGTATTGCTCCTTGATCTTCACAAGGGTTTCCAGGCCGGTCAGGCCGGGCATGCTTTCATCGAGAAAGACCACGTCGAGGTCGCGGTTGCTCTCGCATTCTTCCAGCGCATCGTACCCGTTGCTGACCGTGATGACGTGGTAGCCTTTGTTTTGGAGGAACAGGATTTGGGGTTTGAGCAAGTCAATCTCATCGTCTGCCCACAGGATCTTTACTTTTTCCATGTCGAGGTTTTGTAGGTCAAATGTACGGCCCTTTTCGCGTTTTTATCAACGCAGGAATCGGGCATCTAGTGCATTTGGCGTGTTTAATGTGGAATAATTGCGAATTTTGCGCTCATGACCAAGAAGATATTCAACGACCCGGTATACGGGTTTGTCAGCGTGCCCTACGGCATCTTGTTCGACCTGATCGAACATCCTTTCTTTCAGCGCCTGCGGCGCATTAAGCAGGTGAGCCTCACACACTATGTGTATCCGGGCGCTTTGCACACGCGCTTCCACCACGCTCTCGGCGCCATGCACCTCATGACGGAGGCCATCGAGGTGCTGCGTTCGAAAGGGGCGGATATTCCGGATGAAGAGGCCACGGCAGCCTGCATCGCCATTTTGTTGCACGACATCGGCCACGGGCCTTTTTCGCATACCCTGGAGCACACTCTCATCAACGTCACCCATGAAGAACTCTCCCGGCTCTTTATGGAACAACTCAACGAGGAATTCGGCGGCGCCCTGTCGCTGGCAATCGATATTTTTGAAGACAGGTATCCCAAAAAATTCCTCCACCAACTTATCTCCGGCCAACTCGACATGGACCGGATGGACTACCTCAACCGCGACAGCTACTTCACCGGCGTCTACGAAGGTGTGATCGGCTATGACCGCATCGTCAAGATGCTGGCTGTGCACGAGGGCGAACTGGTGGTGGAGGAAAAAGGCATTTATTCGATCGAAAAATTCCTCATGGCCCGGCGGCTGATGTACTGGCAGGTCTACCTGCACAAGGCCGTGCTCTCGGCCGAGCGGATGCTGATCGCCACCCTGCGCAGGGCAAAGGAACTGACCCGCTCAGGCGTCGATTTGCACGTGACGCCCAGCCTGGGCTTTTTCCTGCAGCACGACTGGACCAGCGAAGACTTCCAGCAGCGCAGGGAAGAGTTGCTTCGCCATTTTGCCCGCCTCGACGACTATGATATCATGTCGGCGCTCAAGGTCTTTGAAGACGGCCCCGACCCGCTGCTTGCCTATCTTTCGCGCAGCATCGTCAACCGCCGGCTGTTCAGGCTGGAGTTGCAGAACGAACCCTTCGACCCCGCCTACAAGGAGCAAATCCGCACCTGTATCCGGCAGCAGTTCGGGTACCCGGAAGAGGCGCTTTCGTATCTCTTCCTCGAAGGGCAGGAGAGCAACAGCGCCTATAACGCCACCAAAGACGAGATCAAGATACTGTTCAAGAACAAGAGGGTCTGCCCCATCTCCGAATGCTCGGACGTGGGGATACCGACGAAGATCATTACGAAGCAGTTTATTTGTTATCCGAAGGAATGTAAAATTAGTTTATAAGTTTATGAGGTTATAAGCTTAGGGCGCCCTAAACTTATAACCTCATAAACTTTTAAACTATTCATCAAACCACCCCGCATACATCACATAATTATCCGCGATGCGCTGGATTTGGCCCTGAAACAGCTCGGGCGTGAGGGCTTTGACCTTGCGGGCGGGGATACCTGCGTAGACGTGGCCGGATTCGAGGCGGCTGTTTTCCAGTACGACGGCGCCTGCGGCGATCAGCACGTTTTCCTCCACCACGGCGCCGTCCATGACGATGGCGCCCATGCCGATGAGGACATTGTCGTGGATGGTGCAGCCGTGGACGATAGCGCGGTGGCCGATGGAGACGTTGTTGCCGATATTGGTGGGCGCTTTTTTATAAGTGCAATGGATGATAGCGCCGTCCTGCACATTGACCTTGTTGCCCATGCGGATGTAGTGCACGTCGCCGCGCACCACGGCCTGGAACCAGACGGAGCATTCGTCGCCCATGACGACGTCGCCCACTACGGTGGCGTTTTCCGCCAGGTAGCAATTTTTGCCGAATTGGGGCGAGATGCCGTTGACCGATTTGATGAGCGCCATGATTTAAGGTTGAACGTGGAGGGGGCGGAGGGTATAGCCTTCTTTTCGCAGCAGGGCGATGACGCCGTTGGGGCCTCCGAGGTGGGCGGCGCCTACGGCGAAGAAGCAGGATTTCTTCTGCATCTTTTTGACCATGATGGGAATCCAGTTGGTGTTGCGGCCCGACAGCAGGATGTTTTCGTAGGAGGAGACCGAAGCGCCCTCTTCTTCGATGGTTTGCTGCATGGCCTCCAGGTCCTGGCTCTTGTACACTTCGACCAGGGCTTTGAAATCCATGCCGCTGCCTTCTCCTTCTTCCGCCTTGATGCTCTCCACCAACATGGCGGCCTGGTCTTTATAGGGTATGCTGTCGAAAATACTCATCTGGAACTCGATGGTTTCCAGGCCGCTGATGTCTTTTTTGGCTGCCTGGGCCATTTCCATGAACTCCATTTCATAAGACACGACCTCCCCGCTGGCGAAGCCCTCCTGGCTGATGTCGCCGGAGGCGAAGACGGAGAGGAAGAGAGGCTTGATGCGTTCGAGGAGCATGAGCGGCAGGCCTATTTCTTCGAAATGGGCCTTGACCAGATCGTAGTCTTCCTGGCTGACCAGGTCGCGCAGGGTTTGGCCGCCCTCCATGAAGAGTTGCATCAGGAGAGAGAACTGCACGAACATGTTGTTCATTTCTTCCATATCGATTTCGAAGACCACTTGTTCGGCCTTGTCGAAAGCGGTTCGGGTCTGGTCGGTCAGGAAGTAGTCGTCTTTGCCGATCATGTGGATGGTGCCGTAGAGGTAGGAGGGCGTTTTGAGCCCCTTACCCTCGATTTCCCAGAGGAGCGATTTTTCGAGGGGAGCGCCAGTCTGGCTCCAGGCCAGCGGGGTGAGGAGGATTGCTAGCAATCCGAGCAGTGCAATTTTCTTCATTCGAATGATTGATTATTTCTTACTTCAGGTTGCGGTAAACATGTCAAATTTTCTTTTTCAAATGGTTTTGGGC
>JBAQQB010000150.1:0-8377 GCA_049306275.1 Saprospiraceae bacterium | reverse complement strand
GAATATGTTTTCAATACTCGCAGAAGAGGAAAGGCCATTTTAGGCAACTTGTTTGCCACCATTCTGGCTCCCGATCTGCGAACAATAGAGGATGTCTTTTCATCCCCCTGATTCTTTATTAGAGCGTAATTTTTTAGCTATTTTTCCCAAAAATTTCAAACCAATCTTCACCAACAATCCTGCAATTGAGATACTTGGCGGCGTAGGAGAAAAATTAACTCCGCCTTTTGGAATAGGCAATAATACCGAGGTGGGAAGCACCATTGATTTCGGTTTGCTTTTACTTTTGCGCATAGGGCGAGGCACTGGCATCATTCCAGCATCCTGGCAAGTCAACACAGGGCAGCCCAGGTACGGGAAAGGCTCACCTTCTATTGGTACCGATATACTCCCCATATATATTTCACCATCATTGGAAGGCGGCTTTACAAAGACACCACCAATCGGGAAATGAGGAGGGGTTGCTTTCACCGTTGTTCCAGCCTGCGCCCTGGGGATGCCATTTGTTGAGATGGAGGCCCCCAATATCGGCACAAACTCCATGGGGTCGTAGACAATACCGACAAAGGGATGGGGCACCGGAACCGGGGGTACGGGACCGGGAGGTTGGATAATGTGGATATCCACGCCCAGGACGATGTCGAATTGTTTTCCGACGTACATGTTTCAATCTGTCAGGCGGCCCGTTGTGGCAGGGATTCCTCCCAGCCGGCGCCGAGCAGCTCGTTCATTTTATCCCGTGTCGACAGATAGCCGTTTTTTTGGCCTTCTGCCTTATAGATCTCCAGCAGCGCCCTTCCCGAATACCCCACGGTGGTGCTTTTCCTCGTTTCGGCGTCAAAGGATTCGCTGATGCGGAGGGTTTCTTCGTAAAATGGCGCGGCCTGGCGTTTTTGTCCATCGCTTTCGAGGCAGAAGCCGCACATGCGGAGCGCTTCGAGCAGCTGGAAGACCAGGATGCCGCCGTTCGACCAATCGGCTTGTCCGGGGTTGCCTTTGGCGTTGAGGGCGGTTTTCAATTCGTTGGCGGCTTCGAGATAGGCCTCATGAGCTCGGGCGAACCGGGAGGCGCCGACCAGCGCTGCGCCTTTGAAGAACAGGGCCTGTACTGCCAGTTGGTCGAAGATGTTTCCGCCGGGCAATTCCACCGCCAGTTCCGGCATTTCGGGGATGATGGGAAGGGGCGCGTTGGCTTTGGCGATGCGGCGGGCCTCGTCGAAAGTTTTGAGGGCTTCCTCGAGGTGTCCGGCGCCCGCCATGCCGTTGCCGGCGGTACACAGCACGGTGATTTCCAGATGGGGGAATCCCGTTTGGCGGGCGAGCGACAGGGCCTCCCTGGCTTTTTGGCGGATAGCGCCGGCATTGCGGCGGCCGGTTTCCTGGGTCAGTTCGAAGAAAGCTTTCCGGAAATGGGTGCAACCATCGTCCTGATCGCCATATTCGTCCATCAGCTGGCGCATGATGCCCGGGCCGTCAATTTCAGGTTCGAGCGTGGTGAGGACATCGGGGTATTTTGCGGAGAGCGATTGCAGGAAGTCGTTTTCCCGGAGATCGCAGACCATGAGAACAGTCTGGGGGGGGCAATTGGAGAGAGAGGACGTCGGACCACCATTTCTTCCACCCCGCGGGGTCTTCAATAGTGAGGGGAGAGATGAAGGCCACCAGGGGTTCGTCGTCTTCCAGGTCGAGGCTGAGGGCGAAGTGGAAGAGATTGCGCAGGAAGCCCAGTGCGGTATTTTGGGGGTCGTCGCGGTGGTCGGAGGACCATGGGATCCCTATCCCGTCGTCGAGCAGCGCCTGGCGGTCGCCCTCCACGAAGGCAGCCAGTTCTTCCGACAGGGATTTCCCGTAGGAAGAAGCGTTAAGGAAAGGCGATTCAAAGCGGAGGAATATTTCTGGAGATTCGCTGGATTCGTCGGCGTTGACCTGGTAGAAGGCGTCGATGAGGGCAAAAGCGTCTTGAGGTACCAGCCAGCGGCAGATGCGGCTATGCTCGTTTTCCCGGTAGGCCTCCCAGGTGGTTTGGAGGTCGTCCAGGCAGCGGGTCACGGCGTTGGGACCGTCCATTGGTTTGGGGTTTAACACGAACGCACCAGTAAATTAAGGAATTTTGCGGAGGGGAGCAAGGGGATTGGGTGGAAATATTTTGTTTTGTCTAAATGCCCCCCGCCGTCCTCGCCAACCGAAACCCCAAACACTTATGCCGCTTATCAGGCCAATGCCCCCCGCGGTTGGTCGCCCGGCAGTATTTGTCGATGCTGCCCCAGCTGCCGCCGCGGATGACGCGGATCTCACCGTTCTGCGGGCCGGTATAATGGGGAGAAGGCGACTGTGGGTAATCGCCATACCAATCCCAGCACCATTCCCATACGTTGCCGCTCATGTCGTAGAGGCCAAGGGCGTTCGGCTGTTTCATTCCCACGGAGCGGGTCCTTCCCGTGGAGTTTTTGCCGGTCCAGCCAATTTTGTCCAGTTCTTCTGCCGTGGTGTTTTCCCGGGCGCCACCTCTGGAAGCAAATTCCCACTCCGCTTCCGTAGGAAGGCGAAATCCGCGATAGTCACTTGCCAGAGCCGGTGGAATGTTGGTATCGACCTGGGTCGTATCGGACAATCCTTTTTTGTCATTCAGCCAGGCGGCATAATCCATCGCTTCGAACCAGCTGACTTTCACCACCGGGTTATCGCCCGGGTCGGCCCAGTGGGACATCAGGAAGTTGGCGATGTCGCGATTCCGGTCGGCGCAATAGAGGGCGAACTGCCAGACGGTGATCTCGTATTTTGAGATGAAGAAGGCCCCCACATCCTGAGTGTGGAGTATTTCGTCCTGTTCGCAGGTGGTATCCCGGTCTGCGGGGCATCCCATTTCAAAGGCGCCGCCCTGCACCAGGACCATTTCCGGGTAATATTTTTGCTCGAAGAGTAGCGGAAATGGAGGCTGTCGATAGCGGCCATTTTGCCGCGCAGGTCGGACCTGGGCGATAGTTGGATGGAAGCATAGGAGGCAATGGAATCCAGCAACACGCTTGCCCGTTGGGTTTGGCCCGACTCTGCCAGGAAAAAGGCGACTTCCAGCCAGGCTTTCAGGACATCGTCTTTCATCGCCTGGAGGCCGGCTGCCGTCTTGATATTGTTCAAGGCTGCCTCGTAACGTAGATTGCGCATATCCAGCTGTGCGATTTCGAGGCTTTGTTCGACCGCTTCCCTCGCAGATTCGGCTGAAACAGCGGGTGGTTCCGATGGGGTTTCCTTTTTGGACTCCGGCATTAGCGACGCTTCGAACAGGTTGGGCGCCAGGTCTTGGAGTTCTTTTGCGGCAGCGGGGACCTGGTTTTCAACAGTTTCAACTCCTTCCCTGGTGGGGTTGGCGTTCCGCCAAATGGACACCAATGTCTGCCACCCGAGCACGAAGGCGATCAGGGCGAAGAGGGTGGAGATTATGAGGTAGGTTAGCGATTTTTTTTTGGGTAGTTGCTTCATATTCGGGGGGTAAAAACGACCCTTTCGACGCCAAAATGGGAGGCAATCTAGGGAAAATAGGAATAGCAGGCAAGCGTGCCGGGGAGAATTGAAGGGAATTGTTTAATTTGGGAACCAGTTAAAAACCACCCTATGCAAAGAGCACCTTACCTTCGGCTACTCTTGTTCTGGCTCCTTTTCGGAATGCTTGTCCCCGCGGCATCGGCCCAGAACACCCCTGACGATCATTATGCTGATTCCCTTTACCAGGCGGGCCTCGCGCTTCAGAAAGAGAGGCAGTACAAGGCTGCCATTGGCCCCATACAGCAAGCGCTGGCGTTGAAGCGGCAGCGGCTTGCGGAAACAGACCTGGAGCTGGCAGACATGCTGCATGCCCTGGGACAGTGCCAGTATAATATTGGCGATCTGATTGCTGCCACCAGGAGTTTTGAGGAGTCCTTGAATATCAGGAGGGACAACTACGGAGAAATCCATGCCGACATCGGCAAGTCGCTTAACAATTTGGGGCTTTGCCACATGGGAAAACTGGATTTCCGAAGCGCCATAAAAAAACTGGAATGGTCGATCGAAGTGAAGAAGCAGGCGGGTGATCAAAACAAGGCCAGTCTTTCAACAAGCTACCTGAACCTCGGCAATTGCTACTATTACCAGGGAGATTTTACAAGGGCGCTTCAGTACCATACTTTGTGCTATGAATTGCGGTCAGGCGCCTCTCCGGTTAACCCTTCAAGCATCGCCGACGCCCTGGTTTCGATTGGTACCGACTACTTTCGGATGCTTGAAATCGACAGGTCCTTAGACTACTACTCCAAAGCTTTGGATATCATGGAAAAAAGCGATCCCGTTGATCCTGTAAAGCTTGCCGGCTTATTCGACAATATCGGCTCCTGCTATTCCATGTCAGGCAATTTTGAGGAGGCGCTTAAGTACCACGAAAAATCACTGAACACACTTGAAAGTAAAGGGGATCTCTACAAAGCTGATATTGCCAGGGCCTATTTGAATCTGGGAATGGTGAAAAGGGAAATGCGCCGTTTTGAAGAGGCTTTGGAAGACCTCCGCCATTCATTGGAAATACGGACCAGCCTTTATGGCGCCCGAAATACGGAGGCGGCAAACACCTGGTACTCCATCGCCAAATGTTATCAATTAAAAAACGATCTGGATAGTGCGGTGGTGGCTTTTGAAAATGCCTTTGTATCCGTGAAGGGGAACGTATTCAACAATCCCGATATGGAAGTACAAGCCCTTACGGAATATGGCATTGTGTTGACCGGGATATATCAAAAAACGAAGGACCCCGTTTGGCTTCAACGAGCGGTGAGCCAATTTGACAATGGCCTGGCGGCGCTGCAAAAACTCCGGGAAAACCAGGCCTACCTCACTTCCAAATCCCGACTGACCGGGCTGAGGATACCCCTTTTCGAAAATGCCATCCTAGCATTGCGCATGCAGGAAGAAGCCGGGTTAAACCCCGAGGCAAAAGAAAAGGCATTTTATTACGCCGAGCAATCGAAGGGTTGGGCCTTGTTTGAGGCGATGAAAGAATCGCGAGCCCTGCAGGCTGGCGGTTTGCCGAATGAACTGGTCGAGGAAGACTACGCATTGAGAGCCGACCTCGCCTATCTGGAAAGCAAGTATCAGGGACAGATCTTTGCCGGAAAAGACCCATTGGATGCAGAGATGTTGGAAACCCAGCGGCAGATACTGGAACTGCGTGAAAAGGAGCAGGCTTTGAAAAAGCGGTACGAGCTGGAATACCCTGACTACCACAAAGCCCGCTACAACCTGGAGACCGTCGGATTGAAGGAAGTCCAGGCCGGATTGAAGCAAAACGAGACCTTGCTGGAGTACCTCGCAGGCGACAAGCATTTGATGGTATTCGCGATAAACGCGAAGGAAGCGCAGGTATTCGCCTTTCCGCTGGATTCCAGTTTGCATGAAATGGCAATCCAGATGCGGGAGGGTTTGGCAGGATTCGAGGATTACGCAAACAAGCCGGAAGCAGAGCTTGCAGCAAGCCTGGAACAATACACCCGGGCCGCTTCCAGCTTGTACCAGCAGTTGTTTGCGCCCATAAAAGACCACCTCACCAAATCGCTGATCATCGTGCCCGACGGCATTTTGGGGCTCATCCCTTTCGAAGCCCTGTTGAAGGAACGGCCGTCGAACATACGCAATTTTGGAGGATATACCTATTTGATCAACGATTACCAGATCAGTTACGCCTATTCAGCGACCCTTCGAAAGGAAATGCAGGAGAAGGAACACCGGGAATCTCCTGTACGTCCGCTAATGGCGCTAGCACCGTTTTCGGAACCAGCCCCTTCGCCAAACGGGGAAGATACTCAAGGCAAGATCAAAGAGATCGAGGATGAGGCCGTGGCGGCCGGTTATGTGCACTCAAGGTCACGGGACGAAGGGAAAGCCTTGAAATACAGCGGAGAAGAAGGCAGGCTCGTAAGCGCGATCTGGGGTGGCGACTTTTATGAAGGAAGCGATGCCAGTCTTAGGCGGTTCAGGGAGACGGCAGGTCAATACAAAATCGTTCATCTTTCCACCCATGCCAAGGCGGACGACAAGCTGGGCGCACATTCCTACCTGGTCTTTGGAAAAGACACCCTCTTTGCCCGCGACGTCTACAACCTCCGGCTCAACGCCGACCTGGTCGTGCTTTCAGCCTGTGAGACCGGCGATGGCGAGTTGCAGCGCGGGGAGGGCGTGATCGGCCTGGGTCGCGCCTTTGCTTACGCCGGCGCCAAGAGTATGGTCACCACGCTTTGGGCCGTCAACGACGCCGCTACCAAGGAGGTGATGCAGCGCTTTCACTATTACCTGCACGAGGGGTTTGACAAGGACGAGGCTTTGCGGGTGGCGAAGTTGCAGTTTATGAAGAAGAATCCCGGGGTGTTGAGGCATCCTTATTTTTGGGCGGGGTTTGTGGTGGTTGGGGGTTAGTGATGATTCCGGACAAGCCGGATGTTAAAGCCCAATATTATGTTTTACCTGAACGTGTACTTTTTCCTTGTTGAAAAAGTACCAAAAAAACAAGGCTTTCGCCGCTTTGCCTAAAACCGGCCTTCATTCCGCCGGGCTGGCTAAACTCGCACGGACTGCTGTAGTGAGACGCTGTATCCGTTTTGCTCAAACAGTAGCCAGCCTGCATCTGGTCTTCAGCAGATTGCACATCGAATGGGGCTTCATTACAGCCGGTTTCTTAACGGCAAACCGGCTAATGCCGGAAACGATTTTTAGGATAATTCGAATGGTCTACTCCACCAAGCGCTGTTTTAGGTCTATAGCATTTGGATGGAAGGGATGTTGGTCGTCTTCCAGGATTTTTTTCATTTGGGCGTTGAAATTGGTTTGAGTCTCGGGGAGATTTGCGAGGAAGGAAAGCAGGAGATACCACTCAGCATCGTAGCCATAGGAGATACTTGAGGTGAGTGCTTTGAAGGCTTCTGCCGCCTGCCGGTATTTTCCTGCCTGGAAGAGGGCGTGGGCTTGGGCGATGGGGTTGTCGGTTGAGGGCTCCTCATTATTTCCCCGGGTGAAAGTGAGTTCTTCAGGAACTTTATAGAGCTCTTTGGCGAGGGCGAGATAGGGGTTTGGAGGTGCAGGGGTTTTGGCAATGGGCTTGCCGGGAACAGGTGGCGGGGTTGGTTCCTGTTTCTCGGGCACTTCCACTTCAGGGTTTACGGGTACGAAGGGGGCAATTTCCGTCTGCTGGGGCCACCAGATATAGAGGGCGCCGGCGAGGATCAGCAGGGGCGCCAGCCACCAGCATTTTTTCCATACCCCTCCCCTGTCTTCAGGTGGGGAAGGCCTTTTTTTTTCAGCGAAATATTCCTTCACCGCCGATTCGATGGCGTTCCAACTCGGGTCGGTGGCCAGCCTGACGTCGCGTAGGAAATCGACTTCGGCGGCGAGGTCTTCGTCCTGTGCCATTTCGGCCTCGAAGGCCAGGCCTTCGGCATCGCTGAGTTGGCCTTTGAGGTAAGCTTCAATTTTATCGTAATCGCGAGCGTTTTCCATAGCTTTAATCTTTTGGAAGAGCCTTTTTGACCAATTCGCGCAACTTAGCCAGGCATTCCGTTTTGCGTACGCGGGCGGAGCCATAGGTCAGTCCCAGTTCATCGGCGATCTGCTGCATGTCCAGATCGGTATGGAAGACCAGTTCGATCAGCCGCCGGCAGGTTTTGGATAAATGCTCCATTTGCTGGCGGATCACCTGGATGCGTTCCCAGTCTTCTTCATCCTCGGGGTCTATATTGATTAATACGTTTTCAAGGTCATTTGTTAATTCGGCGTTGGGGTTATTTTTCCTGAGGGTTTTGAGCCAGTGGTTGCGGCAGATGGCGTAGAGGATAGTGGAGAGCTGGGCTTCCTGCCTCAGCGTTCCCTGCTGGGCTTTGACGAATAACTCGGTGATGCCGTACATGAAGACGTCCTGGGCGTCTTCGTGAGTGCCAGAGTTGGATTGGACGAGTTTTAAGATTAAAGGGAAGAGGCGGTCCATCAACTTCTTCAAAGCAAGTGGATCTCCATTGAGAAAGACGGCGAAGTCGGGGTCGTTCATGCAGGGGGCACGTTGTTTTGGCTTGGGGAAGATAGGGGGAAATTTGGAGAAGTTGCAGCGGGTAGGCATAAAATGAACACCTCGGCTCCTTCAAAAGGCGATGCGAAAGCCCAGCAACAATTCCTCGAAGAATTTCAGGCTCTTATAGCCAGGCTCAGCCCGAAGGAAGTGATTTACTCCAACGACGGGGTACATCCCAGGGAAAACGCATCTAAAGTTCAGTAAAATCAGGCAAATGGACTAACTTTCAGAGAAAAAGAGATGACAAGGAAGTCCAGGAGCATAGTGCATATCATAGAAGCATTTGGCTCGCTACCAGAT
>JBAQQB010000149.1:0-36573 GCA_049306275.1 Saprospiraceae bacterium | reverse complement strand
CCCGCACCCCATTATTTATAATACTTTTAGCGGCCTGCGGCCGCTAAAAGTATTATAAGAAATTTTTGTTACATAGTAATTAGAGTGAGTTTGAGTTATGAAAAGAAGAGTTTTACTGGGAGTTTTGACATTGCTGGTTTTCATTGTCTTGTTTTTGGGCTCCCGTTATTACAAGATTTATTTCAAACCTGTCATTCCAGGCAGTTTGGACGATTACTTTCTGGAAATTCCAACCGGATCAGGGCCGGAGGACGTTGAAGACCTGCTGCTGAAAAAGGGTTTTATCACTGACCGGGAGGGATTCCGGATGGTCTGCGGACAATTGGAATACAGCAGCGGTACAATACGGGCAGGGCGATATGAAATCGGGCAGGGCTGGAACCATCTTCAACTGGTCAGGCACCTGCGCAGCGGCAGGCAGGCCCCTGTAATGGTAGTGCTCAATAACGAGCGGCTGCTCGAAGATGTCGCAGAAAAGGTGAGCCGATTCATTGAACCCGATTCAGCAGCCCTGATGCAGGCGTTTCTCGACGAACGTATCATCGGCCCGCTCGGCTACACGGCTGAGACGCTGATGGCGCTCTTCATTCCCAATTCCTACGAATTTTACTGGAATACATCCCCGGAGCAATTCCTGGAGCGCATGAAGAAAGAACATGAAAAGTTCTGGTCGAAAGAAATGCGAACGGAAAAGGCCGCCGCACTGGACCTCACCCCTACGGAGGTCTACACCCTGGCCTCCATCGTTGAGAAGGAAACCAACCAAAACAGCGAAAAGCGCCGGATCGCCGGCGTCTACCTCAACCGCCTGCGCATTGACATGCTCCTGCAGGCCGACCCGACCTGCGTATTCGCTACCCGCGATTTCGAAACGACCAGGGTGGTCCAATACCACAAGGAATTCGACTCGCCCTACAACACTTATATTTACACCGGGCTACCCCCCGGCCCCATCGCCATGTCCTCAATAGCCAGCATCGACGCCGTGCTCAACGGGGAAAAACACGAGTACATGTACTTTTGCGCCGTAGGCGACGGATCAGGCCTGCACCAGTTCGCAAAAACCCTCGAAGGACACAACCAAAACGTTAGCAGGTACAGGCGGAATTTGAGGGAGTTCCAGAGACAGAACCAATGAAACCAATCTTTTCCAATTTCATTGATTGTTGAGAAGTTAAGGAGTTGAGAAAGTTTAGTTTTTCAATTCCAGCACCCAGGTCGTGTACCCGGGTACCCGGATCTGTGAAAGGTCGTTCATGACGCCGCCGGTGACGATTTCCCTGGCACTGGTAAACCCTCGCATGCGCTCACTAAACCGCTTTGTATCGACCAGGGCTTCCTTTTCGTGGGTGTTCATCACCACCATCACCGTCTTTTCGCTGTCGTAGCGGAAGTAGACGTACACGCCATCGAAAGGCACGAACTGGGTCAGCCTGCCGTTTTGCAGCGCCGGGGTTTCCTTGCGATAATTGGCGAGCTTTTGAAGGTATTCCCACATTTCCTGCTCCTGTGCATTCCGGCCTGAAGGCAGGAATTTATTGGCCTGATCGCCTTCCCATCCTCCCGGAAAGTCTTCCCTGACCTTGCCGTCAGGATCGGTGAAGTTTTTCATCCCGATCTCCGTCCCATAGTAGATCATGGGTATGCCCCTGGTAGTGAGCAGAAAAGCCAAGCCGCTCTTGAATTTCCGGATATCCTCCCCTATCACGGAATAAAACCGGCTCAGGTCATGGTTGTCGAGGAAGGTGACGTTGCGGAAGGGATCTTCATAGAGAAAATCCTGGGCCAGGGTGTAGTATATCCTCGACGCGCCTTCCGTCCAGCCCTGCTCGCGGGTCAGCGCCTCGTTGAGGGCGTAGTAGAGCTGGAAATCTGTCACCGAAGGATTATGGGAGTTGTAGTCTTCGCGCAGGTCGTTGTCTTCGGTAAACTGGGCCTGCACCGCCGGGCCGTGCACCCAGGTTTCCGCAAAGAAAAAGAGCCGGGGGTATTCTTCCTTGAGCCGCTTAGCCAACTCCGCCATATAGCCCTGGTCGGGATAGGCGTAAGTGTCGATTCGATAGGCATCGTGCCCCGAGTGTTCAATCCACCACAAATAGCTCTGTGTCAGGTAATTGGCCACCTGGGGGTGCTGCTGATTGAGGTCGGGCATGTGGTTGTCGAACCAGGCATCCGACATCATGGCGCGGTCTTTGGCAGAAGCGTAGGGGTCCATGAGCGTGGGGTCGCGGTAGGTGGTGCGGGTGAATTGCGGGAACTGGTGAATCCAGGTTTCATCGGGCAGGTCACGGATCAGGTAGTGCTGGTCGCCTACATGGTTGGGCACGATGTCCATGATGATCTTGATCCCTTTTTCGTGGGCTTTCCGCACCAGCTCCAGGTAGGTATCGTTCGAGCCGAAACGGCGGTCGATGCGGTAGTGGTCGGTGATGGCGTAGCCGTGGTAGGACTCGTAGGGCTGGTTGTTTTCCAGCACGGGGTTGAGCCAGATGGCTGTGATGCCCAGCGAATGCAGGTAATCCAGCCGGCCGATCACGCCGCGAAGGTCGCCGCCGTGGCGGAAGAACATCTTGTCGCGGTTGACGCCCATTTGGGTCATTCCTTCCACGCTGTCGTTGGAAGGATCGCCGTTGGAGAAACGGTCGGGCATCAACAGGTAGATGAAATCAGCGGTGGAAAGGCCCTGGATGCGGTCCTGGCTCCGGTTTTTTTCCCTGAGTTCATAGGGGTACTTCCTGACAGAGGTTCCTTTTTTGAGCTGGATGTCGAATTTCCCTGGCTTGGCGCCGGGGCCGATTTCCAGTTCCACGAAAATATAATTAGGATTCTGAAGCCTCGAGGCCTTGCGCAATACAATGCCCGGGTATTCAACCGAAGGTTCGAAATCGCGGATGCCCTGATCGTAGATCAGCACTTCGAGCGATGGGTTGTGCATGCCCGTCCACCAAAACGGCGGTTCCACCCTGACCTGGTCAACTTTTCCCCCGGTCGCCGGAATGAACCGATGGGCGGATTTTTCCATACCGACAGGGAGCCGCTGCGCGGGGTCGTCGTTGTAAATGTTATCAGCCTGAGCAAACAAACCAAGAGGCAGGACCAAAAGAAGGCCCGCCAACAAACGTATGATGAGATTCATAGCATCGATTTTACGTCTTCAATTTTCCAATTTCCTTCACGTGAATGGCATCCTTGTCATCGACCAGGAGGCTGAACAGGCCTGCCAGGATCATGGAGGCGCCGCCGATCACCAGGGCGTAGATGGGCTCAGAGTTGAAAAAGGCGCCGATCAGGCCGCCCAGCAGGGCTGCGGCCACCAATTGTGGTATCACGATGAAAAAGTTGAAAACGCCCATGTAATAGCCCATTTTTGCCGGAGGCAGCGACCCTGCCAACATGGCGTAAGGAACCGAAAGGATACTTGCCCAGGCGATACCCACACCCACCATACTCACATAGCCCAGCATCGGGTTTTTGATGAAATAAATGGAAAGCAGTCCCAACCCGCCCAGGGTCAGGCAAATCATGTGGGTCACCTTGCGGCTGGTCAGCTTGGCCAGCATGGGAATGAGGAAGGCCACTAAAAAGCATACCCCGTTGTACATGGCAAACCAGACCCCGACCAGGTCAGCCCCGTCGTTATAGGCTTGCGATGTGGTATCGGTAGTTCCGTAGATGTGGCTGGTGACGCCGGCAGTGGTGTAAATCCACATGGCAAAGAGGGCGAACCAGGAGAAGAACTGTACTACGGCCAGCTGCTTCATGGTCTTCGGCATGTACTGAAAGTCGTTGACGATGGTGACCAGCACATTCTTGCTGTTGCCATTCATCTGGATCATGCCGGAAATGAGCGCGAGTACACCCGCAAGGGCCACCATGCCCGCAAAGATGAAGAGCTGCTTATCCAGCTCCCACTCTGTCAATCCGTAGAACAGGGCGGCGCCTACCACCAGGGCAATGACGCCGATGGTTGCCTGCCGCCTGCCGTTGGCCGCATATTCCTCCGCCGTATGGGCCTCTTTTTCATAGGTTACTTCTTCGTTCTCTTCGAATTGCGCCATTTCCTCGGGTGAATACTCCCTGGAATGCAGTACGGTCCAGAGCACGGCCAGGAAGAACACGGCGGCGCCGATGTAGAACGCCCACTGCACGGAGGGTGCGATCTGGCCTTCCGGCGCCGTGTTGGGGATGTTGAGCCAGTTAGTCAACATATAGGGCAGCGCGGAGGCCACCACCGCGCCGATGCCAATGAAAAAACTCTGCATGGCAAAGCCCTTGGTGCGCTGGGAACCTGGAAGGTTATCGCCCACAAAGGCCCGGAAGGGCTCCATGGAGATGTTGATGGAGGCGTCCATGATCCAGAGCATACCCGCGGCGATCCACAAGGTGGGAGAATTGGGCATGAGGATGAGGGCGATGGAAGCGAGAATGGCGCCGACCAGAAAATAGGGTCGGCGACGCCCAAGCCTGGGATGCCAGGTGCGGTCGCTCAAGTAGCCGATAATGGGCTGTACGATCAGGCCGGTAGCCGGGGCTGCCACCCAGAGGATCGGGATATCGTCGACGTTGGCGCCCAGGGTTTGGAAAATCCTGCTCACATTGGCGTTTTGCAGGCCGAAGCCAAACTGGATGCCCAGGAAGCCGAAGCTCATGTTCCATATTTGCCAGAAACTGAGCTGGGGCTTCTCTATTTTTTGCGCTCCCATGGTTGTTGGTTTTGCTTTGGTTAGGTTATTTGGATAAAACGAGGTAATCCCAGGGGTTGAGCTGGAACACCATATCTTCCGTCAGGGTCTGGCTACGGTTGGCGAAGACATTGGTGTAGTCGCCGACGTAGTCGTTGCCTTTGAGGCTGACCTCCTGAGGCTCGCCCGTGAGGTTGAGCACCACGACCACCCTGTTCTCATCTTTCTCCCTCAGGTACGACACCACGGCTTTCTCGTTGGAATTGCCAATGATCCGGGGCTCGCCGCCTGCCTCGCCGTTCCAGAGGGCCTTGTTCTGGTGCTTGAGTTGGAGGAGGGTTGTATAAAAGTCTTTCATGGGGAAATTGCCCCACTGAATGGTATCTTTTTCGAAAAAGCGCAGGCGCTTGTCGAGTGCGGATTCCTGACCGCTGTAAGTCAGCGGCATGCCGTCGAAAGTATAGGCCAGCACGGCGAAGGTCTTCACGCCTTCTCCCAGTCGCTCAAACTCCGTACCGTTCCAGGAGTTTTCATCGTGGTTGGTGATGAAGTGCATGTGGAAGCCCTTCTCGTATTTGGCGCGGTCTTCCTCCAGCCATTTGCCGATTGCGGTCGCATCCTCTTCCCCCTTGGCGATCTTGTTCATGATGTGGTGGAATGACCAGCCATACGACATTTGGAAGCTTTCGTTGTTCCTGTGCGGTGGGTGTTCGGCCTCTGCGAGCATGAAAACGGGGCGGATAGAGTCGAGCTGCGCACGGGCGTCCACCCAAAAGTCATCCGGCACCGCTCCCGCCACGTCGCAACGGAAGCCGTCTACGCCAACTGTTCCGACCCAGTACTTCATGGCGTCGATCATGGCCTGTCTCATTTCCATGTTGGAGAATTCGAGGTCGGCCACATCAGTCCAGCCCCACGATTTACCATCGGGGCCGATGGGGTCGATAATTTGGCCTTTGTCGTTTTGGGTAAACCACTCGGGATGTTCTTTGATCCAGGGGTTATCCCAGCCCGTATGGTTGGCCACCCAGTCGAGAATAACCTTCATGCCGAGGTTGTGCGCATCGCCGAGCAGGGCCTTGAAATCGTCGAGGCTGCCAAATTCGGGATTGATCCCCTTATAGTCCCCAACGGCGTAATAACTGCCCAAACTTCCTTTCCTGCGGTCTTTTGACACCGGATAGATGGGCATGAGCCAAAGTACATCGACGCCCATTTCCTTCAACCGGGGAAGATGGGTGCGGAAGGCATTGAAGGTACCCTCCGGGGTGTACTGGCGGATATTCACTTCGTAGATATTGGCATTTTTCACCCAATCCATAGGCAGAATGGTATCCTGCATGTTGGTTTCCACTGTTGCCGGGCCGCGTTTGCAGGAGTAAGTGGATATCCCGGCCAGAAAAAGAAGGGCGAGGAAGTATTGAACGGGTCTCATAGATGCGGTTTTATGGTTGGTAAGAAAACTTCATTATTGTGCGACCTTCCCGTTTTGAAGCGGGATGAGCAGTTCGCTGGAAAAACCTGATTCATTTTGCGCAAACGCCCGGATGGCTGAGGTTTGGCGCGATGCTGCCTCCGCCGGGATATCGAAGCTGACTTTATCGCCTTCGCGGCGGGTCTCCAGGCGGTGGCATTCCCAGAAGGCCAGCACTGCCCCCGATTTGGCGATCTTCAGTACGATGGAATTTCCTTCAGCCTTCGTCATGCTGAGCTGGGGCGGACTGCCAGAACCCGGCTGTTTGATGGTAAGCAGGGAATGGGAGCCCCCTTTTCCGTCCGAACTCTTCTGGGGATTCTTCGGGTCTGTCATCTCCTTGCCGTCTGCGACGAACAGATAGGGGTAGCTACCCGCAGGCGCCTCGAAGGTGAATTCCCAGATACCGTTCACTTTTTTCATCACACCGGCGTTGGGATCCCATGCATTCATTTCCCCTTTCACCCTCACATCGCGGTATCCCTGGTCGCGGAGCCGCAGGGTGGCTTTTTTCTTTGCCACCGGGGATTTCAATACCACGTCTATCGGTTCTCCGCCGCTCCAGAGCCGGAGAATGGACAGGAAGCCCAGGTCGCCCACCACCGTAACTTTCAGCTCGCCGGATTCCGGAAGCAGGCCGGCCTGTATGCCCATGGGGGCTGTGACCGAGTCAGGAACAATGCCTTGGGGAAGCAGGTCGCCGGTTTTCAGCAAGGTTTCTACCCCTTCGAGTTGCACGGGCTCGATCCATGCCAGCGAGGGTCTTTGCGGAACGGCGCTCGCCGTTTGCTCAACGGCTTGTTCACCAGAATCTGGCGTATTATCAGCGGTTGAACCACCGGTTTGCCGGCAGGAAGCCAGGAGCGCAAAGGCGGTCAGGAGGAGCAGGATGGTTTTATTGGTCGGAAACATGAGAAGGGGATTGAGGCTTAATTGGAAACGGGGGGTAATTCGGCCATGAGTTCGATGTAATTTTCGAGCTTCATCTGGATGGAGTTCTGCCCAAACCTTTCAGTTCCCACCAGAATCATCACCATTCCACTCTTTCCCATCTGTATTTTCCACTCGCCATCCTGATCGTTTTTTTCGGAATCGATGTAAATCAGCGCAGTCTTCGGGTCGTAGGTCCACACCCCTTTGGCGCTGATCCCCTTGTACCGCCCGGTGGAAAAGGTGCCGTCCGGATTGAACTGGAACCAGCGTCCGCGGTTCGCCTGGCCTGCTTCCCTGTCGTTGATCTTGACGTAAACCTCCACATACCAATAGCCGGTCGTTAGAAAGCCCAACAGCTTTTCAGTCTGCATACTGGGGGTTTTGTTGGGGCCGGCAATCGGACCTCCCTCCGGGGGCGTGATTGGGCGGGTTTCGGTCACGGAAGCTTCGTCTCCACTGCCGGCAGGTTCGGCAGGTTCGCTTTTGCAGGCAGCCAGTATGCCGATCAGGAGGAAGAAGAACACTGTCTTTTTCATCGGTTATTTTTTCCCAAAAGTAGGAAATCCCTGCCCCAGAACGGCACAGAAATCCCCTCTTTTGCAATTTTAACGGTCATTTTTCACATCTTGCTTCAGGTCTCCCGATGCGGGTACCTCCCGGGGCGTTCCATACAACACGATGGACAGAGCTTGATCGCTGCGGTTGTGCACATAGACCGATTTTTGGTCGACCTGGATATTCAGGAAGCGGCCACGGTAGCGGATATTGAAGGAATACCCCTTCCAGCGGCTCGGCAGGAAGGGATGAAGATGGAGCTTGCCGTCCTGCACCCTCAAGCCGCCGAATCCCTTCACAAACGACATCCAGGTGCCTGCCATACTGGTGATGTGGCAGCCGTCTTCGGTGTCGTTGTTGTAGTCGTCGAGGTCGAGACGGGCTGTGCGCAGGTACATCTCGTAGGCTTTTTCCTCCCTGCCCAGTTTGGCGGCCAGGATAGCGTGCACGCAAGGGGAAAGGGACGATTCATGCACGGTGCGCGGCTCGTAAAAATCAAAATTCCGCCGGATTATCTCTTCATTAAAGTGATCTTCGAAGAAATACAGCCCCTGCAACACGTCGGCCTGCTTGATGAAGACCGAGCGCAGGATGCGGTCCCATGACCACTTCTGGTTGAGCGGGCGCTGCTCTGGGGCAAGGTCGGCGACGGTAAGCAGTTCTTTGTCCAAAAAGCCGTCGTGCTGCACGAAAATGCCGAGGTCTTTGTCTTCGGGCAGGTACATGCGGTCGCAGATATCCTTCCACTTGCCGGTTTCGGTGTATTCCTGGAAGCTGATACGGCCGGCCAGGGCGCTGAATTTCTCAGGGGCGGCGCTTTTGACGTAATCCATGGCCTCCCTGGCGTATCGCAGGCACCAGACGGCGATGTAGTTGGTGTACCAGTTGTTGTTGACGTTGTTCTCGTATTCATTGGGGCCGGTCACGCCGTGCATGACGTACTGCTGGCGCCGTTCCGAAAAATGCACCCTTTGCGCCCAGAAACGGGCGATACCGATCAACACTTCGAGTCCGTGATCGATCAGGTAGTCCTGCTCGCCCGTGTAGCGGATGAAGTCGTATATAGCGTAGGCGATCGCCCCGTTGCGGTGGATCTCTTCGAACGTGATCTCCCATTCGTTGTGGCATTCCTCCCCGTTCATCGTCACCATGGGATAGAGGGCGGCGCCGTCTTTGAAGCCGAGCTTTTGGGCGTTTTCGATCGCCTTTTGAAGTTGTTTGTGCCTGTATTTCAACAGGTTGCGCGCCACGTGCGGGTCTGAGGTCGACATGTAGAAAGGCAGGCAATAGGCTTCAGTATCCCAGTAGGTGCTTCCGCCGTATTTCTCGCCGGTAAAGCCTTTGGGGCCGATGTTGAGGCGTTCGTCTTCCCCGGTATAGGTCTGGTAGAGCTGGAAAATATTGAAGCGGATGCCCTGCTGGGCGGCCACGTCGCCTTCGATGACGATATCGGCCTCTTTCCATTTTTCCTCCCAGGCGTGGGCCTGGGCTGCGAGCATGGCGTCGAAGCCCTTGGCCGCGGCTCTCGCGGCGGCTTTTTGCCCCGCCTCAGCCAGTTTTTCGAAAGGATAGTTGAGGGAAGAAACGATGCCGGCGTATTTCTCGATCACCACGGTCTGTCCTTCGGCCAGGTCGAAGCCGATGGTGCAGGCTGCGTATTTCTCGCGCTCCTCCCTGACGGGGTTGGCGGACACTTTTTCACCATTCACATAGGCGGCGAATTGCATGGCAGTGGCCACCCGGAAAGCCGTTTTCCGGGTTTCCGCCAGCACATAGGCTTCGTTGGTTCCTGCCTGCTGCTCCACTTCCACCCAGAATTTCTCGTTGTAGTTGGCATCCTGGTTGACCACGTCGCCGTCGATGTAGGAGCACACCTCCACTTGGGCGCCGTAGTTGAGCGCTTTGAGGGAGTAGCGGATCGCGGCCGTCTCGTCGTCGGCGATGCTGCAAAACCGGGTGGCTTTGACTTCGACCTCCAGTCCCGACTCCATGCGTGCTACAAAAGAGCGCTCCAGGTAGCCGTGTTTCATATTGAGCACCCTGCGGAAATGGGAGACCTTGCACTTGGCCAGATCGAGCGAGACTCCGTCGAGTTTGATGCGCAGGCCGATCCAGTTGGCGGCGTTGAGCACCTTGGCGAAGTATTCGGGGTAGCCGTTTTTCCACCAACCCACACGGGTCTTGTCGGGGTAGTAAACGCCGGCGACGTAGTTGCCCTGCAGGGTTTCTCCTGAATAATCCTCTTCAAAGTTGGCTCTTTGACCAAAGCGGCCGTTGCCCAGGGAGAAGATACTTTCAGAAATCTTGTGGTAATGGGGATCGAGCCCCTCTTCGACGATCAACCATTCGTCGTGTTTCAAATAGTCTTTCATGTATGCTTGTATGATTTCATTAATGCAGATTCCAGATCTTTCCAGTTCCAATCTTTAAAGCCGGGCACCACGAGGGCGGCATGGGTCAGCACTTCGGGCCGCCCCACTCCTACCGCATGGAAGCCTCCCGCCAGCGCCGCATCGATGCCTGCCTGGGCGTCTTCGAACACGATGCACTGCGAAGGGGGTAATCCAAGGGCTTCCGCCCCCAGCAGGAAAACCTGGGGGTCGGGCTTGGTACGGGTGATGAGGGTGCCATCGATCACCGCTTCAAAAAAATCGCTCAGTTCGACATACTTCAGGATGGAGCGTGCATTTTTGCTGCTCGAGCCCAGCGCTACCCTGATCCCGTGGGCCCTGACGTCGAGCAGGAAATCCAGCGCGCCTTCCAGCACATCCGAAGGATTCATCGTGCTGACATACTCCAGGTACCAGCCGTTTTTTCGTTCGGCCCAGGCGTTCTTTTCCTCCTGGCTCAAGCTGATGCCTCCCCAATCGAGGATGATGTCGAGCGACTCCATGCGCCCCACCCCTTTAAGCTGTTCGTTTTCGTGTTCGTCGAAGTCGAATCCCAGTTCGTTGGCCAGGCGCCGCCAGGCCAGAAAATGAAACTTGGCCGTATCGACGATCACGCCGTCGAGGTCGAAGATACAGGCTTTTATGGGGTGATTGGCAGGCATTTTCTGTGCGTTTGATCGATGTGTAAATATAGATGTAAAATTTACACTATCTTCAAAAATCGTTCAAAATTTGCCTCATGGGCTACTTCCGAAATATTCTTCGGTAACTTTGTATACATATGCTCGACCAATTTACCGCTTTTATCCGAAAAGAAGGCCTTTGCCAGCCCGGCGACCGCATTTTGGTGGCTGTCAGCGGCGGACCCGACTCGGTTTTGCTGGCTTTTTTGCTGCAAACCGCGGGATATACCATTGGCCTGGCGCACTGCAATTACCAGCTCCGCGGCGCCGAATCCGATGCGGACGAAGAGTTGGCGCGAAAAACGGCTACCATCTGGGGTCTTCCCTTTTTCCGAAAAGCCTTCAACACCAGCCTGATTGCGAAAGAACGGGGCCTGTCGATCCAGGAAGCCGCCCGCGACCTGCGCTATGAATGGCTTGAAGACCTGCGGCAACGAGAGGGGTATGACCTGATCGCCACCGGGCACCACCTCGACGACGCCATCGAAACCATGCTCTTCAACCTGATCAAGGGCTGCGGCATCCACGGCCTTCACGGTATTTTGCCCAAAAGGGGCCGTCTCATCCGGCCACTCCTCTTCGCTGAAAAGGCCCAAATCCTGGAATACCTCGGAGCCGCTGACATCGCTTTCAGGGAGGACCACACCAACCGGGAAACCTACTACGACCGCAACAAGATCCGCCACCAGATCATTCCCGTGATGGAGACGCTCAACCCTCGGTTCCGGCAAGGCATGTCGGAAACCCTCCTCCGGATGCGCGATACCGAAAAACTCTTCGATCACGCCGTCGGCAATTGGCGGGACCGCACGGTGAAGATTGATCACAACAGACTGAAGATCAACTGGATGGAGCTGATCAAAAGTCCTGCGCCCCCTACCCTGCTTTACGAGATCCTGTCGCCGTATGGATTCCGCTCAAACCAGCTTCGTTCCCTGTTTGAGAGCCCCGGGCTACAACCCGGCAGACAATTGCTGAGCCAGAGCCACCGCCTGCTGAGCGATCGGGAATACCTGCTGCTCGAACCCTTAGCTCAAAAGGGCGAGGCCACTTATTTCGAAATCGAAGCGGGGGTGAGTGAAGTCGCCGTTCCCGGCGGCGCCCTGCGGCTGAAAAAGCTGGATCAAAAGCCTGCCACCTACCCCGCTTCCCCAAAGGAAGCCGTGCTGGACGCCGCGTCCGTTCAATTTCCGGTCGTCTTGCGCCATTGGAAACCCGGCGATTATTTCCATCCCTTGGGCATGAAGGGCAAGAGGAAGAAGTTGCAAGACTTTTTCACCGACCTCAAAATTCCCGTTTTCGAGAAGGAAAAGATCTGGATTTTGGAAATTTCCGGACAAATCGCTTGGGTTATCGGGTATCGCATCGATGAAAAGTTTAAAATGCGGGAGGATTCGGTTGGGGGGTGGTATTTCGTGTTTGAACAGGACTGAGCAGAATTGGACAGGATGTTGTCAGATCGACAGGATTAGATCGGATACTTTTTGCTTTGCTTACTTTTAAATCAACATTATGAAAATCAAGGCTTTACACTTATTCGTCTTTGTATTTTTCATCGGATTCGGGCTTCAGGCGCAGGAGGTGGCGGAGGTACAGCAGAGCCTCATCACCAAGCGCACGGCTACCTGGTGTCCTTATTGCGGTGGCTGGGGCTGGGATTTTTTCGATGCCCTAAAAACCAATGTATCAGACAAAGCTGTACTGGTGGCGGCTCATTTTGGGGGGAGCGCGCTAGAGAATCCCGTCTCGCTTGCTTGGGTGAACAACCTCGGCGGTTCGAGCCAGCCGAGATTTTTCGTGGACAATGAATTGCAGAGCGTGAACAGCGGCAATCAAGCCAGCGCGCTTGTCGTGATCAAGGACAAGGTCGACGCCAAGGCTGCCGGGCAGCCTGTAGCCAACGTCGGGATGCAGACCTTCTGGAGCGGCAGCGACCTGTCGGTTCAGGCGAAGACCAAATTTTTCCAAGACGCCGAAGGAGCCTATTACCTGGGTATTTACCTGGTAGAGGACGGGGTGTTGGCCAACCAGGCCGGGCAGAGCGGTCAGGTCGAGCACAGCCGCATTTTGCGCGGATCGGTTACGGCCGCTGTGTTCGGCGATATGCTGGCCGAGGGCAGCATAGCTGCGGGAACCGAATTTGACAAGGCCTATACTGTCAATCCGGCTGCATATGTGGTCGACAATCTCGATTTGGTCGGCGTCGTCTGGAAAAAAGAAGGAAACACATATCTGGCCGTCAACGTCTGGAAGATCGACGCCAAGCCCACGGTGGCCACTGTGGCCGAGGCAAAAAAATTGCCGGGTTCAGCTGTCTTACAACCGAACCCGGCAACAGGCGGGGATGTGTTCATGTCCCTCCGCCTCGACTCGCCGCAGGAATGCGAGATCTTTCTTTACAACAGCCTGGGGCAGCAGGCGGGACTGATATTCAGCGGTCATCTGGCGGCCGGGGAACACCAGGTCCTCATCTCCTCAGGCCTTCTGAACTATCCGGGCGCCTACACCGTCAGGGTACATACGGCAAAAGGAGCGGTATTGGCCCTTCCCCTGCTGCGACAGTAAGGATTCTTGCGAAGAATACCTCACGATTTAGAAGAATCAAATGTGCGACCTCTCCGAGGTCGAAAAAACGAATGAACCGTTTTTGCTACCAACGTTAGACCTCTCCGAGGTCATTATTAGCTTCACCTCGGAGAGGTGACACGTTGGTAACATTTAGGCATAGCCATTGAACCGACCTCGGAGAGGTCGCACATTTCAGTCCCGTAAATCGGGAAATAATTATTGAAACGATTCTTCCGTGATTATTCCACTTTTACGAGTTCTCCACTTGCTGTTTCCTGAACCAGATAAGCCCCTGTGAAGCCCCGTTGGCGGGCCGTAGCGAGGGCTTCTCTGGCCATATTGGCAGATTCGTAGCCGCTGAGCAGCACGACGGTCAGTTTGCCGCGCGATTTCTTTTCGACGATGCCGATATCCTGGACTTTGTATTCCTCGAAGTTGCGCATGTCGCCATAGGCGGCGAGCTGGACCTTGTAGGTAGCCGGAGCGTTAACCTGGGAAGTGGCGCTGTAGGAATCCGGAACGCCTTTTGGCGTCAGCGCGGGAACAGTGGTAGCGGGCTGGCGAACCATGAAAGCGGATTTATACCCCTTGCTCTTGGCGCCTGCCAGGTTTTTCTTGGCCTCGCCTTCGGAGGTAAAGGGACCGAGTCGGACTTTCTGGAAACCGCCCTCTTCATGGATATAGACGTTGCCGAGGTTGGCCAGTTTGTTGCGGAAAGCGGAGAGATCCACCGATTTCCCCATTTCAATAGCGGCCACCTGAACGGAAAAGCCTTCCTCCATCACTACTGTTTCTATTGCAACGGGCTCAGAGAAAGCCTGGGGAATTTCGCCGGGGGGCGTTGCGCCCAGGAGTGCCTGCCCGCCCATGACCGTAGTGGAAGGGGTGATCGAGATGGTACCGAGAATATTGCGGTCTGTCCCATCGCCCGAACGCAGGGTGCGGTTGACGTCCAGGTAACCGGGTTTGGAGTAGCGGATCACGTAGGAAGTGCCGGGATTGAGGCTCAGGGCGTACATACCTCTGGGGTCGGAATACGCTTCCAGCGCCGTGCCATCGCTTTGGCTGATAGCCCTCACCAGGGCGCCGTCAACAGGCTCGCCGCTCAACACGTTGACGATACCGCCGAAATAGTCGTCGCCGAATTTCTTCATCAACACCTCGAAAGAGCGTGACTGATCGGGGCCAAGCGTGGTAACGGAGAGCGTCGAATTCATGTAACCGTCCTTGGCCACTTCGATATTGCAATTCAGCCCTGAGGTAGCGCGGAAGGTAAAGACGCCGTTGTTGTCAGTCATGTAGCGGCCCTGACCGCAGGAGCTCAGGTCGAGCAACGCCCCGGAGATGGGGCTCCGATCGGAAGCGTTCAAGACGGTGAACACGATATTATCCATGGTTTTCTGCACCCGGTAGATATCTTCCAGGCCTTTGCCTCCAACGCGGTTGGAGGTCAGGTAGCCCAGGTTGGTTTGCGGGTTGAAGATGAAGCCGTAATCGTCGCGGGGCGAGTTGATGCCAGAGCCCATGTTGGTCACTGAACCCCAGGCATTGCGGGAGCGCTGGGCCTTGAAAACGTCGAAGCCTCCGAAGCCGGCATGCCAGTTGGAGGCGAAGTAGAGAGTGGCGCCATCGAAGTAGGGGGTGATCTCATCGCCTACAGAGTTGACAGCCGCGCCGAGGTTTTCAGGCGACGACCAGGAATTGCCGACGCGGTATGAGACGAAGATATCAAATCCGCCAAAGCCATCGGGGCGGTTGGATGCGAAGTAGAGTGCCTGCCCATCGGGCGAGAAGGCGCCGAAACCGTTGGAATAACCCGGACCGTTATGCGGGAAAGGCAGAGGATTGTTCCAGTCGCCATTTTGGCTCACTTCTGCGATGTGAAGGCTCAGCTCTATGCCACTGGAGGGAATTTGCCGGGTACCTTCGACGAAGTTGTTCTTGGTAATGGCTACCCACTTACCGTCGGCCGAATAGGAAACAGGACCTTCGTTGAAGATATTTTTCAGCTCGCTGCGCAGGAAGCCTGGCTGGGAGAGCCCGCTGCGTTCATCCGGTTTTGAGATGAAAAGCTGGTTGTTGGCGCTGCCGGTCCAGTCGGCCTGCACACCCTGAGCGCCGGAGCGGTTCATGTCGATGCGGGAGGAGGAGAAAACGACCTGGTCCATGAAGAAGGAGGGACCAAAGTCGGAAGAAGTGGTATTGACCATTTCAGGTACCACTTCAAAATCGCCGGAAGCCTGCTGGCCTGCCAGAGCGAAATCGCAGCTCTGGGCGAAGTGATTCCCTTCCAGCTGGTAGGTCTTGGCGTATTCCTGAAACTGGAATTTTGCCTGTTCGTATTGAGCTATCGCCTTGAGGGTCTGACCATAGGAGAAGAAGACCTTGGGGTCGGACCGGTCGATTTGCAAAGCCCTTTCGTAGTATGCCTTTGCTTCATCCATGCGGTTGAGATGCCAGTTGCAGTCGGCCAACTTGACCAGGGCCTCCAGGTTGTTGGGCTGCTTTTCAATGATACTCTGGTAGGATTTGGCGGCGAGGTTGTATGCGTGCAACTCGTATTGCTTGTTGGCTTTGCTCAGGGTGGATTGAGCATGAAGTTGCAACCCTGCTACCAGAAAAAAACTCAGTAAGATGGACCGGAAAAAAGTGTTCATGATTTTTAGTATCATTTTGTTTGCTAATTCTTAGAGCAAAAAAAGTCTTGTTTTCCACTCTAAACCAATAGGTGCAATAACAGGAATTTGTTTATAAAAATACAACAAACGGTTTACAATTCGCTGTTTTGCCCGGAAAAAACGCTTTTTGGAGGCAGATTATTATTTGGGTGAAGGGTGAAGGGTTTATTGCGTTCTAAAGGCATGGGCTAGTACAAGAACCTGGTCATAGCTCAGTACGCCGTCGCGGAGGCCTTGGGATTTGAGGAAGGAATCGTACACCAGGTCGCGCCATTGGGGGATGAGGTCGGGATAGCGGTCGGCATAATCGCGGATGGCTGAAAGGTCGGCGCGAATGCCTTCCGGGAGGGCCTGGATAGCTTCTTCCAGCTCAATGGGGCAGAAGCGCCGCATTTCGTATGCGGCATAGCGCCAGTAATAGAGCGTTCCGGTATAGCGGATGTAGGGATCAGGGTCGTAAGCGCAAACCTGGTAGGCCAGGAAATTACAGACGCCCTCGTCGGCGATGCCGTAGCCGTGCGACATCTCGTGGGCCATGACGAAGGGCCAGTTGAGCGGGTGAAGCCCGGCGTCGAGGTGCCCCTCCCCCGTCCAGGGCAGGTAAACGCCGGAGGAACTGAACCTTAGCAAAATGCCCTTCGGATAGAGTCGCCGGGCCCTGACCCGCCCATCAGCCGGGTATCCCCAACTTCCCAACGCATGCTGAACGCGGGGAAACAAGTAATCCTCCAGGCTTTCAAACCCGTAAAATTGGCTTACCGGCTCGCTTATTGAATTGCCGAGCGCCTGCCGGCTTTCCAGTATCCGGGCTATCGCCCAGTCGAATTCCTCTTCAATCGCGATGGCATCCAGCGGTTTGGCATCGAGGCCGGCCTTTTTGGCAAAAGGTATGCGCTGGTAGTTGAACCCCCAAAGCAACAAAAAGGTAAAGGCCCAGAAAGAGAGTACCGACAGGACCTGCAAGGGGCGAAATCCGGCTTTCCCGGCACGCCATACCCAGAAGCCGTAAACCACGAGTCCAGCCAGCAGCAAATAAACCAGCGGCAGGGGACTCAGGCTGCTGATGAAGCCCGACATTGCCCGGATCACGGGGAATAGAGCGCTTCCGTACGCCTCCTCCACCCAATAATCCGGCGCCAGGGCCCTGCCAGCCAGGGCGAGCAACAAAAGAGAGGGCCAGAAAAACCAACGGCGCTTATTCATTACTGGAAATAACATTCTGCGTATATTTGCAAACTCATTGGAGGTTAAGTTTGTTATCCATTCTTCACTTAAAATTTTAAAACCGAAATATATGGCTTTTGAATTCACAGACGCCAACTTCAAAGAAAAAGCGTTGGCTCAAGACACGGTATCAGTAGTAGATTTTTGGGCGGTTTGGTGCGGCCCCTGCCGCATGGTAGCGCCCGTCATCGAAGACCTCGCAAAGGAATATGACGGCAAGGTAGTAGTCGGCAAAGTGGACGTCGACAACAACCACCAGATATCTATGGAATTCGGGATCCGGAGCATCCCCACCATCATGATCTTTAAAAACGGCGAGGTATTCGACCGCCACGTAGGCACCATCAGCAAGGCCGCACTGGCGGAAAAGATCGAAAAGGCCCTGTCCTGATCATCTCTTCCTGTATACAAGCCCCTCTGGAACCAATCCAGGGGGGCTTGTTCATTTCCGGCCGTTTATCGCCCCGAAAAAGGCATTAATCGTTTTTTTCCCGGCGATCATCGCTAAAATGGCTTTGGCGGAGCGAGATTCCCTACCTTTCTTTTTTGTCTCCACCAATACCATTTCTATGAAAAAGCTCTTATTCCTGTTCTTTACCGGAAGCCTGCTGGCCAGTTGCCAATCCGGCGAAAAAGACACCGCTATGAAACTGACCTATCCTGAGACCAAAACCGTTGATCAGGTAGACAATTACTTCGGAACCGATATCAGCGATCCCTACCGCTGGCTGGAGATCGATACCGCCGCCGAGGTAGAAGCCTGGGTGAAACAACAAAACGAGGTGACCTTCGGGTACCTGGAAAAAATCCCCTTCCGCCAGGCCATCCGCGAACGCTATGAGGACCTGTTCAATTATCCCAAATTGTCCTCCCCGTTCAAAGCGGGCGATTATTATTTCTTCTACAAAAACGACGGCCTGCAAAACCAATCCGTCATTTATTTCCAAAAAGGCCTCGATGGGGAACCCCAGGTATTCATCGATCCCAATGAACTCTCCAAAGAAGGAACGGTGGCCATCGATCTGGTGGGCTTTTCCAATGACGATAAATATGTCGCCTACTCCCGCAGCGAAGCTGGCTCCGACTGGCAGGAACTGCACGTTGTAGAGATCGCTACCAATACCGAGCTGCCCGACGTGCTCAAATGGGTGAAATTCTCCGGCGCTTCCTGGTGGAAAGACGGCTTCTTCTACAGCCGCTACCCCGAACCCGCCAAAGGCATGGAGCTCTCCGGCGACAACAAGAACCACGCCGTCTACTACCACAAACTGGGCGATCCGCAGGAAAAGGACCGGCTCATCTACCGCGATGAGAAAAACCCCGACATCTATCATTTCGGCACGGTGACCGAAGATGAGAAGTACTTCATCCTCTACAAACAGCCCGGCACCGACGGCTTTGCCACCTACTACAAGGACCTGGCGAAAGACGGCCCCTTTGTCGAACTGTTCGGCGGCTATGAAAACAAGAGCTCGGTGGTGCAACACACCGACGGCAAATTCCTCGTCCTGACCAACATCGGCGCACCCAACTACCGCCTCATCGCCGTCGACCCGAAATTCCCGGGCCAGGACAACTGGAAGGACGTCATTCCCCAATCTGATAACTACCTCGAATCGGTGAGCACGGGCGGCAAAAAACTCTTTGCCAGCTATCTGGAGAAAGCCACCACCCGCATCTACCAGTTCGACTACGATGGCGGCAACAAGAAGGCCATCGAATTGCCGGGCCTCGGCAGCGCAGGCGGGTTCTACGGGAAAGAAGATGAAAACCTGCTGTTCTACACGTATTCCTCGTTCATCTATCCGCCCACCATCTTCAAATACGACGTGCCGACGGGCCAATCAGAAGTTTTCTTCGAAACGGAGTTGAAGTTCAATCCGGAAGATTTCGAAGAAAAACAAGTGACTTACAAGAGCAAGGACGGCACGGAGGTGACGATGTTCATCGTTCACAAGAAAGGACTTGAGCTGAATGGGCAAAACCCCACGCTGCTTTACGGCTACGGCGGTTTCAACGTCAATATGACGCCCTATTTCAGCACCTCGCGCATAATCCTTTTGGAAAACGGCGGCGTGTTCGCCATGCCCAACCTGCGCGGCGGCGGCGAGTACGGCGAGGAATGGCACAAAGCCGGCATGCTGCTCAAGAAGCAGAATGTGTTTGACGATTTCATCGCGGCAGGCGAGTACCTCATTGCGGAGAAATACACCAGCAAAGAGAAACTGGCCATCAGCGGCGGTTCCAACGGAGGTCTGCTGGTGGGGGCCTGCATGACCCAGCGGCCCGACCTATTTGCTGTAGCTTTCCCGGCTGTGGGCGTGATGGACATGCTGCGCTACCACAAGTTTACCGTAGGTAAGGGCTGGATCCCGGAATACGGCTGCGCCGACTCTACCGAAGCCGATTTCAAAAACCTGCTGGCCTACTCGCCGCTGCACAACATCAAAGATGGCGTCGCCTACCCCGCCACCATGGTCACCACCGCCGACCACGACGACCGGGTCGTGCCCGCGCACTCCTTCAAATTCGCCGCCCAGCTCCAGAAAAGCCACGCAGGCGACAAGCCCGTGATCATCCGCATCGAAACCGATGCCGGCCACGGCGCTGGCATGCCCACCAGCAAGATCATCGACGAACAAGCCGATATCTGGTCGTTTTTCTTTATGAATACGGATTCGCCGGTGGGGTATGTCAAGGAGTAAAAGATGAGGAGGTGAGAAGGTGAGAAGTGGAAATTTCCACTTCTCATCTCCTCAACTTCTCATCTCCTTCACCTTCACCCAATTCGAATACCCAAACAACTGCCTGCCCCCGAACAAGTTTTGCTCGATCCAGGTGAGGATGCGGGTTTTGGGTTTCTCGTGCTTCATGGGCTTGCGCTGGGGTTTGTAGCCCTTTTCGAAGTGCAGCTCATCGGCCCAGTCGAAGCGGGAGATGAAATCGGCCATGACTTTAGGGTGCGTGCCGGTGAAGCGCTTGTACTGGTTCATGTTGCCGTAGTCGTAGGTCGCGGCGCGTTTTTTGTACTCCTCCTCCATCGCCGCGGCGCCTTTGTGGATGGTGTCCAGCGATTTGGATTTTTGCTGCATGTAGCGCGGCGGACGCACCCAGCCGTAGTGGTATACTTCTGCGTCGATTTCTTCAACGTGGAGTTTGAAGGTACCCTCTTTCTGCCGGTAGTTGAGTCCGTCGAAATTGGGGATGCGGCGGAAAGACTGGGCCGAGATATAGGAATGGATCTCCGGGTCGTTACGAACGATGCGGATCTCGTAAGGGTACCAGCCGTGGTGGTCGCAATAGTGGTCGTAGTCGCCGAAAAAGTGCCGGTACCGGAACAGGAAGCCCTCGATTCGGGGATCGTCCAGACGTTGCAGGCATTTCTGGTAGATGGTGTCGAGGTATTTCTCGTGAATGACCTCATCAGCCTGGAGGTAGAACAGCCAGTCGCCCGAGCAGGCATTTTTGGCGATATCCGTCTGGTGGGCATTTTCCATGCCGCGCGGATATTTCTCGATATCCCAGACGGTGTGGATGATCTTCACCTTGTCGGAGTTGATGCTTCGCAGCAGCTCCTCGGTGGTGTCGTCGGGATCGCAATCGCCAAGGGCCACGACGAATTCATCTACGATGGGGAGGATGGACTCGATAGATTCCTTGATCGGGTAATAGAGTTTGCTGGTATTTTTGGCGAGGGTGAATCCGGATATTTTCATGTTATTCGAGAATGAGGTTGCGGCCTTTGGGGTATTTGACTTCGTAGCCCCAGGTCCAGTTTTTTGTGGTACGCGGGTCGAGGCTGAGCGACCATCGCAGGCGGCCGAATTCGGGGTCCACTTTTGCGCCGGAGAGTTCCCCTGGAGTGACTTCGATCTCGCTTTGCCTGGAGAGGGGTAATTGGTCGTGCACGACGAGGTTGACGGCTTGTGTTTTGTTGTTGCGCACTTCGATCTTCCAGGCCCGGGATTCGACGGTATTGGTACCGATGAACCGCCGCTTTGCATAGTCGGTTACTTTGCTGCGTTTGATCAGCAGATTGCGGTCCTTGCCCAGGGAAATATCGAGGGTGTCTTTCAGAAAGCGCACATCCAGGACCGTTTTCCCGACATAGGTATCTTCGAAGAAGAGGTTGGTTTCCCCTTCCAGGAGGTTGTACTGGTCCCACTCCGTGATGCGGGCGAGGAGGTAGGCGCTTTCGTCGAGTTTGGGAACGGTGTGGTATTCGTAATAGGCCGGGATGAAGTAGCTGGCCAGGTCGACCGTATAGACTGTGCCGTCGGAAGGCAGGTTGTAGGGAAGGTCAACCCGGAAAAGGACGTTCGTTTGGTTTTCGATGACGGTAGTAATAGGGTCAGCTGCGTATTCATTGGCTTCCTGTCCCCTGTTGCCCTTCATGCGGACGCGGCCGGAGGCTCCCATGACGACCACTTCCTCCAGCATCAGCGCACCCTGGTCAAGTTGAATGTCGAGGTATGGCTGAGCCTGAATCTGGGCAGATTGGTAGCCCACATAGGAGATGATCAGCGTTTGTCCCATCGGCTGTACGGGCAAGACGAAATTGCCTTCCAAATCGGTGACGGTGCCGATCGTGCTGCCATCCACCATTACGGTGGCGCCGATGAGGGGTTCTTTGCTCGCCTTATCGAAGACGCGGCCGGTGACCTGGTTGCCGGAGCCAGGAGCTGCGGGGTACGATCCCGGTTGATTGGCCACCTGCGGCTGGCTGTAGTATTGGTTCAAACTGAGGTACCAGGGTTGAAGGACCGGCAGCGACCCGCTGGCGCTGGGGTCGCCATTGGAGAAGGTGAGTTGCACCTGTTTCCAGTCTTCGCCACTGCTTTGGGAAACGCGGGCGCGGTAAACGAGCTCGATATCGCTTTTGACGTCTTTGGCCCGGATGTCGTAAAGCGGGAACCAGCCAGCCTGCCCGGTGATGTATGAAACTGCCACGTTAGCTTTTTGGGCTCGTTTGCATTCCAGTTCGAACACGATTTCGCCGCTTGCTTTGGAAATATCTTTACCGCCCTGCTGCAACTGTTGGCGAAGCTGCCTGGCCCTTTCATCAAACCGTTTTATTTTTTTCAACAAAGCCAGCGATTGCAGTTTGATCGCTTGTATACGGCCCGTAAAGTACTCATTGACAGCTTTGAGGTCCTCAGGATTCAGCCCGGTCTGCGCGCCCCGGATATCTTTGTTGGACTTGAGCAAAATCTCTTCCTCGGTGAGGGTTTGGAGGTAGGCGTTGACGAGCATCGTACTGTCTTCGAGCGCAAGCAATTCTTTCTGGATGGCATTCTGATCAATCTTTTCCAGGTAATTGAGCCGGTGGTTGACGGAGAGAAGAACCAGATCGGGATTTGTCTTGACCTGCATGCTTTGCGGATCGATGTAGGGGGAGAGCCCTTTGGCCACCCAGATGCTGCGGCCCAGGGGGATATCCAGTTTTCCAGAGCGGTAGACCTGGGCGCCCTGAAGAAAAACCGTGACAGAGTCGACTTTCGATTCCATGGTTCGTTCTTCGGGTCTTTGTCCCAGAAGGCCAAGGGGAAGGGTAAGCGCGATGAGCGCAATGATGATTCCAGTTTTCATAGCTTAAGTTTTGTTCTTTTTCCATCTCCTGTAGAGCAAGATGCCCACGACGATGGCCACGAGAACCAGTAGAATGGGGATGCCGTAAACCGCAAGGTAAAACATCAGGCCAACCGCTACAGCCCCGGCCGTGACACCGGCGTCGAATGCGTTGCCAAAAGCCCTGGGTTCAAGCGACAGGTTCATCACCTCCCGGCTGTTGAGTTGGTCAATAGCCCGGTAGTACTCGTCGCTTTTGGCTATTACTGCTGAAAAGTCGAAATTCTCCAGCGGTTTACCGTAGGTGATGACGGGATTGTCGTCGCCGGTGGGCGACAGGTTTTCGAATTCCCAGACCAGCAGGCGCAGCGAGTCGTTGGCCAGGAAGTTTTCAGGCGGTTCTATGCCCCGCACATCATCCAATGTGAGGCCGTCCATCAGTTGGATCATGATCGTTCCTTTGCCGATGGGTTGTTTCCAGGTAGCGCCTGATTCGACCAGGTAGATAAAGGCGTTGACATCCCGGCTGCCGTAGCCTTCCAGCACGCGGGCTCCGTTGGTGGGCACGATAAAATCGACTTCGAGAGTGGTGATGTCGCCCGGCAGGAAAGTAGTATTCCAGACATACCAATCGTCCATATCCGTAACCCTTTCAAATTCGACCGGTTTGCCACCCACGCGCACGCGCATGCTGTACAAGTCGTCGAAGCGTATTTCCTTGAGCCAGCCGTTGTCGGAAGCGTCATAAGAAGCGTTCACGGGGTAGCCCACCCGCATGGAGATGGTTTCGGCGGTAGGGTTATGCATCTGATAAACCCCTTTCACCACGGAAAAGCCCGGGTACAGCTGAATTTTGACCAATTCCTGTACCATCTGCACTTGCTGGTAGGCTGCGCTGTCTTCCGGGTAATAGAGGAAAAAAGTACCGGCGCCGCCGGCGCCCCATATTCCTGGCTGCGCGGCGTTAGAGAAAGCAGAGAAAGGGAGAATCAGGTAAAAAAGAAGGAGAATGGAACGCATGGATTTTAGCAGTTTTTCGGTTACCATGCAAAGATAAATAAAACGAAGCCAGGTTGGTGGGAAATGAGGTGACACCTCATACATCGCTGATAATCAGGAACAAAGGAGGTGTCACCTCCCATACCACTGATAATCAGAAACAAAGGAGGTGTCACCTCCTACATCGCTGATAATCAGGCACAAAGGAGGTGTCACCTCGATAATTTAGTGATTATCAATCTTTAAAGGCAATCGCAAACTGAACGGATGCCGCTTCTACAGCCAACACAACCCCCGTTTCCGAGAATAACACCCCGGAAAACCGCGCCCGGATGAGCAGGGTCGGGAAACCGTTTTCATTCGACTGGTAGGGCCGCACCTCATCGATGATGAAATAAGCCCCCGGCGGCTGGGGCTGACGGTCTGAACGGTAAGTCAAGCCATCTGCCGTATACTCCAGGATGACCTTTTCGAGTTGCAGGGTGTCGCCCGGAACAGGCAAAATCGTAGTTTGTTGTGAAGACTGATAGTTAAAACTGGCTGTGATGGCCGGCATGGCAGGGTTGGGTGAAATATAAACACAACTGCTGCTCTCTTCGCCCAGGGCATCCGCCACATCCACGCAGTAGGTGCTGCCCGGCTGCACATTCTGCGTGGATTGCGTGGTAGTTCCGTTATTCCACAAATAAGTGAAGGGAGGCTGCCCGCCGATGGGAAAGGCAGTGAGAATAGTGCTATTGGAATCCGCATTTATCGTCACGGAAAGCCCTGGCAGGCTGTCCAACCGCACAGTCTGACATTGGCGGGAGTATGCGCCTTGCGCGGGATTGCCGATCTCCAGGCAGGTTTTGAAGGGAACTTCCTGCTCCCACACAACCAACGGATCAACGCCGGCAATGGTCAGCGTGTCGTTGATAGTCCAAAGCTGCGGGAAAAATACTCCACCGGTGTTGGATGTAGACTGAAACTGCACATTGTACTGGAAAACAGTGTCGAAGGTAATTACTTCCGGCGCCCGGAAACCATATGCCTCTCCTTCTTTCAGGTAAGCCGGAAAAGCAGGAGGCCCGGAAGCTGTTACCTGATCATCCCTGAAATAGATCGCAAACCCGGGACCGCATTGGTCCAGGCAATCGAGCTGCTCAAAACGGCCGTAAAACTCAAACACATCGAGCGAGTCGGTTTCAAATCCTGTGAAGAGAAAGTATCGGTCCTCTCCGGCCGTGAGCTGCAGCGAACTGCCATTGGTCCAATTCAGATCGAGCGAAAAAACAGGGTCCTCTCCCACCGGGGGCGGAAGCTCGACCTTGTTGCAGGCCGCAGCCAGCAAAAGCGTGAAAAGAAAGGGGATAATATGTCGCGTTTTCATGTGCATTTTTTCATCTCAAACGGTAAACGGCGCCCAGGGAAAGCGAAAGAGGGTTCAACTTCGCCTGGCTCTCCGCGGGCTGGGTCAGCCGGTAAGCCAGCCTTCCCATCAAGGAAAAACGCCCTCCCAAAGTAACTTGCGCCCCCGCAAATGCCGAGGCCTGGAAGTCGCCTTCACGGCCAGCATCCAGCCAGCCCTTCTGAAGGGTTTCGGTGCGCTCCAGTTCGGGAAATTCCGGCTCCTCGCCTGCGGCGAGATCGGCGTAATACCCCGCCAGTTTCGCCTGATAATCAGCCTGTTCCCCTGGGTTTCGCTCCCAGGGCCGGGGATAAACCGTCTGGCTCAGGGCGCCGCGCACGCCGGTGCGCAGCTCGGGCATCACACCTCCCTCAAGCCAGAGGGAAGGGCTCAGGCGGTATTGAAGGCCGATGGGCAGTTCCAGGTGGTGGACTGCCCTGGCGATCAGCGCGTATTTCGTCTTTTCAGCGCCAAAGTTCATGATTGTTTGTTCGGAGCTCCCAATTTCCTGCACCGTCGTCTGCTGAATAGCGTATTGCAGCCCGGCCGTCCAACCCAACTTCCCTGCCAGGGGGCCGCCCAAAGCCAAACCCGCCCAGGCGCCGGGCTGCCCTTGCATGTCCAGGCGGCCACCCACCGTCGCCGCGGCCGACCAACGGAAAGAACGATCCACCGGCTCCGTGAGGCGCTCCTCCGGAATGAAGGTTTTCAGCACGGGATTCAAGCTGTGTTCTGCTTCAAACAACAAAGCAGGAATAGCAGCCAAAACCGCAGCACTGCTGGTCAAGACAGGTATCTCGCTCAAACCTGGCTCGAAGCCTTTCGCCGCGGGATATATTTCCATGCCATCCTGCTCTTCATCTGCTATTGGCGCAACGCTGATTTGAAGCTGTTCAGAAACCGCTTCCACATTAGCAGCATCCAGTGCAACAGGGTTGACGGCAAAATGGTCAGGTTCCATCGGCGGCGGCACCGGCGCCGATGCGCCCGGCAGCAGGTCTATGGGGAAACTTCCCAGGTCAAACGACTGGTTGGTCAACCACAGCCCCAGCAGCAAGGCCGAGGCCAGGGCCACTCCCCCGCCCGTCAGCCAGAAAAAGAAAAAGAAGCGCCGCTTGCGCTTTGCCTTCTCTGCGGCGACAATTGCCTTCTCCGCTTCCTCCCAATACGCCTCCTTCCACTCGAACGAGCGGTTCGACAATTGATCTTTGAATAATTTGTCAATATCCTTTGACATAAGCTCCTGTAATAAACTGAACATTAAAAACTGAAAACCGAACACTCATCAAACCACCCTGCTACTCGACAGCGCCTCCTTCACCATCTCCTGCAAGCGCTTGCGTGCGAAGTTGACATGCCATTTTGAGGTCCCCTCGCTGATGCCCAACATCTGCCCGATCTCCTGGTGCGAATACCCGTCGATGGCGAAGAGGTTAAAGACCTTGCGGCTCACTGCAGGCAGCGCGTGGAGCATGGCGGTGAGCTGCTCTGCGTTGAGGTTTTGCTCCGCTTCTCCTGCTTCCGACCACTGATTGCTGTTTTTCTCTTCCGAAAAATCGCGGTACTCGATCAGTTCCTTCACCTGCCTGTTTTTGCGAAATTCGTCGATCAGGGTATTGATCATGATGCGGCGAATCCAGGCTTCGAAAGGAATGTCGGACCGGTATTTGTCCAGGTTGTTGAGTATCTTCAAAAACCCCAGGTTGAGCGCCGCCATGGCCTCTGATTCATCTCGCTGGTAGCGCAGGCAGACGCTCATCAATGCGTCGAAAGACGACCGGAAGAGCTGGTATTGCGCTTTCCGGTCGCCTTTCTGGCAGGCATTGAGAAGGTCCTGGGATATTTGCATGCTCTTTGAGTGAAGAGTGAAGGGTGAAGAGTGAAGGGGGCTTCACTCCTCACCTGATCATTCTTTTACAATCCTGTGATTCGCTATTCCCTGTTCTGTGGTAACCTGCACCAGGTATAACCCGGCCTTCAGGCTGCGCATATCGACAGGGAGTACCTGGCCGCCGCCATGGAGTTCAAGAACCTGGTTTTGAATGATTTTTCCGTCGGCCGCCAGAATCTGGAGCTGGCCTTGGGAAGATTGTTCGAGGAAGAGGTAGAGCGAGAGCTGGTCTTTGACGGGGTTGGGGAATGCGATGGAGGTCACGTCCTGCTTCACTGCTTTGGTACCCAGCACGATGCCTTCTTCATTCACCGAGAAAGAAATATTGACGGAAGGATTGTCTGGGCTGATGGTGACCCATTTGTAGCCATGCTCCATACCGGGTATTTCAACCACCACCTTGTAAGTGCCCCAGGCGAGGTTTTCGATCCCGAAAGTGCCGTCGGTATGGGTCAGGGCATGGGTGACCGGTTCTTCCTGGTCGTTGAGCAGGATGATGGATACATTGGGCATCGGGTCGCCGTCGCCGCGCTGGCTGCCGCCGCCGCCCCAAAGGTTGGCGCCTTCGCTCACCAGTCCGCCGATAAAGCCGGGGCCGCCGGGGTTGACGCCGGGTATCAGTACGACGTTATTCCATGGCGTGTTGCTGGGAACGACCACCGGGTCGGCTTCATTCCAGAACAGGGAGTTGAAATGGTAGGTAGGCAGATAATCTTCGTACCCTTCAGAGTCGGGCGTAAGGAAGGCCTTCACCAGATAGCTGCCCGCCGGTACGTTGCCGAAGTTGTAGAAAGCCGCGCCCCAAGACGGGTCGGAGAAAAACTGCGCAGAATCTATGGCCGTGAGCGTACCCGCTACAGAATCGTATTGGATAAGGTAAGCCATTCCTTCAAACTGCGGGTTATTGATAATGCTATCGGCAGGCACGACAAGACCCTGGATGTTGTAATACAGCCCCTGAACCTGAATGGTGACGCAATCAGTCGAGGTGCAGCCTTCGGAGTCGGCCACCGTCACGCAGTATGTTCCGGATTGAAAGACGTTAATGGCCTGGCTGGAAGAACCGTTGCTCCACAGGTAGACAAAAGGCGGCGTGCCGTTAGCCATGGCGTTCAGGCTATAGCCGGTCGTACCCTGAATTGGAATGGGTTGAATATAGACGGAGCAAAGCGTATCGCCGCCCGGTTGCCACCAATAGCATGCCTCCGAAACGCATCCGTTTGCGTCTGTCACGGTAACGCAGTATTCACCCGGGGCATTGGGGAAAATTGTACCGTTGGTAGACCCATTGCTCCACTGATACAAAAAAGGCGAAGTGCCCTGCGCCCAGGCGGCCAGCCCGCCGGCAGGATTGGCTTCGATGGTAACAGAACAAGGCTGAGGGCCGCCGACATACATACATCCTTCAGCCTCACATCCGCTGGCATCCGTCACGGTAACACAATATAGCCCCTCGCTGCCGGTGGTGATCGAAGGCGTTGTTTCACCGGTATTCCAGAGCAAGGTGAAGGGAGGAGCGCCATACGGAACAGCAGTAATGACAGTGCCGGGGCCTCCGATTGAGTCGCCGGCTATGCTGACAAAGCAGTTGTTCGCCACATCGCAGTACACAAAGTCAGCCACGATAATGGCGTTGCCGCCCTGCCAATAGTGAAGCTGCGTCTCGGACGGCGCGCCCGGGCAGTTGATCATCGTGATATACACAGCGCCAAAGGAGGAAGGAGACGAAAAAGTATCGGAATACGTCCCGTCCGGGCCGGTTCCAACATTGCTGAAATAAATCGTTCCCCCCGGCATCGAATCGGTTGCGATAAAGATCTGCACGTTTGCTGCCGGATCGCCATTGGGATCGGTCACCGTGCCGGAGATTGTAATCGTATAGGGTTGCGCCGCAGCCCAAAGGCCGGCGAACAGGAAAGAAAAAAGTAAGGTCAACTTTTTCATGCGCTCAATTTTTTTCTGATTAGTTTGGAAGGTCTTTCACCTGCCTATACGAAAGTACGACACTCAGGGTTGGGTACGGATGAAAAAAACTTTTTCCCTTGTTAATTAAAATCGTTTATCGTTGAGCGTTTATCGTTTACGTAAACGCTCAACGATAAACGATAAACGAAACTTTATCATGCAGCCACTCGCCGAAAGAATGCGCCCCAGGTCCTTTGACGAATATGTCGGGCAACAGCACCTCGTAGGTCCGGGCGCCGTATTGCGCCGCGCCATCGAATCCGGCAACCTGCCATCCTTCATCCTGTGGGGGCCACCGGGCGTAGGCAAGACCACCCTGGCCAATATCATTGCGCACCAGCTGAAGCGTCCCTTTCACGCTCTGAGCGCCATCAACTCAGGGGTAAAGGATATCCGCGACACCATAGAAAAGGCGCAGTCGCAGCGCTTTTTCAACGCGCCCAACCCCATTCTTTTTATCGATGAAATACATCGCTTCTCCAAGTCCCAGCAAGACGCCCTGCTCGGCGCCGTGGAAAAAGGCATCATCACCCTGGTGGGGGCCACGACGGAGAACCCTTCGTTCGAAGTCATTTCGGCATTGCTGTCGCGTTGCCAGGTTTATGTGATGAAACCCCTGAGTGAGGAAGATCTGAAGGAGCTCATAAAAAAAGCCCTGGAAAAAGATGAGGAGTTGAGGAGGTTAGAAGTGGAGATCCGGGAGTATGAGGCCTTGTTGAGCTTGTCGGGGGGCGATGCCAGAAAGCTTTATAATGTATTGGAACTGGCCTGCTCCGACGCTGTTCCAGGAGAGCCCTATATCCTGACGAATGAGGCGGTCATGGAAAAGGTACAGCAGAACATCGCGTTATACGACAAGGGCGGGGAGTACCACTACGACGTGGCGTCGGCCTTCATCAAATCCATTCGCGGCAGCGATCCCAATGCGGCGGTGTATTGGCTGGGGCGCATGCTGGAAGGCGGCGAGGATATCAAGTTCATCGCCCGGCGCATGATCATTTCGGCGTCGGAAGACATTGGCCTGGCCAACCCCAACGCCCTGCTCATGGCCACTACGGCCTTGCAGGCGGTGCAGGCGGTGGGCATGCCCGAGGCGCGCATCATTCTATCACAAGCAGCCATTTACCTGGCGACCTCTCCCAAAAGCAATGCGGCGTACAAGGCGATCGGCGAGGCCCAGGCGCTGGTGCGTGAAACCGGGGCGCTTCCTGTGCCCTTGCATTTGCGCAATGCGCCGACCGGATTAATGAAAAAGCTCGACTACGGAAAGAACTACCAATACTCGCACGACTTTGAAGGCAACTTCGTGATGCAGGAATACCTGCCGGAGGCCATCAGTGGGAGGCGGCTTTACGAGCCGGGGAACAACGCTCAGGAGCAGCAGGCGCAGGCGAGGTTGAAGGCGTATTGGAAGGAGAAGTATGGGTATTAGATTGTTGGGTCAGGCGCCTTCGAGGTCTCCCTGGATACGTTTGACCAGTTGTTTGCTGTCGCGCTGGAAGAAAGAGTCGACATAGCGCATCATGTCCCGTTTGGCGCCGTTGCTCAGGCCCTCCAATCCCTGTATCCGGGCTTCCAGGGAGGGGCGGATGTATTCCAACCGGGAGTAGCAGGCATTCCAGGCGTCCAACGAGGGTGGCTCCCCGAAGAAATAACGGTCGCGGATATCCGTTTGGCCGATATTGGGATTGGGTATGGCGTAAATGGGATCGACCCAGCCGGCGAAATCGAAGTCGTAGGGAACGGCCAGCAGGTCGCCGCTTTCGGTATGCCGGATCAGTTTGACATTGTGCAGGGTGTTAATGCTCCAGTCGGTATTGCCGATGAAGTATTGGAAAATGCGCATTTCCGCCGAGTTGCGGGGTTCCAGTTTTTCGATGGATATGCCGAAATCTTCCACTTCCTCTCCTTCTAGGCGATAAGCCATCTCTTCGGTGGGTTCGATGAAGAAGGCCATCCTGGTGATAGGTTTTTCGCGTTTTTTGGCATCCATGTAAGTGATCTGTGCCAGTTTGACGCGGTAGCTCATCGGCGTCATTTGCTGATACAACTCATATGCCAGGTATTCGCGCAACAGGTTGTCCATGCTGCCGTTGACATTGGCGAGACAGTGTGTAACGACTTTCAGGGAACCAAACGGGAGGAGGCCCCGTTGCACCAATTCCTCATCTTCAAATTTGAGTTTGAGGGGCGGGAAGTCGCAAACCCGGCGGCGGAATTTTCCGCGGGGCTTGATCCCGGTGGCCAGGCGCTGCTCCTGGCCCATGGCATCTTTAAAAGAGAAGGTAGCAGGCAGGAATTCGTCATTTTTATCGGAGAGGAGCGCGCGCAGGTCGGTTTCCAACACCACCTCCAGGGTTTCCGGCTGTTCGATCCACTCGAAAAGGGACCGTGGCTGAGCGCCGGGAATACCGGCATTCGCCACACATGGAATGAACACAAGCGGCAATAAAGCTGTTAGCAGCAAAGCAGATAAGGAAAAGGATGTTCTCATTTTTTGGGTGTTGCTAAAAAAAAGACGACAATAATTCTATATTCGCTGCATCAGAAGACGGATAAATCGATAAAAGGTCGCAAACTTTCGATCAATTGTTTTGGTGAAGGGTGATGGGTGAAGGGTGAAGGGTAATATGGCTAGATATCTGAATAGAGGCTCAATGATTCTTGTGCTGTTGGCGCTGTTGGCGGCGTGCAACGGGCAGAAGAATAGTGCGGTGCAGGTCACCGCGGTACAGGATTTTGCCGAAAAACCCAAAAACATCATTTTGTTGATCGGCGATGGCTTTGCGCTGCCGCAGATGAGCGCGATGCTGTACCAGAACGGCAACCGCAGCAGCCTGGAAGCCTTTCCTGTCGTTGGCCTGCACAAGGCCACCTCTTACGACGAGCTCATCACCGACTCAGCCGCGGGAGCAACGGCTTTTGCCTGTGGCGTCAAGACATACAACGGGGCTGTTGGGGTAGACAAAGATACCGTTCCTTGTTTTTCCATACTGGAGCAGGCAGAAGAGCGCAGTATGGCTACTGGCATTATTGTCACGTCTCCCCTCACCCATGCCACCCCGGCTGCCTTTGTGGGGCACGAGTGGCTGCGCACCTTAAACGAGGCTATCGCGGAAGACATCGTCAAATCGGGCGTAGACCTCCTTATCGGTGGGGGAGAAAAATACTTCGACCGCCGCGAAGACGACCGCAACCTGGTCAACGAGCTGATGGCCAAGGGGTATATCGTTGGCTCGTATTTCGACATCGACCTCATCACCATCGGCAAGTTGGACCGGAGGCACAATTTTGCCTACTTCACTTCCGATATCCAGCCCATCAGCGCCCAGCAGGGGCGCGATTACCTCCCGCACGCGGCCAGGTTGTCGCTACCCTTCCTCAAGGCCCGCAGCGACAAAGGCTTCTTCCTCATGATCGAAGGCAGCCAGATCGACTGGGGTGGCCATGCCAGAGACGCCGGCATGATGCTGGGCGAGCTCAAGGATTTTGATGAAACGATCTGGGAGGTACTCAAATTTGCGGCCAAGGACCGGGAAACCCTGGTCATCGTCACCGGCGACCACGAGTGCGGCGGCGTCGCCCTCGAAGAGGGCACCAAATTAAAAAAGGTCAACATCAAATTTGCCGCCAACGCCCACACCGCCGCATTGGTGCCTGTCTACGCCTACGGCCCAGGCGCACATCTGTTTCACGGCATCTACGACAACACACAGGTGTATTTTAAGATGGTGGAGGCGTTGGGGTGGTAGGTTTTAGTGTTCAGTGTTCAGTGTTCAGTTCATTCAACTGAAATCTGAAAATTGAAAACTGAAAACTCAAGGAGCCAGGCGCTCTATTTTCCAGTCTCCGCCGACCTGCAGTGTAAACTCAAACCTGTCGTGGAGGCGGTTCTCACGGCCCTGCCAGAACTCAAAGCGGTGGGGAATGACGCGGTAACCGCCCCAGAAATCGGGAAGGGGTATTTCCCCGTGTTTGAACTTTTCCTTCATTTTCTCAAACTGCATCATCAGCAATTGGCGTGAGGAAACTACTGCCGACTGCTCGCTCGACCAGGCGCCGAGCTGGCTGCCGCGGGGGCGGGAGGCGAAATACTTCATCGACTCGGCGGTGGAGATCTTTTCTGCCTTTCCCATGACGACAACCTGCCTTTCCAGGTCCAGCCAGGGGAAGAGCAGGGCCACCTGGGGATTTTCCCCGATTTCGCGCGATTTCCGGCTGTTGTAGTTGGTGAAAAACACCAGTCCGCTGCGGTCGTACAACTTCAGCAGGACGGTGCGGGCGGAAGGCGCCCCATGCTTGTCGGCCGTCGATACGACCATCGCATTGGGCTCGCGCAGTTGGGCCTTGATAGCCTCTTCCATCCATTTTTCGAATTGGAGGAAGGGGTCGCGGAGCAGGGTGTCTTCATCGAGGGCGGCAAGACGGTATTCGTTGCGGAGGTCGAAGATTTCCATGTAGAACAATTGATTGTGGGCCAAAATTAAGGGATTTTTAGGCGGGATCATTGGTATTTTGGTTTAGAGTTTAGAGTTTAGAGTGATGAATAAGCCAATGACTTTTGCGGATCATGTTATCGCATTCAATCGAACGTTGGAATTTGGCGGAAGTTTGCCGGAGGGCATCCGCATCATGAATCCTTTTCAGGAGAACCCTTCTGCGCGGGAGACTTCCGAGCGTTTCTACAAAAAATTCTATGACGACCACCGCAAACGCCATCTCATCCTGGGCATCAACCCGGGGCGGCACGGGGCCGGGGTGACGGGTGTGCCCTTCACCGACACCAAGCGGCTGGAGAGCAAGTGCGGCTTGACCATCGACGGTTTGCAGACCCACGAACCCTCTTCTGTGTTCGTCTACGAACTAATCGACGCCTGCGGCGGCGTAGAGGTGTTCTACCACGATTTCTACATCACCTCCATTTGTCCGCTGGGCTTTGTGAAGGTCAACGACAAGGGCAAGGAGGTCAACTACAACTACTACGACAGCAAGGCGCTGACGGAGGCGGTGCTGCCGTTTATGGAATGGTCGCTGCGCACGCAGCTGGAGTTTGGCATCAACACTGATGTTGCTTTTGTCCTGGGTACTGGGAAGAATTTCCAATTCATCGAAAAAATGAATCAGGAACTCGGACTATTCGGGAAGCTCGTTGGGCTGGAACATCCCAGATTTGTCATGCAATACAGATCAAAGGAAAAAGAGTCCTATGTCAGGCGTTTTGTTCAGCTGTTAAAACCCAACCATTTTAAGGATTAAGGGTGTCTTACTTTTAGATATTTCTTCCACAAACCCCATCCTGTATGAACCGGTTCTTCACCCTCATTATGTTGGCAGGGCTGTTCGGCGCGGCCAGGCAAGGCGCCGCCCAAATCCAACCCTGCGGCTTCGACATCATCTACACCACCGACGGCCTCACCGTCGATGCACAGCTCATCAGCATCCTGCCGGTTTTGCCGCCGGAGGAGACGAAGTGGTATGTCAACGAAAACAGCCAGGCTATCGGCACGGGAGGACAGATCACCTATACCTTCCCGGGGCCGGGCGCATATTACCTGTGCGCCGTATACCCCTGGAACAACGAGCTTTGCACCGCCTGCGTCTGGGTGACCGTGGGGCTCTGCCCCTGCGTTGACCCAGCGCTGATCAACCCCAACGCAGACTGCCCCGCAATTTATGACCCCGTCTGCGGCTGCGACGGCGTGACCTACTCCAACCCCTGCGTAGCAGTTACGACCGGCGGCGTGACGTTCTGGACGCCCGGCCCTTGCGGCGGTGGCGGCGGCTGTGAGAATTTGTGGGTCAGTTTTGAAGTGGCTACCTCTCCCCTCGACACCCTTTTATTTTTATTTTTCGATCAAACGGTCTTTTTCGATGGCGTGATCACTGGCTGGAAATGGGATTTTGGCGACGGCGCCACTTCCAGCGAGCAAAACCCTTCGCACGGCTATGCACAGGGAGGCCAATACCTGGTCTGCCTGACCGTCACCGGCGTCACTCCTGACGGGCAAACCTGCGAAGCCAGCACCTGCCAGTTTCTCCAGGTGGGCGGCTGTGAAAACACCTGCTATTACCAGATCTACTACCAACTGGACGGCCTGGATTTGCACGCCTGGCTTGAGTCGGACGTCTTTCCGCCCGCCCTCCCCGACCCGATCACCTGGACGTTGGAGACCGTGGGCATTTCCACCACCGGACCGGTATTCAACTACACCTTCGACGGTCCGGGAGATCATATTCTCTGCGCCACGTATGAAGGAGAGCAGGGCAGCGATTGCACGGTGTGCAAGGCGTTTAAAGTCACGGCCATGTGCGTGGATTCCAGCCAGATCGATTGGACAGTGCCCTGCCCCCTGGTTTTCGATCCGGTTTGCGGGTGCGACGGCGTGACTTACGGCAATAGCTGCGAGGCATATAACTACGGCGGCGTGACGGCCTGGTCGCCCGGCGCCTGCGGCAGCGTGTGCAACGGCCTGGATATCGGCTTCGAAGGTTTCAACTCGGGCGGCTCGCTCACGGTCTGGACTTTCAACAGCACCTCTCAGTTTCCCGACGGCGTCATCACCAGTTGGTTCTGGAGCATGAGCAACGGATTCACCGGAGAAGGCGAATCGGTCACCCTCAACTTCAATGAAACGGGTGAATACCTGGTATGCCTGACCGTGCAGGCCGTCTATGCCGACGGCACCCAGTGCCATGGCACTTTCTGTGATACCGTGGTTGTGCCCGAAACTTTATGCATAGACCCCAACGTCATCGACCCGATGGCCAACTGCCCTACGGTATACGACCCGGTTTGCGGCTGCGACGGCGTGACTTACCCCAACTCCTGCGTGGCCTACTACTACCACGGCGTGACGCTTTGGACGCCAGGCGCCTGCTCGTCCGATTGCACCGATCCTTCCTGGATCGACCCCAACATCGCTTGCCCCGAAATCTACGACCCCGTTTGCGGCTGCGACGAGGTGACTTACAGCAATTCCTGCGAGGCGCTGTACTGGTACGGCATTACAGCCTGGACCAAGGGCCCCTGCTGCCAGCAGCCTTCGGAATGCAAGGCCTTTTTTGAATACACGGTATTTCCTGATGAAAACAAGGTGATTCTGAGCGATTTGTCGACCAACGCCGAGAGCTGGATACTCGACATGGGCGACGGCACGCAGCTTGGCGGCTATTTCGACTCGCTGGTCTACGTCTATAACGAGCCCGGCGTCTACAAGATCTGCCTGGAGATCAGCAATTTCGCGGGCACTTGCACCGACACCTACTGCGTGGAAGTCGAATTAGGCCCCAACGCCACTTCCGGCGGCAGTCAGCAAAAAACAGGAATGCTGCTAATCCCCAATCCGGCGCATACGACCACGAAAGTGAAGGTCACCGGCGCCCAGCCCACCCATGCCAGGATGCTGAATGCTTTCGGGCAACAGGTATGGCAGGCGCCGCAAACGGGAGCGGAGTTTGACATTCCCCTCCAAAACCTGCCTTCGGGGCTTTATTTTGTGGAAGTGGAAACGGCTGTGGGGAAAATCTCGGGAAAGCTGATAAAAGAATAAAAAGATGAGAAGGTGAGGAGGTGAGG
>JBAQQB010000148.1:0-29826 GCA_049306275.1 Saprospiraceae bacterium | reverse complement strand
AAACTATAACCCATCGACGATAAACGCTTTAACCAATTATTCTCCTATCGTAAAGGCATTCGCAAAATTGTCGGAAGCCTTGATCGCCTGCGGGAGATCTGAGAGGGTATGGGTTGTCGGGATGGCGATAATGTCCATATACCCATTTCCTTCCTTGAAAACGTGGTGCAGGTTGACATTCAACACAATCCGGGTCGTGCCGTCCTTTTCCACTTCAAAAGAATACGGGAACTCCATGGTGCGGTACACGGCGTCGGAGCCCAGGTGGTAGGCCACGGCGCTGTCGTCGAACACACCGTCGCCGTCGGTGTCGACCTTGGCGTTGATCATGGTGAAGATATAGCTTTCCCAGGCTGTCCAGTAATGGCTCTCCTTACCCAGCGGATGGGTGTCGGGATAGTCGGATTCCTTGGTAGCGTTGAGGTCGGCGGGTACGCCCAGGCCGATTTTAAGGGTGCGGTATTTGCCTGCTGGCACTTTGTCTACCTTGATCGTCCAGCCTTCAGCGGCCTTGGCCAGGTCGTCTACCGCGTCGAAATCGACGAAGTCGATCTCGATCAGCTCTTCGTCGTCGCCTTTGTCGGGTGTGGCCAGCACATCGGAGATATAGAAGTTGAAACGCTGGAAGAAAACGTCGAGCGTATCGTTGTATTCGTAGGGCTGCAGCAGCACCAGCGGCTGATCGTCGTAAAAAGCCTTGAACTGCAGTTCAACCGTCCCGGTTTTGCCTTCCTTGTCGCAGGAAGCCATAGAGAGGAGAAATGCGAGGGGGAGGAGAAGCAGGAGAAGAGATTTGCGGAACATAAAAAGTATAGTTTTAAAGTTTTTAAGGTGGGCAGTTTTTGCGAAAAACTGCCCACCTTAAAAACTTATAAACCTAAAAAAAAGTTGCCTCATCACTGCCTTACCTCAATCGAAAACAGTGCATTTGACGCTTGCGTGGCAAATCGCTGTTCGATCTGTTGCGGAGTGGCCGACGACAGGTCAAGCCCTTCCCACCAGGCGAGGTAGTTGAGGAAAAGTGAAAGCTGAATGTTGTATCCGGGCCTGAGTTCCAGGGGCGGATTGAGCCCTACGGAAACAGGTACGGCCACGGTCATCGGCACGCGGATGGTGTCTTCCGGCTGGTCTTCCAGGCTGTACATGAAGTAATTGGAGCGGTAGCCCTGCCCTTCCTCCCAGTTGAACTCGGCCGCCTGCGCTCCCAGCGGATGCCCGGAGGGCATTTTGGAGGGAATGCCGTTTTGCAGAGCCGGATCCACACCGAAGATAAACTCCATCCTGTCGAAAACCCCGTATCCATCCCACTCTCCCAGCTGCGCCGCCTGCAGGAAGGAGCGGTCGCCAAGTACAAAGTCGTTTATAGCAATAAGAGAAGTGGTGTCGCCGGGATTTTGGGAGACGTAAACAGACACCGTATCCGTCACGCGCCCCTCCCCTTCCGTGTTCAGCAGGCGGATGCCGGAGATGAGGTAGCGGAGCCGGTGCACACGGAAGTTGACGTCCGGGAAGGGATCCACGGAGTAAAGGCTGTCGTAGCGAAAAGGAACGATGGTATCGTCGAATACAAGCCGGTGCTCGACCCTGAGGCTGAGACGCGGATAGGTACAGCAATCCTCACAGGCCACATCGGCTCCCGGGTCAAAGTTGACGGCCCGGGTGTCGAGACAGCCCTCCTCTTTCTCATAACAGGAAGAGAGCAGTAGCGGTAGTAAAAGCAGAGGCCACCACTTACTTCCCCCCATTATTCTTATCCCGCTGTTGTTGTTCATATTCCTCCACGAGCTTTTTCACCAGTTTTTTCACCTGCACGGAGAATTCCTTTTGCAATATCCAGTGGTAGTATTGTTTGTCCTGGCTCAGGGTCTCCCCTACCGGGCGGCCGATGTATTTTCCGAAATTAAAAACGACCTGACCTTCAGGCGTCATGCGCAGGCGTTGGGTCACGTCGAGGGTTCTCTCGTCGTTGGTAAATTCGTAGATCGCCTGCATGTCGTTGCGGATGGGATTGGGGAAGACCTTCCCGTCGTCGTCTTCGTAGTCCAGGCCCTCATAGCGCTTCAACTGCCCTTCAAACACGTCGATGGTGGCCCGCACGTCGGCCATGGCGTCGTGTGCGTTTTCCAGGTCGCGGTCGCAGTAAAAGCGCAGGGCTGCCCGGAGGTTGCGGGGCTCCATTTTGTAAAATATCCGCTGCACGTCGATGATGCGTCGGTTTTCGATGTCGAAGTCCAGGCCCGCGCGGTCGAATTCCTCCATCAGCATCGGGATGTCGAAGCGGTTAGAGTTGTAGCCGGCCAGGTCGGCCTTGCCGATAAAATCGTAGATCTTTTGGGCTACCTGCGGGAAGGTGGGCTTGTTGGCCACGTCCTTCGGCGTGATGCCATGCACCCGCATGGCCTCTTCAGAAATGGGTATGCCAGGGTTGATGAGCATCGACAGTTCCTGTGGCTCTTTATCCGGCTTGGCGAAAAATTTGACGATGGCGATTTGAATAATGCGATCCCTGATCACATTGAGCCCAGTCGCCTCTACGTCGAAAAAACACAGGTCTCGCGTTAAGTTGAATGCCATTTATTTTGAGTGAAATGGTGAAAAGGTGAAAAAGTGAAAAGGTGAAATGGGTTACTTCAATTCTCCTTTTCCTTTAATAAGGTTATCATATAATCCCGGTGAATACATTACTTCCATACTGCCGTCTTCTTTGCCAAAGATAAAATAAGCTTCGAGATGGTTTTGTGATTGGATGAATTCGAATGCTTTTTCCAGTCCCATGACCATGCAGGCGGTGGCGAGGGCGTCGGCTTCGGTGCAGGTGGGGGCGAAGACCGAAGCGCTGAGCAGGGTGCTTTGCTGGGGGTATCCGGTCCAGGGGTTGATGGTGTGGGCGTATTTGCGGCCTTCCACCTCGTAGAAGTTGCGGTAGTTGCCGGAGGTGGCCAGCGAGCGGTCGTCGAGCCTGACGGCCACCTGGAAGTCGCCGATGCCCGCCTCTGTATCGGGGGTGTTGATGCCGATCGACCAGGCGAGGCCTTTGTCGTTGACGCCGCGGGCTCTCACTTCGCCGCCTATTTCGACCAGGTAGTCGCTGATACCCTGTTTTTCGAGGAAGACCCCGGCCAGATCGACGCCGTAGCCTTTGGCGATGGCGCTGAAGTCGAGCTGCACGCCGGGGCTGGTCTTCGACAGCATATGGCCTTCATAGCGCAACACCGTGTCCATGCCCACCAAGGCGCGCAGGGAGTCCACAAGGGCAGAATCGGCCTCTTCCACCGGCTTTTTCTCCGTATACCCGAAGCCCCAGTAGTTGACCAGGGGCATCACCGTGGGGTCGAAAGCGCCGGCGGAGCGGTGGTAATAGACGAGAGAAGCCGCGTAGTTGGCGGCGAAATGGTTTCCTTCCGCCGGAATGGGCAATGCGCTCGCCTCCTCCAGGCTCATGCCCATGTCGAAGGCCTCCAAGGACTGATTGAATTGCGAGATGACCGAGGAAGGAATGTAAGTCGACACCTCGTCGTTGAAAGCGATGAACAGGGAATCAAGCTGTCCTTTGAAATTGCGCCCAAGGCTGTCGCGATAAGTGATGTGATAGGTAGTGCCCATCGTCTCTCCGCTGACCTTGAGGTAGCCGGAGTGCCGGCTTCCTTCAGAGGAGCAGGCGCCGGCCAGGAGGACGAGCATTGAATAAACCAGAATATTGCGCATGGATTGAAATTATAAAGGCTTTTTGATCATCCGGTCGAGCGAGTAATAACCGGCCCCGCCGATCAGGATGGCGAGGAAGGCGGCCAGGTACAGCAAACCCAACTCTTTGTCGGCAAGCGGGTTGGGGCCGTTCACCATAAACACGACTACAAGCATGGCGATGATGAGCGGCACGACCGCCAGCCTGGTAAACAACCCCAGCATAATGAGTATGGAACACAGGAACTCGGCGAAGACCACCAATGCCAGCGAAGGCACGGGCCCTATCCCCAAGGGATCTGCAAACTGCGCAGGGTCGCCCCAAAAGAGCTTCTCCAGCTTCGGCAGTCCGTGCTGCAACAACATCAGGCTGCCGAAAGACAGCCTCAGCAACAGGGTGATCAGATCCAGAGCCCTCGAATCGTTCATTTGCGGTTATTTTACGACAAATTTAAAAAAATGATGTGAAGGGTGAAGGGTGAAGAGTGAAGGGTGATTATATTAAATATTTATTTGCAGGCGTTAACTATCCAATCATTAATCACTAATCACCAAAGATGAAGTGCCTCCAATGCTACCGCGCCACGCCTTATTCGGGGTGGTTCTTTCTGGCTTTTGCCATTTTCACCCTTGTTTCTGCGCGGCCGCTGACGGCCCAACATACCAAGGAATGGGTGAAGATCGGGGAGAAAAAAGTAAACCGGAAGTTGGACCGCGACGAGATTCCCATTCTCAACTCCAATGATAAATTCACCGCCATCCAGTTCAGGGTGTTGCGGTCGACGGTGAACATCGCGCGCTGCTCTGTCTATTTCGAGAACGGCAAAGTGAAGAACGTCAGGATGGGCAGGGAGATCAGCGAAGGCTCGGCATCGAAGGTCGTCAAATTCGGGACCTTTGGCGCCCGTTCGGTCAAGAAAGTAGTCGTCTGGTACGACACCGTTGACGATTCGGACAAGCGGGGACAGGTGGAAATATGGGCCAGGCGCTGAGGCCCGGCCCATACTTGGTTATTCTTTCAGCAAACCCTCCGCCTTGGCCTCTTCGGCAGCGCCGTGCAGCTGAATGGGCTCCGGGCGTTTGCGCAGGCGCATGTTGAGTATTTCCACAAACAGGGAGAATGCGATGGCGAAATACAAGTAGCCCTTGGGCACTGCCCCGATCTCCGCGCCCCACATCTTGAAATGCCCCAGGTGCGCGCCTTCGGCGATCAGCATGAATCCGATCAGCAGCAGGAAGGCCAGGCCCAGCATCTGAAAGGTAGGGTGCCGGTTGACGAAGCGGCTCACCGGTATGGCGAACAGCATCATGATCACCACGGAGAGAACCACGGCAATGATCATGAGCAGCAAAGCCCCTTTCAGGCCATTGGTCATGCCAACAGCGGTGAGGATGGAGTCGAGCGAAAACACGATATTAATAACGGTGATCTGAAGCACGACGTTGGTGAGGCTTTTCATGGCCTTGCTCCCATTCTCCTGGTGCGAATGCCCCTCCAGCTTGTGATGGATCTCCGTGGTACTCTTGTACAGCAGGAATATCCCCCCCGCCACCAGGATCAGGCTCTGTCCGGAAAAATCTCCGTCGAGCCAGCCGATGTGGAAGCTGAGCCAGGGTTCCTGCATGGAAATGAGCCAGGTGATCCCGAAGAGCAGGGCCACGCGCATGATCATGGCAAGTAACAAACCGATGTTGGCTGCCCGTTTCTGCTGGTCTTCAGGCAGTTTACTGGACACGATCGAAATGAACAGGATGTTGTCGATGCCGAGTACGATCTCCAAAAAAGTGAGGGTCAGCAGGCTGATCCACATTTCGGAACTGGCGAAATCAGGCATTATGAATTCCATATGGGCGACATTTGGGTTTTTTGAATTGCCTGCAATGTTACAAAATCCATAACTTGCGCAAAAACTTTTTCCAATGCGAAGATCTACTTTCCTTTTCCTCTTTTTCTTGCCCGTGCTGCTCTCCGCCCAAAAAGACCTGCCGCACGGCCTGACGCAGCAGGAATCGCTTTTCCTGGAGTCTGGGCTTTATACCTTCAGCACCAGCCCCGACGGCACGCCCACCCCTCCCCCCTACCCCGTGCGCACCATGGCTGAGTGGGAGGAACTGCAAGCCCTCCTGATTACCTGGACTTCCCAGAAAAATATCCTGTCCCAGATCGTCATGCACGCCAAGGAAGAAGTCGAGGTGATCGTGATCTGCTCCGACTCGAACCAGGTCAAATTTGAACTACTGAATGATTACAACCTGCCCGATCTCAATAACGTGTCTTTCCTCCACGCGCCCTTCAACTCCATCTGGATCCGCGACTACGGGCCCAACTGCGTCTACGCCAACGACGTCGACTCCCTCTACCTCATCGACTGGATCTACAACCGCCCGCGTCCGAAAGATGACCTGATCCCGACCTACGTCAGTACCCATCTGGATATTCCTATCTATACCACTACCCAGGCGCCAACCGACCTGGTCAACACTGGGGGCAATTTCCTGGCCGACGGCATGGGCACTGCTTTCGCCTCCGACCTCATTCTGGATGAAAACGAGCCTGGCAATCCCTACGGCGTCACGGCAAAAGACGAAGACGATATCAATGCGATCATGAATTCGTTCATGGGCATCGAAAGATATATCAAAATGGAAAAACTGCCCTACGACCAGATCCACCACGTCGACATGCACTGGTTTTTGCTGGATGAGGAGACCTTCCTGATCGGGGAATACCCGGACGGCACGGCCGACGGCCCGCAGATTGAAGCCAATCTCCAGTACGTGCTCTCCAACTTCAACTCCCCCTTCGGCACGCCTTATGATGTCGTGCGCATCCAGATGCCTCCCGGCGCCAATGGCAACTACCCGCCATTCTCCCAATACCGCACCCATACCAACGCGCTGTTCGTGAACAAAACCGTGTTGGTGCCCACCTACGATCCGGCTTTCGACGAAGCCAACCTGCAGGTGTACCGCGACGCCCTGCCCGGCTACAAGGTGGTGGGTATCGACTGCAACGCCATCATCGGCTCCCTGGGCGCCCTGCACTGCATCACCAAGGCCATCGGGGTGGCCGACCCGCTGCTCATCCAGCACCAGCCCCTCGACGACGTCCAGGACCATCCCGGCGCCTTTCAGGTCGACGCCTTCATCCAGCACCGCAGCGGTATCAGCGGCGCGAAGCTGTACTACACCACCGACACCACCCAAGCCTATTCAGCAGTAGATATGACGCTCACCGACGCGGTTACCAACACCTGGACCGGCTACATTCCGGCCCAGACCACCGATGTGGAGATCTTCTACTACATCGAGGGAGAGGCCAATTCCGGCAAGACACTCACCCGCCCGCTCCCGGCGCCGGCAGGCTACTGGAGTTTTTGGGCTACGTATACCAATACGGCAACCGAGGAAACGAGCCAGCCGTGGCAGACCCGCATGGAGGCGGCTTTTCCCAACCCTGCGTCAGCCATCACTTGTATTCCGGTACAAAGCAACCAAAACACAGAGGCGACGATCGAGCTGGTGGATATGCTGGGCCGCACCATATACCGCATCCATGATGGAGCCATCCCCGAAGGCGAGTCCAAGTATTTCATCCAGGCCGCCAACTTTGAAGCAGGAGCTTACTTCATCCGGATGCAGACGGGCCGGCAGCAGCAGATACAGAAACTGATCATCCGCTGATGTGAGAGACACGGAAGTAGTAGACTATTACGAAAATACCCGCTTCGATTACCGGGTTGCCTGGCTGAGCCGCAACAACCCTGCTATTCATTTCGGGTATTACGACGAAAAAGCCCGGTTTCACCAGGAAGCCCTTCTGCGGCTCAACGAAGTCATGGCCGATCTGGCGGATATCCGGCCCGGCGAGCGGGTGCTGGACGCCGGCTGCGGCCTTGGCGCCAGTAGTCTTTGGCTGGCGGCAGAGCGCGGCGCCCGGGTCGACGGCATCACGCCCGTTCCCGGACAGGTGCGCGAAGCACGCAAAAGAGCGGCGGAGGCCGGGCTCGGAGAAAGAGTACAATTTGATATGGCGGATTATCACCAAACACCTTTCCCCGAACATTCATTTGATGTAGTGTGGGCTTGCGAGAGCCTTTGCCACAGCCCCAGGAAAAGCGATTTCTACCAGGAAGCCTTCCGGCTGCTGAAGCCGGAAGGCCGCCTCGTCATCGCCGAATACATGCGCAAAGCCAGGCCCCTGGACAAGCTCCAGGAAGAGCTGTTGAGCCAGTGGCTAAAAGGCTGGGCCATACCCGATATCGACACGGCCGAAGAGCACAGGAACAATGCACAAAACGCTGGTTTTGAGGCAATAGACATCCGCGACATCACCGCGAATACGCGCATTTCCCACCGCAACCTGCACAAACAGGCGCGCAGGTGGTGGCGCGTGGGGCAGGTCTTGCGCCTGCTCGGCATCCGCAACCGCATCCAGCACCACAACCACCTGGGCGCCTTGCGGCAGTTTGAAGCGCTGGAGGCGGGGGGGTGGTTTTATGGGTTGGTCAAAGCAGTTAAACAGGATTGGACAGGATTGACGTCGGATATTCAGGATTAAGGATTATATGATGAATCGATATCATCTGGAATTTTCCCTGGGGCTTTTGCTTCTTTTTTTCCTGGCTTCCTGCCAGGACAACCCCTACAAACAGGGGGAGCGGCTTTATTTGTACCACTGCGGCAACTGCCACATGGAAGACGGCAGCGGGCTGGAGGGGCTGATCCCTCCCCTGGCGCAGTCGGATTACCTGAAAAACCACCCTGATCGCATCGCCTGCATCATCCGGTACGGCCTTTCGGATACGATCGTGGTGAACGGAAAAACTTACATGGGGCAGCAAATGGAAGGCATACCCGATCTGAATTATTTCGAGATCACCAATATCATCAACTACATCCATCATGCATGGGGCAACGGGCTGGGGTACAAGAGCGCGGTGGAAGTGGAAAAGGAATTAGAGCAGTGCAGCACCAACTTTTAAAATTTTTTTCTCAAGAAATGCTACCTTGACGACATGAATATTCTGGACAATGTCTGGAAAGGTTCAAAAAGATTGTATTTTTGAAAACTCGAACCATACCCAATAACTTTTGCGGCTTATGAGAAAATTGCTTACTGTATTCTTTCTCTTGTTTTCCCTCTTCGCCATCGCTCAAGCACCCGTCAACGACGACTGTGCAGGTCTGATCGACCTGGGTGTAGCGCCATGGTGCGACACAACTGTGTTTTTTACCAACCTCAACGCCACCCCCAGCGATATCGGCAACGACAACGTGCCCAATATCGGGAACTGCGCGGGACTTGGCGAAATGGACCATGACGTATGGTTCTCCTTCATCGCCTCCGATACCATTCTGGACTACCTCATCACCGTCACCGGCATCACCGACGGCATGGGCTCCACGCCGATGAACATGCCGCAGATCGCCGTATATCGCGGCGACTGTGAGTTCAACGGCCTCGAGATCCTGGATTGCAACGCCGCAGAGATCAATGAAAACGTGGTGGAGCTGGAGCTGACAGGCCTCGATATCGGCCTCCCCTATTACATCCGCATCACCGACTGGTCGGCTACGGCGGCGCCCAATTGGGGTACCTTCCAGCTGTGCATCATCAAAAAACCGCCGGTGGTTATCCTGGATGAAAACATCGTGACAACCCTGTGCTCGGGAGAGATCTACGACAGCGGCGGTCCCGACGATGACTACGGGCCCAACCAGAACTTTACCTTCACCATCGCGCCGCAGCCGGCGCCGGCCTGCATCATCTTCACGATGCACTACTACAACATCGCCCTCTCCGGCACCGACGCCATCCGGTTCTACAACGGCCCCAACACCTCCTCCCCACTGCTGGCCTCCATCACCGGCGGCACGACGACGGGCGGCGGCGGGGTGTCATACACCGTTCAGGCCAACAGCGGAGCACTGACCATACAATTCATCTCCGACGGCAGCCTTCAGTTCGACGGCTTCTTTGGAAGCTGGGAGTGTTCGACCTCCCCTTGCGACCCACCTGATTTGATACAGGTTACAGGTACGGCATCTGAAGAGCTCATTGAAGACCTTATCGCATCGGCGAAAACACAGGTGACCATTACCAATATCGACTGCCCTGACGGAGCTTACGGCACTTTCCAACAAGGTGACTTCACCAGCCTGGGCCTCAATGAAGGGCTCGTGCTTACCTCCGGCCGCGTCTCCAACGCAGGCGGCATCGGCATTCCCAACCCCGGCAACACCTTCGCCAGCACCTCCTGGGGCGCCAACGGCGACCCCGATCTGGACGTGCTTTCGGCACAGTTTGGCGGTTCGTTATCCAACGATGCCTGTATCGTCGAACTCGATGTCTACGTGGCAGACGATGAACTCGTCTTCGAATACATCTTCGGCTCGGAAGAATATCCCGAATTTGTCAACAGTAGTTTCAATGATATTTTTGCCCTGCTGATTTCCGGCCCTGGCATCGTTGGCCAGCCGGGCCTCAACGGCCAGAAGAACATGGCCGTGCTGCCCCCTCCCATTAACGTGCCGGTGCAGATCAACAGCGTAAACAACCAGCAAAACTGGGAATTCTACCGCAATAACGCACAGGGTACCAGCGTTGTCTACGATGGCCTCACCTCCGACTTCCTCGGCACGAAAGCCAGCCTGACAGCCCGCGAAACGGTTATCCCCTGCAATACATACCACCTCAAATTTGCCATTGCCGACCGCGGCGACTTTAGCTACGACTCCGGGGTATTCATCGCCGATATCAAAGGCGGCAAGCCCTTGCTCGACGTGACCTTCAACAACGGCATCGACTACCTGGTGGAGGGTTGCACCAACCTGCCCGACGAGATCGTCCTGGAACTCTCCTCCGAATTCGACGAGGAAATCACCTATGACATCATCGTCACAGGAACAGCCACACTCGGCGTTGACTACCTGCTCAACCTGCCGCCGTCCATTACGATCCCGGCCGGCACCGTCCCGCAGTTCGTTTTCCCCATCGTGCCTTTGACCGACGCCCTGACAGAAGGTACCGAAACCATCATCATCCAACTGACAAACGACTTTGGTTGCGGAAACTCCGTTTTAGCGGAAGTGATCATTGAGCTGCACGACGAACTGGACGTCGATATCATCTCACTTGCCGACACCGCTTACGTTTGCGAAGGCATCGGCCTTCAACTCGAAGTGACGGGGGCAGTTAATTACACCTGGACACCGGCCGGCATCTTTGCTGATCCGACGGGCTCCACCCCCTTCGCCAACCCGGCTACCGACACCCTGGTCTACGTCACCGGCACCCTGGGCCTCTGCTCCGATATCGACAGCATCTTCCTGGATGTCATCGACCCGGAAGTGGAGATCGAAGCCATCGGCCCGATCGGCATCTGCCAGGGCGATACCATCTCGCTCTTTGCGCAGAACAACGTTGGCAACTCCGGCCTGCAATGGACGGCCAATTCCACCATCCTGGATCCGCTCTCCTCACCCACGGTTGACATCGCGCCGCTGTTCAATACCACCTACACCGTAACGGTGCTGCTCGAAGGCTGCTCCGACAGCGACCAGATCACCATCAACGTCGACCCGCTTACCATACCTACGCTGACCTTTACCGATACCGTCATTTGCCAGAATTACTCCGTAACCCTGGCCAATCAGCTTTCTGGCGTCACCACGACCTACCAGTGGTCTGCCAACCCCAACGACCCCACGCTGACAACGCCCAACGTGTCAGGTCCGACTGTCACGCCGGATGTCAGCACGGTCTACACCCTGATCTCCACGAGCCAGAACGCCTATTGTGCCGATACCACTACGGCAAGCGTCATCGTCGTACCTGCCGATGTTGAAGTCATCGTGCCTGTGCCTGACAGCCTGGATATCTGCCTGGGCACTACCGTCAACCTGACGGCTTTCACCTCAACGGGTGGCCCCGGCTTCCAATGGCTTCCCGACGATGGCACCCTGGGCAACCCAACAAGTCCCAGTTCCACCGCTACACCGGAAGTCTCAACCATGTACTATGCCTATCTCACGGTCGGTGGCTGTACGGTGGTCGACTCTGTGTACATCCGTGTAGACTCGATCCCCTTCAACGAGATCACCCAACTCATACCTGATAAGGAAAGCTATTGCCAGGGAGAGCTCATCACCATCACCTCTCCCAACTACGAACCGGCCAACTTCCCGGATATCATGCACCAATGGTCTCCTGACGTCGGATTCCTCACCCCCGACTCCCTCTGGAACCTGGTCATACAGGCCGTAGAAACCACGACCTACCAGCGCATCACCACCAACAGGGCCTGCGCGGATACTGCTTCGATCGAGATCATCGTCATACCCACCGCGTTCATTTCCGTGACGCCCAATCCGGCCATTATCTGCCAGGGTGACTCGATACAACTGATTGTCAACTCCGACGACCCGATCGACTCCTATACCTGGGAGCCGCCGATCGGCCTGAGTTGCGCAGATTGCCCCAACCCTGTTGCATCTCCGCCAACGACTATCAACTACCAGATCGAAGGTGAGTTCGAAGGATGCCCGGTGGGCACCAACATTACCGTGGAGGTAGTCACGCTCCCCCAAATCCTGTTCCCGGATGCCCCGACAATCTGTCCCGGCGATTCTATTAACCTCAACCTCGCGACAATAGACCCGGATGCTACTTACATCTGGACGATCAACGGCAATATCGTCTCCAACGAGCCCAACCCGAGGGTGTCGCCCGCAACTACGACCACCTACAATGTTATTGTGCAAAAACCCGGTTGTGAAGGGGAATTGCAGTCTGTCACCGTAGTGGTGCAAAACACGCCGCCAGTGCTGACCGTCAGCCCCGACGCCATCATCTGCATCGGCGACGAGATCACGCTGACGGCTTCGGCTACTGCACCCGGCACCCTGGTGTGGTTGCCAGGAGGAGAAATCGGAGATAACATCACGGTGTCCCCTACAACTGATACCGACTATGTGGTGGAATACACCAGCGCCTGCTACATGCTGACGGAAACAATTTCCATCCAGGTATCGCCCGGTTTCGCTGTAGACAGCATCACCGTCGTGCCTCCCGGCGAAGTTTTCGAAGGCACTTCGCTGACATTGCAAGCCTTCACCACGCCCCCAATCCTTACCGGACCATTCTATGAATGGTCGCTCGGCCAGGAAATCATCGGCTCCGGGCTCAACCTCAACCCTTTTGTCACTTCAGCACCCGGCGTGGACGGCGAAGGGCAGGTATTTACCTACAACGTCACCATTACCGATGCGGTGGGCTGCGATGCTACGTATGAAGTCGAAGTAGTGGTCAAAAACAGTGAGTACGAAATCCCCAACGTCTTCACACCCGATGGAGACGGCGTTAACGACCGCTTCCGCGTGTTGAAGAACGAAGGCGTGACAGTCCTTGAATTCAGGGTCTTCAACCGCTGGGGCCAGAAGGTTTACGACAACGAAAACGGCGACCAGGGTTGGGATGGCACCCAAAATGCCAAGCCCGCACCATCCGATGCCTACGCTTACTTCATCCTGATCAGAAATGGGGATGGAGCTGAGATAGCGGAGAAAGGGGAAATAACCCTCATCAGATAAAAAAAAAGCCCCCCGGTCATCCCGGGGGGCTTTTTTTTAAAACCTCATCGTCACCGCCAGACTAGGAAGTATCGGCAGTTGGTCGACCCGTTCTGCCGTTTTGCGATCGATATAAAAGATGTTGCGGCGGTTGTAAACATTGGTCACGCTGGCCGTAATATCCATGTTGAGGTTTTTCGAGAAAGAGATATTGCGTTTAAAAGAAGCGTCGAGACGGTGGAAGGGGATCAGCCGGCCCCCGTTTAATTCTTCGGTATAGATAATGCCGAGCGGCGGGTTGTCTGTTTTGGGGTCGGTGTCCAGGCCCTGTTCGATAAAGTTAACGAAGGGATAGAAACCCTGGGTCTGGGTGAAGGGAAATGCCGAGCCGTAATTCCAGCGCAGGCTGGCCTCCCACTGCCGCTTTTCACCGAAGGTGTAGGTGCCCAGCAGGTTGACGTTGTGACGGCGGTCGAACACCGTGGGGTATACCTGAAAGCCATCGTTTCGGAAGACATAGGTCAGGGAGTAAGTAGCCCAGAGATAAAGGTGTTCGGCCTCATAGCGAAGGGAGAAGTCCATACCATAGGCATTGCCCGTTTCCGTGGCAAAATCGGGATCTTGCTGCGAAAGCTTGTTGCGGTTGAGGTTGATCAACTGGGTGAAGCCCTTGTAATACCCTTCCAGGTTCAGCTCCAGGTTGCTGCTCAGGTCGTACTCGACACCGGCGACACCGTGGAAGGCTTTTTGCAAACGGTGGTTGGCAGGGTCTTTTGTGCCGGGCAGGAAGATGGTCTGCTCCGGCCCGGTGAGGAACCCGACAAACAGGTTGACCACATCCTGCTCGTTTACGCTGCTGAGGAGGTTCTGGGAGTAAAGGCCGCCTGCGAATTTGAATCGCAGCGCTTTGGAAGCGTTGTACTTGGCGCCAAACCGGGGCTCGAGAGTCGTGCTGCCCTGTGAGGCATAGAGTTGAATGCGCAGGCTGGGCTCCATGATCCAGTTGCCGAGGCGCTGTTTATAGATGAGAAAGCCAGACAGCTCCGTGGTAAAATCCTCCTGCCTGATACTTACGTCGAGAAAGTTGCGGAACTGGAAATCGGTGTTGATGCCGTTGAACAACACGCCGTACTTCAGTTCGCTGTTGCCGCCGAAATAGGTAAAATCCAGCAATGCCGACACGTTGCCGATTTCGCTCATCCGGGGGTCTTCATCCGATTCCTGCAAGGTGATCATGTAGTCGGAGTAAGCCACGGTGCCGCCGAAGATCAGGTTGGAGTTGGGAGGTACCACCGTAAAGTTGAAGCCGCCGCCGTACGAATTCCAGTCCAGCGAAGCTGCCTGGTAATCCACCCCGTCGAGGAAGTTGAAACCAAAGAGGTTGAACTTGGTACCGTTGCCGGTCAGGAAAGAGACCTTTCCGTAAAAATCGGTAAAACGGAAAGGCAGGCTCTGCGTCGAATCGAGCGCAGATTTGGCATAGGAGTATAGGTACCTGGAAGTCTGGTCAATGTAGGAGCGCTTTGCCGAAAACAGGAAAGAAGAACTACCTCCCCCTGTTTCCTCCAACTTTTTGATAGGGCCCTCCAATACCGCACGGGCCATGAAGGGGCTGGCTGAAACCAAGCCGCCAAAGCGCTTCATATTGCCCTCCCTGGTGCGAATGTCCAACACGGAGGAAATGCGCCCGCCGTACTCGGCGTTGAACCCGCCGGTCAGCACGTCGACGCTGCGAATGGTTTCCGTTTCAAAAACGGAGTAAAAGCCGATGGAGTGGAAGGGGTTGTAAATGGTCATCCCGTCGAGCATGATCAGGTTTTGTATGGGCGCCCCGCCCCGTATGAACAACTGTCCGCCCTGGTCGCCGGAAGTGATGATACCAGGCAAGACGGTGAGGTACTGCGCGATATCCGGGTCGCCGCCCGTGGAGGGAAGTGCCTGAATTTGCTTGGGAGTCAGGGTCACCTCCGATATTTGCACATCGGTTTTGGCCTTTTCCTTGCGCGCCGACACGTTGACGGTGTTTAGCTCAATGCTGCTCTCTTCCATGAAAAGGCGGCGGTAGGTATAGCCGCCGGCAGTGATATCTACCTCAACCGAAAGGCTGTCGTAGCCGATGTAGGTGACGGCCAGCTTATACTTGCCCACTGGTATATTAGGCATGCTGAAAAAACCGTCGAGGTCGGTATTGGTACCGAAAGTGGTGCCTTCCAGAAAAACAGTCGCAAAAAGGATGGGCTCACCGGAGTTTTTGTCGAAGACGTTCCCGCGGACGCCGCCGGTCTGCGCCTGTGCAAGGGTGTGGAAAAACAGGATGAGAATGAGCGGGAGTAGATTTCGAATTCGCATATGCCGTGATTTAGTACCCACTTTGGGTAAGAGCGCGGCAAATATACGGCTTTCCGGCGTGGCAATTCGTCGCCTTTCAGTCTTTTTACACGGTTGTAACGTTAAAAACGCAGTTCGCCCGCTCCCTCCCGAATGACCACCGGCTCTTCCCCTGTGCAATCCACCACTGTTGACGGCGTCCGGCTCCCGATCCCGCCGTCGATGACGAGGTCGACCTGGTGGCCGAAGAGCTCCTGCATGTCTTCCGGGTCGTTTTCATACTCCAGAAAATTGTCGTCAGAGCGGAGCGATGCCGAAAGCATGGGCCGCTGCAGCGATTCCAGGATGGCCTGGGTGATCTTGTGCTCGGGAATCCTTACGCCGATAGTGCCCTTTCGGTTGCGCAGGGTTTTGGGCAACTGGTGGCCGGCGCGCAGGATAAAGGTAAATGGCCCGGGCATATTCTTCTTCATCAGGCGGAACACCTCGTTGTCGATCTGGTGCGCATACTGGGCCACCTGGCTGATATCCTGGCAGATGAGGGTCAGCAAAGCCTTCTGGGGGTCCATCCTGCGGATGCGGTAGATGCGGTCTATGGCCTTGGGCTGCATCAGGTCGCAGCCCAGGCCATAGATGGTATCGGTGGGATAAATGATGACGCCTGCGCCGTGCAGCACGTCGATCACTTGCTGGATTTTTCGCGGTTCGGGGTTGACCGGATGTATGGGAAGCAACATAGCCGTAATTATTCGTCAAAATCGTCGTTGTCGAAATCGTCGTTGAGCATGTCAGCGAGCAGATCGCGGAAGGAGAAGCGAGACTCCAGGAACTCCTTGTTGATCACGTTAAACTCCGCCAGCCCGTGCAGGGCCAGCTCCATGAACAGGTAACAGTCTTCGGGAGCGATGGCCAGGCTTTCGGTCAATTTTTTCAGACCCGCCACCTTGTCGAGTTCGGAGGTAAAATCCTCGTCGCCTGCATCGTTGAGCAGGTCGACGGAATGGCCTGCGGAGAACCAGGCGCGGATGGCGCCGTAGGGGTCGCGTTCCTGGCCTTTTTTCAGCTTGTCGGGATTGGGGAAATACTGAAGGAACAGCTTCTTGACCGCCTGCCCCAGCAGCGCGATGGCCACGGCGTAGGGTCCTTCCTGTTCTCCTTCGTACACCAGCTCGACCTTCCCGGTGATGGCCGGCGCCACGCCCCAGAAATCGGTCAGGCGCACCGTGGTGGAGGAGGCGCCGTTGATGAGCATGCGCCGTTCGGCGGTGCTCACCAGGTTTTCATAGCCGGAGATGCTCAGGCGGGCGGAGACCCCGCTCTTTTCATCCACATACTCACTTTCGCGGGCCTCGAAGGCGATCATTTCGAGCAGCACCTCCCATATCCCGGGCACCCGGATAGCCTGGCGCTGTTCTTCTGCCAGCTGGGCTTCCTGCCGGGTGATCTGCCTGGCGATTTCGATGGTTTTCGGGTAATGGGTGAGGATCTGGCTCTCGATGCGGTCTTTGAGCGGGGTGATGATGCTGCCCCGGTTGGTATAGTCTTCGGGGTTGGCCGTAAAGACGAACTGGATATCGAGCGGCAGTCTCAACTTGAAGCCCCGTATCTGGATATCGCCTTCCTGCAGGATGTTAAACAGCGAAACCTGGATACGCGCCTGCAGGTCGGGCAGCTCGTTGATCACAAACACCCCGCGGTGCGCCCTGGGCACGAGCCCGAAGTGGATGACCCTCTCATCGGAATAGGGCAGCTTCAGGTTGGCGGCCTTGATGGGGTCGACATCGCCGATCAGGTCGGCTACGCTCACATCGGGGGTGGCGAGCTTTTCGACGTAGCGCAGGTCGCGGTGCACCCACTCCACCGGGGTATCATCGCCCATTTCTGCGATGAGGTCCCTGGCGTAGCGGGAGATGGGCGCGAGCGGATCGTCGTTGAGTTCGCTGCCTTTCACTACGGGGATGTATTCGTCGAGCAAATGGATCAGCAGGCGGGCGATGCGGGTTTTGGCCTGGCCGCGCAGGCCCAGCAGCAGGATGTTGTGCCGGGAAAGAATTGCCCTTTCAATATCGGGCAAAACAGTATCATCGAAACCGATGATCCCTTCGAAAACGCGGTCTTTTGTTTTGAGAAAATGGATCAGGTTGGCGCGCATTTCCTCCCGCACGGAGCGGGGCCGGTAGCCGGAAGCGCGCAATTGGCCCAGGGTTTGAATAGTAGTCATCAACAGCCGGTTTGTATGAACAATGAAAGCCCATATGAAACATAGGCCGTCATTGAAGGTTTGCGAAAGGTAAGGAACTTGAGAAAATAAATGTACCTTGCCTGCAATTATCACCAATATTTACCGAAGATGAAAAAATCCCTTTTACTGATCCTTGCATTAGCCCCCCTGATGCTGAGCAGCTGCTTCGACATTCTGGAGGAAATATATCTGGAGAAAAACGGCAAAGGCCAATATTTATATACAATTGACATGAGCGCGTTGATGGACGAATCCATGAAAGAACTGTTACAAGGCGCCGGAGAAGAGGGGGAAGAGAACAGCCTGGAAGGCGTGGAGATCGACTCGGTGGTCTATTTCAAGGACTCCGACCCGGAAATGCTTCAGGCAATGGACAAGCCCGAGATTTTCGAGCGGGCTTTTATGAAAATACAGATGAGCGACGAACAGGACAAAATGGTCATGCAGTTCGGCCTCGACTTTGAAAATGTGGACGAGATCGCGTATTTCCTGCAAAATATCGACAAACTGATGGGCGACTCGATGGAGGGCAACCCCATGGGCGGCGGGCTGCTGCCCAGCTTCGATGAAGCCGGGATGTTCCTTCAAAAAGGCAAAAAGCTCACCAGATTAGCTTCGCTCTCCCTTGGCGGAGAAGAAATCAGCGAAGACGATATGGGCATGCTTTCCATGTTCATGGAATCGGCCACCTTCCGCACCGTCTATCACCTGCCGGGCGCGGTCAAAAAAACCAATATCCCCAACGCCGTCATCGACGGCAATACCCTGATGATCGAAAGCTCCATGCTCGATCTCATGAAAGGAGAAGCAGAACAGAAAGGCTGGGTTAAGTTCAAGTAACCCCTCAAGCACGGGAAATTAACCGCTGCGTCGCATCCTTTGCGTCGTAGCGGTTAATTTTTTTATGGATTTACCACATACCCGGCTCTATATTGTATTCTCGCCCAATACGCTTTCCCCACAGAGCCAGATAATACCCGGTCCGAATGATAAAAATCACCCCTCTGCCTGATGAATGTCAGGGGCGGGGCTGACAAAGTTCATTCTGGCGAGGTCTTCATAGTCTATACATTTGTCCAAACCAATTTCAATTCAGCATGAAAGCAAATGCCATTTTTTTCATCTTGGGCCTGTTTTTTCTGGCCGCTCCTTCCCTCCAGGGACAGTCCACCTACAAAATTTCCAAAAGCTCCATGACCATCAACGGTTCCTCCAACGTTCACGACTGGACATCCTCCGTCACTGAGCTGAAGGGACAAGGGGTGTTCGTCGTTGCCAATAATGCGCTTACCGGGATCAACAGCCTGGAGATCAGCGTTCCGGTGCTCTCCATCAAGAGCTCCAAAGGTTCGATCATGGACAACAAAACCTACAGCGCCCTCAAATCCAAAGAGTACAGCCTCATTTCCTTCCAACTGGTCCGCGTAGACGGTATCGAGAAGACCACGACCGGCTACAAGGTCAAAACGACAGGCAACCTGACGGTCGCGGGGGTTAAGAAATCCATCAGCCTCACGGTTGATGGCAAACTGCTCTCCGATGGCAGCCTGAATTTCAAAGGCTCCAGAGCCCTGAAAATGACCGACTTCGGTATCGATCCGCCCACCGCCATGATGGGCGCCATGACCGTTGGAAACGACGTAACTGTCAACTTCGACATCACGCTGAAGAAATAAATCAGTGCCGTGGGGAAGAGCATGGTAAACAAGAAGATTGCGGAACTTTTCTCCGGTTTTTGGGGTTGTCGAAAAAATAGGATGCCAACAAATTTCTCATCAATGCATCGCCTGACCAACAACAAAAAACAGTACCGGTTCCCCATCCTTTTCATTTTGTTGAGCCCGCTCTTCCTCGCCCTTAGCTACGTCGAGGAGGCGCTGATGCCCAATCAGTTCACCGTGGAAAACACCAGCAAGTTGTACCTGTTGGGTTCGACCAACGTCAACACCTTCCGCTGTGATTGTATGGAACAGTTCAGCACCTACTCCATGAAAATGACGAAAGCGGAAAGCGGGCAATCAATGACCTTCTCCGACACCAAACTCCGGATCCCCTCGTCGCGCTTCGACTGCGGCAACCGGATCATGAACAAGGACATGTTCGAGACGCTGAAGGGAGACAAGTATCCCAACATTCAGATCGAACTGATCGACGCTGTTGAGGTAGGAGGAAAAAAGCTGGATGATTCCGCGAACTGGGCGCCAATGAAAGCGACCACCGCCATCACCATCGCCGGCGTCCGCAAGGTCGTCAAGATGGATGTACAGGGCAAAAAAATCGCACAGAATCGCTACCAGTTCAAAGGAAACAAAGGCCTCAACCTCTCCGATTACAGCCTCGACCCTCCCAGCCCCATGATGGGACTGGTGCAGGTGAACGACGTGATCACGATCCACCTGGATCTGTCGGTGAAGGTGATTTGACTTTTTAGTGAAGGGTGAAGGGTGAAGGGTGAAGGGTGAAGAGAATTACTTCACTCTTCACCCTTCACCCTTCACCTTAATAAGCCGGCCGCTCCGGCGTATTATCCAGAATTTCTTCAATTCTCTTCATCACATCCGCGGTAAGCTTGGGTAGCACATCGGTGGATGTGAGGGTTTCCTCCAGGTGCTCCACCTTGGAAGCGCCGAGGATCACCGTGCTGACGTCCGGGTTTTTCAGGCACCAGGCTACGGACATTTTGGCGACGGAGGTACCGATTTCTTTGGCTACCTTGCTCAATTGGCGTACTTTCTCCAGGCGCTCGGGCGTCAGGGCCCGCTCGCGGAGCCATTCCATCCCTTCCAGTCCCAGGCGGGTGCCTTCGGGGAATTTCTCCAGGTATTTATCGGTCAGCACGCCGGAGGCCAGGGGCGACCAGATGGTGGTACCCAGACCAGTCGTTTTGTAGATCTGGCTGTACTCCACTTCCACTTTGTCGCGGCGGAACATGTTGTACTCGGGCTGCTCCATGACAGGGCCGATGAGGTTGAGCTGCCGGGCTGCCATGTGGGCTTCCATGATTTCCTGGGCCGACCATTCGGAGGTACCCCAATACAGCACTTTACCTTGATGGATGAGGTGGTTCATCGCCCACACGGTTTCTTCAATGGGCGTGTTCTTATCAGGCCGGTGGCAGAAGTAGAGATCAAGGTAGTCGACCTGCAGTCGTTTCAGCGCGGCATGGCAGGCCTCGAAGACGTGCTTGCGGCTCAGTCCCGACTGATTGGGCAGTTTGCCGCCATCGCCGAAAAAGACCTTGCTGGAGACCAGGTAGGAGGTGCGGTCCCACTTGAGTTTGCTGAGAATTCTGCCCATGACCCGCTCCGATTCGCCGCGGGCGTAGATTTCGGCGTTGTCGAAGAAATTTACGCCTTTTTCATAGGCCTTGACCATGAGTTTTTCGGCAGTGGCGTCGTCGATCTGTTTCCCAAAGGTCAACCAGGTGCCAAACGACAAGGCGCTCACCTGCAGACCGGATTTTCCTAGTCGGCGGTATTCCATTTGTTTAATTTTCTTTTTTGCAAATATAGGTTTTAAAATAGTGAAGGGTGAAGAGTGAAGAGTGAAGAAAAAACTCTTCAACCCTCACTCTTCACCCTTCACTCTTCACCCTTCACTCAAAATCATCCGACCAGCTGATCTACCTTGATCGGCACGATCCAGCCCCGGGTATCTTCAATCTTGCCGGCGCGCAGTGCGTTGATGTAGTTTTTGACTGTTTCGCCGACCTTGCGGTCCTCCATCGGGGGCAGGTTCATGATGAGGTCTTTGTAGGCGATTTTGTCGACATGCGCAACGACGGCGGCTGTACCGGCGCCGAAGCACTCCTGCAGGGCGCCCTTGTGGTAGGCATCCACGATTTCATCGATAGAGAGTGGGCGTTGTTCTACGGTAAAGCCCATGGCAGGCAGCAGTTGCAGGATGCTGTCGCGGGTGATACCGCGCAGGATAGTGCCGTCAGTTACGGGCGTGATGACCTTGCCGTCGATGACGAAGAAGATATTCATCGTACCTACCTCCTGGACGTATTTGAACTCACGGCCGTCGAGCCAGAGGACCTGGTCGTAGCCTTTTTCCTGGGCCATTTTGGAAGGCAGCATGGCCGCTCCGTAGTTGCCTGCGGCTTTAGCTTCGCCAGCTCCGCCTTTGGCGGCGCGGATGTATTCGTTTTGAGCCAGAAGACTCACCGGCTTGGGGTAGTAAGGACCAACCGGGCCAGTAATGATAAAGAACTTATAGGTCTGAGAAGCCTTTACACCGATAAATTCGTCGTTGGCGAACATGAACGGGCGGATATAAAGAGCGCTGCCTTCCTTGGGAGGAATCCAGTTGCTGTCGAGGCCAACCAGCAGATGAAGAGCTTCCAGGAAAAGCTCCTCCGGCAAAGCCGGCATGCACATCCGGGCTGCAGAAAGGTTGAGGCGCCGGGCGTGCATCTCCGGGCGGAAAAGAAATGGCTCTCCGTCCTTGCTTTTGGAAGCCTTCATCCCCTCGAAAATGTTCTGGCCATAGTGCAGCCCCATGGAGGCCGGATTGATGGCAAAGGGTGCGAAAGGTTCGATGCGTGGATTGATCCATTCTCCATTGACGTATTCGGTGACAAACATGTGATCGGAGAAAACCCGGCCGAAGGGGATGTTGTCGAAATCGACCGTCGATAGGCGGCTCTTTTCAGCCCGCGTTACTTTAATCGCATATTTCATGACTCGCTATTTTTACAAAAAAATGTAATTTTACAAATAAATTTCAAGAACGCAAGTGTTTAGTGTGAAAAATTCTGCCAGGTTCGGGTATTTGCATTTTCTGTAAAATAAAATTTTTAAATTGCAATTTTTCAAGCCAGATATTTTCATCGTTTCCGCTGTTGAGGAAATCCTGCGGCAAGCGGCAGGCTCCAACAGCAAGGGTGTATTGGTGATTGCCCAAATGGCAGAAGGGGTTGATATGGAACAGGAAGACTTGCTCAACAAGATACTACTTTCCGTACAATTAAACGGCAAGGAAGATGTCCTTTTGTTAAAGACCCTGCCTTCCATGCGGTTCAGCCTCGCCAGCCTGTGCAGGTCGGCGGGCTGTCATACGGCCCTCATTTTCGGCGCGGAACCGGAGCAACTGGGGCTCCATTTTCGAATCGAAAAATACAAGCCCTTCGCGATCAACCACATCCGCGGAGTGTGGGCTGATACCCCCGCGGAGCTCTCGCCTTCCCGCGACCTGAAAGCAGCCCTTTGGAGCAGTCTCAAACAACTTTTTCCAACTACCTGAACGACATGCACACGCTACTGTTCGCAACCGGCAATCCCAACAAAATCAGGGAAGTCAACGAAATGCTCAGCGATAGCTGGAATGTGCGCAGCATCCTGGACATGGGCATTGAGGAAGAGTTGCCCGAAAACCAGGACACACTGGAGGGCAACGCCCTGGAAAAGGCCCGCTACATTTATGAAAAAACAGGCCTGGACTGCTTCTCGGAAGACACGGGACTGGAAATCGACGCCCTCGGCGGCGCGCCCGGGGTGTACACGGCCCGGTACGGAGGCGACGCCAAAGATCCCCAGGCCAATATCCGCAAAGTGCTGCGCGAGCTACAGGGTACAACCAACCGCAAGGCCCGCTTTCGCACCGTCATCGCCCTGATCCTGGGCGGAGAGGAATATCTCTTTGAGGGCATCGCCCCGGGAGAAATCCGCCAAGAGCCCTCGGGAAGCGGCGGATTTGGCTACGACCCCGTCTTTAAGCCCGAGGGCTACAGCATTACCTTTGCCGAAATGGACCCCGCGACCAAAAACCAGATCAGCCACCGCGGGCAGGCCGTGCGCAAGCTCGTGGCCTTCCTGAAAGACCACGTTGATAATCAATGAGAAATATCTTATCTTTGCGCTTTACTGAACGCAGGCCAGCATGAACGCCGAGAATTTCTCGAGTTTTTTACAGGATTCCTCCAAGTTATACCAGATCCCCTACCAGGAATTGAAAAGCCTGGTCGTTCAGTATCCCTATTGCCAGCCCCTGCGGGTGCTCCTGCTACAGAAAAGCCAGATGGAGCAACACCCCGACTACGAGCGCAACCTTCAAATGGCGGCCACTTACCTGCCCGACCGGCGCTTTCTCCTCCTGCTCATTCGCGAGTTCAAGGCCCTCGACGCAGGCGAATCGCTCTTCGAGCTGGAGGAAGAACGCCTCGAACTCAAGGCCCTCTCTGAAATATTCGCAGAAAGGGAAGCCCTGGAAAAAGCCGTAGCGGAAACCGCCCCTCCACCTGCCCCCGAGGAAACCGAAGAAGAGGAGGCGTTTTTACCCGCCTGGAACTGGACACCCCCGGCTACCGAACCGCCGCCAGCGCCAACGCCTGCGGCGCCGGTTCAAACGCCGGACCCACCGCCCGCCGAACAACCGGCCAAACCGCGGCCAGCGCCGGCGCCAAAGGCGCAATTCAGCAGCTGGCAAGCCAGAACATTGCAGGAGCGCAGCCTGGCGCTCGAACAAATCGCCTCGCCCCCAGCGCCCCCGAAAAAACGCGAAACCCCCGTGGAGGAAAAACGGGAAGAAGAAGAGAAAAAACCCGTCCAGGCACAGGACCTGGCCCGCAAAAGCGTAGAAGAAAAAGACGATATCCTCAGCGAAACACTGGCAGGTATACTCGCCCGGCAAGGGCATTCCCAGAAAGCTATTCAAATGTATGAAAAACTCAGTTTGATTTTTCCCGAAAAAAGTTCTTTCTTTGCGCAGAAAATTGAACTGCTAAAACGCAAGTGATATGTTATTGACAACTCTGACGGTTTTGATTGCGTTGGTTTGCGTCCTGTTGATCGCCGCCGTGCTGATCCAGAATCCCAAAGGAGGCGGCGTAGACCCGACTTTCGGCGGAGGCGCCGCCAATCAAATGTTTGGCGCTGCCAAATCAACTGACTTTATCGAGAAATTGACCTGGTATCTGGCCCTCGCCCTCTTCGTACTGTGCGTGGTGACCGCCGTACTCGTTGGCGGTTCGGGCACCGAAGCGATCGATGCCGGCGCCAATATCCCCCTGCAATCTCAGTAAAGCGGCGCTTTTCCCGCATAAGCCAAAGAACCCCGTGGGCTCGCCCCCGGGGTTCTTTGTTTTCTGCCACGCCAATTTGACAATGCAGACTGCCAGCTTGGACCGCCGGTGCGACAGAATGTCATTTTTTCCACCTTGGCACGAGGTATGATAAGCAATTGGTGAAATTTTCCGAATTAACTTTTAAAATGTAATAATCTATGAGGCCGATTAACGACAGAGTTGTGATCAAACCAGCCCCTGCCGAAGAAAAAACCACCGGCGGCATCATCATCCCCGACACCGCCAAGGAGAAGCCCCAGCGCGGCGAAGTAGTGGCCGTTGGCCCTGGCAAAGACGGCAACCTGATGACCGTCCAGGTAGGCGATATCGTGCTCTACGGCAAATACGCCGGGCAGGAACTCAACTACCAGGGGCAGGACTATCTCATCATGCGCGAAGACGATATCCTGGTCATTCTCTAACGCTCTCCTCCTCTACCATTTAACCTAAAAAAAGCTTCCTCACAATGGCAAAAGAAATCTCCTTTAACGTAGACGCACGCGATAAACTCAAGGCCGGCGTCGACGCCCTGGCCAACGCCGTGAAAGTAACCCTCGGCCCCCGCGGCCGCAACGTCGTCATCCAAAAGAGCTTCGGCGCTCCGCAGGTGACCAAGGACGGCGTTACCGTAGCCAAAGAAATTGAACTCGAAGACGCCGTTTCCAATATGGGCGCTCAAATGGTCAAGGAAGTAGCCTCCAAAACCGCCGACATCGCCGGCGACGGCACCACCACCGCCACCGTGCTGGCCCAGGCCATGATCACCGCCGGCCTCAAAAACGTAGTGGCAGGCGCCAACCCTATGGACCTCAAGCGCGGCATCGACAAAGCCGTCAAAGTGGTCGTGGAAGACCTCAACAAACAATCCGAGATCATCGGCAATGACGTGGAGAAGATCCGCCAGGTGGCCGCCATCTCCGCCAACAACGACGACGAGATCGGCTCCCTGATCGCCGACGCTATGAAGCGCGTCACCAAAGACGGCGTCATCACCGTCGAAGAAGCCAAAGGTACCGACACCTACGTTGAGGAAGTGATGGGTATGCAGTTCGACCGCGGCTACCTCTCCCCCTATTTCGTGACCAACGCCGATGACATGATCACGGAGTACGAACATCCTTTCATCCTGATCTACGACAAGAAGATCTCCAACATGCAGGACATCGTTCCCGTGCTGGAAAAGGTCATCTCCTCCAACCGCCCCCTGCTCATCATCGCTGAAGACGTCGACAGCCAGGCCCTGGGCGTGCTCGTCGTCAACCGCCTGCGCGCCAACCTCAAGGTCGTGGCTGTTAAAGCCCCCGGCTTCGGCGACCGCCGCAAGGCCATGCTCGAAGATATCGCCATCCTGACCGGCGGCACCGTCATCAGCGAAGAAAAAGGCTACAAGATCGAAAACGCCGACATCACCCACCTGGGCCAGTGCGAGAAGATCACCGTCGATAAAGACAACACCACCATCGTCAACGGCCGCGGCAGCGAAGAGCAGATCAAGGCCCGTATCAACCAGATCAAGCAGCAGATGGAAGCCACCACTTCCGACTACGACCGCGAGAAACTCCAGGAGCGCCTTGCCAAACTGGCAGGCGGCGTGGCAGTGCTCTACGTAGGCGCCCCCACCGAAGTGGAAATGAAGGAGAAAAAAGACCGCGTCGACGACGCCCTCCACGCCACCCGCGCTGCCATCGAAGAAGGCATCGTGACCGGCGGCGGCGTAGCCCTCGTGCGCTCCATGGATGCGCTCCGCAACCTCAAAGGCGAAAACGAAGACGAAACCATCGGCGTCGAAATCGTCCGCAAGGCCCTCGAAAGCCCCCTGCGCACCATCGCCAACAACGCAGGCCAGGAAGGCTCCGTCGTACTGCAAAAAGTAGTGGAATCGAAAGGCGCTTTCGGCTTCAACGCCCGCACCCTCGAATACGAAGACCTCAAGAAAGCAGGCGTGATCGACCCCACCAAGGTAACCCGCATCGCCCTGGAGAACGCAGCCTCCATCGCAGGTATGGTGCTGACCACCGAAGTCGTGGTCAACGACAAGCCCGAGCCGGAAGGCGCAGCCCCCGGCGGTATGCCCGGCGGCGGCATGCCTCCGATGATGTAAGAAATCATCTGAACCATAACTACCATGCAAGGCCTTCTCTTTTTAGGGGAGGCTTTGCTATTTTTGAGGGTGAAGAGTGAAGGGTGAAGGGTGAAGAAAATCTCTTCACCCTTCACCCTTCACCCTTCACCTGATATGCCAATACTTATTGAACTCCAGTTTTTTCCCCCGGTGCAGTATTTTTCGAAAATGCTGCTCTATCCTGCCGTAGTTTTCGACCAGCACGAACACTACCAGAAACGCTCGTACCGCAACCGCTGCCATATCGCCACCTCGCACGGGGTGCAGCGGCTGAGCGTGCCCCTGCAAAAGGGTAAGAACCAGCAAATGCCCGTGCGCGATGTGCGCATCGCCTACGAGCAGCCCTGGGCGCGGCAGATGGAACACGCCCTGCGCTCGGCCTACCAAAGGGCGCCATTTTTCGAAGAATACGCCCCCGCCCTGCTGACCGCCCTGCACCGCCGGCACAATTTCCTCTTCGACCTCAACCTGGAACTCCTCAACCTCCTGGCGGTGTTCCTGCAACTGAAGCGAAACTGGAGCTTCTCCGAGGACTTCCAAGCCAGCGTTCCCGAAGGCTGGACCGACCTGCGCAACGCCATCCACCCCGTGCATCCGGCCAGTGACCCGCTGTTTTCTGCCCTACCCTACAACCAGGTATTCGAAGACAGGCTGGGATTTTCGCCAAATTTGAGTATTATTGACCTGTTGTTTTGCGCCGGTCCCGAATCGGCATCCATTTTGAAAGCATCATACGCCACCTGACATGTTCAGCAGCATCCTCAACCAGGACATCCAGAAGTTCAGAACGCAGATCGACGAGATCGTCAAAGACCTGCACGAACTGACCATACAAATCCAAACCCCGGAACTGGCGCAGACCGTCAGCGAGTTGCGCAACCGCATCAACGAACCCTTCATGTTCGTGATCGTCGGGGAGGTGAAAGCCGGCAAGAGCAGCTTCATCAACGCCCTGCTCGACACCGGAAAGGAAATCACCAAGGTGGCGCCCCAGCCCATGACCGACACCATCCAGCAGCTCGTCTATGGCGAAACGGAGGAGGTTACGGTCATCAACCCATTCCTCAAACGCATTACCATTCCGGTCGGCATTTTGAAAGAGATCGCCATCGTCGACACGCCGGGCACCAATACCATCATCGAGAAGCACCAGGAGATCACCGAAAAATTCATCCCGGCCTCCGACCTCATCGTCTTCGTCTTCGAAGCCAAAAACCCCTACCGGCAGTCGGCCTGGGATTTCTTTGACTTCATCCACGGCGACTGGCGCAAGAAGATCATCTTCGTGCTCCAGCAAAAAGACCTCATGAGCGCCGAAGACCTCGCCGTCAATGAGAACGGCGTGTTGGAATACGCCCAAAAGAAGGGCATATCGCAGCCCCTCGTCTTTTCCGTCTCGGCCAAACAAGAGCAGGAAGGCAACAAAACCGAAAGCGGCTTCGCGCCCATGCGCCAGTACATCCGCGACAACATCACGGGGGGTAAGGCGCCCATCCTCAAGCTGCGCAACAACCTCGACCTTTCCAGGAATATCAGCGAGCGCATCGCCCAGGGCCTCGACACCCGCGGCCAGCAATGGGAAGCCGACACCGCATTCCGCGCCGACATCCGCGACACCCTCGACAAGCAAGCTGCCCAGTCCAACCGGCAGGTGGGCATTCTGGTGGAAAACCTGCTGGCCGGCTACGACCGCATTACCCGCGAAAAAAGCGACCAGCTGACTGAAGGCCTGTCGGTCTTCACCCTCATCCGCCGCACCATTGCCGGCATTTTCTCCAAACAAGCCTCCGCCAAGGAATGGCTCGAACAGCTGGCTAACGAGCTGGGCACCGACCTGGAGCGCGAACTGCAGCAAAAACTCCAGGAAGGCGTGGTCGACCTGGCCGAAAGCATCCAGCAGATGGCCAAAATCATCGACCTTAAGATCCAGAACAGCCAGACCATCCTCAAGCACAACCACGCCCTGTTCAGCGCTATCGCGGAGCGGCGCAGCAACGTGTTGCGCGACCTCCAGGACGCCTTCGCGCGCTTCATGAACCGCTCGGAAAACTTCACCGCACGCGAGCTCTTCCCCGACAACCAACCCCTCTCCCCCAACCTGCTCACCGGCAGTGGTCTGGCCGTCATCGGCACCATCCTGGCCGTCGTGGCACAAGGGGCGGTATTCGACGTCACCGGCGGGGTACTCGCCTCCATCGGGTTCCTGTTTGCCGGTATCTCCACTTCCATCAAGCGCAAAAGGGTGCTCAACGGCTTTTTCGAAGAAATCCAAAAAGGCCGTACGCGCATGGAAAAAGAGGTCACCGAAAAGCTCAGCACCTACGTCGATCAGCTCAAACGCCGCATCGACGCCAATTTCCAGGATTTCGACGCCATGCTCGAAACGGAAAAAGAGCAGATCGCCCAGCTCAGAGTCAGGCAAAGCCACGTGGCAGGCCAGATCGAAAAGGTCGAAAAGATCCTGCCGAAAGTGTAAACCTGAAAGAAAATCGCCGCACCTGCGTAGTAAAGAGTGAAAAGAAATTCATTCACGCTTTAATATTCCCGCAAATGAAACCGGCAATTCCCTTCAGGCTTACCCTTCTCCTCCTCACTTTTGGTTTTTCGATGTTGTTCGCCCTCAACACCGCTCAGGCGCAGGCGCGCTTGCGCACGGCTGACTGCCCGCGCTACGAGCAAAGGCAGGAAATCCGCCAACAGCAAACCGGGCAAAGAGGCAATAAAGCCCCCATGCGCAACGCACAGAATTTCAACAGAAAGAATAATGGCAAGAATGCGGCCCGTTGTCAGAACCAGCAACAGTTTCTGCCC
>JBAQQB010000147.1:0-33223 GCA_049306275.1 Saprospiraceae bacterium | reverse complement strand
GGAATCAACCATTCCCCGAGCCCCGGAGGGGCGGCATGTTTTTGTGCCGCCCCTCCGGGGCTCGGTTGTTTTTTCTTTCTCAACCCGGGGCTCACGCCCCGGGCTACAAAGATATCGCCCCTAACGGGGCTACTTTTATCACCCCCTACAAGAGTAGTTGAAAGGGAGGGGCCGGGGGTGGGTCGGCAGCGCCGGACATAGCGGCTAAATCCAGTGTATGCAAGTACTGATTAACACTCAACAGGTGCGACAATTTGGTTTGCGCCCCCTTGATTCTTTTTTGAAAATCACATCAATCACAATAATCAGACGAATCAAAGTTCAGATAAAATAATCTTTGTTTCCCAAACGCCCCCCAATTTCATCCTCAAATAAACCAACCCCTTGCATCCTTGGGGCAAGTGAAGTTCATACCTGCTTTCAACAGCCTCAATAACCCAATAGCCCAAATTCCTCCCCAAAGCGTCAAAAGCCTGTACTTCAAGGGGCCCTGAAAGTGGCATCGGCGAAATAATGGTAAGCGCCCCATCGCGAACGGGGTTTGGAAAGACCTCGAAACCCAAACGCTTCCATTTAATTTCGCTGGCGAAGGACGTCATTTCACAATCCTCCTTATACTCCAAAGCCCCGGCATTGGTCAAACCCTCGCCACGGGGGAGGTACAGATAGTCTTCTCTCAGCCACTCCTCCCCTGTTTCAGGCACTGTCAGAACCCAATCCGGCTGGTCTGCGCAGGGCTGGATGAGGTGGAGAGAATCGGACAGCAAGGGCAGATCCGCAGGCAATTCCGGCCTCACCACATCGTTGGCCCCCAGGAAAGCATGACTCTCCGTCCAGATATTGTGGTCGAAGACCACGTCTATCGGCACAGGAAAGAGGTTGTGGCGAATCATACGCACCGGAGGCAGGTGGGGACTGCCCTGCGGGTCCTGCACGAAGATGTTGCGGGTGATCCGGATGTTTTCGGCATAGGCAAATCCCGAATTGAGGATGGTATTATGTAGGGCGGGGAAGTAAAAGTCCACCAGTCCTCTGGCATTGGCGGCGCCGGGGTCGCCCAGGTTGGTGATGAAGGTATTGTGGTGCACGAAGACATTGCGAATGCAGTTGATGCCGGGCTGGGCGGTATTGCCCTCCCAGAACATGATGGCTGAGCCCACATTCTGAAAGACATTGTTGTAAATAAACAAGCTGTCAACCTGCGGAAATAGCTCTGCGGTGATAAAACAATTGGTCGTGCAATTCTGATAAGTCGCCCCCCAGCCGTCGCGGCAGGAGCCTTCGTTAGCCAGCATCATGCCCGCGGGGGCCAGGATGGGGTGGGTATCTGCCGGGCAGTTGCGCCAGGTGTTTTCGCTGCCGGGCGTATTGTAGACGTAGTTATTGCGAATGATGAGGTTTTTGGAATTGTCATTGTAGATGTTGAGCCCGTTGTCGTGAATGAGGTTATCGAATGCCTCCCCGTTGAGAACATTGTGGAAATTGAGCCCCTCTCCCCTGCTGTATTCGATGGTCGTGCCGGCAATGCGGCAGTTGGAAGAATAGTGAAATTTGATACCCGAAGGCCACTGGCAGGGCGAAGTAAAGGCGTCAGCGCCAGGCCTGGCCGACCAGGAAGCGCGGGAGTTGCGCACTTCCACCACGTCGATGTCAGACAGCAGCATGGCGAATGACTTGACGCTGTCGACCCGCACGTTGTCGATCAGCACATGCTCCCTTTTCGGCTGGGTTGCGTTGTCGCGGTGAATGAGCAAGCCGATGATCTCCGCGTATTTGATCGTGATGTTCTTCACGAAAATATGGCTCCCCATGAGGCGAAGGCCGTGTCCGGCACAAAAGGCATCAGCCGTGCCGCCGATCTGCACCTCTCCGATCCCCTCCACACTGACGTTTTTGTAGGTATTCCCGTTCTGCCATTGATTGGCGCCTTGAGAAAAACCGGAAGACAGCACGTAAGTTCCCGGCAGCAGCCGGATGAGGCCGTAGGCGTTGCCCCCGTTCACGCCTGGGGTGCCGAAGGGCAGCAACTGGAGAGCTTTTTGAAACGATTTCACCGGCTGGACCATCGTGCCCGGGTTGGCATCGTCTCCATCGGGCGACATATACACCGTGTCGGTGATAGCATAAGGCCCCGTCGCCACCACCGGCGCAGGGATGGAGAATTGGGCGGACAATGGGGTGCTAAGGAGGGTTGCCAGGAGGAGGAAGAGGGGCATGGTGGGAGTTTTCAGTTTTTAATTTTCAATTTTCAGTTACGGATACACTTGAAAGTCAAGGAACCCTTATTGATCGAAAATACCAGTCCCAACTGAAAACTGAAAATTAAAAACTGAAAACTAATATCTAAAAGCTCCCTTCATCACTCCGCATCTCCCAGCTCCCGCTCCGCCACCTCCCACTCTTCCATTGCGGCGAGCAGGTCTTCTTTGGCTTTCTGGTAGGACTGGAGTTGTTTCTCGGAATCGGTTTGGGAGAAAAAGTCGGGGTCGGCCATTTTGGCTTCGAAGGCGGCGATGTCGGCTTCGAGTTTTTCGATCTTCTTCTCTGCCTGGGCTACGGCGCGGGTGAGGCGTTTGCGATCCTCGTAGGAGAGCTCTTTTTTGACCTGGACGGGTTCTGCGGCTTTGGGGGCGGTGGTAGATCGTTTCTCCACATCGCGCATATTATCGAGGGCGCGTTTTTCGAGGAAGAAGTTGACGTCGCCGAGGTATTCGTAGAGCTGGTGGTCGCGGAATTCGACCGTGCGGTTGGTCAGTCCTGCCAGGAAATCGCGGTCGTGGCTGACGACGATGAGGGTGCCGTCGTATTGCATGAGGGCTTCCTTGAGCACCTCTTTGGAGAGCATATCGAGGTGGTTGGTAGGCTCATCGAGCAGCAGGAGGTTCATGGGACGCAGCAGGAGGCTGGCCAGGGCGAGGCGTGCGCGCTCGCCCCCGGAGAGCACCGACACTTTTTTATCGACGTCTTCGCCGCTGAACAGGAAGGCGCCGAGCAGGGCGCGCAGGCGGGTGCGCATTTCGGGCGGACAGACCTGTTCCAGGGTCTGCAGCACGGTGAGGTTGCCGGTCAGGGCGTCGGACTGGTTTTGGGCGTAATAGCCGATTTGCACGTTGTGGCCCCAGGTCACTTTACCAGAGCTCGGGTCGAGGTCTTTGACCAGGATGCGGGCCAGGGTGGTTTTCCCCTGTCCGTTCTGGCCGACGAAGGCCACGCGGTCGCCGCGGTCGAGTTTGAGGTTGGCGTGTTGGAAGACGTTGAGGTGGCCGTATTTTTTGCCCAGTTCATGGGCTTCCAGGACCACCTGTCCGGAGCGGGGCGCCGGTGGGAAGCGGATGGCCATGGCTGAGGTATCGGTTTCGTCGAGTTCGATGCGCTCCATTTTGTCGAGCTGTTTTTGCATCGACTGGGCCATTTTGGTCTTGGTGGCCTTGGCCATGAAGCGGTTGATGGTGCGCTCCTTCTGGGCGATGACCCGCTGCTGGTTTTCGAAAGAGGCCTGGAGCTTTTCGCGGCGTTCGGCGCGCAGTTCGAGGTATTTGCTGTAGGGCGCCTTGTAGTCGTAGACCTTACCCATCTCGATCTCCACGGTGCGTTTGGTCACCATATCGAGGAAAGTGCGGTCGTGGGAAATGACCACGATTGCGCCGGGGTAGTCCTGGAGGAAAGATTCCAGCCAGATGATGGACTCGATATCGAGGTGGTTGGTCGGTTCGTCGAGGAAGAGGTAGTCGGGTTTTTGGAGCAGCATTTTGGCCAGTTCGACCCGCATTTGCCAGCCTCCGCTGAACTCGGTGGTCTGGCGGTCGAAGTCGGTTTGCTTGAAACCGAGGCCTTTGAGAACTTTCTCCGCTTCCGCTTCCATATTGGCGCCGCCGAGCAGCACGAACTGGTCGTGGAGGTGGGAGTATTCTTCCAGAATGTTGTGATAGGCCGCGCTCTCGTAATCGGTGCGGGTTTCCATTTCCAGGTGTAGCTCGTCGAGGCGCTTTTCCATAGCCTTCACGGAAGCGAAGGCCGTCATGGCTTCTTCCAGGACGGTGCGGCCGCGCGGCAGGGCCATATCCTGGTGGAGGTAGCCCAGGGTAGAGCCTGTTGGGCGGCTGACAGAGCCTTTATCGGGTTGTTGGAAACCGCCCAGAATCTTGAGCATGGTAGATTTCCCGGCGCCGTTGCGGCCGACGAGGCCGATGCGGTCCTTTTCGAGGACGACCAGGTTGATGTCGTCCATGAGGATGCGTTCGCCGTATTGGAGAAAGAGGTTGGAGGCAGTGATCATGAAAAATTTGGATAACCGGGCACAAAGGTAATGAAAATTCAGGCTTTCGCGAGGGTAAAGCCGAAAGTGGAGCCCAGGTTGATGGTGCTGCGCACGTTGATGGTCTGCTGGTGCGCTTCGATGATGTGTTTGACGATGGAGAGGCCCAATCCGGAGCCGCCGCGTTCGCGGGAGCGGCTTTTATCGACGCGGTAAAAGCGTTCGAACACATGGTTGAGTTGTTCGGGAGGTATGCCGATGCCGTTGTCGGCCACTTCGACCAGAATATAGCGATCCATATCGTAGAAGCCAACCTTGGTAGCGCCGTTATCGTTGCCGTATTTGATCGAGTTGTTGACCAAATTGACGAGTACCTGCCGGATGCTCTCGCGATCGGCCCGCACCCGGAAGTGCTGGTCGGCGCCCTGTTTGAAGCCGAGTTTGATATTTCTCTCCTTTGCCTTCATTTCCAGTTCCTCAAAGACTTCGTTGGTGAGGGCCTTGATGTCGAAGTTTTGCATTTCGAGCGCGAGATCCCCGGATTCCAGGCGGGAGATGATTTCGAGGTCTTCTACGATGGTATTGAGGCGCTCGACGTTCTTGACAGCGCGTTCCAGGTAGACGGCGTTGATATTGGGATCGTGGAGGCCACCGTCGAGCAGTGTTTCAAGATAGCCCTGGATATTGAAGATCGGCGTTTTGAGTTCATGAGAGATGTCGCCCAGAAAGCGGCGGCGGTACTCCTGCCAGTTGCGCAGGGCCTGGATCTCACGGGCCTGGTTATCGGCCCACATGGCGACTTCTTTTTCGACCTCGTCGATGATATCGGCCCGCATATCAACGGAAGAGGGTTTCTCCTCCGGGCGGAGTTTTTGCTTGTGGATGGTTTTATAGATCAGCTTGATCTTGCGGTAGATATACTTTCGCAGGTAGTAGAAAAAAATGCCGAAGGAGGCGGCAAAAGCTACCAGGGCCAGCACGGGAAAATACCAGACAGGAGCGTTCCTGTCGTCCAGAAGATACAGTATGACGCCTGCGATGATCAGGGCGAGGGCAACCCAAAGGGAAGCGAGAAAAGCGATGATCTGCGGCGTGGGGTTTTTCAGCATTAAAACTCGAATTTGTAACCGATACCCTTGATGGTCTTGATATAATTTTCCCCGATCTTCTCCCGCAGCTTCCGGATATGCACGTCGATGGTGCGGTTGCCGACGATGACGTCGGTGCCCCACACCTTGCGGAATATCTCTTCACGGGTGAACACCTTACCGGGTTTTGAGGCCAGCAAGTTAAGCAATTCGAATTCTTTTTTCGCCAATTCTATCTCATCTTTTCCTTTCTTGACCATCACCCGCTCCCGATCGATGAGCAGATCGGCGATTTCCAGGACATCCCCGCTTTCCAACTCCTCCTGGCTGCGTGACGGCCTGCGAAGCAAAGCTTTGATCCTGCTCGTGAACACCCTGGGGCGGATGGGCTTGGTGATGTAGTCGTCGCCTCCGACATCGAGCGCAGCGATCTGGGAATAGTCTTCCTCCCTTGCGGTCAGGAAGGCGATGAGCGTCTTGTCGAAAGCAGGGTTGGCACGCAGCGCACGGCAGACCTCTACCCCATCCATCTTGGGCATCATGATGTCCAGCACCACCAGGTCAGGGACTTCCCGGGCGGCAATGGCCAGGGCTTCCTCGCCATTGGACGCAGTAATGACATCGAAGCCTTCCTTGTTCAGGTTGTACTTCAGAAACTCCAGAATATCAGGCTCGTCATCGACCACCAGAATTTTTGCCTTTTCCATGTGTGGAAGTTGGTTTGAGGGTAAAATTAGCCTAAGGACTCAGTATTCTAAGTACGAAGTAACATTTTTTTTGCGCTGCCAATAATTCCTAACTATTTAGAAACATTTGGTTTACAGATGGTTAACAAAGCCGCCTTTAATCTGCGTGTTTTTTATTTTTTGATTAAACAGAAAAGAAAATTTCAACTGAGTAAAATTTTATCATTAATAAAACAAAGATGTTTTTCAATTAAAAAATTTTGTTTTTACCCGGATTCAAGTTATTTTTGTATAAAATTGGTTTTCAATGAAAAAGCAGGCCCTTCACCGGAAGTATAACTTTCCCGACGCCGACCTGTACCTGCAGTGCACAGAGCGAATCCGCTATGCACACAGGGACGCCAAGTATTTTGACCAGTACGGTTACGATCTGGAGCGCTTGAAGCGCTTTCACAACCTGTGCGAAAGCTTCAAGGAACTGCCCGACGACGACGAGCTCGTAGGCGATCAGATGTTGATGACAGAAAAGAAATACGCCGCGGCAGAAAGGCTCAAAACTGCAATCCGGAGCCTGATGACAAGGGTGGCCATGAAATACAACAACCGCAGCGGGCGCTACCGCAAATTCGGCACAGCCAAAATGGGCGATATGACCGACGCCCAGCTCATCTTCTGCGGCCGCAGGGTCGTGCGCGTAGCCCGGCAGCAAATCGACTTCCTGGCCGACGTAGGCGTCAACGAAAACATCCTGCTGCGCATCAGCGAAGCCTGCAAGGATTACGAAAACGCTGTCAACATACAGCAGGACCGCATTTCAGACCGCGACATCTCCGTAGAGCGCCGCATCGAACTGGGCAACAAGCTCTATGACGAATTCATCGTGCTCTGCGATATCGGCAAGGATATCTGGGCGGAGAAAGACCCGCTCAAGTATGAGCAGTACACGGTCTACGAGAGCAATAATGAGCAGAAAAAGAAGAGGAAGGAACTTTCTTGAGTTTATGGGTTAGTTTCCCTCAAAATCCAGCGATACCGAGTTGATGCAATACCGCAAGCCCGTTGGCTTGGGTCCGTCGTCGAACACGTGCCCCAGGTGGCCGCCGCAGCGGGCGCAGAGCAGTTCGATGCGGTTCCAGCCGTAGCTGTGGTCGGGGCGTTCGATGATATGGGCAGGGTCTATCGGTTCGTAGTAGCTGGGCCAGCCGGAGCCCGAGTCGAATTTGGCTTTGGAAGAAAAGAGCGGCAGGCCGCAAGCAGCGCAGGTGTACACCCCCTTTTTCTTATTATGCAATAAATCGCCGGTGAAAGCGCGCTCCGTACCCGCCTGGCGCAGGATGCCAAACTCCTTTTCGCCGAGTTCAGCCTTCCATTCCTCCTCCGATTTAAATATCCGCTGGATGGTGTCGCCCTGGCTATTGACAAAAAAAGGCTCCAGCTTCAGGGAATCCTGGGCGGCATGTGTACCGGCCTGTGCGGCAGGTTGGGCCTGATTGCAGCTAATAGCGGCAAAAGCAAGGACAAAAAACAAGATGATGCGCATAGCTCAATTACGTTTTTTTCGGCTTCTGATACGTGGATGGTTCCACTCCTCCCGCTGGGCAAATTCCACGATCCGCTTCATAAATCCCATGATCGACATGAACACCAGGTAGCCGAAGGTGATCACAACGTAAATCCAGCGGTAAGAGCCCGCCTCGTTGATCGTCAGGGAAGAAAACAACCAGGCGATGAGGCCGTTGGCCACCGCCAGTCCCATAAAGCTGAACACCGAGCGGGAGAAATACTGGTTGGAATTATTGGAAGAAAGGCTGAAAATGCTGTTGAATACGGCGTAAAACAACATGAAAGAAGCGGCCGACAGCCAGGGAAAACGCTGCCCCACATCCACAATCCCGGCCAGATCGATAAATTTGGCGACGAGAATCACCAGCAAGCTGGCGCCGAAAATAACAGCCGCCTGCAACACCGGATTGTAGGCTTTGGCGTAGAGGGACTTTTGAGCGTATTCGGACATAACTACTTGGGTGAAGCGTGAAGGGTGAAGGGTGAAGGGGCTACTTCTCCGAACAGGTCATATTCGGTGGCGTCGGTGATACGGATGTGGGCGAAATCGCCGATTCGTACGTAGTTGTCTTTGGCTGATACCCAAACCTCGTTGTCTACTTCCGGCGAATCGAACTCGGTGCGGCCGATGAAGTACCCGCTTTCCTTTCTGTCAAACAGCACTCTCTGAACAGTACCCACCCTGTTTTGGTTGTGGGAAAGCGAAATTTCCTGCTGTATTTCCATCAGGCGGTTGGCGCGCGCTTCCTTCACTTCAGCGGGCACATCGTCCTCCAATTCATAGGCCCGGGTGCTTTCTTCATGGGAATACTGAAACACCCCTACCCTTTCGAAACGCTGTTCGCGCACGAAGTCGCACAGGGCCTCAAACTCTTCGTCGGTTTCACCGGGAAAACCCACCAGAAACGTGGTGCGAATCGCGATACCCTGCACTTTCTCCCGGGCATAAGCGAGCAGGTCGCGGGTTTCCTCCACCGTGATCTGCCTGCGCATGCGGTCGAGTACGCCATCGTGGGCGTGCTGCAGGGGCATGTCGAGGTAGTTGCAGATTTCCTTTCGCTGCGCCATCACGTCGAAAATTTCCCTGGGAAATTTGGACGGATAGGCGTAGTGCAGGCGTATCCATTCGATGCCTTCCACATCGGCAAGCGCGTGCAGCAGGTCGGGAAGGGCGCGTTTTTTATAAATGTCCAGCCCGTAGTAAGTCAGCTCCTGGGCGATGAGCATCAGCTCCTTCACACCCCTCCTGGCCAGGCTGGATGCCTCGTGCACCAGCTCTTCGATGGGTCGCGACACGTGCTGTCCGCGCATGAGCGGGATGGCACAGAAGGAGCAGGTGCGGTTGCAGCCCTCCGAAATCTTCAGGTAGGCAAAGTGCTGCGGCGTGGTGATCTGCCGCTCGCCGATAAGCTCGTGCTTGTAGTCGGCATTGAGCTTGCGGAGCAAGGCGGGCAGTTCAAGGGTACCGAAATAGGCGTCGACCTCGGGAATTTCCTGCTCCAGGTCATCCTTATACCGCTGCGACAGGCAGCCTGTCACGTAGAGCTTCTCGATGCCGCCCTGTTTCTTCACCTCAGCGTATTCAAGAATGGTATTGATGCTCTCCTCCTTGGCCAGGTCGATAAACCCACAGGTATTGATGATGACGATATTGGCGTCGTCTTTGCCGCTCTCGTGCACGACTTCGTAGTCATTGCCACGCAATTGAGTGATGAGGTTCTCCGAGTCCACGATATTCTTGGAGCAGCCCAAGGTAATGACGTTGACCTTGTCGGTCCTGGTTGTTTTTGTCTTCATAATGCAATTCCTTGCGGCAAAGATAAGCAAGGCTTAAGAGTTCGGATAAATATACTTTTTAATACAAGACTTCGTTTTTCAAAACATAAAGCCGGAATATGCGCACGATCCTGGTCGTACTCCTTGGCCTATGCTTTCAGCAAGCCCTCAGAGCCCAGCCGGGCTTATCGGTATCCTACCAAAACCTGGAGGCTGTCTATTGGGAGTTGCTGTCGCCGGAAGGACCCAGCTTTTTCAAGAGCGGGTTAGGGGCGGGTTTCCATTTCAGGATACCGGTCTCAAAAGGGAGTATGTTGCTCGTACCCGGAGTCAGTTACAGCTATTTTGAAAAGCTGACCTCAGAGACGGGCCAGAACCAGGCGCACCAGCTTCAACTCCGGGCCGCGTTCCGTATTTTCCCGATGGACATTTTCCTCGACTGCGATTGTCCGACTTATCGAAAGGGGCTTTTTGCAGAAGTTTTTGCCGGTTGGAGCCGCTGGGACCTGGCCCACCGGGAAATCGACATCCGGATCGACGATGTGGCCTTTTCTCCCCTGCTTGGCCTTGCGGCGGGTTTTTCCATCCCGTACAGCCCGAAGATCATCGTGTCGCCTTCTTTTCGCTACACCTTTTTCCCTTCAGTCACCTGGGAAGGCCTGGGGGGCCTGCGTCACCCCGATACCGACCCTTTGTTCCGTGAGGAAACATTTATCCGCCAAATGAGTTTTGAAATTCACGTTCTTTTTGGATCTTGACCAAAATCACAGGACATGAAACACACTGTACTGTTAATTATGCTGACCGCTCTTTCCCTACCGATCAAGGCCCAGATCGGCATTTCGGGCTCCTACACCTGGTTCCGGGCCCCGGCATGGGAGTCCAATATGGATGCACAGGAGGAATTCGAGGGCGAGTTCTTCTTCCAAAATGGCTATCAATTGGGGCTGGATTACTGGTTCAGGCTGAAAAGCGTCAGGATCGAATTCTTTCCGGAAGCCCGCTTTGCCAGGTACCAAGCCAACCCTTCCACCTTTTTCGACCAGGGCGAATTGCAGTGGCAAAGTCTGTCCTTTCACCTGACTACCAACATATACCCGTTTAATTTCTTCGGCGATTGCGACTGCCCTACCTGGTCCAAGCAAGAACCCATATTTGAGAAAGGATTCTTCCTGCAGCTCTCCCCCGGCCTCCACTACCTGATGCAATCCTACCAATCAGATACGGATCTCGGCTTATATCGCGACGTCACAGACCTGGCATACAGCATCGGCCTTGGCGCCGGCCTCGACATCGGCCTCTCCGACTGGATCACCATTACCCCCTACGGCCGCATCACCCGGGTATTTGACGGCGAATGGGAGAATTTCGAATCCCTGCGATTTTTTTCCGACAATTGGGGCCCCACCATTCCCTTTGAGCAGCCTTATACCCTCTGGATACCTGAAGCGGGACTGAGACTGGGACTCCGCTGGAAACATTAGACAGAAAAAATCATCGATCCATGTTCAGGTCATTCTATATCCTGGTATTTTTATGGTTGGCTGGTTGCTGCACGCCAAAAGACAGCCAGTCAGACTGCATCGACCCAAAACGCATCAAGCCCGACCAGGTTTGCACCATGCAATACGACCCGGTGTGCGGCTGCGATGGCAAGACCTACTCCAATGCCTGCGAAGCCGATAAAAACGGATTGCTGAGATGGACTCCGGGGCCCTGCCCTGAAAACAACTAGGCATGGACGACAAGCAACCCATGGTGCTCAACAGCGACTTCCAACAGGCCCTCGACCTGATGGAGAAGACGCAGCGCAACCTGTTCGTGACCGGACGCGCAGGCACGGGCAAGTCCACCCTGTTGCAGCTGTTTCGCAACACCACAAAAAAGAAGACGATAGTGCTGGCGCCCACAGGCGTTGCGGCCCTCAACGTCAAGGGGCAGACCATCCACTCCTTCTTTGGCTTTCCGCCCAGGCTCATCGACCGCAGGGAGATCAAGAAGCGCAGGATGAGGAAACTCTACCAAAGCATGGAAGTGCTGATCATCGATGAAATATCGATGGTACGGGCCGACATGCTCGACAATATCGACCATTTCCTCCGGATAAACCGCGAAGACCGCAGGCCATTTGGCGGAGTGCAGGTGCTCTTGTTCGGCGACCTGTTCCAGCTGCCGCCGGTCGTCGCAGGGCCTTCGGAGCAGCAATATTTCACGACCTATTACAAAAACCCCTATTTTTTCTCGGCCCATGTGTTGCAGGAAGAAGGGTTTGAAATGGAAATGCTGGAGTTGCGCCAGGTATTCCGGCAGGAACAACGCCATTTCCTTCGCCTGCTCGACGCCATCCGCCTCAACCGGGCCGACGAGGGCGATCTGGAGGAACTGAACCGGCGGTACATGCCCGATTTTGAGCCCGAGGACTTCTTCATCACCCTCTCCGCGCGCAACGCCACCGTCGATGCGATCAACCAGCGGGAGCTGAGCAAGTTGCAAACCTCGCCACGCTATTACACCGCATTCGTCTCCGGAGAATTCAACCCCCAGCTTTTCCCCACCGATCTGCGGCTGGAACTGAAGGAGCAAGCCCAGGTCATCTTTCTGAAAAACGACCCCGAGCGCCGCTACGTCAACGGCACGATCGGCAAGATCACGCGCCTGGGCCCTGAATCCATACACGTAGAAGCGCTAAAACCCGATGGCAGACTGGAGGAGATCGAGGTAGAGCGGTCGGAGTGGGAAATCCTGCGCTACAATATGAAGCCCGGCGTACCCGACCAGATCGAGGCCGAAGTGATCGGTACCTTTGAGCAGTACCCCCTGCGCCTGGCCTGGGCCATCACCATCCACAAGTCGCAGGGCAAAACCTTCGACAAGGTCGTCATTGACCTGGGCCGCGGGGCCTTTGAGCACGGACAGACCTACGTGGCGCTCAGCCGCTGCCGCACCCTCGAAGGTATCGTGCTCAAGGAGAAACTCAGGCCCCGGGACGTGCTGGTAGACGAGCGCGTCGTTGAGTTTTACGAACAGCAGCTTTAGTCTTTGCGGATCGTATCCATTTTTTTAAATTGCCACAAATTCTTTGAATTATGACAAGTGCCAGACAAAAGAAGAAAATGGCTGTTCAGGACAAGCAGGACAATAAACGATTCATCACCTACGTCATCGCCATCGTCATCGTGGTGCTGATCCTGATGTACTTCCTCTTTGCCAACTCCTGAGACTGATACCGCCTCAACCGTAAATAAGGGGATATAGCTGCGTCCAGAAAGCAAGAGAAAACAGCAGGCCGCTGAACATGAAGCCCAGCACGGCCATTCGCTGGTTTTCCCCAAAAAGCCCAAAGACGCCAAACAGCGCCGGCGCCCAGCAGGCAAGCGTGGCGTTCATGGCTGCCCGGAATCCGCTTCCGCCCCAATTCCCATATCCGTACATCATGGCCCCTATCCCGATCAGGATGTAGGCGACGAGTTGCAGAACAGCGATCGTTTTCACTACATTGCCATAGGGGTAACCTGCGAGGATGAAGCGTTGCAGCTGTTTGGCTGCGATCAGCGCCAGCACCCATTGCAGCCAGAGGGAATTGGCCAGGATGGCCCCTGCCAGCAAACCGGCCATCAGAATGGCCAACTCCTCCCCTTTGCGGAAATTCCGAATTGTTTCTACCAGTCCTGCGACCACGAACCCCAACCAGGGAAGAATGCCGAGCAGCTGCCCGGCCAGGGCCTTCCAATCAGTTGTGAGCAGGTACCAGCCGTCAAGGCGCTCACCCATGTTCAACCAAAGGGAAAGCGCGGCAACCAGGGGGCCGATAAGGTATAGTCCAAGCTGGTCAAGCCGTTTTCCGGACGGATGCCAGCTGCGCCACACCAGGTAAAGTCCTCCCACGCCCAGCAATGAACCCAGCGGATGCAGCAACAGTGCCACCGGCCAGCTCAGCCAGACCAGCCATTTCCAGGACTTGTCCGGTTGTTTCAGAAAACCCAGCATCCCCAGTGCCGTCAACAATTGGGGCAGCCAAAGCCAGGCGTCCAGGCTCACCCATTTGGCGGCGTTGGGCAACAGCCAGGAGCCCGCGGCGACCAGAAGCGCAAAAAGCATGGTCTCTTTCCCGAAAAAACGCCTGCCAATCTCATAGCCCAGCCCCAGGCCGGCAAATAACAACACTACGCCCGGAAAACGGACATAGAAAGGATAGTCGGGATTCATTTCAAAAAGCAACAAGGCGTTCATAGCCATGAACACCAGGGCCAGGAATGTCCATAGCGGTTGGCGGCTTATCCAGTTGGCTTCTATCATCCGGTTTTGTATTTAGACGCTAAGGTCGTACTTTTGCACCTGCAAAAAAGAACCCTGCCGGGTTGACAATGTTTTATTGAAAACCAAAAATCCAGCTTACCATGGCTATCATGATAACCGACGAGTGCATCAACTGCGGAGCCTGCGAACCGGAGTGCCCCAACAATGCCATCTACGAAGGCGGCATCGAATGGGCGATTTCCGACGGAACCTCGTTGAAAGGCGGTTACCAGCTCGAAAACGGGCGGACCGTCAACGCAGAGGCCAAACAATCGCCTGTTTCTGACGACTACTACTACATTGTGCCGGATAAATGTACGGAATGCGTAGGATTTCACGAAGAACCACAGTGCGCCGCTGTCTGCCCGGTCGACTGCTGCGTGCCCGATCCCGAGCGGGTGGAAAATGAAAGTCAGCTGCTCGCCAGGAAAGAACGGTTGCACCTCTGACAAAAAGCCCGGGAAAATTTCCCGGGCTTTTTGCTATCTTTCGCCAACTTTTTTTCACCCCATTTGAACTTTCTATGCTTCGTTTGCAAACGCTCCTGCTGGCCGCCATGGCCCTGCCCTTTCTGATGGGCGCTCAAATCTCCTTCACCAACCAAAACGCCTTGCTCAGTAACTCCGATTTCCACAGCGGGGTGGCTATCGGCGTAGCCGATATGAATGGCGACGGGCTCGACGACATCGTGCGGCTCGGGCAGGCCAGGGTGCTCAACATCGAATACCAGACGCCCAATGGCGGAGCTTTTGTCAATTTCCTGCACGGCTCCATCTCCAACTCCAACCAGTGGAGCCTCTGTATTGCCGACGTTGACAACGACGGCTTTAACGACATCTTCTCCGGCGGCTCCTACGACGGGGCCAAGATCATCAAAGCCAATGCGACAGGAACGGCATATTCCGTTTCCGTTTTACCCGGCCCCAACCTCTTCGTCCAGGGCTCCAACTTCGCCGACATCAACCAGGACGGCTTTGCCGACGTCTTTGCCTGCCACGACGACGCCGAGAGCCGCATCTGGTCCAATAACGGCGACGGCACATTCTCCCAGGCCGACCAATGGATCGATATGGCCACTGTGCCGCCCTCCGACAATTCCGGCAACTACGGCAGCGTATGGACAGACTTCGACAACGACGGCGATCTGGACCTCTACATCGCCAAATGCCGGCAGGGCGTTAACAACCCGGCTGACCCGAGGCGCATCAATGCCCTCTTCGTCAACGACGGCAACAACAACTTCACCGAAGCAGCCGGCGACTACGGCCTCAAGATCGGCGCCCAGTCCTGGACAGCCGATTTCGGCGACATCGACAACGACGGCGATATGGACTGTTTCATCACCAACCACGATGTGGCCAGCCAGCTGCTGGAAAACGACGGCGCAGGACATTTTACCGATATCACCTCCGCCTCGGGCCTGGCCATCGGCGGACTCGCCATTCAGGGCGTTTTCCGCGACTTCGACAACGACGGCTTCGTAGACGTCCTGGTAGCCGGTACCCAGCAATACCTCTACCGCAACAACGGCGACAAAACCTTCAGCCTAGTGCCCAACCCCTTCAACGCCAACCAAATGGAGTCATATGCCATCGGCGATCTCAACCACGACGGATTTCTGGACATCTATGGCGGCTATGCCAACATCTACACCACGCCCAGCAACATCGACGACGTGCTGTGGATGAATACCGGAAACGACAACAACTGGCTGGCCGTCAGCCTGGTGGGCACGATCAGCAACCGCAACGCAATCGGCGCCCGGCTTGAGCTGTACGGCCCCTGGGGCCTCCAGATTCGCGAAGTGCGCGCGGGCGAGAGCTACGGCATCATGAACTCCTATACCCAGCATTTCGGCCTGGGCACACATGAAACCATCGACTCCCTCATCGTCAAATGGCCAAACGGCCTGATCGAAACCTTCCAGCCTCAGGAAGCCAACCAGTTCATCACCGTCATCGAAAACAACTGCATCGCCCCGGTTGCGACCATCACTCCCGACGGACCGACCACCATCTGTTCAGGCGATGAGGTGACGCTCAGCGCCCCGGAAGGATTCTTCTACCAATGGTCGAACGGAGAAACCACACAAGCCATCACCGTTACCGAAGCTGGCATCTACAACGTCACCATCTCCGATGCCGGCGGCTGTTTCGGCATCTCAACCGGTGTACAGATCGTGGTAGACCCTCAGGAAATACCCAGCATCGAGATCGAAGGCGACACAATCTTCTGCGCAGGCGGCAGCGTGACTCTCACTTCTTCTGAAGCCAGCGAATACGCCTGGTCGAACGGGGAAAGTACCCAATCCATTACCGTTGCAGAGAGCGGCATCTATACCGTTACCACACAGGGGCTTTGCGAGCAATTCACCTCAGCGGGGATTGTTGTCGATGTGTATGAAATTGACGCTCCTGTCGCCACCGCCGACCCCGATACTATTACCGCGCCGGCTTCCGTCCTGCTTTCAGCTACGGGCGCCAACCCGCGGTGGTACGACCAGCCCGAGGGCGGCAACCTGCTCGGCACGGGCAACACCTTCCAGACGCCGGAACTTTCGGAAACAACCACTTTCTACGTCGAAGACCTCGGTATTTTCCCAGGCGGAGCGGCAACCGGCGGCATGCCCGCACACACCGGCGCCAGCCAGTTCGGCGGCAACCAGTTCAACGGGCGGCTCATTTTCGACTGCCTGTCGCCCTTCACGCTCAAACAGGTAAAGGTGTACACCGATACCCCAGGCCCCAGGATTATCCAGCTCTACGACGAAAACGACCAGTTGCTGGCCGGCAAGCAAGTGGACATCCCTGAGGGTGAAAGCCAGATCGAGCTTGATTTTGCCATCTCGCCCGGCCTCAACCTATATCTCACTTCCGACCAAACTTTCAACCTGAACCAGTACGGATATGAAAGCCCCCGCCTGCGCCGCAACAATTCAGGCGTCATGTATCCCTACCAAGTAGGCGATGCAGCCGTCCTCAAAAACTCCAACTTCGGGGAAGAATACTACTACTACTTCTACAACTGGCAGATCGAACTGCCGGGCGACAGCTGCACCAGCGAGCGAGTGGGGGTTGAGGTGTTCTACAAGGACATCTCCTCCGCAAAGGAACCCATCACAAGCGGATTGCTGCGGGCTTTTCCCAATCCGGCCTCCGGCTCTTTCGAGCTTGAGCTGCCGGCCGGAAGCCAGCGCCTTCAGATTTGGGATGCACAGGGAAGAATGGTAAAAGGATTGGACCTGGATGGAACGCAAGGTTCTCTTTTAATTGAAACAACCGCTTGGCCCGCAGGCAACTACCTGGTGCAGGTGATAGGAGATAATAGCGTTTATCGTTTATCGTTGAGCGTTTACTAAACGATAAACGATCGTCGATAAACGCTTTTCACTGAATATGCACCTGCGTCCCGATCATCTCCTCAAAGCAGTGGTGGATTCGGAAGGTCTGCTCCACCCCCAGCTTTTGACCGGCTTGGCTGGCGATGTACATGAAGAGGGTGACAAGGCCAAAAACCACCAGCAGGTAGAGGATATTGGCCGATAAGCCCAGGCTGAGCCGCGACATGCCGATGATGGTCACAAACAGGGAAGAAACGGCGAGCGCCGTGTACCCCATCAGGAAATAAAACCAGACCAGGGGGTGCGGGCCGTAAAGGCCATTGATCCGGGTGCCTTCTTCATGGGGCTCGAATGACAGATGCAGTTCGGGCGACCAGAAATGCTTTTCCTCCGGCAGTACTTTCAGAAAGACATGCCCGGAGGTGATGACGCCCGTTATCGGACAGCCCGGCTGCTGAAGGGCATATTGAATGCGCGCCTCCAGTTCCTCCTGGGGCGTCTGGATGATGACCTCGAAACGGGGGCGGATGCGGAAACTGGTCATTTATGCGATCATTTTTCTGTGATAGATCCAAGCCTCCCCTGAAATCGTGCACTCCCCATTCGCATCCACTACCTCAGTGCTGATCCTGGCCTTGTGTTTTCCTTCCACTACTTCCTCCACCTTCACCACCGCCCTGTAGGGCTGATCGACGTACATGGGTTTGAGGAAATTCATCAACTGCGACATGTAAACCGTGCCTTCGCCGGGAAACATAGTTCCGAATATGCGGGAAAAAATGGAAGCCGACAAAAAGCCGTGCATGATGGGCCGCTTGAACATCGTGCCGCTGGCATAGGCTTCGTCATAATGAATAGGGTTATCGTCGCCGGTCACCTCGATGAATTTGTTCACCTGGTCCTGGGTGAACTGGAAACCGGCTTCAAACGTCTGGCCGAGTTCGATCATTATTTTGGTCTTTTTATTGGTTTACAGACAGTCGCCGCTGGGAATGTTCTCATCCAGCCCTCCCATGCCGTTGTTTTGGTTGGGGAAAAAGCAATTCCCAGGATTTCCCACCTTGTCAGGATCATCGCAGAGGTAGGAACATGCCCAGCCTTCCACTGTTTCGAGGTAACCCGTCGTGTCGCGCACTTCGATTTTATAGTAAAAAAGTCCACGATAAGTTTCTGTTGCGCTCACTTTCCCATCCCACCCCTTGGTCAGGTCGTTGGGTAAAATGTCAAACCGCGAAAAAAGGGCCGTACCGCCCGGCGATTTGATCTCGAATGACTTGATCAGGTCAATGCCTCCATTCGCCTGCAAGTAAAAAATATCATTCTCCGCATCATTGTTGGGAGTGAACATATTGGGCACGTAAACATGACCTGCCCCGACATCCGAGTCCAACGGCCCTCCCTCACAACACAGGGCATACTCGTTGAGCTCGCTTTCGGGAGGATCGCAGGAAAAGCAAAAAAACACCAGACAAATGAAGAAAAGGCGAATCATGTTTTAATTTTAAGCCAAGATAGGAAATTTGTGGACTTAGGGTGATGGGTGAAGGGTGAAGAGTGAGGGGTGATGGATGATTGGTTTTTAATTTTTATTTTTATAATATATATTAATTTGAAAAAAAATATTTTAGACTACATTGTCGTTGGGTCCGGGTTTGGGGGGAGCGTGTCTGCGATGCGGCTGGCGGAGAAAGGCTACGACGTGCTGGTGCTCGAAAAAGGCAAGCGTTATCGGGACGAGGACTACCCGAAGACGAACTGGAACCTGCGCAAATACCTTTGGGCGCCGTTGATCCGGTGTTTCGGCATTCAGCAGCTCACTTTTTTCAAGGAAGTATTCGTCATTCACGGCGTAGGTGTTGGGGGCGGCAGTCTGGTATACGCCAACACGCATTTGGAGCCTGACGGCAATTTTTACAGCAATCCCCGTTGGGCCCACTTTGGCGACTGGAAAGAGCGTCTGGCCCCATTTTACCAAAAAGCCCGCTACATGCTGGGCAGCACGCCGTCGCGGAATCAGAATCTCGACGACCGCCTGCTGGCGGAGGTAGCCCGCGATATGGGCCGGGAGCACACCTTCCGCGGCGTGGATGTGGGGGTGTACTACGGCGATCCCGACAACCCTGTAGACCCTTATTTCGACGGCAAGGGTCCCTTGCGCAACGGCTGCATCGAATGCGGTGGCTGCATGGTCGGCTGCCGCCACAATGCCAAGAACACACTGGACAAGAATTACCTCTATTTCGCAGAGCAATCCGGCGCCCGGATCATGGCAGAGACGCTCGTTACGAAGGTTGAATGGGATCCCGAGGCTGAGCTGTACACCGTGCACACCCGCAGCAGCACCTCCTGGCTCGGCGGACAAAAACGCAGCTTCCAGACCAGGGGCATCGTTTTCAGCGCCGGCGTGCTGGGCACGCTGAAGTTGCTGCTCGCCCAAAAGCACCAGCACAAGACCCTCCCCCACCTCTCCGATACCCTGGGCGAAAACCTGCGCACCAACTCCGAATCGCTCTGCGGGGTAGTGAACACAGGCAAAAAACTGAACAATGGCGTGGCGATCAGTTCCGTCTTCCATGCCGACGAGCACACTAATATCGAGCTGTGCAAGTTTCCCGACAAGTCGGGGCTCATGATGCGCCTGGGGGCGCTGGCCACCGGCGAGGGGCCGCCCCTGTTGCGGCTGGCCAAGCTGGGCGCCAACATTCTCCGCCAGCCGCTCAAATTCTTTCGCACGCTCTCCTCTTCCGACCTGGCGCGCGACGGCGTCGTACTCCTGGTCATGCAAAACCTCGACAACGCCATGCGCATGGTCTGGAAAAACGGCCGATTGAAAGTGGACAACACGGCAGAGGGGTACCAACGCGTGCCCGCCTTCATCCCCAAAGGCCAGGAGGTCATGCACCGGTATGCCGAAAAGGCAGGCGGCACAGCGGTCAACGCCCTTACGGAGATCGCCTTCAACATGGCCTCTACGGCCCATATCCTGGGCGGCTGCCCTATGGGCCGCGACGCCTCGGAAGGCGTAGTCAACGAGCGCTTCGAGGCCTTTGGCTACCCCAACATGCTGATCCTCGACGGCTCCATCATCCCCTGCAATCCCGGCGTAAATCCCAGCCTCACCATCACCGCCCTGAGCGAGTATGCGATGGCGCAGGTGGAGGGGAAAAACAACAAGCCATGAAAGTCCTTCTGGTGGAAGATGAACGCACCATCGCGGATTTTATCAAAGAAGGTCTGGAAGAGGAAGGGTATCTGGTGGATGTTTGTGAAAACGGCCGGCAGGGCCTCCAAATGGCACTGGAAGGGATTGGGGAATACGACCTCCTGTTGCTCGACTGGATGCTGCCCGGATTAAGCGGAATTGAAATTTGCAGAGCTGTCAGGAAAGAATCAGCAGAAATGCCCATCCTGTTCCTCACGGCGAAAGACACCACAGATGACGTAATCTTTGGCCTGGACGCAGGCGCCAACGACTACCTCCGCAAACCCTTCGCATTTGGAGAGCTCCTGGCACGGATCAGGGTGTTGCTGCGCGGAAAACAAGACGGTATCCACGTTCTCCGGCACGAAAACATTGAAATGGATTTGGATAAACACCAGGTGACCAGAGATGGTGAAGCAGTAGAGTTGACCCAAAAAGAGTTTGCCCTGCTCGAATACCTGCTGCGCAACAAGGGAAAGGTTTGCCGAAGAACCAGAATCATCGAAACGGTTTGGGATATCCACCACGATTACGATTCTTCTGTTATTGACGTGTATATCAATTTTCTGAGGAAGAAGCTCGACAAACCCGGCGATCCTTCCTTTATCCAAACTGTGCGGGGCATTGGTTACCGCCTCAACGAGCAAAAATGAAACTTCGTTTCAAAGGCCGCATCGCATTGCTCAATACCATCGCCGGCGCTTTTTCGGCGCTTTTGGTATTTATGGTGGTATATTTCGTGGTGTTTCAGACATCCTTAGACCACCTTGACGCAGATATCCGGCAGGAAGCAGCCGAGGTCATCCCTGCCATCAAAGGACAGGGGGATTCCCTGCTCATCTACCTTCTTCCGGAATGGGAAGAGCGCGAACATCAGCAACTGGAGGTAAATCCTACTTTTCTTCAAATCATACAACTCAACGGCAAGCGAATTTACCACTCTGCCAATCTGTTCGGAGAACACCTGTCATATGATACCACCATGCGGTCGCCGGTTTTTTTCAAGAGCGAAATCAATAAACAGTCTCTCAGGGTTGGTCAATTCCCGGTATTGAATGAAAAACAGGAAATCGCAGGCTACCTGAGCGTGGGGGTTTCCCGCCAGGAGTCCATGATGGTATTGAAAAACTTGCGTACCACATTGGTCATTTCCTACCCGGTCCTGCTTCTTGCCCTTTTTCTGACCACTTCGTTCACTGCCGCCCAGTCAATTCAACCCGTAAAGCAATTGATTCAAGCCGCTTCAGGCATCTCTGATGCAACAATTAGCAAAAGGTTGCCGCTGCCACCACACAAAGACGAGATATACTTCCTGGCCGCAACGATCAACGATCTCTTGCAGCGAATCGAAAATGGCCTGAACAGGGAAAAACAATTCACTTCCGATGCATCGCATGAGTTGAGGACACCGCTGGCAGGCATAAAAGGCACCCTGGAAGTGCTGATCCGGAAACAAAGAGACCCCGCTTTTTACGAAGAAAAAATAGGGAAGGTGTTACAGGAAGCTGATCGAATGGATAAGTTGCTCGACCAACTGCTTCAACTTGCCCGCCTGGAATCGGGAAATATGCCAATCGAACTTCGCGAAATTCCCATCGCCAATTTCCTTCGCGAAGTCATGGATCTTTGGCATGAAGATCTGAGCGAAAAACAGATCCGCACCGAACTGAATATCCCCGAAGAAGCTCAACTAGTCTCCGACCGCGGATTATTAGAGCTGATCACCGGTAATCTGGTGAGCAATGCGATCAAATACGGCAAACATGAAGGCGTAATTTCTTTTGCCTGGGACGACCAGACATCCTGCCTTTCCATTTCAGATGATGGCCCGGGAATTCCCGAGGAAGAACTTGCAAAAATATTTGATCGCTTCTACCGCTCGGAGGAGTCGCGCCGGGCAGGAATAAAAGGCAGCGGGTTGGGCCTTCCCCTCGCAAAAAAAACCTGCGACCTGCTGCACATCAGGATCGAGGCGGCCAACCATTCACAGGGAGGCGTCATTTTCAGATTGTACTTTCCCGAATCGATTTTAAGCTGATTTTAAGACGGGCTTCAGCTGTTTTTGAGGATGGGGCCTGCATCTTTGGGCCATTCATTCATCAAATAAAAGCGCAATGAACCCAGCACATCTTCATTTAGTAGTTAACCACCTTCCTATCGTCGGCACGGTTTTCGGCATGCTGATCCTGCTCACCGGTATGATCCTTCGCAACCCCAGTATCAAGAAAACCGCTGCCGGGGTATTTGTTCTTTCCGCTGTTTTTGCGGCCATAGCCTTTTTAACGGGCGAAGGCGCTGAAGAAGCGGTTGAAGGCCTGCCCGGCGTCAGTGAAGCCATAATCGGCCAGCACGAAGATATCGCCGACCTGTTTCTGCTCATGAGCGGCATCACTGGCATTCTGGCTTTGTTTACGCTTATCGCGGATGTGCTCAAATGGAAATTCATCACCGCTTTGTACATCGTCACAGCGCTTTCTTCGGCCGGAGCCCTTTTCCTGGGCAAACAGGTCGGCACTTCCGGCGGCGCTATCCGGCATACGGAAATCCGGGCCGAAGCAAGCGCCTCCCTTAACGGAGCAGACGCTGCCAATACCGCTCCGGAAAACGGAGGCGGGGAAAAAGAGGAGGAGGAGGATTGATTCCGGCCCTACTGCGAAATCAAATTCCCCACAATAAACTTCTGCTCGACCACCACCGTATCGCTCCGCACCTGAATCCAGTATAGCCCGGTGGGATAGCCCGACAAATCAGCCTGCCACTGGGTGGCGTCGTCCACTTCCAAAACCTTGGAGATCAACGGGGCGCCCTGGCGGTCGAAAATGGTGATCCCGTATGTTCCGTTGGGGAAATACCGCAGGTCGGCAGTGATGTAATCGCCGGCGGGGTTGGGGAACAGGTAAAGGGTGGGCTGCATGGCCGGTTCTTCAAACCCGGTGGCCCGCCCCAACACCAGTTCGGGATCCAGCTCGCCGTCGGAAATGGCCAGGGCCAGTGAGTAGCCTGCGCAACTCTTCCAGCCACAGGGACCCAAATAGCCCCCGGCGGCCAGGTAATCCTTGACGGAAGCCGCCGGCACGCAAATGGTGCGCACCAGATCGGGATTATTGTGCGGCGTCTGGCACATCAATACCTTGTCGAGGTTGCTCCCGCAGCGGATGTCCAGCACTTCCACCTCCGCAGACAGCACCAGCGACTGCCCGGCCTGATCTACGACTGTTACGAAGTAAAAACCGGTTTCTTCCGGGCAAACCTGAATGTCGGCAACGGTATCTCCCGTGCTCCAGCGGTAGGTGTATGGCCCGCAACCGCCTTCCACTCTCAATTCCAGTGCAGCGCATTGCCAGTTGCTTTCATATCCGAAAAAGACGGTCTGACAGGGACTGATATGCGCTCCCAGCAGCCCGGGTTGGATGCCGATTTCGAAAGACTGGGAGGCTTTACATCCGCCGGCTTCCTCTACGGTAAGGCTGTAAACGCCGGCGGCCAGCTCTTCCAACATGCTTGCCGTGTCGCCGTCTGACCATGTGTAGGTATAGGGCCCCGTACCGCCGGAAACCCTCACCGAAAGGGCCCCATCGGCAAGGTCCGGGCAGGAGGCAGGGCTTACATCTGCCTTGATACTGAGTGCCACTTCCGCGCAATTGGCTGTGGCCTGCGCGACCCAGAAATCCCATACCCCGTTGCCCCCCGATTGGGTTCCGCCTGCCGCCATGAATGCGCCTCCCTTGATCTGGAAGGCCGGCACGAAGTAATCCGCATTCTGGCCGCCCATGGTTTTATCCCAATAGATGGCGCCGTCGGCATCCACTTCGATCATCCAGCCGTCGAAACCGCCGCGGGAGGGCTCCGTTTTTTCGCCGCCCGGGCCTGAATCGGAGTCGCCTGCGAGCAAATACCGGCCATCAGTGGTCACTGCCATGGAGTAAAGCCGCTCATCGCCCGGACCGCCGTACACTTCTTCCCAGACTTTGCCGCCCAGATCGTTGAGGCGCAGGAGCCAGAAGTCGGAACCACCGCGCGAGGGCTGGGTTTTGTCGCCGTAGATGCCGGAGTAGGAATAGCCTGCCAGCAGGTATTCCCCGTCGGGCGTGAACAGTAGCCCGTAGCAATATTCATCCAGGTGGCCGCCATAGCGCTTGTCCCACACCTTGTTACCCGATGCGTCGACCTCCAGCAGCCAGTAATCATAACCGCCGCGGGAGGGCTCCGTCTTGTCGCCTCCCGCGCCAGAAAACGAATGACCGCCCAGCAAAAAACCGCCGCCTGGAAGCGCCAGCATACACTGCAGGTAATCGTCGCTGGGTCCGCCATAGCGCTTATCCCACAATTTGTTGCCAAATGCGTCGATCCTGACGACCCAATAGTCGCGGCCCCCGCGCAGGGGCTCGGTACGGTCTCCGCCTTGCAAAGAAAGAGTGGCGCCGCCCAACAGGAAGCCACCGCCGGGCGCCGGTTGAATGGCATACAACCAGTCATCTCCCGTTCCGCCAAAGGTGCGGTCCCACAAAATATTGCCATTGAGGTCAATGCGAACGACCCAAAAATCGGCCCCTCCCATGGAGGCCTCTGTTTTATCGCAGCCCTGACCGGAATAAGAGCAACCGCCCAGGATATAGCCGCCGGCGTCTGCAGCCAGCACGGTCCATAGTTCTTCATCGGCCCTGCCGCCGTAGGCACGGTCCCATTGCACCTCGCCATCGGCATCCAGTTTGACCACCCAGAAATCATAGCCGCCCCGTGAAGGGGTGAACTTGCTGCCGTCTACCCCCGATTGGGAAGAACCAGCCAGCAGGAATCCGCCATCGGGCGCGGGGGTTGCGCTGTAACAGCCTTCTTCGCCTGAGGCGCCCAGCCGGGCCTCGCGGCGCTCGCGCACCTGCCCGGACAAGGTGGAAGAAAGTGTAAGAAATGTCAGGAGAAAAAGTAAATATGTTCTCATACCCAGGGATTTTATGTGTGAAAAAAATCCAAGGAAAACGGGCATTTTCCAATGCAAAAGGTATTTTTTCTCCGGGGTTCAGGCAATGATTTTAATCAGCGCGGGGGGAGATTTAGCGCAGGTAGGCCTCTGCCAGGTTTAGCCAGGCCGTGATTTGCTCGTCGCCGGGTTTCAGCTCAAGGGCTTTTCGGAAACAGGGAGCGGCTTCCTGCGGATTTCCCATTTCCAAATATGCCAGACCCAGGTTGGAAATAAACAGGACGTTGCCGGGGTCCATTTCCGATGCCTTTCGGAACCAGGGCGCCGCATCCTCAAACCGCCCCCTGTTGAAGTAGAACAAGCCCATGCGGTTGACGAAGACTGGCGACTCCGGTTCAATTCCCATGGTCTGTTGGAAGGTTTTTTCCGCCAGGTCGAAGCCGCCCAGCATTTCGAGGGTCAGACCCAGGTTTTCATAGTTGAGGGCGTTGGCTGGGTCGAGTTGTATGGCTTTTTCGAACTGCTCGCGGGCCTCGCCATAGCGGGCCTGCTTGAAGTAAAGCACTCCGAGAAAAGAGGGGAAAGTGGCATTATTGGCATCCAGGCCGATAGCTGCCAGGTATTCTTTTTCTGCTTCCTCCCAAAGGCCCTGTCCATCGAGCGCCAGGGCGAGGTTGTGGTGGAAAATGGCGTTTTGGGGATCCAGTTCGAGGGCTTTCCGGTAGTAGCCGGCAGCCTGTTCATGTCGCTGGTTCGCGTAGTGAAAAACCCCCATGCGGTTGGGAAACTGCGCGTTCGCCGGCTCCAGGGCCATAGCTTTGCGGTAGGCCTCTTCCGCTTCTTTTTCCTGCCCGGCCGCCTCGTGCGCCAGACCGGCATTTTCCCAATACACGGCTGTTTCGGCACGCTTGAGGGCCTCGGCGTAGTATTGAAGGGCTTCTTCGTAGCGGCCTGCCCGGTACAGGACCACGCCCATGCGGTTGTAGAAATAGTCGTCGAGCGAAGGATCCTTCCCCAATCCACGCTGCAAGGCCTCCCATGCCCTTTCCGGTTGCCCGGTATTTTCGAGCGCCAATGACAGGTAAGCGTAGTTGAAGGGGAAATTCGGCAGGTAATCCGCTCCATGCTCGAAAGCCTCGACGGCCTCTGCATGGCGGCCCTGGGTGTAGAGGGCCCTCCCCAGTTCCAGGAAATACCTCGGCTGCAAGCTGGCCGCTTTCCGGTATGCCTCGAGTTCTTCCTCCGGCTTGTTGAGGGCCTGGCAGGCCAGGGCGAGGTTGGAAAAGTAGAGAGCTTCGTCCGACCGGATGGCGATGGCCTTGCGATAGTTCTCCACTGCCTGCTCGTGCAGTTGGCGGCCGTAGTAGAATACGCCCAGCCCGTTGTAGTTCTCCGGATCTTCAGGGTCGCATTCGATGGCCTGGCGGTAGGAGGACTCCGCATCGCTCCACTGCCCCAGCTTTTCCTGCACGAGGGCCTGGTTATAGAAATAGTTATCGTTGTGCGGATTGGCCTGAATGGCGCGCTGGTAGAACCCGAGGGCCTTTTCGTTGTCCTGCCGTTTTTTGTAGTAAAATACCCCGATACTGTTGAGGTTGTCGGCATCGGGCGCCTGGTCGAGTCCGAGGTAATTGGCGAATGCCGCCTCCGCTTCTTCGAGACGGTCGAGGCGGTCCATGGCCAGGCCCAGGTTGTAGTGGTAGATGGGCACGGATGCGTTGATGCGGATGGCTTCGCGGTAAAATTCAGCAGCCTCCTCGTATTTCTGGTACTGAAACCTGACGTTGCCCGCCCGGTTGGCGAAATTGTCGGCATAGGCCTCTCCGCGAGCCTGGCGTATCTGTTCCAGCAGTTGCATGGCAGGCTCTTCATCCAGTTGGTTGACGCGCTCGTGGAGGATACGCAGGGGCTCGGCGTCCTGGGCGGGGAATTTTCGCAAGCAGTCAAACAGGATGGCATTCGCCTGTTCCCGGCGTCCGGTTTTCCAGTGCAATTCCGAGATGCGGGGCAGAATGTAGACTTCCCAGCTTGGGCGCAGGGAGAGACAGGTCTCCAGGGTACGGATGGCGTCTTCTTCTTTGCTCTCCCTGCTTTCAAACAGGAAGGCCAGGCCCCACTGGGCGTCGAAGTAGTCAGGGCCAAACTGGAGGGCCTTTTTGAATGCTTTCTCCGACTCTTCGTATTGCCCTTTTTTCTCCAGAACGTACCCCAGGTTAACCCAGGCATTGCCGCGGCGCGGGTCGAGCTGGATTGCTTCCCGGAACCAGGCTTCCGCTTCGTCGAAGCGGTCGTTGGACTGGAATGCAAAGCCTGCGTCGGTAAGGGCGGTATACTTTTCGATGGGCAGCAGGCGGCCGATCCGTTCTACATACTTGCGGATCAGCGCGGGATCGTGGTCGCGGAAGTAATCGCGTTTCTCATACAGTCTGATCAGGCGCGACTGCACGTCGGTGCTGCCGGGGAAAATGCTCTTTGCGTCCTCGTACCAGGCTTCGGCGATGTTGTACCGGCCTTCTTCTTTGTATGTGTCGCCCATATAGAGCAGCGCTATCTCGTTCTGCGGGTCGATCATGGAGGCCTTTTGGAAGGCATTCCGCGCCTCGTCCATTTTCCACTCGGCGAGCCAGAGCTCGCCAAAAGATTGCTCGGTGCGGGCAAAAGCCTTGCCTGCCTTTTGTTCGGTCTCCCTTGCGCGTTCAAACAGCGCCCGGGCCTCTTCGTTGCGGGAAAAGAAGTACAATTCGATCTGCCCTGCCGAGCAGAGCAGGTTCACGCGTTGCTCCGGGGTGATGAACGGGAGTTCAGCGAGTTCGAGAAAAAGTCCGAAGGTTTGGTCCCAGCGTGACTCCAGCATATAGGGCGTGGTATGCAGGATGCGGAGGAAAAAGTCGAGGTATTGCTCCGGGATCTCATCGACGCCAAATTCGCCGGGAAGTTCGGAGTAGATCTGGAAGCGCCAGTGCGACAGCGATCCTGCGTAGTGTTGCAGAAAAGCTTCCCAGCCGTTGACCGGGTCTTCCTTCCAAATTTCCCGTACCTGTTGCCTGATCATTTCCCAGGCCCAGCCGACGAAGGCTTTGCGGAAGCTGTCGAGGATGTCGAAAAGCTCCTCGTTCTCCTGCAACAGGGCCGTGCCGACTGCCCGGTCGACGTCGCGCCAGGCCTGGTAGAGGTTTTTCTCCAGAATGGAGGCCCTTAGGGTCTCCAGCTGATCGGCCACGCGACGCATGTCCCGGCCCGACATCGCGGCCTGGAAGTACGTTTCTGCTAGCGCCCTGGAAAGGAATTCCTCTTTCATGGCTGGTGATCAATTTTCTGGTTTGAGCAATCGGGGTATATCGTCCTTACTCAAATTGTACATTTCGATGGCGCTGCAGCCCAGTTCGAAGGCGAACTCCAGGCTCTTGCCGGCGCCCAGTGCGTCGTAGAAGGCTTCGGAGAACTCCACCCCCGCCTTGTCCGGCACTTCCGATTTCATGCCGACCACCGGGATGCCGTGCTTGACGATCTCTTTGGCCTGTTCTTCCGAATAACAGGCGTTCAGGACTACGGCCCGGATATGCTCCCGGAACAATTTGAGGAAATTGCCCAGGGCTTCGGCCGACACTTCCTGGGCGTTGCCGGTGGCGTCTTCCAGATAAATGCGCCCCAGGTTGGTGCCATGCCCGGTGAAGTGTATGATGCCCGGCGAATTGTCGAGCAGGGCCCTCCTCAGGTCGGGTATCTGTACAGCCATTTCCTGTATCAGCCTGAACTTGTCGCGGTATTTGCTGCGCCCCAGCGCTTCCTTGATCCTGCGAGCCTCTTCGTCGAAGCGCAGGCGGGAGGTATCCTTGGGATTGGCAGCGAGGAAGAGAATAACGAGTTCGGACGGGGCTGCCTCTTTTTTGCGGCCGTTTTGGCCGGGCAGCACGAAGACTTCTCCCGCCGGGGCTTTTCCCGCCTTTGATTTTCCAGGAGTGGGCACCCGGAGGCTTTGCCCCGACTGGGCCGGCTGGGCCGCTGTTTTCTGGGAGGGCACGAGGGGGCCGCCGCATACCGGACAGCCCAGTTCATCCTGCTCGACCAGCCGGATGCGCAGGCAGCGGGGGTTGGGGCGGTTTTGGCATTCGTAGTAGACGACCTCTTCTGCAGCCTGTTCCTTACCGCCCTCAACCTCCGGCGCGATCAGGGGGAAGGGCTCTTCAGTGGTGATGAAGAGCACGGGCAGGCCAAAGGATTTTTCTCCGTATGGGTTGAAGCGCTTGTTGAAACCACCCGGACTGTTGTTTTCCTGCAGTTCGAAGCAGAGTTTTTTCCGCCCGGCCGTCACTGCCCTGCCGATATCGGCGCCGCTGAGAAGGCTTTCGTAGAAAACCCTGGCAAAATCGAGGGCCACAAGCGGCTTGACCGGCGCCTGCATGGTGACCAGGGCCGGAATTTTTTGCCTGAGCATTTGCAGGCCCAGGCCGGTTTTGGCGCCGTAATCGCCTACCATCCCGCCTTCGCAGGTATGCAAAAAGACGAGTTTGACCCTGCTCCACAAAGGCGCCAGGAAGCTGATCAATTGCCGGTCTTCGACCCAGTCGGCCTTGCTGTCGTCGCCGGGGTCTATAAAACCGGCATATCCTTTCCCCTCATTGATCTCCCCATAGCCCGCGAAGTGGATGAGGTCGGGAAAAAAGCCCTTTTGGGCCAGGGCTGCGATTTCGGCAGGAAAGCTGTCGAAAGAAGGCTGCGCGATGACCTCCAGGCTGATCAGTTGCTGCTGTTGCAGCGATTCCAGGAAGGCTGCCAGCTGATCGCCCTCGAAGGGCCTGCCGGCAGGCTCCGCGTGGATGAGCAGGACCTTCAGTTTGCCGGATGGCTCAGGCTTTGGAGAATAGGAAAATACGGCCTTATCAGCATGAAAGGCGTAACGCCTGATGAGGTCGAACTTGACCTCCTGATGGGCGCCCAGGAAATCGTCTTTTTCGCCGTACGACAAAAACTCCCAGGGCAGCAGGGCCAGCAGGTCGGCGTCTTCGATGAATTCCAGGTAGATCCGTCCGAAGCCGGGCCCCGAAGGGTCGATCTCAGCGATCTCACGGTAGAACCGGCGGAAGGCCACGTCGAGGTTCCACTCCTTGAGGAAGTTGTAGAGCATACGGCCCAGGCGCGAGATATCCTCCCGGGTGAGCAGTTCGTTCTGGTTCTTCAGGTTGATGATGCGCCGCAACAAGTTGGCGATGTAAAGCTCTATTTCTGAGCCTTTGACCTCCCCTTTCTGCAAATTCTGGGTGTCCTTGTGGCGACCTTCGCCAAAGTAGAGGCTCTGCTTACCGATCAATATGATAAATTCCTTTGGCGGCTTCATTCAAAGGCTAAGCTAATAAAAATATTCTCAATCCCTGACAACCTTTTCGGTCCACAAGCCACGCGCTGTTTGTATTTCGAGAAAATACACGCCCCGGTTGGGCAGGCGGACCGTTCTTTCTGCCCCCCTACCCTTCCAGACTTCTTTCCCGGTTGCATCAAAAACCCTTATCTGTTTGATTTCCAAACCATTATTCACCCTCACTTCAAGTTGCTCTCCAAATGTGGGATTGGGGAAAACGCTGATCCAGTCCCGGGGAATTTTCTTTGTTGTAGTTCCCGTGCCGCCCATGACGAAGACATCGTCCAACGCCTTCTCGGCTACGATGACCGTACTTTTGTCGGCGGTTTCAAAGAGGTCTTTGAAGAAATTGATCTCGGGCGTGTCTTCTGCCAGTACCGGGGCCATCCAGCGCGGGGGCAGGGACTGGTAGTGGAGGCGCATTTCCACGCGCAGGTCGCCGACATAGCCCGAGAGCGGAATGCCGTAGGTGATGCGGTCGGCCCCGCTCCCTTCCTGTCCGTTTTGCCAGTTGAAGTTGGGATCGGTCCCGGCTTCGCCGACGATTTTGGTGGTATCGTATGCGGGGTGTGAGGTAGTGAATCCCTGAGGCGGCAAGCGGTTGTCTTTCAGGGTGGTAGCGGCCCGCTCCAGCACGGTGGTGAAAGCCCCCGTCACGTCAGCGATCACGGTTTCGTAGACCTGTACCTGATTGGGGTTGCCGATGAGGTCGTGGTGGGGCTCAAAAGGCTCGTCGAGGCCATTCACCTCCCAGTTTTCGTCAAGGCGGCCGGAGTGGAACAGCGTATCTCCCCCCTCTTTGATGACCAGCAGTTCGACAAAAGCGCGGCGGCTGGGGTAGCCGGAGGGGAATTTATGGCCGGCTTTATTGTAAAGAGTGAGGTTGAAAAATGCGGTATCATTGCGCGAATCGTCGAATTCCAGGACGGCCTCTACCGACCGCTCCTGCAACATGGCCAGGGTTTTGGCGATGGTTTCTTCGAAAGCGGCTTCCGTGGCGGTGATGTCCAGGGCTTCGCGGTGCTCTTTCATTATCTTGAGCATGGCCGTGTTAGCGCCTACCAGTTCGTGCTGTCCAAAAGGTTCGCGCCCTTCGAGGAAGAGGTAGTTGGAAGAGATGACGATGGGCTCTTCCAGTCTGGGCATGTGGCATTCCTGGCAGCTGACGTTGCCCGGGTCGTAATCCGAGTTGAGCCATTCGTGGTAGGTGGCTTGTTCCACAAAGTCCTGGCCGGTGAAATTGCCTTGCAGGTCGACCGTTTGCGTGATCAGGGTGTGGCAGCCGGCGCAAATGCCCGCGTCGTTGATGTGCTCGCTGTAGAGCGGCTCAAATCCTACATACTGGATCATGGGCGCGGAGAAGGGAATCTCAAAGGGCCCGTACATCACCCGGTTGGTGTCGAAGCGCAGGTTGCCGGAGTTGAGAAAACCCAGTTGTTCGGTGGATTGCATGTGACAAGCCCCGCACGACACGCCGTCGAGCCCAATGGTATCAGCCAGCAGATCGGCCATGGAGTAATGATCGGCGCCGCGCAGGATAGCCGTGTAGTGCCCTTGCGGCGCATGGCAGGAGGTGCACTTGGTTTGGAGCTCGGCGCTGTGGGCAGGGTTGACGAGGATTTCATGGCTTACCTTGGCACGCCAGAAGGGGTCTTTGGCCGCGTTGGCCATGAGTGTGGCGCTCCAGTCGTCGTGCACGTTGACATCCTGTCCATCTGCCGTCAGCGAAGCGTGGCCGTTGACGTCGAAGCCGTGGCAGCCGGAGCAGGAGTTGGAATGCGGGAATAAAAGCGAGGTGTCGAGCGTAAATTCGGGAGACCCCATTCGTCTGAAAGCATCCAGCTCACTGGCCGAATGGAATTTGGCCTGAGGGTGGTTGATGGGCAGGAAAGAAAGCAGGCCAACGAAAAAGGCCAGTAGCAGGAAAAAGGTGAACTGTCGGGTCATGAGCCGGATTTTGCAATTTCAAAAATAGGGAATCCGGCCCGGAAAATCCAACTTAAAACCTGTACCCCAGTTTCAATTGCGCTTTATTGAGCGATTGCCTGCCCGGCCAGTCCGGCATCGCGTCCAGCAGGGCTGCGTTGATTTGCAGTCCGATGCTCCATCTCGGGTGCGGGAAATAAGCGATACCAGCCTGGATAGAGGGGTTAGCGATGCGCAACCGCGACAGGGCCGCCGCCGCCTCGGCGCCGGAAAATTCACCGGTAACCTGGTCGTCGTACAACCTTTGCACCTTTCCCGAAACCAACCCGTAGCCAGCGTCAAAACCAGTTTCGGTGCGGGAGGCCAGGAGCAGGCCCAGGCTTGCCCCTGCCTGGAGCTGCCAGCGCTGGCCCAGCTTTCTGGTGGCCAATACCGGAATATCCAGGTAATGCAGGCGAGAAACGGTAGAATCGGCCGAAGAGGCAAAGGCTTCTACGGAGCCGGCGGTGTCAAAATTGACAGGAGTAGTTCCATTGCCGATCTCCAGTTCCTGGAAGTCTTCTGCGCGGTTATTCTGGGTCAATGCGGCCACCGGGAAGGGATTGTTGAAATAGGAATAACCCAGGCCGCCCTGTATACCCCAAGCTGATTTACCGAAGGTATGACCAAGAACCAACGCTCCTGAGAACCCGGCCGAGCGCAGGCCGGCGGTGGCGAAGGGGCCGGATTCGAGGGTGATTGAAGGGTGGAGAGTGGAGTGTGGAGTGTGGAGTGTGGAGTGTGGAGGGTGAAGGGTGAAGGGTGAAGGGTGAAGGGG
>JBAQQB010000146.1:0-2396 GCA_049306275.1 Saprospiraceae bacterium | reverse complement strand
GAGGCGATTGGCGCAGGAACATGCGCCATTGCCGCTTATGATCAGGAAGCCCTGGACCGGTTGCTCCGGATTGATGGGAAAGATGAGTTCGCCATCTATCTGTCGCCGGTGGGCAAGGTGCGGGATTAAAGATTGAAGTTATATGAAGAGCGGGCTTCGCCTACCTTAACAAATGTGCAGCATTACCAAACATGCTAAACATTACCGTGTAGGGGCGAAGCATTTGCTGTAATTGGCACAAACATGTCCATACCCAAGCGGGCAAATGCTTCGCCCCTACTTTTTCAAAAAACTAAATTGTTACAAAAACGGTTATTTTTGGGCAGGTATCACCGGGAGACTCGTGATATTAAAGGGGTGAATTTTCAAAACGGCTTGTAGTGCCGACCTCGCCTCTTGACGCGTGAAGGGGAAACTGCGAAAATGCTTGCATGTTTCTCCGAGAAAAATTACGGACGAAGGATGGAAAAGCAGTATGGGACATTTCGGCGCACCTGACTCATGGATCGGGGTATTCCAACCGAGGATATGTTGGAAAAGATGCGCTCACGAGGGATTGATTATTTGGCTGGCACTCCCAAGGGACATTTGACCCGTGTTGAAAAACCATTGCTCGAACAGACCTGGATTCAGGCGTGGGAGAGCGTCCGCGTGAAAATTCTTCAGTAAGAATCGGAGTTCTCCGTCTCTGCGGAGAGCCATGACAGGGTAGCCAAAGAGCGTTCCATGCGTCGCCGCAGACTCAAGCGTCTGTGGGCAAGTCTGCACAAACTTCGCAATCGAAAACATATCACTCTCGATGAGATGCTGATGCATATCGGGGCATTAAAGAAAGAGGCCGGGCGAGACTTTGGGCTGGTTCGTATCTCTCTGCCAAATCCCCAAAGAGGCGGTGAATGAGAATACGTTCCATTTCAGCCTGGACCGTGAACGCCTGCGGCGAACGTTGCGGCGTGAGGGACGCTATCTGCTTCGTTCAAACATGCAGGCCGCCTCGCCTGAAACCGTCTGGGAATCTTATCTGCTTTTGACCCGTAGAGAACAGGTGTTTAAGGATTTGAAGGGATCTCTTTCCATCCGTCCCATCTGGCACCAATTGGAAAAGAGAATTGAAGCCCATATTTTTGTTTCCTTTTTGGCTTTTTGTCTCCACACGACGTTGTGAAATCTTGCGCGTGGACGGGCCGCAGGGCTGACATCCGAGGCCATTTTGGAAAAAATGTCGAACATTCAATTGATTGATATTCATTTACCAACCACGGATGGCCGTCACGTTGTCATGAGCCGCTATACACAGCCAGAAAAGGATGTTGCTCTGCTTTTGGCGCAATTGGGGTTATCGCTTCCTGAACAACCGCCGCCCAAGGTTTATGTCTCGGGACAGGTCGGTCTGTAGTGCCGACCTTTTTACACGACCCCTTGAATTTACTGGCTTAGCGGTTTGCCTGCCCCTCGAATTGCGAAGGTCGGGCTAAGATCACGGACTTGGCTATTTCCTGTTGTTGATGGATCGCATGATCTCCCGAAAACTTTCCAGACCTGCTTCCAAATTATCAACGATCTCCCCGGCCAGTTCATCAGGGTTGGGCAGATTATCAAGGTCAGCCAGGGACTTATCCTTTATCCATGTAATGTCAAGCGACGTCTTGTCACGGCCAATGATTTCGTCATACGTGAATTTTCTCCACCTGCCTTCTGGGTTGGTGTCTGCATCATAGGTTTCCTTCCGTTTATGGCGGTTGGTTGGATTGTAGCAGGTAATGAAATCTTTCAGGTCGTCCAGCCTTAAGGGATTTTTTTTCAGGGTATGGTGAATATTGGTGCGGTAATCATAAAACCAGGTCTCCTTTGTCCATGCCTTTTTCCCGGCCGGTTTTGCGTCAAAGAAGATCACATTCGCCTTTACGCCCTGCGCATAGAAAATTCCTGTCGGCAAACGCAGGATAGTATGCAAATCAGTTGTCTCTAAAAGTTTCTTACGTACCGTTTCTCCCGCCCCGCCTTCAAACAATACATTATCAGGCACCACAACGGCTGCCTGTCCTGTCGTTTTTAACATGGTGTGAATGTGCTGGACAAAGTTGAGTTGCTTGTTGCTCGTAGTCGCCCAAAAATCCTGCCGGTTGTAAGTGAGGTCTTCCTTTTCCTGTTCGCCTTCTTCGTTGGTAAACGTCATGCTGCTCTTCTTTCCAAAAGGCGGATTGGTGAGGACATAATCATACCGCCTGCCGTCATCGGCAACCAGCGCATCGGTGGAGGAAATCACGTTTTCGCTGTCAATATCGCCAATGTTGTGCAGGAACAGATTCATCAGACACAGCCTGCGGGTACTGGCAACAATCTCATTACCGAAAAATGTCTTGTATTTAAGAAACTGCTTTTGCTCCTTGTCCAGC
>JBAQQB010000145.1:0-26906 GCA_049306275.1 Saprospiraceae bacterium | reverse complement strand
CCGTCTCACAGTAATCCTGGTTGCCGTAGATGTCGGTTACCCAGATCTGTACCGTCGGGTTCACCAGTACGTCGTCGCAGTCAAAGATCTGGCACGTGTTGGTGATGTCGGGTGAGTAGCTGAAGTGAGCGATCGGGCCGCAGTTGTCCCAGCTGCCTTCGTCGAAGGCTTCTGCGCATACTTCAACCATGCCCGTCTGCATGATTTCGACCACCAGGCCGTTGTCGCACAGCGGCGTCGGCTTCTTGCAGTCTTCCACCACTACCACGATCGTCAGGTAGCCCGTGTTGCCGCAGTTGTCCGTCACGGCATACGTCACTTCGTATTCGCCTACACCCACGTTCGGTACGTTGACCGCAGCGGTGATGTTGTTGAACGTGCCGAAGTCGCCCGTGATGTCTACGTCATACGTCAGCGAACAGTCGTCCGTGATGTTCGGGTAAGGCAGCGTGATGGTCTTCGTGCAGCCGGTCGATACGATGCAACCGTCGATCGGGTCTACCGTGAAGGTAGGATCTTCGTTGTCCATCACCTTGATCGTCTGCTTGTAGGAAATGAAACCGTCGGGCGTACCCGGGCTGCCCGTCGAGTTCCAACCGTCGCGGAACGTGCGGCAGTCTTTGTCGCCGTCGCCATCCCAGTCTACGTTCAGGTTGCACTCGGCCTTGCCGTCTTCACTATACGCATTATAGCCAAAGTTGTCATAGATACACCAGTTGATCACGTTCCACGTACGTACGATCTTGTAGCAGGCATCCGGTACTACAGTGAATACCTGGTCGCTGTGGCTCACGCCGATCAGTTCGCACTCGTCGAAGAAGATCTCCGGTTCGCCCGTGTCAGGCAGCTGGCCGTTGGTGCACACTGCGGTTACGTCGGCAGGGAATTCAACCACCCAGTTCGACACGTGCGTCACCTGGATCACCTGCGTGCAGGTGGCCTGACCGTTCGGGTCGCTGGCTGTCCAGCTGCGCGTGATCGTGCCTTTGGTGCAGTTGTCGAGGTTCACAGTAACGTTGCTCGTCAGGTTGAAGTTGCAGTTGTCGAAGAATTGCGGGCTGCCAAAGCCGTTGAGCACGCTGTAGTCGCCTTGCTCAACACCGGCTGCGTAGTTCTGCAGGTAAGTGTCGCAGGTGATCGTCTGGCCTTGCGGGCAGGAGATGAGGATCGGAGGCAGCTTGTCGCTGACGTTGACGGTGACCATGCAGTCGTTGTAGTTGCCATTGCAGTCGTATGCGCGGAAGACCACCATGACGGCAGTACCGGCATCGGAGCAGCAGAACTCTACATAGGGACCGAAATCGTCGAAGTTGCCGTTGCAGTCGCCGTTCATACGGCGCACTTCAAAGTAATCGAGGCAGCAGTTGTCGTAAGAACCATCGTCGAAGGTTTCGGCATAGACAGCCGCGATGCCGTCGGAACTCAGGTTGGTATCGGTGATCTCATCGCAGATAGCGGTGGGGACGATGTTATCGACCACAGTCACTGCTACAAAGAAGTCATTGATATTGTTGCAAGCGTCTTCCACTTGGTACTGAATGATGTGCGTGCCGAGTCCCAGTCCCGGATAGGGGATGAAACCGCCTGCTGCTCCATCTACGCCATTGAGGTAGACAGCCTCGCCAATCGGGGTGAAGATTTTCACCGTGAAGGCGTTGCAGTTGTCGGTGATATCGGCAGGCTGCAGGAAGCCGGTGGAAGTACAGGGCTGCGGATGCACGCCGGTGATGTTGGCCGGCACGTTGTACGGCGCCAGGGTCACTACAGGCGGCGTGGTATCCACGATCTTGATGATCTGGACGTTGTCTTCACCCTGCGGGTTGCTGGTGATGACCTGACCGGTGCACCAGTCGAGAACGGTCCAGGTACGCACGATCTTGAATGTCGTGCCGCAAGAGGGCAGTATCTGATCTGAGCTGGAGTAAGCGTACATGCAATACTCGCCATCCAGGCCGAAGGGTATGCCCGAGCCGGCTGCGGTCGGGGCGGTCACGCCCGGGTTCTGGTTGTATACGCTGCATTCCCACTCGATGTCGTTGGGGAAGTCGACGAACGCCGGACGCTGGATGATGATGGTCTGGGTGCATTCAGCCGATTCGTTGCCGTAGTTGTCGATGGCGATGAAAGTGCGCAGCACGACGACCTGATTGTCGGCGCAGAGATCCTGATCGAGCACCGTAACGCTGGTCAGTTCCACTTCCGGAGAAATGTCGCAGTTGTCGGTAGCTAGCGGGAAGGGTACGTTGTTGTAGTCAGCAGAGCAGGGGATGGTCACCTCGTTGCAGAGCACTTCGGGCGCCCATTTGTCTTCGACCACGATCGAACCCCAGCAGAAGTTGCCGGTGCAGATATCGACAACTTTAACCGTGAAAGTCTTTCCGATATCGCCGCAATCGACGGTGTTGCCGATGAAGTTCACACCGTTGTAGATCTCGACACTGTAGAATTGCAGGTCGTAAGTTCCTTCGAGAATCATGTCGGGGAATACTTCCGATTCACCATCGCCGTCCAGGGAAACCTGAACGAGGTCGTTGCAGGTCAGCGGTTCGTCGCCTTTGAAGCGGAGGAAGAAAGCGTCGCTCACAGCGCCGCACGGACCTGTAGGATCTGCGCTGGTCAGGGTAATGGTGACTGTTCCTGCTGCAATATCCGCTGCGCTGGGCACATAGGCGGTAGCGCCGGGGAAGGCGTTGGTAGGCTGGAAGGTACCGCTGCCGCTGGTGCTCCAGGTACCAGTGGTCACGCCGCTGCCGTTGGCGTTGATGAAAGCGCCGAGCGTCGTGAGGTTGAGGTTGTCTCCTTCACAGACTTTGGTATCCTCGCCTGCGAATACTTCAGGAAGCGTATTGATGGTGAGGAGCATGAAGTCAGAGGCTGCGGTACAAGGACCTGCCGGGTCGTTGGTCGTGAAGGTCAGGGTGACCGTCGTGCCGTATTCGCTTGCTGCGGGGGTATAGGAGGTCGTCAGCGAAGTGGGGTTGCTGAAGCTACCTGCGCCGCCGCTCCAGGTACCGCCGGTAGCGGAGCCGCCGACCGTAGCCGAAAGGCTGGCCGATTGGTTCTGGCAGATGGTCTGGTCGAGACCTGCGTTAGCGGAAGAGGGGGCGAATACCGTGATGGTGAAGGTCACCGCGTTCCCCTGGCAGGTAAGGCCTGCGCTGGTGAATGACGGCGTTACGGTGATGGTAGCCACCTGGGTTACGCCTGTGTTGTTAACAGCCGTAAAGGCCGGGATGTTGCCCGATCCGCTGGCCGCCAGGCCGATGGAGGTGTTGTTATTGGTCCAGCTGAACGTAGTACCCGTTGCCGAGCTGCTGAAGTTCACCGCCTGGGTAGCGTTGCCGCCGCAGACTTCCTGGCTGGCGGGCTGGTTCATCGAAGGCAGGGGGTTGACCGTGATGGTGAAGGTCTGCGAACCGCCCGGGCAAGTCGTACTGGCGTTAGAGTAGGAAGGCGTCACGACGATCGTTGCCACCTGGGTTACGCCTGTGTTGTTAACCGTCGTGAAGCTGATGTTGCCGGAGCCGCTGGCAGCCAGCCCGATGCTGGTATTGCTGTTGGTCCAGTTGTATACGGTACCGCCAACCGAGCCGGTAAAGTTCACCGTTACAGGTGCGCCGGCACAGACGATCTGGTTGCCCGGGTTGTTAACTGACGGCGTCGGGTTGACTGTATAAGTAAAGGTGATGGGGGCGCCTGTACAGGTTCCGCCTGCGTTGGAATAGGAAGGCGTCACGGTGATCGTGGCCACAACTGGCGAGGTGCCGTTGTTGGTGGCGATGAAGGACGGAATGTCGCCCGTGCCATTGGCCGCAAGGCCGATCGAGGGGTTGGAGTTCGTCCAGCTGTACAGCGTACCCGGTACTGCGCCGCTGAAAGTCACCGCTGCAGTGGCAGCGCCGTTGCAGCGCACCTGGCTGCTGACTGCGTTGACCGTCGGGACCGGATTCACTACCAGGGTAGCCGTTGCCGATGGACGGCAGGTCGGGTCGAGCGGCACCGGATCGAGGATGGTATAGATGAAGTAAGTATTGGCCGCAGCGAATGACGTAGTCGTCGATGCAACCGATCCCAGGTTGGTCAGGTTTCCATTGGGCACGGTTGCGATGGTAGTACCACCGTTGTAAGGATCAGCCAAAGGCGAAGTCGAGTATTTGAATTGCACACCATAGGTGATGCCCATATTGGTCATCCCGGACTGAGTCAGGGTAATCGTCTCGTTCTGGCATGCCGGCGAGGGGTTGGCAGTCAATGCGCCAAACAGCGGGCAAACTTCACAGCCGCCCGGACCGAGCAGGGTGTAGGAGGCATTCGAAACGCAACCATTGGCATCTTCAACGGTCACGAAATAGGTGCCGACTGTCAGGCCCGACTGGTCTTCCTGTCCCTGTACCAGGCCGTTGCCGTTTGGTGTTGCCCAGGTAAAGATGTAGGGAGAAGTACCGGTGATGGTCAGGTTGATGGCGCCATTGGTAGAAGTACATGCCGTCGGCTCAGTAATAGCCGCCTGGATGACCGGAGGTTGATTGACCGTAACGGTCGCCAAAGCAATGGCCGTACATCCGTTGGCATCGGTTACTTCTACCGAATAGGTAGTCGTTTCGTTGGGCGAAACCGTGATGGATGCGCTGCTTTGGTCTGTGTTCCAGGAGTACGACACGCCGCCGCTTGCCGTCAGGGTGACCTCTTCACCGGGGCAGATAGCCGCTTGGGCGGGGGTGATCTGCGCGTTGGGCAGGCCGAACACGTTAACTGTGATCTGAGCGGTGCCGACACAGCCTGTAGTCGTATTGGTACCTTCAACGGTGTAGGTGGTGGTTGCCAATGGAGAAGCGATCACCGTGGAGCCGATGTTGGTATTCAAGCCGTCGAGGGGGCTCCAGAAGTAGGTATTGGCGCCGCTGGCCGTCAGCGTCACGCTGCCCTGACCGCAAATCGTTGCGTTGGAAGGATCGGCGGTGATAGTGATGTTGACCGCGTTAGCAGGCAGATCGCAGTTGGTGAATTCGTCGGCGCCGATGTCAGGGGTAGCCGCACGCGCTTCGCCGTCAAAGTCAACTGTTACCTCTGCGAGCGGGGCAGCGCCACCGTCGATCAGGAGGTTCTGGTTGGTGACCATGTGCAGGTCTGTGTTGGAGACGAAGACGGGAGCAACTGCGATGGAGTTGGCATCCTGAAGGGTAAATCCCTGCCAATCGCCAAGAGTCAGGTAGTTGGGAGCGCCGGCAGCTGTTCCTACTTTTGCAACGCCGTAAGTCGTGTTGGCGGTAGACAGGCCATAATAGTCGTTATTGTTGGTATTACTAAAAACAAAGCCCGTCGGAACCCAGATGTTCATTGCGGCAGAACCTGCGACGCCGAAATCCTGGGTATTGACAAATACGTTGTTCCTCATATCGAGTCCGGTAACGGAAGTAGTTGTTACCACCATGTTGGCAGAGCTGCCGGCTGAGGAACCTGCGGTAACGGGCCCAAACATGTGGATGGAATTATTGTACACTTTAGTGTTGGTACCGCCCGTCAGACGGATACCAAACGCATTAAACGTCGTGCTTGTAGTACTGTAGTTGGCTGTGAGAATGTCGGAGATGAAGTTATTGGCAATCAGGTTATTATTAGGAGGCCCGGTGGTCGTTGAGATCAAAACCCCGTAAGCGCTCCATCCGCTTGAGCTCGTATTGTGTATCCCTGTGATGTTATTTCTCGTCACCTGCCCATCCAGCACGCCGGCAGCAAGATCGATAGCTGCGATAGAGATACTGTTGGTGGTCTTCATACTGAAGATATTATTCTGAGAGATCACAGGTCCATTGGCATACTGCACCTGAACCCCGCGGAAGACAACGTAATCGTTGGGGATTTCAGATCCGATATCATTACCGGTAATCTGCAGTCCGTCGTGCTGGCCTGCAGCCCCGCTTGCACGGGTGTAAATGCCGTAATAGGTCCGCTTAATGCTATTATTCTGGATTACCAGGTTGTCGTTGTCATCGCCGGTACCAGAAGTGGAGACTGCCGATCCTGCGCTGAAAATGCCAAACGTGGAGGTGGTGACGTTGCTACCCGCAATGACGTTGAGGTTTTTCAGGGTATTATTGGTAGCTCCCGCTCCGGCGCCAAGGCTCTGCACACAGATAACGGCAGAGTTGGCGGCAGTGGAGGTGTTTTCCACCGTCAGGCTGCGGTCTGTGGCGCCCGAGTTGGATCCGTCGATAGTCACATAATCGGCGCCGGCCAATGCGATCAGACAGCCCGCAGCGCTACCGCTGATGAGCGTGGTTGCCTGTGGTGCGATCGTCAGGTTATTGACCGGGCTCCCCCCCTGGATTGGGTTGATGACGAGCGGGAAGGTTTCCGCGGGGTAGGTAGCATCGGTCAAACGGAAAGTGACCGGACCGGAAACGCCGACCGTATTCAGGCGGCTGACTGCATTGGTCAGGGTGTTGAAAGGCGCTGTCTGAGAGGCGCCGACCTGGTATACGCCATTGAGGGGACCGGCCGATTCAAACGTCCCGGAAATCAGGTTATTGGCGCTATTCTGGTCGCCTGCGAGTTCCGAGGAGGCTTCCATGGTATAAAAGCCGGGCGTCGCAAGGCTGGTTACGGTGAAAGCCACTGATTGGCTTGCGCCCGCGGCCAGAGAAGCGATTGAGGCTGTTTGCTCATACACGACCGTCGTGGATGGTGCAGGGCCCAGTATCCGGAAGCGAACGGGAATGTTGGTCTGGGCGAGCGAGCCCGCGTTTTCGTATATGGCAGTAGGGGTAAAGTTTGCGCCTTGAATAATTGCACCACCATTTTGGGGAGTGACGAAAGACTGGGCGGCAATATCGTTATTCAGAAGAGGCAGGAAGCTGCCCTCGTCTGCGCCGATATCCGGCGTTGCGGCGTTGCGCGCGTTGCCGTCAATGTCGGTGGTTACAAAGGCGATGGGTGTGCCATTGCTTTCCACAGGGGTGGCCACAGAGGCAGAGATGTGAAGGTCGGTAGCGCTGACAAAGCGGGGATTCTGCTGCCAGCTGTTCAAATCCTGGCCGGTTGCGGCCTGCCAGTCGGCCAGGGTAGCGTAGTTGGTGGTGTTGCCCTGGGCAATAAAACCATTGGTGGGATTATTGACATGCAACACGTTGTAGTTGGACACCGAACCCAGGTTGCCGATCTGGGTGGCAGAAGTGGAGCGCCAAACAAAATGAACGGCTACCCCTGTTTGCGCGCCCGTAAAATTGGATAGAATGTTATTCTGGATATTGTACACCGGACCGCTGGTCGTTGAGATCTCAAAGCAAACGCTCGATACGTTGGGCGAGCCCGAACCGTCGATGCGCACACTGTTGTGCACGATGTCGTAGGTCTGGGTGATGCCGCCTCCCGTGCCGATGATATGAATACCACGTAAAACGCGGGTAGCTGTGGCAGTACTGGTATAGGCAGAAGTGATATCGTAAACGAAGTTATTGAATATACGCACGTTGTGCGTGCCTGTCGTCGCATGGCTGATCTTAATGCCGGAGGCGACGGAGGTGCTGGTCGTACTGGTGTTGCGAACGTTATTAACCGTATTGCCGTACACTTCGCTGTTGCCCTGAAATAATTCGAGGAATATCCCATCTACAATTGCACCAGCTCCAACATTCCTGACAAGGTTGTTGAAGATTTTCACCCCGCTCACGTTGGCAGCCCGGATACCAGCCGGCTGGGTTGTAGTAGCGCCACCGATATCGTTGGCGTTAGGACCGCCAACGATGTTGTTGCGGACCTGGCAGTTCAGTTCCGGAAATCCCGCCGTACCAAGCAGATAAATACCCGTGTGTACAGTCTGAACGGTGAGGTTCTCGTAAATATTATTATTGTTGGATCCATCTGCGCTGGTAGGCGCAACGCCACCGCCCGTAGTGGTTGCAGACTGGAGAATACCCCGAGATGAGGTGTTACTGTTAGCCATCGTAATAGTACAGTTCCGGATGGTATTGTTGGAAGCGCCGTTGGTAGCGGTCGCGTTGCGCACCAGGTAGCCATACTCCAGGTTTACCACAGCCGGGCCAGCCAGCCCAATATCAATGCCATCAAAGGTCATATAGTCGCTACCAGAAAGGCAGATAGCAGGGTCTGTAGTGCTGGAAAAACCGCTGGAAATCAGCACGGGGTTAGCGCCTGCGCCAGATTTTTGAATAACGATGGGATTTGCCGCCGTGCCCGTTGCCGTCAATACCGGCGGTATTTCCTTAAATGATTGACCTGCTGATACGTTGATAGTGACGGGACCGGTGATCGTTGCGCCGTTCAATTGGTTGAAGGCATCGACAAACCCGTTGAAGTTAGTCCCCGCAGTAGGCAGCGTATTATTGATGGTATAGGCGCCCGACATGGTGGGCGGAGCCTGGGATGTGAGTCTGATGTTGTCAATGCCGCCAGGAGGCATGGTACCAATGCTGAGATCGTTGCGCCAGCTGATAACCAGGCGCTTGGTAGTACCTGCAGTACCGGCTGGAAGGCGGAAACCGGTTTTAATGAAACCGGCTTTCTGCTGGTTGTAGTTGGGAAGGCCAATCTGGCCGGTACTGAGTTCCGTACCTGCTACCGGTGTAGTGGTTGTTTCCACCAGATAGATCCGGATTCGGTCCAGGGTACTCTCACCATCGCCGTCAAAGCTAAAGGAAAGCTGGATTTCATCCTCTCCAGCCGGGAAGGTTATGTCCCTCCAGAAATGGACCACAGAAGCGGCTGTGATGTTATACGTCCAGGTGGTACCTCCATCATTCGAGACATAGGCTGAACGGGCTCCGGTTGTGCCGGTGGGCACACCGCCTACATACCAGGCATTTGTCTGTGCACCGTTGTCGACAGTCCAGCCATTGGCGGCGAAAGAGGCTCCATTTTCGAAACCACCATCCCCGTTGGGGTCCAATAGCAGTGTTTGAGAGAAAATTACTTGTGGAAGAAGGAGCGCTGCCGCAAGAATAAATGCGGAACAAAGCATACTCCCGAAACGGGTAGTAGAGGTACCGTTCATTTTTTATGAGATTAATTTGTTAGCATTCAACGCCTTATACAAGACGCCGTTTCATACACAACCTAAACATTCGGCTTTTGGGGGAATTGACATTTTTTCCGAGAAATACAGATGCTGCAAATCTACTAATTTGCAGTAATTATTACCTATCCGTACAAGTATTTTTTTCTGGTGAATATGTTGCTAAAGTCTGCCTCTCATTCCCAACTCAACTACCTCCAGATCCTTCACCTTCCCCGCCTCCAGGCTAAACCTAACCACCGTGCTGATTTTGTGAAACCCCTCCCGCCCGCAGGCCCCGGGGTTGATGTGCAGGAGCTGAAAAACGGGGTCGGGCATGACCTTGAGGATATGCGAATGCCCGCAAATGAACAGACCGGGTTTTTCCTCGTGAAAGACTTGTTTGATCCGGGCGGGATACTTGCCCGGATAGCCACCGATATGGGTGAGATAGACTTTAACGCCTTCCAGTGTGAAAATGAGGTCTTCGGGATACCGGAGGCGCAGCGCTCCTCCGTCGATATTGCCGAAAACGGCCCTCAAGGGCTTGAAAGCCTCCAACTGATCAGCCACTTCCACTGAGCCGATGTCGCCCGCATGCCAAACCTCGTCGCACTCAGCGAAATGGTCCAGAATGGCGGGGTGAAGGTAGCCGTGGGTATCGGAGAGGAGGCCGATGCGCTTCATTTTGGGGTGGTTGGGTTGTTGGGTGGTTGGGTGGTTAGATACCCAGGAGGGATTGCATGGGGATGTGTTCGCGGATCAGTTCGATGGCGCGCTGCACCTTCCAGGGCGTGCGGGTGTTGATCTTGACCTCGATGCGGCTGATCTTGATGACCGAGCCCAGGGTGTCGAGCGCGGTGGTGAGCACGGGTATCTCGTTTTGAAGCAAATAACCGACGCTGGCATCCGTGTCCTCCAGCGGGAATTCATGCCGGCCATCGCCGGTGATGATGACGCCGGAAAGCGGATTGTCCGTCATGCCCTTCGCCGCCGCGATCCACTTGATTTTGCCGATGGCTTCATCCAGGCGTTTGTGGCTGACCACCAGGAGGACGTTGCGGAAGGACTTGAGCTCTTCTGTGCCGATCAGGGAGCCCGATACAATCTCTTCCACCCTGTTGCCCAATTTTTCCTCGTTGTAGACTACATGGCCGCGAACAGCCTGTTTGACAGCTTCCATGATGGGGAAAGAAAGGCTTTTATCGTAAGGCAATACACCCAGCACGGGCAGTCCCATCTGCCCCAGGCGTTTGCCCAGGTAGTGTTGTATCTTCTCCAGTTTTTCCGGCAAAACCTTGTTGACGATGACGCCGACGATCGGCACTTTCTGCTCCCTGAACAGCGACAGGCTCATCGCCAGGCGGTCGATCGTGCTGCCGATGCCGCCTTCGGCGATCATGACAACGGAAGCATTGAGCCTCCTGGCTACGTCTGCGTTGGAAAGACCGACCACGCTCCCCACTCCCGGATGACCGGTCCCTTCGTACACGACGACGTCGTGCAGCCGGGAAAGCTCAGCAGCCGCATAGTCCAGCCGCTCATTGAACTCAAACTGGCCGGGGTGGTCGATGAATTCCGCTGTGATGCCGTCGCCCAAAATGACAGGACTGTGCAGTACCGGGTCGAGGTTAAATCCCAAAACCTCGGCAAACAACACTGCGTCCTTATCGGCGATCATGCCATCGACGTCGACGTGCTGTTGCCCGACGGGCTTGCAATACCCCACGTTGAGGCCCATCTCCTTCAAATTGGCTACCAGGCCCAGGGTAGAAGTCGTCTTGCCCACGTGCTGGCCTGTTGCGGCTACGAATATGGTTTTACGCATAGAGAGATAATTTTAGAGGGGAAGCAGCCGGCGGCCGCTTCCCCTCTAAAGGTATTTCATTCCTGCAAATTAGGAAAATTTAATCCAAAAACTCTCCTATCAACCTGTTGACCTCTCCGGCGCTTTCAAACTGGGCAAAATGGCCGGTTTTGGGCAACAGGTGCAACTCCGATTGGGGAATGCGGCCGGCGCCGTCGCGGGCCACAGCCTCCGTTGTGCCGGGATTGAGGTAGCGATTGGGAATGAGGTTGTCGTTTTCCCCGAAAATCACTAACACAGGCTGTTTGATCTGCGGCAGGAAATCGTATACGGGGTCGTCGACCATGCCCTGCACATTTTTGGGAATGATGTAGCAATAGGCGTCAAAATCAACCGCCGAGCGCATGTTCATGCGGTCGGTGATCATGAACTCCGCTTCCTTTGGCAGGCGGTAAAAATTGTAAGCCAGGTTGACCTTGATCTGCTCGGCCGTGGTCAGCTTCACGCCATTCGCGGTCATGACCTCCCGGAACCACTGCTTCTGTCCTTTTGTAAAGGTCTCAAAGCCCGCAGGCGCCACCAGCACAAGGTTCTGGACCTTGTCCGGATACCCCAACCCAGCGATGATCGATATCTGACCGCCCATGGAATGCCCGGCCAGCGTCACGTTCTTCAATTTCAGGGAGTCGATCATTTCGGCCACCACCTGGGCATAAAACCGCAGGCTGCCCGAATACTCGCCCTTGCTGCTCTTCCCATACCCCGGCAGGTCGATGGCGATGCAACGGTACTGCCCTTTCAGCCCTTCAATATTCTTCTTCCAGGCCGGTAAATAACTCCCTAACCCGTGTATGAAAATGATGGTCTCCTCCCCTCTCCCCTCGTCCACATACGCCACTTCTATATCATCCGCCAATTGTATCTTCTTCACCGCATACGGATACTGCAACTCTTCAAAGGATTGCAGGGGGCTCAGGTTCTGCTGTATCCCACAGGCAGCAAACAATATCGAAATCAGAAAAAGCCCAAATATTTTTCTCATAACCATTTCTTTAAAAAGTTCACCCTTCACTCTTCACCCTTCACCCCAATTCCGCCGTCCAAATAAATTTGGCCGTACCCGTACCGTTAAAACATCAACCACCGGAACGCCAAAAACGCGGTAAACGGATCGGCCGGCCGCTGGTCAAGCCCGGAGTTGACCACCTGGCTGTCGTAAAAATCGCCTAGCCAGAGGTAGGCCCCGTGCAGTTCCAGGCTCATAAATGGCCCTAACTGATACACCACCTTGCCATTCGCCTCCGCGCCCATGAAGTGGCCGCCACCTGCGGGGGAAACCATGCTCCAGCCTGTGGCGCCGCCGATTTTACCTTGTAACTTATTGGGAATGAAGTCTTTGCTCAGATTGAGCGTGCCGCCGGCTATGCCGTAGCCCAGATTGGAAATATCGGTGACGGCCGAGATATAGCGGTTGACCACGTTGGCGTGCGGGAAAAGCAGGTAGCCGCCATGGCTGATGTACAGCGCCGCCGGCGAACCCCACATATTGCCCGTCAGCACCCCGGAATACTGGTCGTCGGAGATGCTGTTGGCGTCGCCGGAGGTGTAGAGAAAATCGACGGAAATAGCGTCATTGGGCGTCTGCCCGTAGCGGTAACCGGCGCGCAGGTTGGCGCCGAGGCCCAGGATGGAGACGTCGCGCTTTACGGTGCGGGCGTTGCCGACGTTGAGATTGGCAAAGCCGTTGGCAAACCAGGGCCCCATCATATACTGGCTGTTGTAACCGAAAAAGCCGCCCAGCCAGACGATGTCGGCCTTGTAAGGATCGGAACCGAAGGGGAATTTAAAAGTGCCATTATAGCCGTTGAGCACGCTGTTGAGGCCCTGCCCCAGCACGGAGGGGCCGCCCTCGCCGTTGCCCCGGTCGCGCACGTAATAGACCGAGCCGCCCAGGTCGAGCGACAAACTAACCGTGCGCTGGTACATGAACTCCATCATCTGCACGTCGTCGTTTTCCTCGATATTATTCTCATAGAGCTGGAAATAACTCAGCTTCATGCGCGAAAAGTCGCGGTCGTTGCGCACCGTAACGCCCACCCCATCGGTGCCCCAATACATCAGGCGGTAGCCGGTGGTGGTCATCTGGTCGAAATAGGTGCGGTAGGCATTGTACGGGGTGTCGTACATGCGCTGCAAGCCCAGGTTGACGGCCCAGCCCTTGAAGGGGATCAGCTCCAGTTCCACGTTTTGGGTCTGGATGTTGACCTGGTCGGAAGAGACCGCGGAGCCGAAGTTGCCGCCCACGCCGTACGCCACGTCGCCCCAGGTCCAGTCGATCTCGAAGGAAGCCCGGAGGATGGCCTTGCTGTTGAATAACTTGGGTTGGTAAATGAAAAACGGCAGTAGCCGCTGTTCGAAGAAAAACGGCCGCAGCGAGTCGCGGGTGGGCGTCGTGTTCTGCCCGAACAGGCGCCCGATGATCTGCCCTCTGAGGAAGTCGTTTTTCGGGAACATATTCGAAAACATGCCGTGGTTGTAATAAAAGGCCAGGAACTGCAACTCCCGGTCGGGAACCTCCGGCAGCTTCTTCTCCATTTCCCCGAAAACAGGAGGTATCTGGGCAGAAAGAGAGAAGGCGAAGAGGGAAAATAGCAGGAAGAGTATAATTCTGGTGTTCATCGCGAAAAAGTTTATTGGGCGGTTAGCCGGTTGCAGCCAACCGCCCAATGGACTGGTACTATTCAATACGGATGTAAGTCTGCACGTTGGCAGTACCCAGCACGCCGCCGTTGGTGCTGCCAAAGCCGCCTGCAGGCGTCGGAGGAACAGCCCCGATGTCGGGATTGGTCTGCGCTATCTCGTACTTCATGGTGTTGTCCGTGATCTGGAAGATGCCCTGAGCAGTGATCGTCGCAGGCGTGGTTTGGTTGATCGTGATCGTCCAGATGCCAGCCACCGACGATTCAGCCTGGGCGTAGGTGCCCGTCAGGGTCTGCTTCGCGCCCGTGTTGTCGTACTGCTCAACCGTGTAGGTGAAGTCGTAGTTAAACTCGGCATAGATGGAGTCGGTGTTGAACAGGGTTACCAGCAGCGGCGCTACGTTGGTTCCGGAAGACTGCCACTTGGTATCTTGCAGGCCGACGGGGCAAGCAGCGCAAGGTCCGCCGCAGTCAACGCCTTCTTCTTCACCGTTCATAATGCCGTCCGTGCAAGTGGGATCCGGCTCTTCTTCCTTGCACGACTGCGAAGAAACCGACAGGCCCACCAGGGCGAGTGAGAGAAAAAGAAACTTGAATGTTTTCATAAATTGCTGATTTTTAAATAATTAATAAAATTTTGATTATAACTTCTTCAAAGCTATCCTATTGATTTTCCCCGCATCATTCTTCGGCAACGCTTCCAAAAACACAACCGATTTGGGGATCTTGAACTTCGCCAGTTTGCCCTGGCAATATTCCAGCAGGGCGGCTTCGTCCAGTCCTGGCGATTTGCGCACCACGAAGGCCTTCCCAACCTCTCCCCATTTTTCATGGGGCACGCCGATCACACAGACCTCCTCCACCTGTTCGTGCTGGATGAGCACGCGCTCCACTTCGGCCGGGTAAACGTTCTCCCCTCCCGAAATGAACATGTTCTTGATGCGGTCGACGACAAAGAGGAAGCCTTCTTCGTCCTGCACGACCATATCGCCTGTATGGAACCAGCCATCTACAATTGTCTTTCGCGTGGCTTCCTCGTTTTGCCAATAGCCGGGCGTGACCATGGGGCCCTTGAGCAGGAACTCTCCCGCTGCGTCCGGTCCTACTTCTTCACCCGTCTCAGGATCGGTGATCCGGATCTGGACGTAGAAATTGGGCCTTCCGATCGATCCCTTCTTGCGGATGGCGTCGCGCTGGTGCAGGGAGGTCAGGTTGGGTCCCACCTCCGTCAGGCCATAGCCCTGGCGGATAGGCACGCCCTTGGCATGCCAGCGCTCGATCAGGGGGATGGGCATGGGCTCGCCCCCGACGATGATGTAGTACAGGCTTGAAAAATCAGCCTGCTCGAACCCGGGCTGATCGGCTATCATCTTGAGCATGGTGGGCACGGCCATAAACATGGTGGCGCGCTCCTGCTGCAGGAGCGAGAGCACGGCCCCGGGGTCGAACTTTTTCATCAGCACCATGTAGGCGCCGTGGTGGAAAAAGGGCGTGGCATAGACGTTCCAGCCCCCCGTGTGAAATGGCGGCATGACGTTGACCGTGCGGCTCTCCGTGTTGATGATCAGGCTCATGGCCGTGTTGATGCTGTTCCAGAACAGCATTTTATGGGTGTACAAAGCTCCTTTCGGGAAGCCCGTGGTGCCCGAGGTAAAAAGGATGAACACGGGGTCGTCTTCATCGACCTCCACGGCGGTAAAACGATCGCGGTCGCCCAAACGCCGCTCAGGGTCGCACAGGGCCGAGAATTCCACCAGGGGCAGGCGGTTTTCGATACCTGGGAAATGGGGCGCCGGCTCGATGAGGGGTGAAAATTTATCTTCCCAAATGACCGCTTTCGGCCCTGCGGCGGAGAGCAGGTAGTCGATTTCAGCCGTCGCCAGGCGGTAATTGAGGGGCACGATTACCAGGCCGGTCTTCTGCGCCATGGAAAACAGGGCGATATACTCCAGGCAAAACTCCGCCAGCACGGCGATGCGGTCGCCTTTTTGCAAACCGCAATCTTTTGTGAAATAATGCGACAACTGGTTGGCCAGGCGGTCGATCTGCCCGTAAGTCCAAACGCGCCCGGTCTCGTATTCCTTAAAAGCTTCGCGGTCGGGACTATACACGGCCCATTTGGAAGCCCAGTCTTGCTGGAGTGGTCTCATTTTGGGTTCTCATTGTGGTTTCAGAGTCTGATTGCGGCGCTGGCGAAGGCAAGGCCGCCGCCGGAGCCGATGCAGACGTTCAGGTCTCCTTTTTTCAATATCCCTTTCTCCCAGGCGTCGTTGACCGCCATGCCGATGCAGGCGGAGCCGGTGTAGCCGTAGTGGTGCATAATGGTGTGGGCTTTCTCCCGCGGCTGCCCCAGACGGTCCATCGTATCCCAGATGCTGTTGATGTTGATCTGGGTGAGGAAAAAATGGCCGACTTCAGAAACTGGGATATGTATTCGATCACAAAGGGTATGTGTCATGGCCGTCCAATGTTCGGGGTTGAGTTCGGGCGGAAATTTGCGCAGGAACTTCAGCTGGTGGTCGCGCCCGGCCAGCACTTTTTCATCCACCGGCATGCGGGCGCCGCCGCCGTAGATGCCCATCCAGTCGTAGTACTGGCCTTCGGAGATCAGCTGGCTGGCGAGCAGGCCGTAGCCTGGCCGTTCTTCCCTGCCGAGCAACACCGCCCCCGCCCCGTCGGCAAACAGCGTGACGGTTTTTTTGTCGGTTTTATTGAGGTGCTTGCTCATGGCGTATGCTCCGATTACCAGCACGTAGCGATATTGTTCATCGGCCCGGATGTACTTGGCGCCCATGTCCAGCGCCGTCACAAAGCCCGCGCAGGCAGTATTGACGTCAAATGATCCCGAGCGCGAAGCCCCCAGCCGGTACTGCACCACCGCCGCGGTTGAAGGCGACACATACTCGGGCGTGTCGGTGGCCACGATAACCAGATCGACGGCTTGAGGTTGCACCCCGGCCCTTTCCAGCGCCTGCCGTCCGGCTCTTTCCGCCAGATCGGCCGTGCTCTCCCCTTCCCTGCACCAGCGGCGCTCATATATATGAACGTTTTCCCTCAGCCAGGTGTCGACTTCCTCCCCCAATAATTCGTCGAAAAAAGCATTGGGAAGCACCCAATCCGGCGCATATCCTCCCGTGCTGATGATATTGGCGTTGTACAGTTTATCCATAAGGGATTAAGATAAAAATTAGTATGCTGGGGAGCCAAATGCAAGTGAGGAGGCGGTGAAGAATATATGGGTTGACTTAAAGGCAGGAACAAGAATAAATCACTATAAATTATTCAAAACCAGATCAATGATTTTACATCAATATTGCTTGACCAAAAACCCAACAACCTCTTTAACCACCTCTTCCCCCCTCTCCCACTGCGGGAAATGCCCGCAGCGGTCGAGCAGCACCAGCCGGGCTTGTTGCAGGCGGGGCACGGCCTTACGGGCCACCTGTTCGGCGCTTAGCAGCGGGTGCACCAGGCGGTTGGGGATGAGCTGGTCCTGCCGGCCGAAGAATACCAGGCTGGGTTGGGCAATCTGTGGCAGGAATTGAACCACCGGCTCGTCGAGCATACCGGCGATACATTTGGGGATCATCCGGCAGTACCAGGCGTACTGATCGCTCTGCTTCATTTGCAGCCGGTCGTCGATCATGAAGGCGGCGTCGGCGGGAAACTGGAAAAAGTTGGCGTGGAAGTTCTGCCGGATCTGTTCGTCGGAAAGGGCCAGCAACAGTTCCGGCGCATAGGCATTGCGCAGGACCATCTCCTCCGGCCTGGTAAAGACTTCAAAACCGGCGGGGGCGAAGAGCAGGAGTTTTTCTACGGCAAAGGGCCGCTGCAGGGCCATGATCAGAGCGATCTGCCCGCCCATGGAGTGGCCCCCGAGGACAAAGTTCTTCAGCCCCAGTTGCTCCGCAAATTCCCAGACCACCGAAGCGAACCAAGACATGGTCGACGGGAAATCGCCGGGCGTGGAGCCGCCGTAATTGGGCAGATCAAGGGCAATGCAGCGCAGGCGGCCCTTCAGCCCGGCCATTAGCTTACTCCAGGCCAGGCGGTTGCTGCCCATGCCGTGGATCAGCAACAGCGTTTGCGGGCCTGCCCCTTCTTCGAGGTAGGCGATGGTGAGGCCGGAGGGGAGGGAGAGAGTTTTCAGTTTTTAGTTTTTAATTTTCAGTTTTCAATTCTCCTCCAAAATAACTGAAAATTGAAAACTGAAAACTGAAAACTGAATTTACCTCCTCCTGAACGCCACATACAGCCCGGCGCCCACCACCACCGAGCTCAAAATCGCATACGTCGCCGCAATTGCAGGGTTGCGCACGGTCTCCTGCAGGTACCAGGTGATGCCACCGTAGTAGGAGGCGAAGTGCACGATCACCGCAGCAAGCGAGGCGCCGATAGGCGCGATGAGGGGAGCTTTTTTCAGGAAAATGCCCATGAGCACGGGGACAAAGGCTGCGGAGAAATAGGCGTATACCCCGTTTTGTGCGAAAATGCCCACGCTCAGATTGGGTTCGGTGAGCTGTTGATGGGTGAGCAGGATGGCCACGACCGCCAGCGCGGCGATCACCAGTTTGTTGATCCCCACCAGGCGTTTGGAGCGGGCATCTTCTGTGCCCAGGGACTTCCCGGCCAGGGGATCGATGATGTCGGAGGTGATCGTGGTCGAAAGCGACTGGATCAGGCCCTCCAGGGTGGAAAGCCCGGCTGAAAGCAGGCCCATCACCACGATCAGCCCCAGGAAAACCGGAAATTCCTGCACCACGTAGGCCGGGATAATGCCGTCCATCGGAATAGCTTTGCCGTTGAGGGCCAGATCGGGAAAAGTCAGGCGGGCGTAGAGGCCGGCGAAGACCACGGAAAAAAACAGCGTCTCCACCACGATACCCGTCAACAGGTAGCGATTGACGTCCGACTCCTTTTTCAGTAACAAGGAACGCGTGATGATGTGCGGCTGGCAGACGATGGCAATGCCCACGACGAAAGAGCAAAAGACAATTTCAAAAAAATCGCGGAACAGCGGACTCGCCGGATTAATGGCCCTGGTCAGGGCCGGATCGACAGCCGCCAGCCGGTCCAGAAAACCCTTTACCCCCTCGCTGAAGTGCTCGTACCCCGAACCCAGCAGGATGAAGGCGACCACGATCATCAGCACAGCCTGAACGGCGTTGGTATAGACCATGGAGTTGGCGCCACCGAACATCATATAGCCGAAGACGAAGACCACCAGTCCCAACAACACGAATAATTCCTGCATATTGAGGGCCTGGGCCAGCACCTTGGTCATACCCACCAGGATCAACACGATGAAGGTGATGAGGAGCAGCGATAAAAAAGCGAAAAACAGGGCGAAGCCCTTGCTCTCGTAACGCTTCCCGATCCACTGCGCCATCGTCAGCGCCTTGACCGTCTCGCCGTGCCGCCGGAAGCTCTTGGTCAGCACCACCAGCGAAATGAAGGCCCCCAGCGGCAACACCACTGCGTAAGCCAGCACTCCGCTCAGGCCGTAGAGCGCGATAAAACCCGGGTTGATGATAAAAGTAGCCGCGCTGGTCATCGACGCCGCCAGCGACAAGCCCACCACCACGGGCGAAAACTGAATGCTGCCCACCGCATAATCGGCCATCGAAGCCGTGCGCCTCGCGCCGCGCACGACGAAATACAGGATCAGCGCTGCCAGGAAGAGTACCATCAGGGCCGTAGCCCATACCATTTGAGGGGAAGCCATGATTTTGGGTTGTTGGGTTGTTGGGTTGTTAAAAATAACCAAGAACCTAACAACCTAACCACCTATTAAGGAAAAAATTTAATTTTAATGAAAAACAAAAAAATATGACACAAACCGAACACATTGTAGCGCTGGTCACCGGCGCCACCGGGGGCCTCGGCACCCACATGGTCAAACGGCTGATGCACGACGGATACCGCGTGATCGCCAATTACCGCAGCCCGGAGAAGGCCGAGGCATGGTTGAACGAAATGCGGCAGGAAGGGTACGAACCCCACATGGTGCAAGCCGACGTGGCCGACTACGAGGAGGTAGGCCGCATGGTGCAGAAGATCCACTCCGAGATCGGCATCATCGACATCCTGGTCAACAATGCGGGCATCACGCGCGACGGGGTGTTCCGGAAGATGACGCCGGAGAGCTGGGACATCGTGATGAAAACCAATCTGTACAGTGTGTTCAACTGCTGCAGCCATGTCATCCCCGACATGCTGGAGCAGCGCTATGGCCGCATCATCAACATCTCTTCGGTCAACGCGCAACGGGCGCAGTTCGGGCAGGTCAACTACGCGGCTGCCAAGGCGGGCATGCACGGTTTTACCAAAACCCTGGCCGTGGAAGTGGCCTCGCGGGGCATCACGGTCAACACCATCTCGCCGGGCTATATCGCCACCGACATGGTCATGGCCGTGGCGGAGGATGTGCGGGAAAAGATCATCAAGGGCATCCCGGTCGGGCGCCTGGGCGGTACGGAGGAGATCGCCCACCTGGTGTCCTTCCTGGCTTCGGAACAGGCGGCCTTCATCACCGGGGCGAATTATGCCATCAATGGCGGACAGCATGTGTTTTAAAAAGAAAAGGGGCCGGTGAGCGGCCCCTTTTCTTTTACTTATCGCGTTCGATGAACCACTTGGCCACCGTTGGCGTCAGCAGGTTCTGCGATTTGCTGCCGACGAACACGCCGATGTGCCCGCCGGGAAATTCCATCAATTGCTTGTCTTTCGAGCCCACCTTGTCGTTCAGCGGCTTGGTGGTCGCAGGCGGCACGATGTGGTCCTCCTTGGCGAAGATGGTCAGCAAGGGCATGGTGATGTTTTTCAACTCCACCTTGCGGCCTGCCAGCTCGAACTGGTCCTTGATGAGCAGGTTTTTCTGGTAAAAGTCCTTGATGAACTGCCGGTAGGTCTCCCCTGCCTGGTCGGGCGAGTCGGCGACCCACTTCTCCATGCGCAGGAAGTTCATCAGCTTGTCCTTTTCCTGAAGGGTTTCGGGAAGGGACAGGTACTTGCGCGTCTTGTTCATCGGCTTGAGCAGGTCGAATCCCGTGTTGAGAAACTCACCCGGTATGACGCCGCCAAAGCCGTCGACCATGGCGTCGACGTCGAGGTCCTTGGCCCATCTGAACAGGAGGCCTTCCTCGTTGTCGAAATCGACGGGGGTGACCAGCGTGACCAGGTTTTTGACTTTTTCGGGGAAAAGGGAGGAATAGATCACGCTGAAGGTGCCGCCCTGGCATACGCCCAGGAGGTTAATCGAAGGCAGGTCGTGGCTGCGGCGGATGAACTCCACACAGTCGTTGACGTTGCCCATGATGTAGTCTTCGATCGTCTTGTAGCGGTCGATGCGGGAGGCGTAGCCCCAGTCGATCACGTACACATCCATGCCCTCCTCAACGAGTTTGCGGATGAAGCTTCGGTTGGGCTGGAGGTCCATCATCTCCCAGCGGTTGACCAGGGCGTAGACGACCAGCACAGGGGTTTTGGCCTTGGCCTTGGCGTCGCGGCGGAAGTGAAAGAGTTTCACCTTGCCGTCTTCCCAGACCACGTCTTTGGGCGCCGTAGCTACATCGACCGTGTTGATGTCGGAAATATTGCGGATAGCCTCCGTGGCGGTATTGACTTGTTGAACGAGAACGTCTCCGAATGATTGTTCAGCCATAAAATTTGGTTTATCGTTTATCGTTTATCGTTGACAAGAACGATAAACGATAAACGATCGACGATAAACGAATAATTACTTGACAGTCTTTTTTGCAGCCGTTGTGCTCTTTCTTACAGGAGCTTTGGTTTCTTCCTTTGGCATGGCGCTGCCGCCGTGGATCGCCGATTCGAGGGCATAGAGGCGGTTTTCCAGGTCGCGCATTTTGCGGCGCAGGCTCTGGTTTTCAATGGCGACTTCGTCGGCGAAGGATTTCATCAGGAAGGGGAAATCCTTGAAGCCCAGTTCGACGAATTCGTCCATTTTCGCCTTTACAGTGATGCCCATCTTCGACACTTCAGCCTGGAGCACGGAGTATTCCTTGCTCTCGAGCACATCCATCAGGTAATCTTCCAGGTGGTTGGCGTAGCGGTTGAAGAACTCCGTGTAATTGGGCATTTTATTGGTCTGCTGGTACTCGTCGCTGAACGACTTGATGGTATCGGGCAGGGCGAACTGGCCGGCGTCGAGCAGTATCTGCTGCATCTCGGCGCTCTTGCTCAGGAAGTGGATGTAGGCGAACTGGATATCCTTCAGCACCTTGGCCATGGCGAGCTCTTCGCTCGGACCGGCCACGTGGTAGAAGGAATTGAGGCCTTTTTCCACCATGTTGGTCACATCGGCCACGGCCTGCAGGCCCGGGTGGCCCGTCGTGCGGCCCATATCGCGGAAGAAACGAGTCCAACTGTCGACGAATTCATGCGAGCCCGGTGTCATACGCTTGAGGGAGTTGATATAGTCTTCAAAGAAAGTATTGACATCGTCGATCAGCTTGTGGGCGTCGTTGACCGGGCGGAAGCCCATGAACAGGCCCACGATCTTGCGATAGGCTTCTGGGGTAAAAAACTGATCGGCCGTGCCCTTGGAAAACGTTCCGTACTGGATCATTTTTTGAAAAGGCTCCCAATACCTGGCCATCTCGTCATACAACACGGTGAAGTTGTTGTAGTGCGGCTTCATATTGGAAGGGATCTTGTCGAGCATATTCTGCCTGATCCACTGGTTGCTTTGCTCCATCCAGTGCTGCCACTGCTGCATGCCCCAGTCTTCGGCCTTCCACTTGGGCTGCGCACCCATCCAGGGAGTGAAGAAGTCTTTTGCGGAAGAAGGGGTGGGGTTGCCCGGCATGACTTTCATCCACTGTTCGGTCCATTCCTTCCAGGTATCGAACATCTTCTGCTGGGCCTCTTTCATTTCGTCCATTCCGGATTTCATGATTTCGGTTTTTGGTTAGTTATTGGAAAAAAAATCCTGCATGGCCTTCATATTGGCTTGTGACGATTCCATCCAGGCGTGGTAGTTCTCCATGTAGATATTGGTCAGGTTTTTCCAGTAGTCCTGCTGGTTGTGCATGGTGTATTTCTCCATCGACTTGCGCATCAGTTCCGTGGAGCGGTTGTAGAAATCCATCTGGATCTCCATGGCCTTGTTATAGTGCTCCGGCATTTTCTCCCAGAATTTCTCCAGGTTGTCGGGGTGGAATTGTTCCTCCATCAGGCGCTGGCTGCGCTTGACATAGTCGTTGATCAGGTCTTGCCCCTGCTTGGTATCCACATCTTCCAGCTTGAACATTTCCATCATCTTGTTGGTGTTGGCAGTGATCTTGTCGATAAACTCCTGCTGGATCTCTACCATTCTGCCGTAATTTTCTTTTGCCTTTGCCATGGTTGGTACTGTTTTGGACATGATTATTTTGGAATACGTCACAAAGATAAAGGCATGCAGAGGAAGGAACAATATGCAGGGGTTATGAAAAAGGGTTGACGAAAGCGTAAATTCAGAAAAAAATTATCAAAAAAAAGCTAATAATCAATCACTTAAGCAAACGAAATTAACCATTGACAATAGCCAGAATTCACCCGTTAATCCTGTTTAAAAAAAGGGGTAGGGCTATCACTAACCCTACCTTCCTGCCTAAACCAAATAAAACCAAATAAAGACCAAATTCTTATGTTCAGGGGATACGTTCCAGGATGATGGCGGAAGCGCCGCCACCGCCGTTGCAGATGGCCGACATGCCATAGCGGCCGCCTTTCTGATGCAGCACGTTGACCAGCGTGGTGTTGATCCGCGCGCCGGAGGCGCCGATGGGGTGGCCGAGCGACACGGCGCCGCCGAATACGTTGGCTTTTTCCACCGGGATGTTGAATTCTTTCAAAAAGACCAGGGCCACGACGGCGAAGGCTTCGTTAACTTCGAAGAAATCGATGTCTTCGATCTTCAGTCCGGCGCGCTTGAGCGCCAGGTTGGCCGCTTTGGCCGGGGCGGTGGTAAACCATTCGGGCTCCTGCTCGCCGTCGGCGAAGGCGACGATGCGGGCCAGGGGCTTGAGGCCCAGTTCTTTCACTTTTTCCTCGCTGGCCAGCACCAGCGCCGACGCGCCGTCATTGATGGTCGAGGCATTGGCGGCCGTGACGGTTCCGTCTTTGGTGAAAACGGCCTTCAGCGTGGGTATCTTGTCGAAGTTGACCTTCGTATATTCTTCGTCTTCGGAGACCATCACCGGGTCGCCCTTGCGCTGAGGTACGGCTACCGGAACGATCTCTTTTGCCAGGGCGCCGCTCTTCGTCGCTTCGGCTGCCCGCTTGTAGGAAAGGATCGCGAATTCATCCTGCTCCTCGCGGCTCACCTGGAGTTTACTGGCGGTGCGGTCGGCGAACACGCCCATGGCGCACTGGCTGTAAGGGTCTTCCAATCCGTCGATGATCAGGCCATCGAGCATCTCGCCGTGGCCGTAGCGGTAACCATTGCGGCCCTTCGGCACGTAATAGGGGATCTGGCTCATGTTTTCCATGCCGCCCGCCACTGCTATGTCGTTCATACCCAGCATAATGGATTGGGCGGCCAGCATGATCGATTTGGCGCCGGAAGCGCACACTTTATTGACCGTGGTGCAGGGAACCGAATTGGGGATGCCGGCATACAAAGCCGCCTGCCGGGCCGGGGCCTGCCCCACATTCGCCGACACGACGTTGCCCATGAACACTTCATCCACCTGTTCCGGGCGAATACCCGCCCTTTCAATGGCGCCCTGAATAGCGGCCGCCCCCAGGCGCGTCACTTTGATATCCGCAAATACTCCACCGAAACTCCCCAGCGGCGTGCGTACCGCCGATACGATATATACGTTTTTCATGGCCAGGTCTTTAATTGATTTATCTATATACGTAAATGTAAAAATAAGGGATTTTTGCGAAAAAGTCCAGTGCCCCTATATGGTCAAGGCATGTTTTAGTTGAATTCAAATATTTCATTATCAAAATTTTATAAAAAAAATTTCAAATATTTTCTCAATAAGTCAATAACATGCAAACGAATCCGGTCTCTCTTTCCTGCTATAGCAGGTTTTAACTTGCTGCCCCCAATGACTATGATCATAATAAATCATAAAGAACCTTAACCAATCAGCGTCCCAAAAAAGAAAAAACATGAAACGCTTACAAGACAGAGTCGCCATCGTCACCGGCGGCGCCAACGGCATCGGACTGGCCACCACCCGCCGCTTTCTCGAAGAAGGCGCCCGCGTTGCCATCTGGGATATCAACCAGGAAAAAGGCGAACCGGTCGCGGCAGGCCTGCGCACGGAAGGCTACGACGCCGTGTTCTTCCAGGTAGATACCGGCAACTGGGCTGCTGTGGAAGCCACGGCAAAGGCCGTCTTCGAACGCTTCGGCCGGATCGATATCCTTATCAACAACGCCGGGATCACGCGCGACGCCAGTATCAAAAAAATGAGCATCGAAGAGTGGGACCAGGTCATCCAGGTCAACCTCACCGGGGTTTTCTACTGCACTAAAGCGGTCTATCCCTACATGGCCGAGGCCGGCTGGGGACGGGTCGTCACCGCCTCTTCCGTAGTGGGCTTGTACGGCAACTTCGGACAGACCAACTACTCCGCCACCAAAGCGGGGGTCATCGGCATGACCAAGACCTGGGCCAAGGAGCTGGGCCGCAAGGGCATCACCGCCAACGCCGTGGCCCCCGGGTTCATCATGACCGACATGATGCGCACCATCCCCGGCTATATACTCGACGACCTCAGGAAAAAAACGCCCCTGCACCGCCTTGGCAAACCCGAAGAGATCGCCGCTACCTACGCCTTCCTCTGCTCCGAAGAAGGCGGCTTCATCAACGGCGCAGTCATCTCTGTCGACGGAGGCTTATCCCTGTAAACGATAAACGTTCTAAAGCTAAACAGTTATATTTGTGCTACTGCTTAGCCTATGCGTAGTAAACTCCAGAAATTCAACGACTTTTCCAGTACGCTGCTTCCCCACGAAACAGCCTACCTGCTCGGCATCCAGCAGTTTGAGGACCAAAAGCGCCTGGATATCCTCCGGCAGATCGACCACAATTGCCGGAATATCCATCAATTCACCCCTTTCGATGAAAAACTCGACAAGCGCAAGTTCTCCAACCTCAAGACCTGGATCACCGAGCGGCTCAACGCCATCGACGTCGACGCGCAGTTCGAATGGATGAGCGACCTGGAGCGCAAGATCATGACCGACAGCATCCTGCCTGAGGAGGAAAAACTCCTCCTCAGGTCTATCCGCCAATACCAGCATCCCTCCTTTTATTTCACAAAATTTTACGAACTGGTACTCAACTACCGGCACTTCCTCCTCATCCGCCTCCGGTATGCCGACCACAAGGCCGCCGATCAGTTCGTCAGGCAATACGAAGCCGAGTACCAGCAGTCGAGGGCCATCAACGAAAAACTGCACAGCGCAACCGTCGATATCGTCAACCAGTACGCCAGCGGCAGCGCGGAATCGATTCAGTGGGAACAATGGCTGACCGAGGTCTTCTACGACGAAAAACTCGACGGCCACAACCGCTACCTGGCGCTCGTGCGCCTCATCTTCATCGGCTTCAACTACCGCAATTTCGAACCCCTGCTCGAAAAATTCAACTACCTCGACAGGCTATTCATCCAGGGCCAATACTACTCCAAACGCCTGCTGCTCAACTACTACAGCAACCGGCTGCTGCTGCACTCCAAATTTCAGGAATTCGACAAGGCGGCCTACTATGGCTACCTGTCCATCCGCAGCAAAAACCACGACTACCTGTTCTATGTCACCAACCTGGCGGCGGTGCTGCTGCGGCAGGACAAGAAAGAGGAAGCTCTCCACGTCATGCGCGAGGCCTATCCCGAGGTGAAGCTGACCCAGAACCTCCACACCAAGGTGGGCTTCGTGGCCTTTTTCATCAAATGCCTCAATAAAAACGACAGGTATAAAAACGCTGACAACTACGCCAGCTCTTTTCTCCGGGCATACAAAAAGGAAATCTTCGAATACCGCTGGCACATCTTCTTCACCGCTTACCTCGAAACCCTGCTGGCGATGAAAGACTATCGCAAGATGATCCGCCTCATCCGCCAAAACCGCCTGCTCGATTTGGAGAAAAAATACCGCAAACGCGCCAACTACCTCCCCACCCTGCTCTGGTACAACGCCGTTGCCGAATACAAGGAAATGACGCTCAGTGAAGAGCAGCTCTTGCAAATGATGTCAGAACAGATCAACGCCCTGCGCGCCCACCCCGACCGCGTCCCCCAACTCGCCGACCTGCTGGCCGAACTCAAACCCCACATACCTAAGGTGGTGAACCGCCTGGCGGAGCAGTTCACAGGCCAGGAAAAAATCCAATTTGGGGTATGATTTGAATCGGTGTTGTGTT
>JBAQQB010000144.1:0-20173 GCA_049306275.1 Saprospiraceae bacterium | reverse complement strand
CTCAAATCCCCAGCAAACTAAACAAATTCACCGGGTTGAGCTTGCGGATGTCGAGCTGGAAGGTGATGCGGCTCCAGTAGGCGCTGCGGCCGTCGCCGTCGTACAACTGGCGTATGTTGGCCGAGTTGAGGAGGGGAAAGTAAATGCCGAAGATATCATCGCCAAACTCCAGGCAAACACCGCCGCTCCACCAAATGCGGTCTGACAAAGGCGCCCCGGCCGCGATGGGGCGCAGGTCGGAAACATAAGCCGCATCGAAATAAAATTTCAATGGCAGCTTCAAGGGCAGGTCCTTCGGCAGGTCGGCCTTGAGGTTGAGGGCGACCATGAAGTCGTTGGTATTGGCCCCCTGCCCCTGGAAAGCGCCGGAAAAGGCATTCTTGAACCCGCCGTCGCGCATGCTGATCTGCTGCGAAAAGACGCCCCTGTCGTCGTTTCTCCCCAAATAATATTCGTCATAGCGGTAGTCGTCGTTGCCCCGGAAGCCCTGCGCCGTGAGGTTGAATGCGCCCGGACCGATAAACCCGGCATCCCGGATCGTGTTCACCAGGTGGTAACCGGCGAAGAGCCGGGCCGAAATATGGCGCCTCTGAGCATAGGTGTACTTGCCCCGAAGGTCGGCGCTGATCCGAAAATAGCGCTGGTCCTGGCCAAAAACGTCGGTGTAGGCCTGCTGCTCCAGCGCCAGCCGCAGCGAATGCGGGTTGATCACCCGGTTGTTATCAAGCTCGTACGACCAGACGTTGATCCGGTTTTGCAACCAGTCTTTTTCGCCCGCATACACCCCCAGTGTATCGAAAAGCGCGGCCTCTTCGCCCACAAACAAAACCCGCCAGCGCAGGTAGTGCTCCATCGTACCATTGGCCGCCGAGCGGAGACGGATGCGCAGCGATGGACTGATCCGGTAGAAGTTGAGGTAGTAACTGTTTTCCCAATTGTAATCCATCGCAGCCCGGCGGGCGTCGAGGCTGAACGTCCACTCCGGCAACAAACCGATGCCCGGGTATATATTGGCCCTCAGCCCAGCCATACCATTCACCCTTTTTGTCGCTAGTGAATACATCGGCAGGGCATACCATTCGACCGTTTTTTGAAGAGGAGAATAGTTGTGCAGGCCCACCCCCAACATGAGCTTGTCGTAGTTGTTCCAGCTCACCGCCGGCACGGCGTACAGGTTGCAGCGGTCGGAGCGGTCGGCGCCGGTCATCAGGCCGATATGCGGGGTGCGCATTTTCGGAAAAAGACCGGAAGTGCGGATGCGGTTGTTGCCGCGGTTGAAGTCCAGCAAATAATGCTCCTCGTCGACCACGATGCGGTCGTATTCCCCTGCGGGGAAAGAAAGCGCTTTTTTCCCCTCAAACCCTTCATACCACTGGGAAGCCACGATCTGCGAATCGCGCACCCCATACAGGGCAAAGGGTGGAGCAAGCTTGCGCCGGTTCCTGACAACCACCTCATAACTTTCCCCTTCTTCCTTCAGGCTACTGACAGCGTAATCGATCTTTTGGGTGGAAAAAATATACCCGTCGAACAGCCAGCCAAGGTCCTCGCCGGTCTCCCGCTCCAGTAAGGAGATCAGGTCATCGGGCTGTGGGTGCCGGAACTGCCACTCTCGGTAATAGGCCTGCATGGCCCTGTTGAAGCGCTCTTCTCCCAGCGCGCCGGCCAGGTGGCGGAAGGCCCTGCCGGGTTTCTCGTACGCCCCCAGCCAATAGTTGATGTTCTTGAATTGGTCGGAATGGGTCTCCGGCGCCTGATCGCGCCCGCGGCGGGCCTGCAGGAGGTAGGCCAGCTCGCCCAGAGGCGCGTCGATGCCCTTGCCCAGGAAGGGCGGCAGAAAATCGCCCATAAGCTCTTTCCCATAATAAGTTTCGGTATAGCGCTGCTCGTAGTAAGTGTTGATCCCCTCGTCCATCCAGGCATGGTCGCGCTCGTTGGTGGCCAGGATGCCGTAAAACCAGTTGTGCCCCACCTCGTGGGTGATCACCAGGTCGAGTGATTTGGCGTCGCCAGAATTGCCGATCACGGTGATCATCGGGTATTCCATGCCTCCGCCGGCGCTCAGCGCGCTCATTACGGCAGTGGCCTGTGGGTAGGGGTACTCGCCCACCAGATCGGAGTAGAACCGCACCGAGCGGTTGAGGTAGCTGATGGCGTCTTTCCAGAGCCAAGACTCTATGTAAGTGAAAAAGGCCCAGGTGTCGATCTTCCTCCCGGAAGCCAGCGCCACATCCCCCTTCAACACCCGGAAGCGCTTGTCGGCAAACCAGGCGAAATCGTGCACCCGCTCCGCCGTGTAGCGAATGGTCTTCCACTCGGCGCTCGAAGCAGGGAAGGTGTCTTTTTTCATGGCCGAAGAGCGGCTCTCCGCACGTGGTGGGTCTTTCTCCAGCCACTCGCGGGTCTCCTTTTCTTTTTCCCGCAAAAATGCGCGCTCCGACTCCGTTTGCAACTCACCGGTGGCAGCCACGACGTAATTTGCAGGCAGGGTGATCTCTACCTCGAAGCTGCCGAACTCGGAATAAAACTCCCCCATGTCGAGGTAGGGCATCGGATGCCAGCCCTCGCGGTCGTATACCGCCGGCTTGGGATACCACTGGGTGAATTGGTACGACTGATCGACGTGCCCCAGCCGCGAGAAAGAGGCCGGCACCTTCATGCGGAAAGGAATGAGCAATTCGATCCGCTCGCCGGGGCAGAGCAGCCATGGCAGATCGACCCTGGCAATGTCGGGATTATCGGGGTCCAGACTCCAGGATAGGGTCTCTCCCTGAACCAGAAAATCAATATCTTCGTAGCCCCCCAAATCGCTATCTTTGGCAAAATAGAATTTCGATGAGCGCATCCGGATCCTTTGATCGGAAAATGCCGTGTTGCGGTCGCGGAAGGCATTCGGCCAAAGATGAAAATAGAGAAAATGCAGGGTGTCGGACGAATGGTTGGTATAGGCGATCGCCGCCTCGCCGCTCAGTGCGTGCTGCTCGTCGTCGAGCCTGACCGCGATCCTGTAATCCACTTCCTGCTGGAAATAGGGCCGCTGCCCCACTGCGGAAACGGCTAAAACAGCGAATAGCATGAAGGTCCAAATGCGCATACCGTGTCTTTTTTGTAAACCTCAAAAATAACTGATTTCATGAAAGCCGCTCTTCCATTCCTCTTCACCTTGCTGACTTTCACGCTGTCAACGGCGCAAGACTCCCTCTCCTTTCCCCGCTCCTGGACCGGCAACTGGACCGGCGAGCTCGAAATTTATAACGCCTCCGGCCTGATCCAGCGGGTTTTCATGGGCCTCAATATCCAACCCACCGATTCGGCGGGGGTGTTTACCTGGGAAGTCACCTACGGTGAAGGCGAAGAAAAACAGGTGCGGCCCTACTCCCTCAAGACCATCGACGCCAAACGCGGCCATTACGCCACCGACGAGCACAACTCCATCATCCTCGATTCCTACTGGGTAGCCGGCAAACTCATCGAGGTCTTCTCCGTGGAGGGAACCCTCCTCATCACCACCACCCAGCAACTCGACGAAAACACCCTGCTCTGGGAGATCATCGTCAGCTCCGAAACCCCCGTCGCCACCACCGGCAACACAGAAATAGACGGAGAAAAAATCCCGGAAGTAAAAAGTTTCCCCGTGCCCGCACTGCAAAGAGCCAGGCTCAAAAAGAACCAATCACCAATCACCAATCACTAATCACCCCCCTTCTCCGCCAGCTCCATCCACCTGATCTCTTTGGTTTCCAGCGTTGAGCCGACTTCCTCCAGCTCTTTCGACATGCGTTGGATATCGTCGAGCGAGAGGTCGGTGCGGGTGAACGACTCGTGGAGGTTGGCTTTGCGCTTTTCCAACTCCTGGATCTCGCGTTCGAGTTTTTTCAGCTCGTTTTTCTCCTGTGAGGTGAGGCCGGAGCCGGTCCTGACGGGCGCGGGCGCTTCGGGCTTCTCCACGCGTTCGGCGCGGCGCTCCTCCTGTTTTTGCTGGGTCCTGTACTCGGCATATTTGCCGTTGAAGTCGCGAATGATGCCGTTGCCTTCGAAGATGAACAAGTGGTCGCAGAGCTTGTCGAGCAGGAAGCGGTCGTGCGACACGACGATGATGACGCCGGGGAAGTCCATGAGGAAATCCTCCAGGATATTGAGGGTGATGATGTCGAGGTCGTTGGTGGGCTCGTCGAGGATGAGGAAGTTGGGGTTTTTCATCAGCACGGTGAGCAGGTAGAGGCGGCGGCGCTCGCCGCCGCTCAGTTGCGAGACGTAGACCTGCTGCTGGGGCCGGCTGAAGAGGAAGCGTTCCAGGAGCTGGGGCGCGGTGAGTTTCTGGCCTTTCTCCAAGGGGATGAACTCGGCGATATCGGTCACCACGTCGATCACCCGCTTGTCCTCGATGAGCTGGATGCCCTCCTGGGAGTAGTAGCCGAATTCTATGGTATCGCCGATCACCACCTTGCCGGTGTCGGGCCGCATTTCCTGGGTGATGAGGCGCAGGAAGGTCGATTTGCCCACGCCGTTGCGGCCAGCGATGCCGATGCGTTCCTTCTGTTTGAATTTGTAGTTGAAGCCTTCGAGCATCACCTTGTCGCCAAAGCGCTTGCCCACGTTGTGGAACTCGACGATCTTGCTGCCCATCCTGGCCCCTTTGATATCAATTTGTATCTCAGAGCGGTCGATGCGCTGGGAGGCTTTCTCCTGGATCTCGTAAAAGGCGTCGACGCGCGATTTGGCTTTCGTGGTGCGGGCCTGGGGCATGCGCCGCACCCATTCGAGTTCCTTGCGAAACAGCTTTTGGTTTTTCTCCAGTTCGATGGACTCATTCTCCGTCCGTGCGGCCTTTTTTTCGAGATAATCGTGGTAGCTGCCGCTGTAGCGATAGAGCTGGCCGCGGTCGAGTTCTACGATGTGGTCGCAGACGTTTTCGAGAAAATAGCGGTCGTGGGTGACGAGGAAGAGCGTCAGGTTGGGCTGGGAGAGGTATTCTTCGAGCCACTCGACCATATCGAGGTCGAGGTGGTTGGTGGGTTCGTCGAGGATGAGGAAGTCGGGATCGTCGATGAGCAGCTGGGCGAGGGCCAGGCGTTTGCGCTGGCCGCCGGAGAGGGTGCTCACGGTGTCTTCCAGCCCGGTGATGTTGAGTTTGAAGAGGATTTCCTTGATGCGCGCCTCAAAGTCCCAGGCTTTGAGGTCGTCCATTTCGACCAGGGAAGCCTGGAGCCGTTCGGGCTGGCCGGGGTGGAGCAGGGCGCTCTCGTAGCGCCGGATGGCCTGGATGAGCGGGTTATCGCTGTGGAAGACCGTCTCCATGACGGTGAGCCCTTCGTTGAATTCAGGCTCCTGCTGCAGGTAGCCGATGCGGATATCGCGGCGGAGCTGGATGCGGCAGTTTTCGCCTTCGCCGCTTTCAAGGCCGGCGATCACGCGAAGGAGGGTGGTTTTGCCGGTGCCGTTTTTGGCGATGAGCGCCACCTTCTGCCCTTTGGCGATCTGGAGGGAGGCATTTCGGAAAAGGACCTTTTCTCCGTAGGTTTTGGTCACGTTTTCCAGCGTCAGGTAATTCATGCGGACTGACTTGAAGAAATGAAATTATATAAACCGCAAAGGCGCAAAGAACGCTAAGTTTTCGCAAAGTTTCCTCGCGATCTGCTTAGCGTCCTTTGCGCCTTTGCGGTTAAACCCTGAAAAGCTTCTTGCTCAGAGAGAAAGCATATCGTGCATGATCTGCAGGGTCTCCATGAGTTCTACGTCTTTGCGGATATTCTTCAGCCAGTCTTCATTGCGGGCCTTGCGTCCTTCTTCCGCATTCAGGTAGGGGACGTCAGCGGGGATGTTTTCCACGCCGAAGACCACTTCCTGTTCGAAGAGTTTCTCATAGGCATCGGCTTGCGTTTCGAGCTCGTCCTGACGTGCTTTGTACCTTTCGAGGTTGAGCGAATAAACGGAGTTGTCGCGCTGGGCTTTCAACCTGTTGGCATTGGCGAGCACCTCCTGGAAGGTCGGATTGTTTTTCACCCGCTGAGCGCTCTTGCTCTTGAGTTGGTCGATTTTATTGATTTTAAGCACCTTCTGGTCGTGCGGCACGGAGGCGATCTCCGTCCATTCCATTGGGAATTCCTGTTCTTTCTCACCCATTTCGAGGAAGTAGAAATCATCGGGCAGCACGATATCGGGCGTCACGCCGCGCAGCTGGGTGGAGCCGCCGTCGATGCGGTAGAATTTCTGGATGGTCATTTTGACGGAGCCCAGGGGCTTGATCTCATTGTAGCCATTGACCGAGCGGTCGAGGTCGATGAAGCGCTGCACGGTGCCTTTTCCGAAGGTGGAGGGGCTGCCCACGACGATGCCGCGCTCGTAGTCCTGAATAGCGGCGGCGATAATCTCGGAGGCGGAGGCGCTGAAGGTATTGACCATGACGATGATGGGGCCGTCCCATGCCACGCCGGGGTCGACATCGCTGAGCACGTCGGGCGTGCGGTCGCGCGACTTGACCTGCACCACGGGTCCTTTTTCGATAAAGAGGCCGGTCATGGTGACCACGTCGCGGAGCGAGCCGCCCGGGTTGTCGCGCAGGTCGAGGATGATGCCTTTGACCTTTTCTGTTTTGAGCTTTTCGATTTCGCGGGCTACGTCTTCGGCGCAGCTGCGGCCGTTTTCGTCGGTGAAGTCGTCGTAGAAGCGAGGCAGGTAGATGTAGCCCACTTTTTCTTTCGAAGAGGTATGCAGGATGGCGCCTTTCGCGAAGCCCTCCTCCAGGATCACCACATCGCGGATGATGGAGATGGTGCGGACGGTGCCATCGACTTTTTTAACCGTCAGTTTTACTTCCGTGCCTTTTTTGCCGCGGATGAGGGAGACCACGTCGTCGAGTTCCATGCCGGTGACGTCGACGGGGTCTTCTGCGCCCTGGCCGACTTTGAAGATGCGGTCGTTTTCTTCCAGTTCGCCCTGTTTCCAGGCCGGTCCGCCGACGACGATACTGGACACCTTGGTGTATTCGCCGTCGCTTTGCAGGCGGGCGCCGATGCCTTCGAGTTTGCCGGAGAGATTGATATCGAAGTTTTGTTTATCGATGGGCTCGAAGTAGCCGGTATGGGGGTCAAAAATGTTGGTCACGGCGTTGAGGTAGGTGCTGAGGTAGTCCTCGCGGTCGCGTTTGGCCAGGCGTTCATACCAGTCGTTGTAGACCTTGAGCACTTCTTCACGGGATTTCTGTTCCAGTTCTTCGAAGCTGAGGCCTTTGAGGTCTTCATCCGTGCCTTCCTCCTGGGCCTGGATTTTTTCATCGAGGCGGGTGAGGGTTTCATATTTGAGCATTTTGCGCCATGCCTCTTTCAGCTCCTCATCGCTGGCTGCAAAGGGCCGCTTTTGGCCGTCGAGTTCGTAGTCTTCGTCAACGGAAAAATCGAAGGGCTCGGCGAGGATCTCGCGGAAGAAGGCCTCGCTTTTTTCGACGCCTTGTTTCAGCAAGATCAGCGACTGGTCGAAGAAATTGTACTGGCCGTTGATGGCTTCGTCGTCGAGTTGCAGCTTGAATTTTTCGAGCGCCTGAATATCGGCCTGGGTCAGCCAGCGGCGCCCCGGGTCGATGCGGTCGAGGTAGAGATCGAAGAGCGATTTGGAGAAATCGTCATCTACAGCTTTGGGGGAAAAATGGTAGCGGTTCACCCCATCGAGGATGGAGTGTATCAGCACGGACTCCTTTTCAGATTGATCGACCGGGCGGTTAAACGCCAGTACCAGCAAGCCGGCGAACAGGAAGGAGAAGAAAATCGGACCTTTAAATTTCATATGCAAAGCAGTTTATGCTCCGTTCATTCGGAGCGCAAAGATAAAACGCTGAACCTTAGCGATCCTTGTATGTTTTGGAAGAATTTGAACGATGTGTAGTTTTCTCTCTGGATCTGTTACAAAGTAAACGAACAATAAATATACCCGTTTTTAATAAAAATGTTGACTGGAAGTTTGTTGCAATCCGACCTTTAACGAAATTTAACATGCGATTGGCGGTGTGGAATCCCGTCGCTTCTCTCATCCCCCTTAACAGAAAAACTTTTTTACCATGAAAAAAACGACCTTCTTCAGCCTGATCCTGTTCGCCCTGTTCCTGCAACTGGGCGCGCTTTCCGCCCAATCGCCGGTGGGCGTCTGGCAAACCATCGACGACAAAACCGGGGAGCCCAAGTCACACGTAGAGATTTATGAAAAAGGCGGCAAATTTTACGCCAAAGTGGTCAAACTCCTGCCCGCTGCCACCACAGATAAGTGCATCGATTGCCCCGGCGACAAAAAGAACAAGCCCCTCATCGGTCTTGACATCCTTTGGGACCTCAAGCCCTACAAAGATTATTGGAGCTATGGCCAGATCGTAGACCCCGCAGACGGTAGCGTTTACAAGTGCAGCATCTGGCTCGACGGCGCCGACAAACTCAAAGTCAGAGGGTATATCGGCGTCTCCCTCATCGGCCGCAACCAGGTCTGGCACCGCGTGAAATAGCCGTTTGAAAAATTTTCCCGGCCAGACAATAATTGCCTGACCGGGAAAGTTTTATTCATGATTTCCAAACGGTCTTCCTCACAAACACTCACGGAATGAAGCAAACTTTTACACCGGAACAACTTGTTCAATTCCTTTACAAAGAAACCAGCCTGTCTGCCTCGCTGGAGATCGCCGAAGAACTCGAACGCAACCCCCTGCTCAGGGATGAATTCGAGGAAATGCTGGAGGCCTTCCAGGAACTCCCCAAAGTCTCCTTCCGGCCCTCCGACCAAACTATCTCGGCCATCCTCCACTACAGCGAACAGGCTACGCTCGAAACCCTTCAATAACACGAAGGCTCGTCTTTAGCAAAAAGATCAATTGCGTAACTTGCAAGCCCTTATAAGGTCCTACCTTGTAAGGGCTTTTTTATTGCCAACAATTTTTTTTGAAAAAATTGCACTTTTAAACAAAAGTTTTTAATTTTATCCCGTTAAATATCGTAAAGGCCGGATGGGCGGGTTGCAGCCCGCCCATCCGGCCTTTCAAAGTAGTTAACCCGGGCGCACTAAACAACGCCCTAAAAACTGGAACATATGTCACAAGAGAAGGACTCCAAAATGAAATCCCTTTTGATGGCCGTCGACCGGCTGGAGAAAACCTACGGGAAAGGAACGGTCATGCGCCTGGGCGACAAACAGATCATGGACGTGGAAATCATCCCCTCCGGCTCGCTCGGTCTCGACCTCGCTCTCGGGGTCAACGGCTATGCAAAAGGCCGGATCATCGAGATCTACGGGCCGGAATCTTCCGGTAAAACCACCCTGGCTATCCACGCCATCGCCGAATGCCAGAAAAAAGGCGGCCTCGCCGCTTTCATCGACGCCGAACACGCCTTCGACCGCTCCTACGCGGAAGCCCTCGGCGTCGATACCGAAAACCTCTTTATCTCCCAACCCGACAACGGAGAACAAGCCCTCGAAATCACCGAAAACCTCATCCGCTCAGGCGCCATCGACATCATCGTCATCGACTCGGTGGCAGCGCTGGTGCCCCGCAGCGAAATCGAAGGTGAAATGGGCGACTCCAAAATGGGCCTCCAGGCCCGCCTTATGTCGCAGGCCATGCGCAAACTCACCGCTACCATCGGCCGCACCGGCTGCTGCTGCATCTTTATCAACCAGCTGCGCGAAAAAATCGGCGTGATGTTCGGCAACCCCGAAACGACTACCGGCGGTAACGCCCTCAAGTTCTACGCATCCATGCGCATCGACATCCGCCGCACCGGCGCCGCCCTCAAAGACAAGGAAGGTAACGTCACCGGCAACCACGTCAAGGTCAAAGTGGTCAAAAATAAATTGGCGCCCCCCTTCCGCGTCGCCGAATTCGATATCATGTACGGCGAAGGTATCTCCAAAAATGGCGAAATCGTAGACCTCGGCGTCGACCACGATATCATCCAGAAAAGCGGGGCATGGTACAGCTACAACGGCGCCAAAATCGCCCAGGGCCGCGACGCCGCCAAGCAATTCCTCGACGACAACCCGGAAGTGGCGCTGGAAATCGAACTCAAAATCAAGGAAAAAATTACCAGCGGCGCCTCCGCCAAACGCATCGCTACCGCCGACGTCGACGAGCCGTCCGACAATGGCGTGGAATAATCCGCCAACCGGCGCAGGGTTGGGAGCGCCACGCTCCTAACCCTGCACATATAACACGTACTTCTCCTCGAAATACGCCTCACTGAAGAATTCTCCAATCGGAAATACTTCAACGTATTCCCCTTTGCCCAGGCTCTTGATCTCGGGCTTTATATTGCCGCCCTTCAAAGCCAACAAACCGTTGGGCAAGGCGTGTATTTGCTTCTTCCGAAACAGCCGCCTGCTCCAACCCATCAGCTCCTCCAACGTAGCCACACCCCGGGTGGTCACAAAATCAAAGGCCTCCTTCACCTCCTCCGCCCGCGAATGACGGGCATCGACGTTCCCAAGCCCTAAGGCCTCCGCTACGGCCTTGACCACCTGTATCTTCTTGCCCGTGCCGTCAATCAGCACAAAACGGGTGTCGGGGTACAAAATCGCCAAAGGTATGCCAGGGAAACCGCCCCCCGTGCCCAAATCAAGCACCTTCGCATCCTTGCTGAACCCGATCACCCGAGCAATCGCCAGCGAATGCAGCACATGCCGCTCGTACAAGTTGCCGATGTCCTTGCGCGATATGACGTTGATACGGGCGTTCCATTCCTCGTACAAGGGACCCAACTGCGCTATTTGCTTCCGCTGCCGCTCAGTCAGCGAAGGGAAGTATTTCCAGATCAGATCGATCTCTTCCATGGATATTCTATTTGCCTTCGCAAGTTAGCAATACTTTTTTGGGACGCGGATGACGCGGATGCTACGCAACGCGGATTTTGAATTATTTTTACTGACATGGACAGTGACAGGATCAAAAAATGGCGGCTCATCCTCGGGCAGGAAGCCGACCCGGAGCAATCCGTTCCGCTCGAAGGGGCGGAGGTCGGGATGGACAGCGCCCTGGAAGAACTTTACCAGAGCGAGCGCGACGGAGGCCTGGCCGACTCCAGCCCCAAGCTGCACCGGTGGCTGGGCGATATCCGCAAATATTTCCCGACGCCTGTCGTGCAGATATTGCAGCGCGACGCCTGGGAAAGACTCGGCATCGACAAAATGCTGCTCGAACCCGAACTGCTCGAATCACTCGAACCCAGCGCCGAGCTGGTGAGCACCCTGCTGGCGCTCAAATCGGCCATCCCGGCGCAAACCAGGGAAACCGCCCGGATGGTGGTCCAAAAACTGGTGCGCCAACTCGAAGACCAACTCCGCACACCCCTCGAACAACAACTTCGCGGCGCCCTCACCCGCTCCATCCGCACCCGGAGGCCAAGAGGAAAGGAGATCGACTGGCAGCGGACCATCCGCGCCAACCTCAAACATTACCAGCCTGAACAGAAAAATCTGGTGCTGGAAACCCTCGTCGGCCAGGGACGCCGCAGCCGTACCCTCAAAGAGATCATCATCCTGGCCGACCAGAGCGCTTCCATGAGCGCCTCCATCGTCTACGCCGGCATCATCGGGTCAATCCTGGCCTCGGTGCGCTCGCTCAAGACTTCCTTCATCGCCTTCGATACCCAGGTTGCCGACCTCAGCGGCTTGCTGGAAGACCCGGTGGAACTCCTCTTCAGCACCCAGCTCGGCGGCGGCACCGACATCCAAAAAGCCCTGGGCTATGCGGAGAAACTGATCACCCAGCCCCGCGACGCCTTTGTCATCGTCATCAGCGACCTCTACGAAGGGGCCAATCAGGTGGAAACCCTGCGGCGCTACCGCGGGCTGCTCCGCGCAGGTGTGCGCGTGATCAACATCCTGGCCCTCAATGACGAAGGCGCTCCAGACTACGACCGCCAACTGGCCCAGCAACTCAACGACATGGGAGCGCCGAGCTTCGCCTGTACCCCCAAGCAATTCCCGCCCCTCATGGCCTCCCTCCTCAGCGGCAAGGATATCCACTCCTCACCTCCTCAACTCCTCAACTCCTACTGACAGCTATTCTGTATCAACCGCCGGTAAAACGCTATCATCCGGGCGTAGTTGTCCTCTCCAATCCGCTCATCCACCCCGTGCATGCCCTTCAGGTCTTCTTTCGACAGCAGGAGCGGGGAGAAGCGGAATAGCTGGTCGCATACCGCCCGGTAATGCCTGGAGTCGGTATAGCCCGCACTGACGGAAGGCGCCACCACCGCGCCGGGAAATATCTCCCCAATCGTTTTCTGGATCACCTGAAAACCAAACGATTCGGTGGAAGAGGCGGGAGGCGGGTCGCCGCCATACCCTCCATCGGCCACCGACACCCGGATATCCGGGTTGCCGATGATCTTGATGAGGTATTCACGGGCCGACTCGATGGTTTCACCGGGCAAAATGCGCACATTGACCGTGGCGCTGGCCTTGATCGGCAGCACATTGTCGCGTATGCCGCCCTCTATCAGGGTGGGCGCCGCGGTGGTGCGGATGATGGCATTGGCGGCGGGGTCTGCGGAGAGGCGCTTTTCCAGGACGGACCCGAACAACCAGCGGTTGGCCAGCACCAGGCGGTTGAAGCCGTCCATTTCGGGACCAACGTAGTCGAAAAACTGCCCTGTTACTCCCTTCATCGAAGCAGGGAAGGGATGCTGCCTGATCTGCTCCAGGGCGTATGCAATCGCCCCAACAGCGGTAAAGGAAGGCGGCATGGAGGCATGCCCGCCCTCTCCCTGGTCGAGTTCGAGGGTAAACGAAACATATCCTTTCTCCGCGACGGCAACGGCAGCCAGCGGCCGGTCCAGGCCCTCCATGGCGTCGGAAATGACGAAGGAGCCCTCGTCGAGGATGAATTCAGGCCTGACATCGTGGGCTGCCAGCCATTCACCCATCCGGCGGGCGCCGTTTTTCCCCTGGCTCTCCTCGTCGTGGCCGAAGGCCAGGTAGAGGGTCCGGTCGGGGTAGTAGTCCTCGCGGATCAGCCACTCGATCGACTCCAGTATGGCCCAGACGCTCATCTTGTCGTCGATGGCGCCGCGGCCCCAAATGAAGCCGCCGTCGATCCGCCCGGCAAAGGGAGGGTGAGTCCAATGGGCTGAATCGGCAGGCACCACATCCAGGTGTCCTACCAGCAGCACGGGATTGAGCTTGGCCTGTTTGCCCGGCCATTTGAGCAGGAGGCTTCCCCCGCCCGCCCATTCGGACTGCAACTGGCTGAAAGCGCCGGGAAAATGAGCGCGCAGCAGCGAATCCAGCCGGCCAAATACCAGACTGTCGGCGCCCGGCAGGGAGGGAACCTGCAACGCTTCCGACAGACGGGCGGAAGCCCCTTCGGGCGCAGGGGCCGGCGGCAGGGGCTCTACCTGTATCTGCCGGGAAGAAAACAGGATCACCCGTGCGGCTGCCAGGGTGATGAGAGCCAGTAAGCCGATGACCAGGCCGCGAAAAAGCAGGCGCAAGAATGATTTCATAAGGAAAAGCTGCGGTTTGGACAAATGTACAAATTTGAACCCGGATGCTCCCAGGCCATATAATGATGAAAATCACCGCCTTTGCTGATCTTCGTCAGCGAAGCGCAGCCGGTGTAGTGTTAATTTGTTTGTTCAAACTATACCTAACCAAATTCTAAAAACACTTTGCCATGTTGATCAGAGAGGAAAAAAAACTGAGGGAGATACAGGCGGAGTTCAGGGAGAAATTCCCCTACCTGAAAATTGAATTCTATAAACCCAACGGCAGCACGGAAGAAAGAACTCCCCTCGACCCTGATCTGAGTATCCGGGAGATCCGCACCAATCGCCATGAGGGAGAGGTAAGCCTGCACGGCAACATGAAGGTCAGGACCCTGGAAAACGTTTTTTACGAAACCTACGGACTCAAGGTGCAAGTCTTCCGCCTGTCGGGCAACATCTGGCTGCAAACCACCTCCACCGACGAATGGACCTTGCACGAGCAGAACAGAAAAGGCGGCGCTTCACTTTCGCATTATAAAGAAAAATACGAGTTATGACGTTGAACATGCCTGTATCCGAGGTCATGCGGCAGCATGTCCTGACCATCAGAAAGGATTTCTCCTTTTCGGAAGCCTGCCGGTTGTTTTTCCGGATGGGAATCCACCATCTCCCCGTGGTTGACAGCAACAACCGCCTCCTCGGAATGCTCAGCACGCACGATGCGCTCAGAGCCTATGCCCTCCGCGGGCATCTGCTGAAAAACTGGGACGAAGAAAATATCGACTGGTCTTTTCCGGTGGAAGAATTGATGTCGGCGCCTGCCATCTCGGTAAATGAGTCAGACAGCATAGAGGATGTAATCCGCCTTTGCTCGGAACACCACATCCAATCCCTGCCTGTCGTCAGGAACGGGGAACTGGTGGGAATGATCACTTCACACGACATCATGCAGTTCCTGGCTAATTCTACGCCGAAGACCCAGCCGGTTTAGAAATGGCGATATGAAGAATATTCTGGTTCCAACCGATTTCTCGGCTTGCGCGGGCAACGCCGAAGCGGTAGCTATTCAACTCGCTGCCCGTTTTGGAGCAAAGGTGCATTTCGCCCATATACTCAGCCCCGGCCCATACGAAACCGAGATGACCGAGTGGGCGGAAAAAAAAGCCGGCTGCGAAGCCCTGTTGCAGGAAATAGCGCGGCGCTACAACGGAGCGGCGATTGAAACCGCTTGCCTGGAAGGTCCTTTTCTGGACCTCATTGAACTCGCCGTCAGGGAAAAGGGAATCGACCTCGTAGTCATGGGCTCGCATGGCTCCAGCGGAAAGAGTGAATATTTCATTGGCTCCAACACCCAACGCGTGGTGCGCCGCGTCCATGCCCCGGTGCTCGTGATCAAGGACCCTATCGAAAACCTGTCCTTCAAAAATGTGGTTTTCGCCTCCCGTTTCAACGAAGGCGAACTGGAGCCTTTCCTGCGATTCAAGCAGATCGTCAAACATTTCGCGCCGCATATTCACCTGGTGGCTATCCATACCTCCTCCTTCTTCGAGCCGCCTTACATCGTCACCAAAAGCGCCATGGAGGAATTCCAGGCGCTGTGCGAACCCCTCAGTTCGGAAGTGCACATCTTTCGCGAACTCAACATCGAGGAAGGTATCCGGGTATTCTCCGAATCTGTCGGGGCCGACCTGATTGGCATATCGAATTACGAACGCCATCCCATTAAACGAACCCTGGTGGGCAGCAATGTGGAAGCGCTGGTCAACCACTCCGCCCTTCCTGTGCTGACCATCGATTATGAATCCTGACATGAAAAAGATCCTCTTTCCCACCGATTTTTCGCCGGCAGCGTCCAATGCTTTCCGCTACGCCCACTCGCTGGCGGAGTACCTGGAAGCCCGCATCGACGTGATCAACATTTTCCACCTGCCCATCGGCGACGTCAGCAACATCCCGCCTGAGTACATCCAGAAGATGCTCGACGAAGCGGAGGCCGAAACGCTGGAGAAGATCAGGGAATTCGCCAAACCCTGCCTGGGCAGGCCCACTTGCGGAGAACTCAAACCCATCTACGGCCTCTTCACCGCCGTAGAAATCATCGACGCCGCCAAGCAGGGCGAATACGACATCATCGTCATGGGCACCAAGGGCGAGCGGGGCGCGCTGGAGAAATTCCTCGGCAGCGTCACCACCGACGTAATGATGAAAGCTGCCTGTCCCGTGTTGGCCATCCCTTCCGAGAGTTCCTTCAAACCGGTGGCGCACATCGCCTACGCCACCGCATTCGAGCCCTCCGACGAGCACGCCGTGGAGCGCCTCATGGAACTGGCGGGCATGCTGGCTGCCCAGGTGCACTTCGTCAACGTCAATACCCAGACAGAGGAGCATTACATCCAGGATATTGAAATGGCCAAGGACTATCCTTTCAATTTCTCGGATTTCTGCGTGGTGCATAACCCCTCGGTTCAGGACGGTCTCGAAGGGTATCTGCGGGAGCGCCATATAGACTGGCTGGCCCTGTTCATCCCGCAGCGCCGGCTTTGGGAACGCCTGTTCCACAGCAGTTTTACCAAAAAGATGACGTTTCAGACCAGCCTGCCTTTGCTGGTGTTTCACGGCAAGTGAAGAGTTAACCTATCCCGTTCTCTTCGAAGGCGTATTTGAGCAGGTCGAAGGTAGTGACGAGGCCAACGAGCACCCCGTCTTCGACGATGGGGAGGGAGTGGAAGAGGTTTTCCCTGAAAATGCCCACCGCTACGGAGAGCGGATCTTCGGGACTTAGCTTGACCACTTCCCGGGTCATCACCTCGCCGATGGTTATCTTCCCACTGAAAGGGTCGAAAGTATCGACATTATCGCCTTTTTTCTGCTGAAAGGCCGTCCAGGCACTCCCCACGCGTAGCAGGTCGGATTTGCTCAGGATGCCGATGAGCTGTCCGCCGCCGTCTACGACCGGCAGGTGGTGGATGTTGTTTTTGCGGAAAGCATCGGAGGCCGCTTTCAGCGAATCTGAAGCTTTGATCACGACCAGGTCGGTCGTCATGATGCGGGATACGGGGATGGCTTGGTTCATACAGCGGAAACTCGTCGTTCAGGCCGTCAGAAAAGCCGGCTGGCTAAAGAAGAAGTTCAACAAATCGAAAGTTGTCAGGATGCCGAGCAGTTTTCCTTGCCTGTCGACAATGGGTATGGCGTGGAAGAGGTTTTCCTTGAAAAACCCCGCCGCGACAGTTAGACTGTCGTCAGGAAAAAGCGTAGCAACCTGCCGCGTCATGACGTCGTCGACCAGCAAGCTGCGGAACAAGCGCTCGTTGGCTGCGTCCCGCAGGTCGGGGCGGAAGAGGGGGAAGGCATTGGAGATGGAATAGTAATCAGCTTTGCTGACGATGCCCACCACTTTGCCATCCACATCGACCACCGGGAGGTGGTGGATATCGGTGGTATGGAAGATGCGGTGCACCATTTCCATGGTATCATCCGGACGAACCGTGATCACTTCGGTCGTCATGATCTGGCTGACGGAAACTGCTTTGATTGCCATGACTTTCGATTTTAGGTTTCCTGCCAATAGAAAATGCTTTCTCTATTCGATGCTGTCGTCGAGTTCCACGCCCTCTTCCGACTCTACGGGAGAGGAGAAGCTGTACTGTAGCAGGTCGTGGGAAGTAACCAGCCCGACCAGCACGCCGTCTTCCACGATGGGCAGGGCGTGAAACTTGTTGGCCAGGAAGATATCGGCAGCCAGGCCGATCGAGTCGTCGGGGTCGAGCTGAACGGGATACTTGGTCATGAACTGCTCCGCTGTCATGTGCTCGTAGGTCTTGTTGCTGTATGTGCGGCCGGTGGAGTCGAGAGAAAGCAGGTAGGATATCCGGAAAAAGTCTTCCTTACTGATGATACCCACCAACTTCTCCCCTTCGTCTGTCACCGGCAGATGATGGAAAGAGTGCGTCTTGAACACCTCGCGAACCTTGCGGGCTGTATCGCCTGGACGGACCGTGATCATATTGGTCGTCATGATACTGGAAATGGGATTATTGGGATTCATTGCCGGTACTTTTGGGTGAAAAAAAAGGAAGTCACACATGCGGTGACTTCCATGAACACCTCTCACATATAAAAAAATTCTACTTGCCGACTTTGGCACAACGAACCTCAATCGGGAGCATAATAGCCATGGTTTCCGGTTATCGGGCTCCTGCCTTTGTTCATCATGTTGCTTAAGGTTTTCATGGCTTTCGCCACCTGTTTTATACTCTTCAAAAATACCCGTAGAGCGAGGCGGGATAAATGACTTTTATCAGCAGTTCCGTTGATTTTGGTCAGCAGTTTTTTGAAAACTTTTTCCATGTTTATAGTGTAATAACTCAGCGCAATACGACATGGCGCTGTATTGACAAAAATCATGAAAACAAGGCGACTTTTGTCATCTCCGCCAATGCCCGGAAGGTGCATCTTGTTTTCAGAAACCCGATCCATCACTATAAAAAAAATAAACAGCCATGGCCACAGAAAACGCCCTCTTAAGCGACCTGCACTTCGAGCACAAGGTCTGGATCAATGAAATGAATTTCTTTGAAGATGAAATCCAGACCTTTGAGCGCCGCCTGGAAGAACTCGCCCGCCAATACCTGCCCAAGCGCGAAGTCATGGTCGATCTCGAACATTTCCAAAACCAGTTCATCCGCCAAAAAGAGGTGATTAACGACCTGAAGCAGGGCATCCGCCGGCACGAGCAATTCCTCGCCCAGGCAGCTGAGTCCAACCCTGCCGGCGTCGACAAGCCCAATTTTCAGGATCATACCGCCCTCCGCGAAAGAATGGAAACTTTCCGCAAGATCTACCTCGATCTGAAGGGAGATTTCTTCCAGTATGCCGCGAAGTGGATATAAGAAAAAGGGGCCGGATCAACCGGCCCCTTTTTCTATCAGCACCAGCAGGGGGACAGGGCTGTTGAACACCTCTTTGGTGGTGACGCTGCCCTGGAAAAGCCGCTGGAAAAAGCCTTTCTGCCGTCGCAGCATGACCAGCAGATCGCCCTTGTACTGCCGTGCGAACTGGTTGATTCGCTCGTTGACATCGCCGCCCCCCGGCTCGAAGTGGAAGGAATGGTCGATCCCCTCCAAAAGGGCTTCCAGCGCAGGGTCGACCCCAGTGTCTTCTTCCTCTTCCAGGTGATATACCAGAATGCGGGCAGGCAGGCCCCGGCCCAGTTTGATAAGCGGCTGAAGCGCTTCGGAAGAAACGATATCGAGGTCGTCGACGGCAAAGACGATGGTTTTGAGCGGGCAGTTTTTACACCCTTCGGGCACTGCCAGAAGCGGCAAGGCTGCGTAGTTGAGCACAGCGGAAGTGTTGCTGCCCAGAAACACTTCCCGTATCCCGCTGGCGCCCTGGGTGCCCATGACGATCAGGTCGATGGCCTGCTTGCCGGCTAAAGCCGAAACGGCGTGCTCGACATCATCGCGCACCAGGAAGGAGGTAACAGAAGATCCCTCCCCGAGGCGCTCCCGGGTCCAGTCTTCCCATTCCTTCATCTCCGGTCGTATCTCCCCGAGGATCTGTTCCTCAAACGAGGCGAAAACCCCGGTCTTGGTAGGCACCCGGTAAGCGTGCAACAGGAAAATTTTGCCCTGAAAGCGCCCGGCCAGGTCAATGGCATAGGCCAGTGCGTTGCGCGCATTCTCCGAAAAGTCGATGGGAACGAGAATATTTTTCATGACTGCTGATTTTTCATATGAAACACCATTAAAGGTATCCTGGATCGAAGGATCATCTCTTTGGTATAGCTGTGGCGGAAGAGGGTTTCCCAGAAAGAGCGCTGCGAGGCCACCATGACGATCAGGCCGATATGGTTTTGGCCGGCATAGCCGCTCAGGCCCTCAGCGATGCGGTCGGCATGAACGCAGGTCATCTGGAAAGAAAAGGCAGGAGCGCCATTGCGGAAGAGATAGTCCATGATGCGTTGTTCGATTTTCGCGTATTCGGCGCCCTCGCCGGGTTTCTCCACGTGCACGAAGTGGATGCTGGCATGGAAGCGGCCGGCGAAATTAACCAGCATATCGAGTACGCCGGGATCGGCCGAGGTGTAGTCGCTGGCGAAAAGGATGTGGTGAAAACCTTTGAACGACACGCCTTCCGGAATGAGCATCACGGGGCAGTGCGCCTGCCGGGCCACGGTTTCAGCTATGCTGCCGAACCATTTTTTCCCGATGCCGCCGCTGCCTTCGGCGCCCATGACCATCATCTCGACGTCGGGAGAGGCTGAGTTCCTGACGAGCTGCCCTTCTGTGATGCCCTGAAGCAGCCGGGCGCTCACCCGCACAGGCGTATCCATACCTGCCAGACCTGTGCGCAAGAACTCATCCATCCACTTTTCCTCGGCTTCGTGCAGGCGGATACCACCGGCCACTTCCGTGTCGGGGAGGGGATAGACATGCACCAGATCGATATTGGTTCGCAGAACAGGCGCCATTTCCAGCGCAAAGCGGAAAGCGCTCATGGCATTGTCTGAAAAGTCGGTGGGAACGAGGATATTCTTCATAGGGCCCCTTTTATTGAGGAGCGCCTGCCTGGGATTTGGAAGGCACGACCAGCAACGGCAGCTTGGAGTTGATCAGCAGCCGTTTGGTGACGCTCCGGTGAAAGAAACGTTCGTAAAACCTTCGTTGCAAGGCGGTCAGCACGACGAGATCAATCTTTTTCTCCCGGGCATA
>JBAQQB010000143.1:0-16882 GCA_049306275.1 Saprospiraceae bacterium | reverse complement strand
GTTCCGCACCTGTTGCGGAACGGCGCTTTTCTTTCGTAGCAACAAAGACCGCCAACAGGCGTTAAAATGGGTAAAAAGTAAACCCGATGATGCGTTTGGTACCGCTCTTTTTGCTCCTGCTGTCTCCCCTGTTCCTCTTCTCCCAAAAACTGAAAGACGGCCGCCTGGCCTTCGAACGCCGGCAATACGCCGTGGCAGCCGACCTGCTCCAACGCGATTACAAAAAGGAAAACAGCCGCGTGGAAAAAGGCAAACTGGCTTTCCTCATCGCCGAGAGCTACAAGCAAATGCGCCAAAGCCCCTCCAGTATCAGCTGGTACCGCATCGCCTATGACAACCAATACGGCGCCGAAGCCTTGCGCGAATACGCCTACGCGCTCAAACGCAACCAGCAATATGAAGAAGCCATGTCGGCCTTCAAGGAACTCGGCCTGGAGATCGGCAGCCCCTACGAATACCGCAAAGAGATCACGGCCTGCCAAAACGCCCTCGATTGGCTCAAAAACCCCGACCGCTCCATTCGCGTCTCGCCTGCCGAATTCAATAGCAACTTCTCCGATTACGCCCCTTCGCCCTACGGCGCCCAACAACTCGTCTTCACCTCCGACCGCAGCAGCGCCACCGGCGATGATACCTATTTCTGGACGGGAAAGGATTTCTCAGACCTCTTCATCGCCGACCTGAAAACCCAGATGGTCGTACCGCTCGAATCCCCTGCCCTCAATACCCCTTCCAACGAAGGAACCGCCCTTTTCAGCCCCAATGGCGAAGAAGTCTTCTTCACCCGCTGCACCACCGACGTCAAGCGCGCCGACCAATACTGCCAGGTGATGTACGCCAAAAAAGAAGACGGTCAATGGCAGGAAGCCACGCCCCTCCCCTTCCAGCAAGATTACATCAACTACGGCCATCCCGCCCTTTCAGCCGACGGCAATACCCTGGTTTTTACCTCCAACGATCCCGACGGCTGGGGCGGTTATGATTTGTACATGACAGAAAGAAGTCCCACCGGCTGGAGCGAGCCCAAACTTATGAGCCGGGCCCTCAACACGCCGGGCAACGAGCAATTTCCCTGGTTCGACGGCGACACCCTCTACTTCGCTTCCGACGGGCATCCGGGAATGGGGGGACTCGACATTTTCAAGGCCTTTAAAATGAGCAACGCCAACTGGTCGTCGCCCTACAACATCAAACCGCCCATCAACTCGGGCTCCGACGATTTCGGATTCTGCATCTCCAGTCGCACGCCGGAGGAGGAGAAGCAATTGCAGGCATGGTTTTCCTCCAACCGCAACGGAAGCGACGATATCTTTCTCGCCGAAAAAAGAAAAACCGCCGAGCAGCCACCTGCCGCCGAGCCCGCTCCGCCGCTGGTCTACCAGCTTTTTCTCGACATTTACGTGCTGGAGAAGATCTTCCAGGACCCCGCCAACCCCAACAGCCCCCTTTTGGGCCGGAAACCGCTGGCCGGCGCCCAACTGCAAATCCTGGACAACGGCAAACCCATCACCTATACCATCGGCGAAGATGGCCTGGTGTCCATAGAAATGAAAGAAAACGCCACATATCGCTTCCTGGCGACGAAGGAGGGATACTGGAACAAAGAAGCCGTCTTTTCCTCTGCGGGACTGGGCCGCGACCCCTCAAACCCCGTGCAGCGCTACGAGCTTGAGATCGTGCTCGACCGCCTGTTTGTGGAAAAAGAGATCGTGCTGGAGAACATCTACTACGACTTCGACCGCTGGGAGATACGCCCCGATGCGGAGCCTACCCTCAACCAGCTGGCCGCCGACCTGCTGCTCAACCCGGATATCCGTATCCGCCTTGGCTCGCATACCGACTGCCGGGGCACTTCCCGCTACAACCAGGAACTTTCGCAGCGCCGGGCCCAGTCGGCAGTTGACTTCCTTATCACTAAAGGAGTCGACGCCTCCCGTTTGCAAGCCGCCGGTTTCGGAGAAGAAGTCCCTGCCGTCGATTGCATCTGCACCCAGTGCACGGAGGAGGAGCACCAGAAAAACCGGCGCACCACCTTCGCCATCATCGAGTAGCCTGCACGAGGAGCCAGCTCCTGGCCACCGCCTGTCCGCCTGTGGTGAGTTCCAGCCTGTAGGTTCCCGATGGCAAACCTGCCAGGTCGAGCGCATACGCCTGAATGGAAGGATCCGCCAGGGCTTCGGCCCTTAGCAGCCTGCCCCAGGCATCCCACAACCTGATCTCAGCCTCGCGGCCAAGTCCGTCCGGCAGTTCTATCCACACCCAATCGCTGGCCGGATTGGGGTAAACCCGCCAGCCCTTCCCAAATGCCTCCGAGGTACCGTCAATGATCCGGAATGGCAGGTAGACCTGCACTTCGAAAATACATCCATTGGCATCGGTAATGGTAAGCGAATAGGCGCCTGACGCAAGCGAATCAGCCATCGAAGTAGTATCGCCCGAACTCCAGAGGTAGGAATAGGGCGTTGCGCCGCCCTCCACCAGGGCTTCCAGCGCCCCATCGCTCAGGCCAAAAGTAGCTGTGTCGATCACTATTTCCGTTACAACCAGTGCCGGCGGGTTGGTAAGACTAAACACAGGGGTCGCCAGTTGGCATCCTTTCGCGTCGACGATGGTGCATTTGTAGTTGCCAGGACCCAAACCGCCAATGTCCTCGGTAAGTTTGCCGTTGCTCCAGATGTAATCGTAAGGAGGAGTTCCACCGGATACGCCAATGTCAATTGCCCCATCTCCCGCCCCATGGCACAGGATGGGCGAAATCACGGCAGAGTCGAGGGTAAGCGGAGACTCGGGGGAGGTAATTTCTATAGAGTCAATTGCTACCATGCAACCGGCATTGTCTTCAACTGTGAGGAAATAGAGGCCTGGTTGCAGGTTCTGCTGCACCGCCCCCGTTCCCGGGATATTCCAGGCATAGGAATACAATGGCGTGCCGCCAAAGGCCGAAGCGGCGATAGAACCATTGCCGTCGCCAAAACAGTCAATCTGGCCGACGGTGACGGAGACAGAGAGTTCGGCGAGGGGCTCTTGCACCTCCAGCCCGCCGGCCTCCCTGACGCATCCATTCTGGTCGATCACGGTCAAAGTGTAAATGCCTGCGGGGATACTGTCGAGGTATTGGGCAATGCCCACCGTTGCTCCGGTCTGGTCTTCCCAAATGAACTGATAAGGTTGTTGCCCGCCGTTAACCAGCGGGTGAATGAAACCATTGCTCCCGAATTTGCAGCTCACATCCCCGATGGTTGAACCGGTCACGACGACATTTAAGGGCTCGGGGAAATTCACCTGCACGGGATTGGTCTGCGCCACGCATCCCTGGGCGTCGGTAACCGTGACGGAATAACTGTCTTCCTGCAAATTATTGAGCACAAGCGTATGGCTGTTCGTCATTCCTTGCACCCCCGAACTCCAGTTGTATTGGAACGGCGCCTGCCCACCGTTGATGTTGACTTTCAGCGAAGCTGAAGAGGCAGGGTTTTCGCAATCGCCAGAAAACGAGAAATCGGTAGAGATGCTCAGGGTCAGAAAAGCCACCGGCTCGGGTACTTTGAGGGAGCTGAGGCTGTCGGAGCAACCTTGCGCATCGGTGACCGTCACGGAATAATCGCCGGGCGGACTGCCCAGCACAAAGGGATCGGTATGTCCGTTGCTCCAGGTGATCTGGTAGGGCGCCGAGCCCCCGGAAATCTGCACGAACAGGGTATCGATCGTATTGGACTGGCAATTGATGATATTGTCGACGGCTTCAGCCGTAATTTGCAGGGGTGAAGGTTCGGGCAGCACAATTATCGGTCCGTTGACGGCGCAGTTCAGGGCGTCTTCCACCGTCAGCATGTAGGCGCCTCCGCCCACTCCGCTCAAGTCTTCCGTTGTGGCTTCGTTCGTCCAGGTGTAAAGGTAGGGTGGCAAGCCCCCGGAAACCTGCATATCGATCAATCCGTCGGCCGAACCGGAGCAGGAGATAGAGTCGATCGCGAGCAGTTCGATCAGAATGGGATCCGGATTCTGTAATTCCACCGTATCGATAATGAGCAGGCAACCTGCCATATCGGTGACGGTGCAAACATAAACGCCCGCTGGCACGTCGAGCAGGTCTTTGGTCTGCTGCCCGCTGTTCCAGGAATAACTGTAAAACGGCGTGCCGCCGACGACGTTGAGGAATACTTTACCATTGGCCCCGTTGGCGCAATTGGGCCCCAGGGGCGAGACGCTGGCCGACATAGGCTGGTTGAAAGGTACTTCAAAAGACAATGCGCTTTCGCAGCCATTGGCATCCGTGATGGTGACCGGGTAAGTTCCGGCCTCCAGCCCCGTCAGCAGGGGACCGCTGGCGCCATTTTCCCACATGTAGACAAATGGCTGCTGCCCGTTCTGTGGCGTCAGCTGAATTTGCCCGTTGTCCTCTCCCAGGCAGGATGCCGGCGTAATAGCTGGAATTACGGAGACAGCATTGGGCGCGCTCAACCCAATAGCTTCCACTTTTATGGTACACCCGGCGGCGTCGGTCACGGTGACGCTGTACTCTCCTGCTGGAAGCGTCAGCACTTGAATGGTATCGCCGGTAGACCAGACATAGGAGTAAGGAGGAAGCCCTCCGCTAACCGACACGCCCAATTGCCCGTCGGCTACGCCGAAGCACGAAGGCGATACGATAGGATCGGCTTCTGCCACAAGCGGCGGCGGGTTGGGCAACACGGCGGAAGTCGTCACCGAACAGCCGGTCACGTCAGTAACGGTCAAGTCGTAAGTGCCCGGTTCGAGGTTGGAAATGACCGGAATACTCGCGCCCGTGCTCCAGGCATAACCATAAGGGTCCACGCCTCCGGAAACAACGACCTCCAACGCTCCACCAATCCCGTCCGTACAGGGTACCGGCGTCGCATGGATCGTCAACCCGATGGGCGGAGGACCAGTGATCTCATTAGGACCAAGCGTCAATTGGCAGCCCCGCGCATCGGTGACGGTCAGGGTGTAAGAACCCGGACCAGCATTCATCAGGTTCAGGGTGGTCTGCCCGTTTGACCACAGATAATCGTATGGCGCGGTACCGCCGCCCACCACCGCGATGATCTGCCCATCCATGGCGCCAAAGCAGCTCACGTTTTTAAGGAAAGCGATCTTTCCCGACATGGTATCGGGTTCCTGCACAATAATATTGCTGAGCACATTCTCGCAGGCGCCATCCGTCACGGTGACGGAATAGATGCCGCCGTTCAGACCGCAAAGCGTTTCGGTTCCTGAGGCGCCGGTGCTCCAGGTCACCACCGGGTTCACCCCGCTTACGTTCAGCTCGATGCAGCCATCCATAGCGCCATAGCAGCTCACCGGCTCGATGGAGGTGATGGAGACCTGAGCCTGCGGCCCGTTTACGATGGCAAAAGGAACGACGAAGGGGCAAGGCGTGGGCGAACTATCGGTCACCGTGATGGAATAAGTGCCCTGGGTCAGGTTGGTTATTTGATAAACTGTGGAGGCGGACATGGCCGAACCCGATACCGGGCCGCTCCAGGCGATCTGGAAAGGAGCGATGCCTCCGTTGATGCTCATTTGGATGGCCCCATTGCTGCCGCCGCAGGTATTCACATCCTGTTCATTGATCAATACGGAAGAAATGGCGCCGATGATCTCCACGTCGAAGAAATCAGACGAGCGGCATCCGCTGGCATCGGTGATAGTGACACTGTAAGTGGAAACGCTGCCCACCGGCCCACTGCCAACAACGACGATGGAGGTAGCGTTGGAAGCGTTGCTCCACACGTAGTCGAACGGCAACACCCCGTTGCCTGCATCCGATACCTGCAACAGGCCGACCGTTCCCTTGCACAACTCGCTGTCCCCGCTGATCTGGGCGATCGGGCTGTCTTTTACTTCTACAAAAACGCTATCGGTATCGTTGCAGCCACCTGGCGCTGTAGCCAACACATAATAGGTAGTGGAAAACAGCGGGTTGACCAGCGGGTCGATCTGGTTTCCAGATGAGGGCGGATTAGCGGTATGGAAGCTGAAACTGGCCTGTGAACTATTGAGCAATTGGAAGATCAGGGCCGAAAGATCGACAGTATCACCTGCACAAATGGGTTCCAGCTGTCCGTCCGGGATGAAAAGATCGGGCTGGGGTAGCACGGTAATGCTCGCCTCTCCTCTTTCGGCCGAAGCGCAACCAAAGGGGTTGACCTCCTCTGCGTAAAAAGTGTACACCACCGGATCGTTGCCCATCTGAGTGAAGGGTGGATTAGGGAGATAGAAAAAACCGGTATCCAGCGCCTGTCCCCCTGACGGAGCATCGTACCAGATGATGATGCCGCCATAGGCTGCCTGGGCGCTCACCACTCCGAAATCGCCCGAACACACCGTATCGCTTTCTGTAAGGGGAGGCGGGAGTATCCACTCATCGTCCATCCCGTTGCAGTTGATATCGAAACCATCGCAGGGGGTTTCAGGAAGCCCCGGGCTGATCTCTGGAGAAGAGTCGGCACAATCGCCTCCCTGACTGGCAAAACCGGGGGGGGCGATGGGTTCGCAGGTAGCAAAGTAGATAGCGCTATTGCCATAACCATCCTGATCGAAATCGCGGTAGTACACGTACGAAGGCGCCCCCTGATCCAGGGAGCCATAAAAGATCAGGTTGTCCAGACCGATATCGCTGCGCAGGTTGCTTCCTTTCCTGCCTATAAACCGCAACTGAGCGTTTTCGCCGTGGTAGGGGCTCAGGTCGATAAACTGGCGCACCCACTGGTCGCCCTGGTTGCCGGAAAGCGACCAAAGCCCTTGCCAGTTTTGTCCGCCGTCGATCGTGATCTCCAGGGCCAGGGAGTTGACCGCGGTCCCGAACATATGGTAGTCAAAAGAAAAGTGGCAGGAAGAACCCGGCGGCGCCACGATTTCCATACAATGTGAATACAACACGGCCTGGCTGTTGGTAGGGCAATTGCCCGAACCTTCCAGGTAGATATACCGCCCTCCTCCTGGAAAATCATCGTCCGGGCCGGTGCCCGTCGTTTCCGTAGGGCCTTCTCCGGCCAGCCAATCAAGGGCGTCTGCCCGGCTGTTGATCCAAAACCCCTGCAATTCACAAGGCGTAGAGCAGATTCCCACGCAAACCTCTTCGTCATTGAAATCTTCCCACTGGGTAACTGGCAGCGGCGAACAAAGGGTTGTCAGCGCGACGGGGCAGCTATTGGCCGTAAAACCTCCGCCGGAGCAGGCTTCGCGGATGTAGATTTCATATTCCGTTTCGGGGTCCAATCCTGTGAGGACGAATGGCGGACATGCGCCAGGAACGACCGTACCGCCGGGACCCGGGTTTTCGTCAAGGCCAGGCATGAAGCCCACAGGCCCGTATTCAATTAAGGTTCCCTGACAGGAGTCGCCCGGCGTCCAGGAGAGCAGGGCGGAGGTGGAGTCAGGGGCGGCTGCTACGGCGGATGGCGCAGGGCAGACCAGAGGGGCAAAGACCAGCTCGACAAATTCGAGGCGGCCGGTGTCGTCGCCGGCGTCGTCGCAAATTTTCAGGCGCCAGACGGCGTTGGGATTAGCTCCAGTATGAAACAGGGTAAGGGGTTGCTCCGGCAGGAAAGCGCCGATAAATGGGGCTTGCCCCTCCGTGATGGAAGGCAGCTCGCAAGCGCTCTGTGCCAGAATATTGAGGAAAGAGGTGTATTCCTCGCATTGAGGGTCGAAGGGATTGCCATAGTGCTCTTCGTTGCCTCCATTGTCTGAGCTCAGGTCCACCTCTACCCCGTCGGGCGAGATGAGGCTCATATCCACGTCATCGTCCCACTGATGCCGCAGGATGACGCGTACTTCGCGCAAAAACACGTCATTCCCCATTTCAAAGCCGGGCGCATTATCCACCCAGATATGGTAGGTTCGGCAGTTATTGTCGGGGATTTGCAGTCCCATCTGGCAAGTGGAGGGGTTAGTGAGGCCGGTGATGAAAAAACTGTTGAACTTGGCCCAGTTGCCCGGCACCGAGTCGCATACCGCCCTGACGTAGAAGTCGTAAGCGGCGCCGGAAGCCAGGCCTGGATGGATTACGGGGAAAGAGGTCACACCCGCCAAAGTGGGGAGGGCGGGCGAAGGGCTACCCTGGGGCACGACAGCTACGTCCCATTCCATTTCTGTTCCCAACGGCACCCAGTTCAGGGTTGCCGAATTGGTAGTGATATTGGATACGGAGAGCAGGAAGGGCGGATCGCAGGCGCCGCTATTTGCCATTCCTTTTCCGGGGATGGAAAACAAGGGGAGGAATGCCAAAAAGGTCAGTAGATTCCGTTTCATACCAGTTTTCTTGTCAGTGAAGGGGAGATGGGAAAACAGGTGTGAGGCAGGCGGCGCTACGCCTCTGCCTGGACCAGCTTTCTCATAGTTTTGTGTCTTTTGCCGGAATGATGCGGGGGTGGATACAAATATAGCAAATTAACCGGACACTTAGCCTGCCACGATATTGATCATGCGTTTGGGCACGACAATAACGTTGCGCACGGTCTGTCCTTCCAGCCATTTCTGCACGACCGGATTCTCCAATGCCGCCGCCTTGACCTCCTCCGCCTGCATCTCGGCAGGCAGGTCGATCGTGGCTCTTTTCTTGCCATTGATACTCACCGGATAAGTGATTGAGTCTTCTGTCAGATGGGATTCCTCCAACTCCGGGTACTTCGCATCCACCACCGAGCCGGCATGCCCCAGGGCGTGCCAGAGTTCTTCGGCGAGGTGCGGCGCGAAGGGCGCGATGAGCACGGCCATTGGCTCAAGAATCGCCCGCTTGCGGACGTTGAGGCGGCGCAGTTCGTTGGTAGCGATCATAAACCCGCTCACACAGGTATTGAAGGAGAAGCGTTCCAGGTCGTCGCCGACCTTTTTGATGGCCTGGTGCAGCACCTTGAGCTCTTCGCGGGTGGGCTCTTCATCGGTAACGGCCCAATCGCCTTTTTCATCGTAATACAGCCCCCAAAACCTGCGCAGGAACTTCGACACACCGTCGATACCGTTGGTATCCCAGGGTTTGGACTGCTCCAGGGGGCCCAGGAACATTTCGTACATGCGGAAACAATCTGCGCCGTATTGCTCCACCACATCGTCGGGGTTGATGACGTTGAAATAGCGCTTCGACATCTTGCCCACCTCCGAAGCTGTGACAAGCCGAGGCGCCGTCTCTCCGCCCTTGGGAGTGAAGACACCCGCTTGATAGGTACCCTGTTCGGTTTCGAAAATAGCGTCCCTGTATTCGGGCCGCCACTCGATGAATTTTTGAATACCATCAGCATCGATATACGAACCCGCCGAACCATAGTCACGCACAAACTCCACATGGATGGGAATCCGGGCATAGCCGTCTTTGTTGTCGCCCACGAGATTGGCGCAGACAAAACGGTTAATGCCGTTGACCTTTTCCTTTTGCAGGTAGAGATATTCGATCACGCCCTGGATCATCCCTTGGTTGACCAGTTTGCGGAAGGGCTCGATCGTGGGCACGAGACCTCTGTCGTAGAGGAACTTGTGCCAGAAGCGGGCATACATCAGGTGCCCCACCGCATGCTCCGTGCCGCCGATGTAGAGGTCGACGTCGCGCCAGTACCACAGGGCGTCATGGCTAGCAAAGGCCTTGTCATTGTGGGGGTCCATATAGCGGAGGAAGTACCAGGACGAGCCGGCGAAGCCGGGCATGGTGTCGGTTTCCCTCCGCCCTCCGCCGGGCAGGTTGACCCAGGCTTCATTGCGGGCCAGGGGCGACTTCCCGCCGCCGCTGGGCTGAAAATCTTCGATTTCGGGCAGTTCGAGCGGCAGTTCTTCCACTGCCATGGCATGGGTTACGCCGTCGGCATCGTAGACCACCGGGAAAGGCTCGCCCCAATAGCGCTGCCGGCTGTAGATGGCGTCGCGCAGTTTGTAATTGACCTTGCGCTTTCCGATGCCCATTTCCCCTATCTGTTTCAGGATGGCCGGGATGGCATCGGGAACCTGCATACCGGTGAGGAAACCGGAGTTGATCATCACGCCCACCTTGTCTTCTCTGGCTGCACCGGGGAAAGCCGATTTGTCGATGATGTCGATCACGGGCAGCTGGAAGTGCTGCGCAAAGCGGAAGTCGCGGTCGTCGTCGCTGGGCACGGCCATGATGGCGCCGGTGCCGTAGTCCTTGAGCACATATTCGCTGATCCAGATTGGAATTTCGGACCCGGTAAAAGGATTAATGGCATAAGCGCCCAGGAAGGCGCCCGTGATCTCTTTCTCCGCCACCCTTTCCCGCTCCGAACGGCTGTTGACGTATTTGACGTAGGCGCTGACCTCTTCTTTTTGGGAAGAATGGGTCAGTTCTGCCACCAGCTCGTGCTCGGGCGCCAGCACCATGAAAGTCGCGCCAAAAATGGTATCAGCACGGGTGGTGAATATTTCTATCTTCTTTTCGGAGCCAGCGATGGGGAAGAAAAGTTGAGCCCCTTCGCTGCGGCCGATCCAGTTGCTCTGCATTTTTTTCATGGAATCCGACCATTCCAGGGTGTCGAGGTCGTTGAGCAGGCGCTCCGCATAGGCGGTGATGCGCAGCGACCACTGGAGCATGGGCTTGCGCTCCACCGGGAAGCCGCCGCGTTCCGACACGCCGTCCTTGACCTCGTCGTTGGCCAGTACTGTACCCAGGGCTTCGCACCAGTTGACGTAGGTCACCTGCCGGTAGGCGAGGCGATAGTTCATCAGCATCTCGTCTTTGGCTGCGGGCGTCATGGCTTTCCAGTCGGCCGCCGTAAAAGCCTTCACTGGGGAGGAAGCGGCTTCCAGACCTTCATTACCAGAGGCCTCGAAACGCGCTACCAGCCCGGAAATGGGCAGGGCCTTGCCGGCCTGCAGATCGTAGTAGTGCTCAAACAATTGCAGGAATATCCACTGCGTCCACTTGTAGTATTGGGGATCGCAGGTGCGCACCTCGCGGCTCCAGTCGAAGGAGAAACCGATATTTTCGAGTTGGGCGCGATAGCGGGCGACGTTCTCTGCGGTAGAATGTGCAGGGTGCACGCCGGTTTGAATGGCATATTGTTCCGCGGGGAGGCCGAAGGCGTCGTAGCCCATCGGATGGAGCACGTTATATCCCTGATGCCGCTTGTATCGGGCATAGATGTCTGAAGCGATGTACCCCAGCGGATGCCCCACGTGGAGGCCTGCCCCGGATGGGTAGGGGAACATATCCAATACGTAGTATTTGGGTTTGTCGCTCTGATGGGTCACCTGATAAACGCCTTGCTCTTCCCAATAGCGTTTCCATTTCTTTTCGATCTCTCGCGGGTTGTATTCCATGTTTCTTGTCGTTAGGCCGCTGCGAAAATATATTAAAATCTCAAAATTCCCTTCATTCTCTAACAGCCACGGGCAAAATGCGGTTCCGCAAAGAAATTTTTTGAGAACGGCGAATGTTTTATCTTTGAACTGACTGAAAATTCATCAACAATGATCAAGACAATTCTTCAAGTACTCGCTGTCGTAGTGATTTTCGTACTGGGCTACAACTTCTTTTTCGGCACGCCGGAAGAAAAGAGCAATGCCAAAGAGATCTTCCAGGAAGTCAAGGACGTCGGCGTCGCTGTCAAGGACCTGCTGAAGTCGGAAAAGGAGAAATTCGATGAAGGCAAATACGATAACGCGATTCAGAAAATGCGCGGCCTGTTCAGCGACCTGGAATCTACCGCAAGGGAAGTAGCGCCCGAATATGTCGACGATATCCAGCAGCTGGAGCAACAGCGTAAAGATCTCCAAAACCAGTTAGATCAGGTCAAGGAGACAGCTGCCGACACCCAGGAAAAAGCCGACAAAGTGAAAGAAATCAACCGGGGCATGGACGACATCATGAAAGAGGCCGAGCGGATCATGCAGGAGATCAAGTCCAAAAGCGAGTGATCAGAATCGATCTGCCTGCGCTTCCTCCCCGCCCGCATCTGCCCGGATGCAGACCTTGATGGGCCGTACATGGTCGATCATAACGTTTCCCATGTGCGAAAAATCGGGCTCGTCGGAGTGGAAGGCCTCGAAGATGAGGTAGTAGATCGGTTCTTTAGGCGTAAACTGAAAGGTATAGGTCGACCAGTCCTCATGGTCGATAAGAGGCGATTCTGCCAAAAGCTGGGTCCTGGCGCATTTCGAGGCGCCGCCCCAGATGCGCAGTTTGATGGGATTGTTATACCCAGCATAAGTATCAGAATAGGCCAGGTCGAGGGAAATGATATAACACTCCCTGGGCACGGCAGGTGCGCTGAGGCGCTGTCCGATGCTTTCCCAGGTGCCGTCGGAGCGAGTGATAAGCCCTACAAAGGTCTCTCCATCAGCAGGTTCATGGTACACGCCCCAAACCCCGGGCAAAATATCGGGCGTGGTACCAGCTTTACAGGCATGCCACCCGGCGGGCACGGTAGCGTCCTGCGGCTCGTCCCCTTCAAAAGAGGGGTTAACGAGGGTAATCTGAGCGGGAAGGAAAAGCGGAAGAAGGGCGGAAAGCCAGATAAGTGCCTGTTTTCTCATCATAACCTGGAGATTTTCTATTCCTTTCACAACAATAAAAATAAGAAAAGGATTTCATTCCTCCTCATTCAACAGGTCGGGCCTTCGCACCTGTGTGCGCAAAAGGGCCTGTTCATGCCGCCAGTCTTCGATGGCGGGCGTATTGCCGGAAAGCAGAATATCGGGCACTTTCCAGCCCCTGAACTCAGCGGGGCGGGTGTAGACCGGAGGCGCCAGCAGGTTGTCCTGAAAAGAATCCAGCAGGGCTGAGGTTTCATCGTTGAGCACGCCGGGGATGAGGCGGCCCACCGCGTCGACCAGCACGGCGGCGGGGAGTTCTCCGCCGGAGAGCACGTAGTCGCCGATAGAGATCTCCATGGTGACGTACTGTTCCCTGATCCGCTCGTCGATGCCTTTGTAATGCCCTGCCAGGATGAGCAGGTTTTTCTGAAGCGACAAGCGGTTGACCATTTTCTGGTTCAACCGTTCCCCGTCGGGGGTCATGTAGATTATTTCGTCGTATAAACGTTTGGCCTTGAGGTCGTCGAGGCAGTTGGCGAGGGGTTCGCACATCATCACCATGCCTGCGCCGCCGCCGAAGGCGTAGTCGTCGACCTGCTTGTGACGGCCCAGGCCGTAGTCGCGCAGGTTGTGCACTTCCACCTCGAGCAGGCCCTTGTCACGGGCCCGCTTCAGGATGGAGTGGCTCAGAGGGCTTTCGAGCAGCTCCGGAAGCACGGTGATGATGTCGATATGCATGGTTTAGTTGATGCTCAGCAGTTCCACTTCGAAAATGAGGACTTCGTTGGGTCCGATATCTCCGCCCGCGCCGCGGCTGCCGTAGGCCAGCTCGGAGGGGATGAAGAGCTTCCACTTATCGCCAACTTTCATGAGTTGCAGGGCTTCCACCCAGCCTTTGATGACGCCGTTGACGGGGAAGGTGGCGGGCTGGCCGCGCTCCACGGAGCTGTCGAACACCGTGCCGTCGATGAGGGTGCCGTGGTAGTGAACGGTCACCTTATCTGTGGCCTTGGGCGAAGGACCGTTGCCTCCATTGATGACTTCGTACTGCAGCCCGCTGGGCAGGGTGACGACCCCTTCGCGCTTGCCGTTCTCTTCGAGGAACTTGCGGCCTTTTTCCAGGTTCTCCTTACCTGCAGACTGGCTCTTTTCCATCATATAACCCTGAACCACCGCGTTGGCCTGGTTCACGTCGAGCCGGGTCTCCGCGCCGCTCAGCACATCGGCGATGCCCTGCGCCAGGCTGGGGGCGTCGAGTTTGTCAAATCCCTGGCTCTTGAGGTTTTGGGCGACCAGAATGCCCACGCTGTAACTCAGTGAATCCATTTGTATGTCTGTTGTTTTTTCCGGCGCCGCCGCCGCGGTTGTTTCCACGCTCTGTTTGGGCGTTCCGCAGCTCAACAGCAAACCAGTGATGAAAAGTACGATAGCTATGCGCATGTTTATTGGTTTTTTCCCGGCAAATATAGTCATTCCCCTTCTTCTCCCCACCTGTAGGAAGAAATCTCCAGCCCAGCAAGGTCCAATATCCGGTCCACCACCGTCGCCGCCGCCTCTTCGATCGTTTGCGGACGGCTGTAGAACGAGGGGCTCGCCGGGCAAATGATGGCGCCGGCCAGGGTCAGGGTGCGCATGTTTTCCAGGTGGATCAGGTTGTAAGGGGTATCCCGCGGCGCCAGGATCAGGCGGCGGCGCTCTTTGAGCATGACGTCGGCGGCTCGTGTCACCAGATCGTTGGAAATGCCCTGCGCGATGCGCCCCATCAATCCCATCGAGCAAGGGCAGACGATCATCGCATCATACCGGGCCGAACCGCTGGCAAAGGGGGCCATGAAATCATTCGCCTCGTAAAAAGTAAAGGGATATTTCTCAAAAGAACGGTCGCCCAACTCGTACTCCCAATTGAAAGCCGCATTTTTCGACATGACCACTCCCACTGCGGCGACCTGCTCCCTCAAGCCCTGAAGCTTGTCGAGCAGCACTTTCGCGTAGATCGATCCGCTCGATCCTCCAATGGCAACAACTATTTTTTTCATAATGGGTTATTCCTTTGTAAATTGGAGTGGGCGGGCCGTGCCCGCCCACTCCAATTTTTTAAATATTATTCACCATCAAATAATGTTTTTCAATGAAAAAGGTTCTTCCCGTTCTCGCTTTGATCCTCGTCGCAGCGCTCGTCTATGCATTCGTGCAGCGCCCCTCCCTCAGCCCGCAAACGGCGGGAGAAGGGCTCAAATGGTATACCTGGGAAGAGGCCGTGGCTGCCAATAAAAAAGAACCTAAAAAGATCATCGTCGACGTCTATACCGACTGGTGCGGCTGGTGCAAGAAGATGGACGCCACCACTTTCTCCGACCCAACTGTCAGCGAATATTTGCAGCAACACTTCTACCCCGTCAAATTCGACGCAGAACAGAAGGAGGATATTGTATACGACGGCTATACGTTTAAATTCCAACCCTACGGCCGCCGCGGCGCCCATGAACTGGCCATCCAACTGCTCAACGGCCGCATGTCGTACCCCTCAGTCGTCTATCTCAACGAAAAATTCGAGATCATCACCGTCTCCCCCGGCTATAAAATGCCCGATGATATCATGAAGGAACTCCATTTTATCGCTGATGAAACGTATGAGACGAAGACGTGGGAGGAGTTTAGGGCGGCAGGGAAATGAAGATGAGAAGGTGAGGAGGTGAGAAGTGGAGATTCCACTCCTCACCTTCTCACCTCCTCAACTTATCTTCAATCAGCAAAAATTTCCAACTCAGTGCCTTTGTCTCGGGGTCAAGCGTAAACTCCAAAATCCGGTCTTCCCCAAAATTCGTCACATACGAGGGGGCATAGGCGGGGTTTACGGAGTTATTGATGCCTGAGCCCAGGAACCAGACGCCATCGGGAGTTTGGTACTCAAAGGCCTTGGAGCGCATGCCCAGGTCGCCTCCCACCAATACGACCTGAATGCCTTTTTGCTGGATGCGGGCGAGCAGCGGATAAACTGCTTTTTCAAAGGTAGCGGTGTCGGGATGGCAGTGCCATTTCAGGAAGGATTTATAGAAATTGAAGACGGTATCGAGGCCGATGCTATTCCCCGTCATTTCATTGGTCAGCAGGCACATGTGGTGAAGGATAACCAGGTGGGAGGCCGCCTGGATGGTATCCGCGACGGTTTGTATCATCTGGTACTGCTCCTCCATCCTCTCGCAAAAAGTGGAATCGGGATTGGCCTCGGGCCACTGCAGCAGGTTGGTGTTGAGCACGAGCAGCAGCATGCCGTCGACCCACTCGGCGTAATGATCCGGCCGGCGGGTGGTTTCCCGGAGCCAGTCTTCATTGCCGAACATGATATCGTGGTTGCCCCAGGCCCAGTGTACGTTCCCCTTTTCGAAGCGGAAAAGGCTGTCGAGGTAAGCCAGGGTTTCGCGCTTTTCAGTTGTGCGGCTGCACACGTCGCCGCCCAGCCAGATCTGGTCGTAGCTATCCAGTGGAAGGGCTTCGGCGAGGGAATCGACGCGGTTGCCTGCCTCCACCCAGCGGTAGGGATGGCCCAGAAAGAGGTAGCGGCGGGGAGCTTCCTGCTGCGAGCAGCCCGCCAGCAGGAGGATAGCGAAGAATACAGCGTACTTATATACTTTCATCGAGCGATCGGGTCATTTCTTCCAGCTCCTTTTTGAGGGCGTGGACAGTTTCCAGTGATTGCGTGCCCAGCATGCGGTTGGAGAGGTTGTCGATGGTCTCCAGATAGGTGCGGTCGTATTCGATATGGCTGCGCAGTTCCTCCAGATCGGCGATATCGTCGAGGTTTTGTTCGCGGAGCATTTTCAGTTCTTCCTTTTTCTGGGCAAGGGCCTTGCTCAGCTCGTAGTTTTGCAGGATGGTCTGGAGCTTGCGCACGCAGGTTTCGAGAAAATGCACTTTGGCTCGCCGCAGCTCCATTTCCGCCTGAAAGCCGGCGATGAGCCTGCGGGTGTGCTGCCGGCTTTCCTCGCTGGCCTGAATGGTCTTCTCCAGCTTCTCCTCCAGTTCGGCGATATTCTTTTTGATCTCGTGAATAGCGGTGCGGTTTTTCCCGATCTCCGCCTGGCAACGCTCGATCCGGGCCTCGATGACGCCCTCCGTACTCCTGGCATGCCGGCGTTGCGCCAACCTTGCGCCTATGAATTGGTAGAGCCAATACACCCCGAATCCCAGCAGGACTACGCCTGCCAAAACCAGGAACATCCGGCCGAAAGCAAGCAGGAACCGGGATGCGACCACGGCAAACAGCACGAAGACCATGATCCACAAAATGCGCAAAGGGGAAGGACCTTCTTTTTCCATATCATTCACGTTTCTATTCAGCATGTCCCGCCGCCTTCGGCGGCGAAGATGTTTTATTTTGAAT
>JBAQQB010000142.1:0-6026 GCA_049306275.1 Saprospiraceae bacterium | reverse complement strand
GTGCTTCACCGGCTCCGCTCCCGCTCCGCCTGTTCCGCACTGCGGATGCACTTCGCTCGCTCACAGGATTTTTCGGACGAACAGACCACCTAAACTGGAGGGTAAGACAAGGCGAGGCGGAAGCCGAGACGGCCGTTGCGGAACCGCGGCCAGCGGTCGTAGCGGAGCGCGGTGCGGCAGTACTCAGCGGAGCCGAACCAGCTGCCGCCGCGGACCACGCGGTGGGTACCCTGCTCCCTGCCCACCCAGGCGGAGCCGTCTGCCGGGGCGCCCTTGTAATTTGAATGCCATTGGTCTTCGCACCATTCCCATACATTGCCGCTCATATCGCAAAGTCCCAATTCGTTGGGCAGTTTAAGGCCCACCGGCTTGGTTTCGCCGTGGCTGTTATCGTCATACCACCCCAATTCATCCAGCTTTTCGCCTCCGGCGTATTCAAAACGGGCGCGTTTTTCGGGGTCTTTGCCGCCGCGGGCGGCGTATTCCCATTCCGCCTCGGTGGGGAGGCGGTAGCCTTTGGCAGCTACTTTGCGGAATACTTCACCCTCGTTGGGAAGGGAATAACCCTCACCGGTTTTCCCGAAAAGGCTTTTAAATTCCGGATCGCCGAAATAGCATGGCTCGTAGTCGCACAACTTGTTGAGGGCATTGCAGAAAACGGCGGCATCGTACCAGCTGACATTCTCGACCGGGCGGTTTTTGCCTTTGAAATAGGAGGGGTTGCCCAATTTCAGCACAGCATCCCAGAGCCATTGGGTAACCGGGTGCCGGCCCATCCAGCAATCGCTCACTTGCACCGGATGGACAGGTTTTTCCCAATCATACTTTTCACCTCCCATCAAAAAAGAGCCGCCCTCGACAAAGACCATGTCGAAGCCTGGGGTGCCGGGGATGGCTTGGTGGTGGACGGGGCGGGTGGGGGGGATCATTGGAACGGAGCTTTTTTCGAAATCAGCACTGGGATGTTTTCTCCTTCCAGATTATCCAGTTGTATGGCGTTTATACCAAGATCAAAAGCGTCTTTGAAACCACGTCCGGCGCCAATTCCATCATAAAATGCCTCCGAGAAGGCGATTTCGGACTTTCTGGGCATTTTCCCGCTCAGGCCGACCACATAGCCTATATGTTTGGCAATTTCTTTTGCCTGTATTTCTGAATAGCAGGCATTCAGCACGACGCACTCGATAGAGTTGCTGAACAATTCGAACAGATTACCCAGTGCTCTGATATTTACTTCCAACCCGCTGCCGTACATGTCTTCCAGGATGATTTCTCCCCGATCCGATCCATGTCCGGAAAAATGAACGATCGAAGGTGAAATATCGAGCAGTTCTCTTCTTAAATCCCTGGTTTGGGTAGCGAAACAGTTTTGAAGCTGATAATAGTCCCGCTTTTTCGACCGTTTCAGGCTCTCCTTGATCCGCTTGGTTTCTTCTCCTACATGTTTGTACACGTCTTTGTCTTCAGGATTAGCGGTAACAAACAAAACCTTTTTCTGGTCGGATTTCCGATCGGGTTCTGCACTTCTTTTGCCAATCAGGACGATGTTTTCGTCGGGCGCCGGCTGCTCATCGGGCATCATTTCCGGCAGGTTTTTTTTGCCCTCGTGTGAACGCTCCTGAACAACTTCCGGCAACTGCTGTTTCTCCCTGTTTTTCTTCCACTCCTCCTGATCAAATTGGTGAAAGCTCAGCCCGTTATCTTTGGATAATTCCCAGGAAATTCCTTCCCTTTTCAGTCTGAACTCTTCCAGAATGGCAATCAGCCATTTTTCCATTGCCCTTTGTTCAATGGACAAGATCAGCGCCTTTTGGCTGTAATCCATTTCAACCTTAAACCAGCCATCACTGGTGGTGGAGACATGGATGCCATTTCGCCAGATATTTTCAGTTTTTGTCTTCCTGCCCAAAGCTGTTATGAAAGATTGTATCAGATAATAATTGGGCGAGGGCAGCCGGTAGCGGAAAATATGGACGTCCCGGGCCTTTTGCGCCCAGTCACTTATTAAATGATCCGGTTTATCCGGGGGCAAAAACTCAGGGAATACAAAAACGTCGGTTTCAGAAACTTCCCGGTTTTCAGAGACGCTCAGCTTGAAGCAAAGGCCGCAGCTTTCCATAAAGGAAAGAAAGAGCCCTTTTGCTCCCGGATCATAGCCTTCACCAAACACCTCGAACAGCCTGTATGCCTGTATCTTGCCTTTCCAGGCATCTCTGAATTCCCTGAAATGCGTCTTCTTACGGTCGTAAGGCTTGTAAATAGCCTCCAGGGCCCAACGCTGGTCGGCGATAATCCTGTCGCCAAGGTTCTCGTGATGGTATAAAAATCCGCAATGACGCAAATAGGTAAAGAGCAGGTCCCGGGTATTTTCTCTTACCCCGTGGCGGTCGCAGAGCGTCAGGAAATCCTGTTTCGAGATGAGTTTAATATTGGGTTCGCTTTTCAGGTTATGGATGAAGAACTCCCTTACCTTCAGCCAGGATTCCGGCATGAGCATGCCAAACTCAGGGAGCACTCCTGAGTTGCCCTCCAGATAAGCCTTAAAAATCTTCATGCCCTCGCCGGTTTTAGCGCTCAGATGCACAAAATCAGCTTTTTTCTCGTCTGCGTATTGTTGAATCAGGCGGTCCTTTTCCTGAAATTGATCCTTTTTGTTCTGGACCAAAATAAACCGGCTGTCGGGCCCGAGTTCCTGTGCGGTTTCAAACCAGTAATCAACCGGATGATGAATGGAAAAATGATCGCCTATACGGTCCCTGACCGGTTCTGATTTCCTGGCTTTTTCTTCCGTTTCCGGGTCGAACAGGATGACTTGAAGCCCCTCGGAGGACACAAAAAGCCGGTGGGTGCCGTGGTATACTTCCTGTCCTCCGAAATCCCAAACATTGTATGTCACCTCCGGTTCTTCCAACGTTTCAGTTACTACGCCATGGGTAGATTGATGGTCGGGAACGCAATCGCATTTACCGTTTTTCATCGCGCAGAGCAGGGTGCTTTTGCCTGCGTTACCATTACCCGTCAGCATTAATTTGATTACCTTGTTTTCTTCCGACGGGTAATCCCTCAGGTCCTGAAACCAGGTAAGGGCTTCTTCCAGGCAGTTATAAGCGGAGTAAGATTCATAATCTCCCACAAAAACCTTGGGGATGTTTTTCGGGGCATTTCCAGCCAAATAAAGTGCCTTTAATGGACTGGACAAAATGGTATCTACCGGAGCATACCTCAACTGGTTGTTTCTCAGGGATAAAATTTCCAGATTTTTTAATTCAGGCTCAATTTTGAGGTCTTTCAAATGCTTGTTATCTGCCAGATACAAGTACTTCAACCCTGCAAGCCCGGCCGGAATGGTAAAACTCTTCCAGGCATTTCCACCGGCATCCAGTAATTCAAGTCCGGGATATTCCCCCACCCAATCCAACTCCTCCAGCCCGCAATCCTGAAGATAAACCTGCCGGAGCGCCAGGCAGCCCCCCGGCATTTTCAGGGATGTCAGCTTTTTGCATCTGCTCAGGTTCAAATGCAACAGCCTGGGCATTGGGGCTGAAAAAACCACCTCCTTCAACCCCTCATTCCCCGCCAGGTACAAATACTCCAGCGCCGCCGCCTTCTCATCCAGCACTATACTGTCCACTTTGCTGCCCGACAGGCTGAAGGCTATCAATTCTCCTTTGGTATTTCTCGCGAAGCTGTTATGCTGCCGCCACACGGCGTCTACGGTATCAAGTGGTTTCAGTCCGGCGGTGAGTTGGTCGAGGGTTTTGGACATATCGTCTTGTTTTTCGATGCACATAAATGGGGGGCAGCAGAACCTTCGCCTGCACGGCTACCAATACTGCTACCCCGGCGGACCGGAGCCCGCGTTTTTGTCCCGGTTTCCCGGGAACGGGACAATCGTCTGTTCAGTGGCTGTCGTCCGACAATCCTGTGAGCTGGAGGGTAAGACAAGGCGAGGCGGAAGCCGATGTTGTTGTTGCGGTTCTGCGGCCAGTTGTTGTTGCGGTTCGCGGTGCGGCAGTTCTCAGCGGAGTTGTTCCAGCTGCCGCCGCGGTTCACGCGGTTGGTACCCTACGACGATTGCCCACAATCGTCATAAATTTATTAAGAAATATTCATTATTTCTTCTGCGGCCTGCGGCCGCAGAAGGTTTTTGATGAAAGGGTGGGCAGAGCCCACCCTTTCATACTTTATTGATCACATCTTTTCTGAAAGCTTTGGCGTTGGCGTGGCGGGTAAAGGCCAGCAGGGGCAAAACGCGCCGCTGGCACACTGCTTCGCTCCATTCGCCGGAATGATATTTTTCCTCCAGGGCGCGCAGTTTTTTCACGAAGCGCCTGCGGCTGCGCAGCGACAGCCGGATGTCGTACGGGAGCAGCACGTATCCCAAAAAGGGCAGGCCGCGGGAGGAGAAATTCAGGAGCGGGGGCTTCAGTTCCAGCCGCAGTTTCGTTTCGACGAAATCCTTTATGGTTCTATACGCCCGCTTCAACTCGTCCTTGTCGTCGTGCCACAAGACCATGTCGTCCATATACCGCACGTATGCCTTGAAGCGCAATTGCTCTTTGATAAAATGGTCTAACCCCGACAGGTAATGGTTGGCAAAATACTGGCTGGTCAGGTTGCCGATCGGCACGCCCCTGCCGGGCTGCGCTTCATAGCTGTCGATGATCCGGAATAGGATCAGGGCCACTGCCTCGTCCTTGAAAAGCCGGTCCAACTGGGTTTTCAAGACGTTGTGAAAAATGGTTTCGAAAAATTTCCGCACGTCGAGCTTGAGGAAAAATTTGTATTTCCGTGTGAATGTCTTCGCGCGGGCCAGGGCCGCATAAGTGCCTTTGCCCTTCCTGCTTGCATAACTGTCGAAGATTTGCGCCCGTTCGAAAAAAGGATGGCAGATATTCATCAGGGCATGGTGCAACACCTGCTCGCGGAAAGCCCCGGCGCAGATCTGCCGCTCTTTGGGGTCGAAAACCTTGAAAAATGTGTAGGCCCCTACACTAACCTCGCCGGAAAGAATTTGCTGACGCAATTGCGCCAGATTGGGTTCCAGATGGGCGCGATACGCTTGTACCTGCCTGGAAAAATCCTTCCCTTTCCGCGCTTTCCAGAAGGCCAGCCGGAGATTGTCGGGATCAGCCACGGCGGCCAGCAGCTTATTTGCCCTTCTCATCTTTTTTCGCCGTTACGAAGTGTTGCCCGTATTTTTCAACCTTCTTCTCCCCTATCCCCTGAATGCTCCTCATGGCCTCAACGGTAACCTCTTCCAGTTTGGCGATCCACGCCAGCTCCTCGTCCGTGAAAACGGCATAAGCAGGCACGCCTTCTTCCTGGGCAAGACGTTTTCTGATCTCCCGCATGCGGGAGAAACGGGCATAGGCCGCTTCTCCCAACACCTTTTGGTAATCAGGCTTCTCTTTTGCAGCCTGCGGCATCTCCCCCTCGACCACCATTCTCTATCTCCAGGACCTTCCTGGAGCTCAAAAAGGCGTTCATCTCCGCCACGAATGGCTCGCCGCCTATGATCGGGATCGTAAATGTTTTGATTCGCATATATCCTTTTTTTCGCTACGCCCAAATGCCCCGGAGGGGCGACCTGTTTATAGAAACCAGGTAGGAAAACATCCAAGTCCCGTAGGGACGGCACGTCGTATAGGCGGCCCCAATATGCGATGATTTTCCCAAACCTGCCGCCCTTACAGGGCTTGTAAAAATATGACATTCTTAACCCGGGGCTTACACCCCGGGCTAAAAACAGGTCGCCCCTCCGGGGCTTTTGGAATGCGGCGCAAAAAAGTGAGTAAACTTAAGCTCGCGGAGGAACAGATTCCCAGAATTGGCCAGCTCAAGGACGCTTTTAAAATTCTGAAAATTCTGATTCCAGACAAAAACTATTTCCGCTCCGTGCATTCGCCGTGCTTCACCGGCTCCGCTCCCGCTCCGCCTGTTCCGCACTGCGGATGCACTTCGCTCGCTCACAGGATTTTTCGGACGAACAGACCACCTAAACTGGAGGGTAAGACAAGGCGAGG
>JBAQQB010000141.1:0-2634 GCA_049306275.1 Saprospiraceae bacterium | reverse complement strand
TTGCTTTCGACTGAAATCAGTTTCGTCGCCAGCAAGCTACTAAAAAATCAACTTCCCACTGGATGAAACATTGCCGCCTAATTATCTGAAAACTAATTAATTATAAATAAAATTTTGCATAACATTTATGTTTACGCATATTGCGTTTACACCCCATATCCCCGAACACCTCCAACCGCCCACCGCATACGCCTCCTCCAAGGCTCAACCCCTCGCAGGTTCTTCAAAAATAAACCATTCAATCCATATCCGCAACATGCCTTTCTCATTCCTCCAGATTTAAAAAATCCAGCGGACTTTGTATCGGCCGGGCGCCTGTGATATGGGTGTAAATCTCGGTCGTCTTGATCGAAGCATGCCCCAAAAGCTCCTGGATGTACCGGATATCCGTGCCGCGCTCCAGCAAATGCGTAGCAAAACTGTGCCGCAAGGTGTGCACCGTCGCATAAGGATTGGCCTTGGCCCTTTCCACAGCTGCCCGGAATAGCTGCTGCACGCTCCTGGATGAGTACTGCCCGCCATCCTGCCCCTCAAACAACCAATACCGGGGCTTGTATTCAGCGCGGTATCGCTCCAGCATCTCCCATACCTTGGGCGATAATACCGTGTACCGGTCTTTCTTCCCTTTCCCTGCTTTGACGAATACCTGACCCCGCTCCGGGTGTAAATCGGCCAGGCGGAGTTTCACCAATTCTCCAAGCCTCAGTCCGGCAGAATATATCAACATCAAAATGGCCCGATGCTTCAAATTCCCAGTCACCCGGAATATCCGTACTACCTCTTCCTGGCTCAACACGTCTGGCAACTGCTTCGGATTCCGCGGCCGCTCCAAATCATAGTATGTTTTTGGCCATCCCAATACCTTCTCATAGTAAAATTTAATCGCGTTGATAATGCTGTTCTGACTCGACTCCGATATCCGCTCCTCTTTGATCCGCCCCAACAGGTATTGGCGTATCTCTTCCTTTTCTACTGCCTGCGGATCCTTATTTCCGATATGTGCCAAAAATTGACGGAAATGGGACTTGTACACCTTCACCGTATGCCAACTGTAACGCTTGATGACCAGCTTGGCTTCAAACTTACCCAGCTCGGCCTGCTTCGCTTCCGGCAATGGCGCCAATTCTTCCCGCCGGGAATGTCCCACTGCCTTCCGATCTTTGGGCTTCTTTGCGAATAAAGGGGGCAAAGGCTCATTGATCGTCTTCACCTCCTGCCTGACACGCATATCCACTCCCCTAAAAGCACTCCGCAAATCCTTCCACGATTCCGCAGAATAAGGAACCAACCAGCATTTGGCGCCAACATGCCACCTCCTCCCTTCCACCATCTTCACCTTCGCCACCAGAGCAGGCTCTGCCTGCATAAATACCGCAATCCACTCCCGCCCCTCACATCGGGCTTTCTGACAGGTTATCGTTTCCATTTGTTCATTTTTTCACCCAATCTACACCCTGGAGCGTCTTCCTGCCACTTTTTCCATGCCCAAGGAACCTGATAAGCGTTTGGAAACGGTTATAAGCGTTTTTTGCCGTTAAAAGCGTTTTGAAATGGTTTGGGAAATCCCTATTTTTATCCCTCGCCCCGCCCCCTGTGGAGAATGTAACTCGTGGAGAATGACCTGCAAACACTGTGGCAAATCGTTCCGGGGACGCACAGATAAACAATACTGCTCCTCCGTCTGTAAAAATGCCTTCCACCGGCAACGTTACCTCGACGCCAAGCAGCATTTCAAAGCTGTCGACCATATCCTGCACCGCAATTACAACATCCTCGCCAATCTCCCCTGGGGAAACGCAAAATCCCTCCTTTTTCCCGAAAAGGAACTACTCGCCCTGGGCTTCCGCCCGGACTATTGCACCCGCCTTTTCGTCAATAAAAAACGCCGGCACTTCCTCGTCCTCTACAATTTCGCCTGGTCTAAAATGGAAAATGATATGATCTGGATCATCAGAAATTTGGAATAGTTCCCACCCCCGGCCTTAGCCGGTTTGCCGTCAGGACACGTGTCAAGTAGGCCAGGGGAATTTCACCCCCAGCCTCTCACAGAACCGTGCGTGAACCTCTCGGCTCACACGGCTCTTCTCATTCAAGTTACTTTTGGCGTAAAGCCTTCTTTCCAGTGGATAAACAGGTCTGGGTTCTGACCGCTTATGTGAAGGAGTATTTTCTTGGCTTTGGGCCAACTCCTTCCCAGCCGTTTGTACCTTTTGCGAACCCATTTGACCAGCCGCCAGTTTAGCTTTGCAAAGACCTTCCACATTTCCGATTTTCGGAACTGGCCGTAGTAGCTGATCCAGCCCCTGACCTTGGCGTTGAGTTGGTCTGCCAATTCCTCTATCGTTTGATTGACGCGATTTTGGATGTTCAGCTTCTTCAACTCGCCGGTCAGGCGTTTGGTTGCTTTCGGGCTAATGCCCGGCGTAAAGCTGTAAAACAGCCCTCCGTCTTTGCCGTTCTTGCACTTGCGCGACTTGAACTCGTATCCCAGAAAGGTAAACCGGTCTGGCTGCTGGGTTTTATCCCTGCGCTTTCCATCCCGGCAGTAGACGATCTTCGTCTTCTCCGGGTGTAGTTCCAGTTTACAGGCCTGGAGCCTTTCCTTTATCCGGCTCAGCACATATTGGGCCTGCT
>JBAQQB010000140.1:0-65963 GCA_049306275.1 Saprospiraceae bacterium | reverse complement strand
CCCCAGGCCGTCATTCTCAATGCCGACTCGGCTTGCGTGAACGAGCCCTATACCTTTCTGAACGGCTCTGTGGACGCCAGTGAATACGCCTGGTACATCGACGGCGCCCTGGAGAGCCAGGCGCCGGAATTCGAATACACTTTTCTAAGCCCTGCGACCTACCTCATCAGCCTGGTGGCCGCATCCGGCGTTTGTGCGGATACGGCCTGGTTTTCGCTGGTGGTGCAGAGCGACAGCGTATGCAATCCCAATGGTGTCCTTTTTGAAAATACCGGGGCATACCGCATTTTCCCCAATCCCGTGAAAGATAAACTCTATATCCAGGGCCTGCCGCCCGGCGCAGCTGTCGAGATATGGGATGTGACGGGCATCCTCCGGATGCGGGAAGAAGAGACGGATGGGGAACTGGATTTGTCGGGTTTGCCTGGGGGGATTTATCTGATACGGGTTAGGGAGCCGGGGGCTTTATCCCATCGGAAAGGAGGTGTTTGGAAGTTTGTGCGGGAGTAGGGGATGGGCAGACCAAATTATTGCTGCTATGCCCGGCGTTGCCGACCCACCCCCGGCCCCTCCCTTTCAAAGGGAGGGGAGCGCTATATGCTGAAAATGAATGCATTAATACAATTTCTTGCAAAGGCTTAGGTGTTTGATAACTCATCATTCCAAGCTCAAAAAGCTCCCCTCCCTGGTTGAGGGAGGGGCCGGGGGTGGGTCGGCAACGCCGGGCTTGCAGCGACAATTTGGTTTGCGCCCCTCCGGATACGGGAAACAACCTTTTACAACTCCTTTACATTGTTTTACACGCCCGCTGCGGACTGATCCCGGGCTTGCCCCTACCTTTGACGCATTGTTTCACCAAATCAGTTCGAGCTATGGTCACCCAGATTTTTGCTTTGTTACTTTTGATTCAGCCGTTTTTTATCACACAACCGCCCACCGGCGCCGTTTTCCGGTCTGCCGACGGGGGCAGCACCTGGCAGGACCTCAGTGCCGGGCTGCCCGGCGAAGTCCAGGCTATGGATGTGTATGCCTGGGAAAAGGAGATATTGCTGGCCTCGGAGGCCGGATTGTTCCGCCTGGACGCTTCTTTTGTCGCTCCGACATGGAGGAAAGAGATTTTGCACAATGGCCCGGTCAGGGGCTTCATGGCCGGCAAGACAGGGCCTTATGCCTATTGTGAAAAGGGTGTTTACCAGGTATTCCCGGGCTCGGGCATGTGGCTTCCCGTTTACCCAAACCTGGATGGGGGCTTGATATTGGCAGATTTGGAGACGCCCGGAGGCGGCCTTTTGGTTGCAACCGACAAGGGTATTTTCAAATCGGCCGACGGCGGCAAGAGCTGGCGTAAGGTTTTTTCGGAAGAATTTGTCAACAGCCTCGTAGCGGCCGACGGCGCGTTGATCGGAGGAGGGGTGAAGGGGGTGCTGCGTTCTACCGACCAGGGCGAGCATTGGACCTGGGCGTTCACCAAAGAAGAGATGGTGCTGGAAACGGCGCTGGCCTGGGAAGGCATTGTCGTCGTCACCCTTGGCTCTGCCAGTTCTTCCGATTCAACTATGACGGCCCTCAGCGCGAACGCTTCAAAGGAAATAAACAACAGGCTGCTTTATTCCGCCGATGGCGGCAAGATCTGGACCTACATCGACAAGGGCCTCCCGCCGGCCCGGAAGATATACGAGATCGCTCAGGTGGGCGAAGTCCTGTTTTGCAGTCTCGAAACCGGCCTTTTCCGCTCATCCGATCGGGGAAAGACCTGGTCGCTCGCGCTCGCCTCGAAAGGCGAAGGCCGTTTCGAACTGGCTGTATCCGGCCGGTCGGTGATCGCCGTCTGGGCCCCCGGCCTGGACGGATGCTGAGAAAACCGGAATTTTTGGGTAATTTTAGGCATGAAAAAATTACTTCCCGTCCTCTTTGCCCTGGCCGTTTGGGGCCTGCTGGGTTCGCTCACCCCCTCCCAGGGCAAAGAGGACGCTGTTTCCACCAGGATCAACCTGGCCTTGCGGCGCACGGCTGATGCACTGCTGCGCGCTTCGGGCGACAGCACGAGCCGCATCCCTGCCGTCGAGCAGGTAGGGGAGGAGGTCTGGCGCGTGATGCTGGAACAGCCCTTTGATTATGAGCGTTTGCCTGCCCTGCTCCAGGCATCGCTCGACCGCTACGGCATCAACCGGTCATACGAAGTGGCGGTGCGGCGCTGCGCCGATGCGACCATCGACCTGGGTTATCACCAACTCGATTTTTTGCAGGACGATTTCGTGCCCTGTGCGGGCCGGGAGATATCGGAAGGCTGCCATTACATCGAAGTCACCTTTGCCGGCGATGTGGGAACAAGTATCCCGATTGCCGCCAGAATCGGGTTTTCCCTGCTGGCCCTGCTTGGTACGGCCGGGCTTTGGTGGTTTCTTCGGCGCAAGAAACCCGACGCTCCCGAGGAAGGAAATACCCAATGGATCACATTCGGAAATTGCCGTCTGGACCTGGCCGGGCAGACGCTTATCTGCGGCGATGTCCGCCAATCTCTGACCTTTCGTGAGGCGAAACTGCTGGGCCTGTTCGCCGCCCACCCCGATGAGGTGATCGAGCGTGACCAGATCCTCCGCGACGTTTGGGCCGACGAGGGCGTGCTGGTGGGCCGGAGCGTGGATGTCTTCGTATCGCGGCTCCGCAAAAAACTGGCAGCCGATCCTTCGGTGGCCATCGTGGCCGTGCACGGGGTGGGGTACAGGCTGGAGACGGGAAAGCAGGGTTAGGAAAGCAATGCGCTATACCATCCGCAAAATCTTCTCCATTTTTTTGCCCTTTGCGAGCTCGTCCACCAGTTTATCCAGGTATCTCACCTGTTTGGTCAGCGGGTTTTCGATCTCTTCAACCCGGTAGCCGCAGATCATCCCGGTAATCAGGTGGGCATTGGGGTTGATGGTTGCTTTTTTGAAAAACGTTTCGAAAGTGGCTTTCTCGTCGATCAGTTCCTGCAGTTTATGGTTGTCGAAACCGGTCAGCCACTCGATCACCTGGTGCAATTCTTCCTTTGTCCTTCCTTTTTTCTCCACTTTGGCGATATAGTGCGGATAAACCGAAGCAAAAGTCATTTTTGCGATGCGATCGTCGTGTTCGGGGGTTGTTTTCATGGGCTTATATTTCGGATGCTTATTTTAAATTACGTTCTTTCAGTAGTTTTTTCAGGTTTTCATTTCTATCAGATTTCTTTGAAAGTTTATAAATAATAAACAACGGTATCAGGGTAAGAAAACCACAAGTGTTTTTCGCAGCGCTGTAAATTATGACCCCAATCATAAACCCTATTAACACGGCATGAATGATGGAAGATGATTTCATTTTTTTTGCTTCTTCTAACAGTTTCTGGTCTGTTAATTCTGATAGTTCTTTCCAGTCCATTTGTACTGATTTTGTCTTTACTTTTACGTTTTTGGTTAACTGGCGCCGTTTGTTATAATAGCCACTAAACGGTTGCATTTGCGACCATGCTTTGTTCTGGGCATTCATTTTTTTGCTTTTATTACTTCAGAATCATCAGTAAAAAGAGTTTCAAATCTCTCCTTCAACTTTCCAATTGGCGTTAAAAGTGCCATACCAAAACTTAACATTCCAAATAAGATTCCATCATCTTTTCTCTCTGATTGTAAGACTTCTTGCATTTTTTTAGAGAACTTTTCAAACTCATCTAGAATTAATTCTTCACTATAATCCTCTACCTTGATTTTATCATAAATAGGTTTATCAGCCCCGGTAGCGAATTGGTCGATTTTTGCAACGGCAATCTTAAAGAAATTTACGATCTCAATTACTGACTCTTTTCTTGTGGTGTCAAGTACTTCTAATGAAAATTTTTTAGAAAATTTTGAAGACACTTTATCAATAAACTTTTTTTCATCTTCGAGTATCCTCCATAATTTTATATTTAAAAAATAAATAACAACAAAGAAGAATGCAACAGTTCTTTCAATTACCTTGCTGCTATCTTTCATATTCTTTATTGATTTTTTGTCGTTATTGATTAATCCACTTATCAAATCATAAATAACCGCACGATCTTTAATGTTCAATTCTTTTTTGAACGTTAGTCCTAGAACTGGTGCGATCCAATATCTTTTGAATGAAAAAATATTTATATAGAATCCATAAGCAGCTCTATAGCAATCTAAAAGCTGTATAAAAATTCGATTTACATCAGAAGTTATATTTGCAGAATTTGCCTCGTCCAACATTATAACGTTACCGCCTACAATCATGGTCTTGTAATGACTATCACTATTCCTAATGTTCTTAATTAATTCTTTATCATTATCCAAAAAAAATTTAAACATAGGGGATGTCTTCAATAAATAATATTTTCCGACAACTTTATCTTCACCTATCATCCAATTATCTTCACCTTTTAATATCTTGTCCTTAGCTTCAAAAGGCTTAAACCAATCTGACCTTAAACACTCCATATACTCATCTGAATACGACATACATAAAGTTATTAATATAAAATTTTGATAAATACTTTCATAAGTATCTCTTATAAGTCTAACCTTTTCATCAATAGTCCAAGCACTGGTATCTTTCTTGAAAATCGCATTGAAATCCCCCATTATTTTCAAAGCAAAATCACTTTTTACTAATTCGGTGGTCAAATAGACAATCTCATAGGAATAGTTATTTTTCAATTTTTCAGAGTTCAGTAAATACGTACTGAATTCATCTAAGTACATTTTAGATAACTCCCGGCTGTTTTCACTTAATTCCTTTGGACTGATGTCGATAGACTTTTCCCTCATTTCAATGAAAAGATTTTCTAATGCGTCACTCCCAGCTTTATTCATGTATCAATAGATTTGAATCTAGTTGTTGCGCATAATATTTGTATTTGCGCATATGTTGCGTATACATCCCATATCTCTGAGCCTCTTCAAAACGTGGTCGCACAAGCCTTTGCCGTTCTTCAGCTCCGTATAGGATTTCTAAAAATAGTACAATCCTTCTGCTTTTGCAATACGCGCTTCTCTCTCTTCCAGTTTTAAAAAATTCAGCAGACCCTGTATCGGCCGGGCGCCTGTGTTATATGGGGGTTAATCCCGGTCGTCTGATTGTCCGGAAAAATTACCAACGAAAGTGGTAATTTACCCCGCCAAAATTCACAAGCCTCATGTTCCGTCTCCTCCTCTTCCTGCTCCTCCTCGCCACCACCGCCCCAGCCCAATCCCCCTCCATCCCAGCCAACTGGCAGCCCGGCGTCGCCCTTCCCGTTTTCCCAAAATTTGAAGAGGTCGTTCGCTTCTTTTACCAGCAATACAATGGCAGCTCCATGCCCGAATTCCGCCTGGAAAAACACCCGGAGGGCTACCGCATAACCCGGCTTTTCGACAACGGCCTGCCGATGTTCCCCCCGGAAATCATCTGGTCACCCGATGGTGGATTCCAGCGCGTGGAGAATTTTAAAAAACCGGAGCCGGTGGAACCCGGCCCTCCCCGCGTCGTCCAGGCATTCGACATCTCCCGCTGTGCGGAAGAGGCGGACTGGTACCTCCGGAAAAATGACTACGTGCGCAGGGAATGCGACCGCCTGCCTTATTACGGCTATCCGGGCTACTACCATGATGTCATTCAACTCTGGGAGCCTATGTATGAATCCCTGAGCAACGATCAATTGCACGGCCTGGCGCGCGCCTACTCAGCGGCGGCAGCCGGATTGCTGCACAACAACAGCGGCTTGGCCGACTCTACCCGGATGTTCCGGCTGGAAGCCACGCTCAATGCGCTCAGTCCGGAACAACTGGCGCAGTACAAAGCCGCTCACCAAAAAGCGGTGGACGCCTATGCGCTGCTCCTCCGGTGCGATCCCGCTTTCCAAACCCCTGTCGGCTCCGTAGCCGTCAAATACGCCAACGAGGTGGTGGACGGTTTTCTGACGCTTTCTTATTTTCACAATGAAAAGGAAGCCAGCTCGCTGCTGAAACCCGATATCTACGGCCCACATATACTGCAGGCAGCCCGGAACACGTTGTTGTCCTGTCCCAAAGACGCCGTGCTGATCAGCCAGGGCGACAACGACACCTATCCGCTGCTCTACCTGCAGGCCATGGAAAAGCTCCGCACCGATGTCATCGTAGCCAATGTAGCGCTGCTCCAGACGAAGCCTTATTACCAGCATATCCTCCGCGGCCCGCTGGGAGCCAAACCTTTGAAGGCTTTGCCTCAGGATCTCTTCTGGGCGCCCGAGCCGGGGATAAACTACGGTTTGGATGAAAGCCGTCCCCTATGCTATTCCCTTACCTGTCCGCCGCCGACTTACCAAACATGGGAGCACCTCGCGCTGGAAGGACTGGTTTACCGCTATAACTCCCAAAAACAGGAATTGTCTGCCGGTTTGTCGTTTGCCGTTGCCGAAGACAGGGGCCTGGAACTCTGGTTTAACACCTTCCGCTTCACAGCTCCGGATGCCCCGCTGCCCCCGGAAATGAGACCTTTTTTCTACACCCACCTCATCGCCGGGCGCGACCTGCTGGAGGCGCTTCGCGAAGAGGGGCGTTGCAAGGAGGCGCTCTCCCTGGCGGCTTTGCTCGACCAGCATTTCACCAACACCATGACGCCCCGCGACAGCGAATGGCTGAAGGTGGTAGAGACCCTGGCGGCCTGCGGCAATGTAGAGGACGCCGGGCGTATTGGCCTGCGGGTGTGGGAAAATTTCCGCTTGAAAAAACTGGATGAAGAAGAATTAAAAAGGTGCGATATTGTGCTCTTACAACTTAAGGGTATTGGCGCCAAATATGGGGTGGAGAGGCTTAAAACCATCAAATGAATTCAGGTAGTTTATAAGTTTATAGGTTTATAAACTATCCTCCATCACCCATGCCTCCTGCTCCCGCGTCTCCGGCACCTTCTTCCCCCTGTATTGCCCGATCAGGTCGAAGACCTGCTCTACAGAAACGCCTCTTTCCAGCAACACACCAGCCGCGACTACGGATGAGCGGCCCACGCCCCCATGGCAGTGGATGACGATAGGGGCGCCCTGGTCCAGCTTTGTTGAAAGGGACTTCACAAATGCGGTGAATTGCGCCTTATCCGCGGGCACGCCAAAGTCGGGTATAGGAAAGCGCAGAAAGCCGATGCCGTGCTTTTCGCATAAGAGGTCCTCTTCGGTGAGGTCGAGAGCTATCAGCTCCCAGACTTCCAGGAGGCAAGCGAGCCACTCAACGCCCTGTTCCTTCAGGCCTCTGATATCGAATTCGAGCTTCTTCCCGCCCCGGGGCCTGGGCATGATGCCCAATTGGCCGGGTGCGGCTTCATTGACCTTTATCCAAAAGACTTCGGGGTGTGTCATTACTTCCAGCTTTCAAAAGAGGCTTTGAGCGCCTCAGTCACTGTCGTGTCGGTGCGGAAGGACCAGTCTAGCGATTTATAGGTCGTGGTGGCGTCGTCGGAAGTGTGGAAAAACACTACCGATTTGATGAGCGGGTAATCGGTGGGCAAGGATGTCAAGGCCTCGCTGAGCCATTCGGCGCGGTCGCCCCCTACCGCCAGTGAGCCGAATTCGGTGAGCATGAGGGGTTTTTCATGGGGCGCCACGGCGGCATAGAATTTCTCCACCACCTGGTCGAAACTCCACCACTGGCTCCAGACGGCCACCGTGCCGTAGTTGAGCACCGAGATACCGATCCAGTCGATGTAATCGTCGCCTGGGTAGTAAACGTCGAAGGGGGGATAGGCGGGGTGGGGCGACCAGACCCACAGCACGTTGTAAGCTCCGTTGGCGCGGAAGCGCTCCACCACGTGTTTCCAGGCGGCGATGAAGTCTTCCGGCGCGTTGTTCTGCGGCCCCCAGGGATAGCGGTAGGGGTCGTTCATTTCGTGGCCCAGGCGCAGGAAAAACGGTACGTTCAGTTTGGCAGCCTCTTGTGCCCATTTGTCGATATAGGCGTCGAATTGCCCTTCGGCAATAGCCTTCAGCCCTCCTTTATTCCGATTTTCGGCGCCGCTATTGAAGGGGAAGACAACAGGGTCGAAGTCGTTGAGCCAGGGCTCCCAGGTCAGCAAGGGCATGGAACCCAGGGTGTGGATAGTCTGTATGCGCAGTGCGGGAAAAGTCTGCTCCGGTTTGCTTCCCCAGGCGGTGTAAAGGGAAATGATAGGGAAAACGGTATCGAGCGAATCTTCCAGGGCCACGATCGGTTCGTAGCTGTTGAGGGTGTGGTTGTCGTATGCCCCCAGCAGGATATTCTCCGGATGGCGCAAAGCGCCCAGGTCCTTGCGGTATTTCTCAAACCACCTCAGCGACGCGGCCCGCGTCTTGGGTCCGCCCATGACCTTCTGCTCCATCCGCGCGATGGCGGTCTGCAAGGAACCAGCCAGGTCCTGTAATGGCCCCCGCCCTTTGTCACCGGCAAAAGTCAACAGGGTAAAGAACAGTATGCCCAGTACAAGGGCGATCAGGATGGCGGATATTCGGGCGATGGGACTTTTCATTTGCTTAAAATAATAGTGGCTTCATTTAAGTTTATGAGTTGATAAGGTCAAAAGTTTAAACTCCTACCCCTATAAACTTATTAACTAAAGATATCCTGTTCTTTCCAAGGCTCCGCCTCTTCAATTTTCCTCGACTCCCAGGCGGCCCAGATGCCGCCGGTGGTCATGAGCCAGGCGATGGCGGCGAAGGCCATCATGCCCCAGATCTCGCTGCTGGTGAGGGCCATCTGGCTTTCAGGGGTGAAGAATTTCCTCCGGAGGGCTACGAAAACGAAGGTGGTGAGGAATAGCGCCTGGTGCCAGAGCAAAGGCCTGACGAAGGAGGAGAAGCCCTTTACCGCTTTTTTCGCAGTGGGAATGTAGGGGATTTCCTTATTGACCAGCGAGAGCAGGAACCCGCGCAAAAAAACCGGCCAACAGGCGAATTTCAGGAACATGCCCCGCCAGTGCAGGCCCCGTTCTTCCTTCGGGTGGCAGAGCCAGTGCTGTACATAGAGATACACCAGCATGCTCATCAGTGCCATGGGCGCCCAGCGCAGCACGAACTCGATGAAGTCCATGTGCGCGGGCAGGAGGCCGAACCAGAAAAACAGGTAGGGGAAGGCCACGAAGAGGAACATGGTCAGCCCCGACATATAGTAGGTGCCGATGCTCAGGTAGGAGAGGCGCTGCCAGCCCGACAGCTTTTTCCAAAGCCTGGGCAATTCTGCGAAGAGCACTTCATGCACGCCTCGCGACCATTTGAGCTGTTGTTTACAAAAAGACCCGAAATCTTCCGGCACCAGCCCCCGGCTCACGATGATGGGCGCATAGACCGACTTCCAGCCCTCGGAGTGGATGCGGATGGCGGTGACGAGGTCCTCCGCCAGCCCGATGCCGTGCCCGCCTATGCTCTCCAGCGCCCTGCGGCGGAAAGTGCAGTTGGCGCCGATGGCCACGGCGGCGTTGTAGCCGTGCAGGCCCATTTGGGTGGGACCGTAGAAGCCGTAGGTCTGCTCCGCCGCGGCCCTGGCCGTAAATGACCGGTATTGGTTGTAATAGGCCTGCGATACTTGCACATACCCCACTTTTTCATCCTCAAAATATCCCAGCACCTCGTCGAGGAAATTGGGAAAGGGAATGTGGTCGGGATCCATGACCAGGATAAAATCTTCTTTGGTCAGTTTGAGCGCCGCGTTGATCTTGCCCGCCTTGGCGCCCGGCAGTCCGGCAAGTTCCAGCCACACCGCCCCGTTGCGCTCGGCCACTTCGCGAAACCGCGGGTCTTGCGTATCGTCGAGCAGGTAGGTGGTGTGCGGGTAGCGGATGCGCGCGCAGGCTGCAAGGGTGGTCTCAAACATGCTCAGGGGCTCTCCCGGCGAGCTGGTGGTGAAAATGGCTACGCTCCGGCCTTCCCGAGCAGGGATTTTCACCGGTTTTTGAATGCGGAAATACGAAATCCACAGGATCAGCATGCGGATGATGCCCCACCAGAAGATCAGGGTCAGCAGGAGGTACAGGGGCAGGGAGGCGACGTGCTCCGCCCGGAACCACCAGTCGCCAAACTGTATGACGCTGATCAGCCCGGCGAAGAACAATACCCCTAGTACCACCTTTTTCCACCTCTGGGACGGCCGGGCCTCCCTGTAGGTCCATAGTTCGGGCTGTCTCATTTCAGGAATTGGTGTTTAATATGCACGCCGCCGTAATGAAGGGTGTAAAATAGCAATTTTTGATAGGTGTAGCTCGCACTGATAGAGGTATGTTGCCCGATACCCCGCTGCACTTCTCCCGTGATTTCCAGGGGGGGATAGTGGCTTCTCTCAAACCCGCGGTAGAATACGATCAGGCCAAATGCTGCGAAGTTTGGGTAGAAATAGGGGATATCGGCTTGGGCCAGGATACCTGCATTCACTTTGGCGGAAAATCGCCAGTTGTTTTTCGTGGCGTATTGTACGACTGCCAGCACGGAATGTACCTCCTGATTGGCCGGGGTGAAATAAGGGTCGTAAATGCCGGGAATGAAGGTGGTGTCGGGCAGATTGGGGTCGTAGGCCTGGGTGGGCAGAAAGCGGCTCTCCTTGGCATTGGCATGGCTGTATGCGTATCCGGCCTGCACTTTCAGTCCCCGGCGGTTGAGCAGGGGAGCCAGGAACCAGGCGTATGCGGTGGTCACGGCATTGCCGTCTGAAAAGCGCTGCTGTTCCCAGGCGGCCTTCCCCTGCCAGTTTCCTCCGCGGTCGAACCGGAGGGCGGCCTGGGTGAAGGTTTCGGTAAATGGCGTCTGGATGCTCCGCAGCGTGTAGAGGTAGGGCCTTTGTTCAATGCCCGCCTCCAGCGTCAAATGCAGCGGCAGCGTTTGCGATACGACGATCCCTCCAAAACCCTCCGAGGCGTTGCCGCCGGTGAGCGGCGCGAGGAGCCCTGCCGATATTTCCAGCCGCGTCCTGGTGCGCGCCAGCAGGACCTGATCGCTGAGCCGGATTTGGAATACGGGCAGCGCCTCGCCCTCATGGCTGAAGTGGCTGTATTCCAAGCGGAATGTGGGGTTGAACAGCCAGGATACGTATTGCCCTGCCTCGACCTTGGTGCGCAGCGCGCTCAGGGGCTGATCGTCGGCGAGATACCCGGTTTGCAGGCTGGTCCAGGGCCTGGATACTGCATTGATTTCCGAGAGCAGTCCGCCCGCCGGCGTATACCCCGGATTGATCGACTGCATCCGCTCAATGCGCTTGCGGGCCGCGGTCAGGCGTCCGGTCCAGAACTCGAGGTAGGCTTGCAGCAGATTCGCCTCCAGGTGGTTGCTGTCGCGGCTGAGGTATGCCAGCAACTCCATTTGGGCCGGGAAAATCCTTCCTTCGCTCCAGTACACCCTCGCCCTTTCCAGGTCGTCCTGGCCTTGCAGCTGGGCAAAAGGAATAAAACAAGCGAGGATGATTAGTGGCAGGAAAATTTTCATGGAATTGGAAATTCCTGCCAAAAGTACTAATTTTACCGATCTAATGGGTGATTAGCTCAGCGGTTCAGAGCACTGCTTTCACACAGCAGGGGTCAGCAGTTCAAATCTGCTATCACCCACCAAATTAGTTTGAGCCAGGGAGGCGGTAAAGGGTTTCGACCTCCCACAATTCCTTGTTTTTCAGCATCTTTTTCAATTCTTTCTTTGTCGGGTCGAGGAGTATGAAGTCTTCGCCCTGCTGTTTGATTTTGGTAAATGGCGAAAGCCGGGTTGCGGCCTCTTCCTTTTTCAGGTCGAGGCTGTACAGGTAAAGTTCGCCGGGGCCGGTTTTGAAGGGGTGAATGATCCAGTACCCTTCTTCTGGCAGCAGGTAGCTGGCGATGTAGAAGCCTTGGAACTTTTTGAGCACGAGGGTGTCTCCGAGTTGCACCACGCCTTCTCCCATCTCGTTTCCTCCATCCAAGAACACCGAGTTCTCTCTGATGATCAGTTCAGGCTTGCTTCCCTGGGGTTGATCGTCGTATTCACCCCATAGTTTGGCAGGGAAGGCATCCAGGCTTTTTTTTCCGGCCGGCTGCGGCTGTTGGAACCCGATTGTCATACAGGAGGAAAGAGAGGAAAGGAGGAGGACAAAAAACAGCAGGCGTTTCATGTTATTGGTTGGTTGGTTTGCTAAATAAGCGCAGAAATGCCTGAATTTATTTTACTTTCATGCAACCTTTTTGGCCCCCTGGTCACCCCCCAACCAGGAAATAACCCGGACAGGAACTAGTATTGACGGACCTTCAGCACATCATAGAAGCCAGCAAGCGGGGCGATGAACTTGCGCAGCGGTACCTGTACGACCTTTTCAAAGGCCGCTTCTTCGCTATGTGCCTGCGCTATGCCGATAACAGGGCCGACGCCGAGGACATGCTGCAAGAGGGGTTTATCCAGGTATTCAAAGACCTTCATCAATACAGGGAAACGGGTAGTTTCGAGGGCTGGGCCAGGAAGGTCGTGCTCAACGTAGCCCTCCAGTTCCTGCGACGCAAAAAGCGCGATATCACCCAGGGGCGGCTTGATAATTGGGATGAGCTGAATTACGCTGTTGACGAGGGAGGGAATTTTTTTTCAGAAGACCTCATCAAGACAGCGCTTCACTATTTCCACACCATGCCGCAGGGGTTTCGCACGGTCCTCAACCTTTATGTGATCGAAGGTTTTTCCCACGAACAAATCGCACAGACATTAGGCATCTCAGTGGGTACTTCCAAATCCCAGCTGAGCAGGGCCAAGGCATATTTAAAAAACATGCTCGACAAAAGCCTTGCCGGTTAAAATCGAACAACTATGGACAACAACGACAACCTCGAAAAATTTCTGAAGAAGATTCTCGGCCAACACGAGGAAATGCCGCCTGAGTCTGTCTGGGACGGTATCCGGTCGGGTCTTGCTGCTTCTGCGCTAAGGGGCAGGCATACCAGGCGTGCCCGCCAGAGCAAGATGGCCGTCGTGGCCGCCATTCTCCTCCTGTTAAGCCTGTTGGGCTATCAACGGCATTATTACAGGGGTGAGATCGCCAGGCTGCAGGAGGAGATGAGCTGCCTGCAAGCCGAGAAATGCCCGGCCCAGATTCCGGCCGTTGCGGAAAATGCTTTTTCCAAACCTTCTATCTCCCAACCGGTGGGAAATGCACCGCGCCCCTCCGCGGCGGCGCCCGTTGTGATGCCCTTGTTGCAACAGGAGAAGGAGGTAATAGCCCCCCTTGCAGCTTCACCGGCTTTGCCGCTGCGTTTGGCAGAACTGGAACTCCCCAGGAAACCGCTCCCGGCTCTTTCCGTGAAAGTTCCCCTCTCGGGAAAGCCCGCTCGACTTCCCCGCAGGAGATGGTCCATTAGCCGCCACAGCGGACTGGGATATACTTTTTACACCCGAAAGATGAACACCTCCGACTTGTGGCAGAGCAGCTTTTTCCGCTCGGTGGAAAATAAAACCGTGGTCAAGTCCCAGAACTATTCCACCGGCGTATCGCTTGCCTACGACATAGGCAGCAACTGGTTGGTCGAAACCGGCCTCCAATACCGCCGCCTGGATTCCAAGGTGTTGCACCGCCCGGATCTGACGTATGGCGACAGATGGGGCTGGAAGGGATGGAATAACAACGATTCCAATTTGGAGAAGCACGACTACGCCTACTTTTTCGACGGCCCATCCTCGACGATGTATGTATCGCTAAGTGCAGAGAATGCCGACCCGGCAGAGGAAATATCCAACCAGGAAGAGTTGGAAGTGGAGATCACCATTGAAGAGCGAACTGAATTGATGAGCATTCCCCTGCTCGCCGGCTACCAGATTGGATACGGGCGCTTTACCGGACAGTTGCGCGCCGGCTTGCTGGCTAATTTTGGTCTCGATTATGATGTGACCGTCAGCGCCCTGAACTACGATAACGACAAATTCAAGCCGTATGGTGGAAAGGGGTTTACCTGTCTTATTCACCGCTTAACTCCATATCCTTCGATTTCTTTCTGAGCGCGGGCCTGGCATACGACCTTTCGGCGTCCTGGAGGTTTTCGCTGATGCCCTATTTCTCCGGCAGCCTGACCAAGAAACTCGACGGTCCCTTCATCGACCCGAATGACTATTCCATCGGCGGAAGCGCCGCGGTGAGTTACAGGTTTTGATTTAATAATAATATTTTTTGTTTTTTCATGCAACCTTTTTCCCTATCTTGCACCTGCAATGTAACGAACTGTATTTTCATAAACATCGAAGGATAAATTTGAGATACGTAATCTCCGGCCCGCCAGGCTTTTTTGCCAGCGGGCCTTTTTTTTTGGTCCCCTCTGCAACCCTTCCAGCTGGCGATACACCAATACAAGAAAACGAACCGGCTTGCCAGAACTGAACGAAATCATAGAGGCCTGCAAGGGCGGAGACAGGCTTGCCCAGCGGCAGTTGTATGAAATGTACAAAGGCAAGATGTTTGCCATGTGCCTTCGCTATGCCGGCAATCGCGAAGATGCGGAAGATATGCTCCAGGACGGCTTCGTCCAGGTGTTCAAAGACCTGCGTCAGTTCCGCTTTCAGGGGAGTTTTGAAGGGTGGGTGCGTAGGGTTGTGCTCAATGCCATCTTACAAGCCCTGAGAAGAAAAAAGAACACCCTGCAATTCGGTCCGCTCGATCAATGGCACGAGCCGGATTATGCAGAAGACGACACTTCAGACCTGTTTACCGAAGACATGGTGAAGATCGTCCTGCATTTCATGCAACAATTGCCGGCTGGTTTCCGGACCGTGTTGAACCTGTACGTGCTGGAAGGCTTTACCCACGAACAAATCGGACAGACTTTGGGCATCTCGGCAGGCACTTCCAAATCCCAGCTGAGCCGGGCCAAAGCCTGCCTCAAGGCTATGCTGGAAAAACGCCTGACCAGTTAAAACAACAGACTATGGAAAAAAATCTACCTGGCGATAACCTCGAAAAATTCCTCCAAAAGGCCTTTGACCAATTTGAGGGCCAACCCTCCGATGGACTGTGGGACCAGATCGAAGCCCGCTTGCCCGCAGGGCCTGTCGTGTGGTACGCCACCTGGCGGACCTGGGCTCTCGGCGCCGCCGCTGCCTTGCTGGCAGGTCTTCTTATTTTTCAGCAATGGCGTCATGCCGCCCATGTAGAACAGTTGGCTGCCGAGCTGGATTGCACCCGGTCGGAACTGGCTGAGATAAAAGAACATTTGTCTGCTATCCCGCCTGCAGAACGGCAGGAACAACAGGCAACGCCAAATGAATTCAACTCCATTCAGCAAGACCGGCCCTCCATCAGGGAGGCCGTTACGCCGCTACCGGGCATTGACGAACCTTCCTCCCTCTATGAAGAGGAGAAAATTGTCAATCCCGGTATCCCGGCCTTTGCTGCATTGCCACTGTCCTTGAATCCGCTTGCTGCCAACGTCCCGGCGCTGGCTCCCCCTCAGCCCGCTATCCAGGTATTGAAAGCTGCCCCCCCGAAAAAATGGACCCTTGGCGCAACAGGTGGACTGGCGAATACCACTTTCAAAGGGAAAAAACAGCCTGACCCCGGCCCTGGCCATCATGAACCTGTGCGGCCGGTAGACAATGAAGCAATCAGGCGCTCGCAATCTGTTTCCGGCGGCCTTTGTTTCCAATACAACTTCGGGAGCAACTGGTTGCTGGAAACCGGTCTGCAGTATCGCAGATTTGACGTTCAATACACGCATCAACCCGATCTTAAATTTGGTGAACGCGATCCACATGGCAACCCCCATGAAGAACATACCCACGAATTTGGCTATTACCTCAATTCTCCTTCCGGCACCATGTACGTGTCGCTCAGCGCCGAACAAACCGACCCCAACGAAAGCATCTCCAATCAGGAAAACCTCCAGGTTGAGATCACCACCAATGAAACGATTGAATTGCTCAGTATACCGGTAGTAGTTGGCTATCAGATTGGGAAAAACCGGCTGTCCGGCCTGCTGAAAGCCGGGCTGATGGCCAACATCGGCCTGAATCACCAACTGGATGTCTCCGGCCTCAACTTCCGCAACCAGAAGTTCCGGCCGCACGCCCAAAACGGCGCCCGCATCGAATCCTCGCGCCTCAATCCGGTGTCTTTCGATTATTTCCTGGGCGCTGGACTGGCTTTTGACATCACGCCTTCGTGGCAGGTGAGCCTGATGCCGTCGGTCTCCGGCTCCCTGACCACCAAAATTGACGCATTGTTCCAGGATCCCACCGATATTACCGTGGGTTTGACCGCCGGACTTGGCTATCGCTTTTGAAAAAAATAAACCTGAATGCAACCCTCCATTTTCCGCCAACACCTTTCTATTTGAAAGCTAGCTTTTTCGAGATAATTCCATTCACTTAAAAAAACTCCATCCCATTATGAAGAGAGTTCTTTTTGGTGTGCTCCTCGCGAGCACTGTATCCCTTTTTGTCGCATGTGAACAGGATTCCCTCCAGGTTCCCGCCGACGAACTCATTGCACAGATCGCTTCCTCCGACGCTAAAACGGACATAAGCCCGGATGCCTTGCCCGTGGAGATCGCCAACTACATCGAGACCAACTATGCGCCCCTGGCCGTGGAAAGCGCTGCAAAAGTGCGAAATCTGGGTTTTGAAGTCCTTATGGAAAACAACTACTTCCTCTACTTCAATGAAAACCAGGAATGCCTCGGCGGCGGCGGCGGTAATGAAGGGCATCACCCTCGCCCTCACAGAGGGTGCATGCGGGGCGACACGATCGACGTGGCAACGCTGCCCTCCGCCATCAACGACTATGTCGTCGCTAATTACCCGGATGCAACGATCGCAGTGGCAGTCCAAAAGCCCTCCGGAAAATTCGGCGTAGAACTGTCTGACGGCACGACCATGATCTTCGATGCAGACGGCGTATTCATCACCCTCTGCGGCCAATGCCCGGGCGGTCCGCCTCCTCCCCATGGCGGCTGCATGCGCGGCGATACGGTGACCATCGCCGAACTGCCTCAGGCTGCACAGGACTATATCCTGGCCAACTACCCCGACCTGACGATCCAGACGGTTGTAGTCAAACCCATCGGCGCCTTCGCCGTCGAACTGTCTGACGGCACGATCCTCCTCTTCAACCCCGAAGGCGTGTTCTTCCGCCTCTGTGGCGATGGCCCGGCAGGCCCTCCGCCTCCCCATGAAGGCCGCTGCATGCGCGGCGATACCATCGATCTCGCTGAACTGCCCCAGGCAGTGCTCGACTATGTCGCAACCACATACCCTGATCTGACGATCCAAACCGCTGTGGTCAAGCCCAACGGCGTGTTTGCGGTCGAACTTTCGGACGGTATGGTGCTGCTTTTCGACTCCGAAGGCGTTTTTATCCATGAATGCGATAACGACGGTCCGGGCGGACCAGGTGGTCATGGCGGCCACGGCGGTCATGGTGGTCCAGGTGGCCATGGCGGCCACGGCGGCTAACAACCGGAATTCAAACGAAAAAACCTCCTGCCTGTTTCGGCGGGAGGTTTTTTCGTTTGAATAGGGCTTTGGTTAGTTTTCAGTTCTTCACCCTTCACTCTTCACTCTTCACCCTCTTCACCACCAACCTGTCATACGCCAGCACCGCCAACGCAGAGAACAGCGCCAGCGCCGCAAAGATGATCCACATGATATCGGGACGTTGCATGTCGCGCCCGAAATGAGCGTAGAGCTGTCCGGAGAGGATGCCGCCGAAGAGGTTGCCCAGCGCCACGCACCAGTAAAAATAGCCCATGTAGAGAGCCACTTTCTCCGGCGGAGCGATCTTGCCGGTGTATTCCTTCGATTTGGGGCTTGCCATCATTTCACCGAAAGAGAAAACGATAATACCCGCCAGCACGATCCAGCCCGTCGTGCCGAACACCAGCACCGAAAAGCTCACCACCGTGATCAACACGCCCCAGAAGATGGTCGTAAAGGCCTTGAGGCGGGTGACCAGGTAAGATACCAACACCTGGAACAGGATGATCGCTCCTGCGTTGAAGTTGATCATGTACTCGGGGTTGATCTGCCCTTCCGCGGCCATCGACTGGCTGATGGATTGAGCTGCGCCGGAGAGGCCTATCGCGCTGAGCAGGTTCGTAAGCCCCGACATCACGTCAGAGGTATCGGTGAAATCGCGGATGTGCAGGGGCAGGGTGTAGAAAAGCTGGTTGAAACAGGTCCAGAAGCCTGACATGATCAGCAGGAAGAGAGCAAATTTCCAGTCGCCGAGTTTCATGGGCTGGAGCAGCCAGCTGGAGCGCACCGCGCCTTTATTCATTCTCAAAATAAAGTCATAAAGGAAGTTCAGCGCCACCCAGATGCCTGAGATGATCCAGATATGCGTCCAGGTGAAGCTGCCGTCGGAGGTGTATTTGGACCCCAGCACGAGGAATGCCAGCAGCCCGAACACAAAGAGAAAGAAGCGGCCGTTGCCCAGCACTTCGACCATATCGGAGAGCACTTTTTTGAGCGTGCGCGGATTGGCCGAGGCGCTTTCGGAGGTGGGTTCCTTAAAGAAAATGGCCAGCACGATGAAGTTGACGGCGATCCAGACCGAAGAGGCGATGAAGACGTATTTCCAGTCCCAGCCCCGCACGATGCCGGCTACGATAGGGCCCACAAAGCCGCCGATATTGACCATCATGTAGAAAATGCCGAAGCCCATGGAGGCGGTGCGGTCGTTGGTGGTGCGCGACACGGTGCCGATCACCACGGGTTTGAACATGGCGGCGCCAAGGGCCACGAGCATGAAGGCCATGAAGAATGTGGGGAAGGTCTTGAACTGCCCCAACAGGTAGTAGGCAGGCACGAGCACGCAATAGGCGGCGAAGAGCATGCGCTTGTAGCCGTAGCGGTCGGCCAGCGCGCCTGTCACCACGGGAAACAGGTAGAGAAAAAAGGTGGTGACGCCCTGCAGCACACCCCGGTCTTCGTCGGAGAAGCCAAGCCCGCCGTCTTCGACGGCGCCGGTGATGTAGAGCGAGGAGACAGCGAAAAAGCCGTACCAGGCCATGCGTTCGAAGATCTCCATCGTATTGACCGCCCAAAAGGTACGGGGGAATTCGCTAAGGCGAATGCGCGTATTTGCCATAGTATCGTCGTTTGTTGCGGCGGTAAGGATACAAAATTTTAAGTCGCAAAATATCCTTACCTTTGACAAAAATTTAATCCATGACCTTACGCATTCTGACTTTTGCCCTCTTGCTGGGGCTTGGTTTCGCCTCTTGCAAGAACGATTCTGCCGCTACCACCGAAACGCCGGCCGCTACTGAAAGCGGTATGGAAGGCCTCACGCCCGCTCCTGCCGCCGGAACTGCCTCCGGAGTGAGCAATCCAAACCCGCCGCACGGCGAGCCTGGCCACCGCTGCGATATCCCGGTTGGCGCATCCCTCGATACGCCGCCCATGGAAGGGTATACGCCGCCTTCCGGCTCCGCAACGCCGATCCAGGCAGCTCCCCAGACCGGCACTTCTCCGGTTTTCAACAACCAGCCTTCCACGCCGAAGCCAGCAGCCCCCGCCTCCGCTTCCGGTGTGAAGAATCCGAACCCGCCCCACGGCGAGCCTGGCCACCGCTGCGATATTCCGGTGGGCGCTTCGCTGGATGGGCAGTGATCGCTTAAAAATAGAAGGGGGCTGTTCAGCCCCCTTCTATTTTTAATGTATTTTCACCATCCGCTCCGTCCTCCTCCCGCTCTCCGTCTTCAAATGCAGGAAATAATGGCCGGCAGGTAAACTTCTGCCGTTGAAGGCGAGCTCATGCACCCCTTCATTGCATTGACCTTCGGTCAACACAGCGATTTCCTGTCCCATCATGTCGAAAACGCTGAGCCTGACGTATTCGCTCTGACAGCGGAAACGCACCGTGGTTTCTGCCGAAAATGGATTGGGGTAGTTACCGATTTCCGGCAGCAGGCCGAAAGGGCGCTCCTGCACCGATATCGCCGAGGGACAGGTGGTGACGGGCAGGTACTGGAATCCGCCGTAGAGGATATCCTTCACATCGCTTTTTTTCATCCCGAACCAATCCATCAGGATCGAGCCGTAGACGTCCCGGAAGTCGAACTGCATGGGTACGCCTTCCTGCACGGCCACATCCTCGGCGATGACGGGGTTGTCGCCCAGGATGATGCCGCTGGTGCAGGCGCCGAACAGGATCATCGGCGCGGCGGTACCGTGGTCGGTGCCGTAGCTGCCGTTGGAGCGGATCTGCCTGCCGAATTCGGAGAAGGTCATGCCCATCACCCGGTCTTCGAGGCCGAGGGCCACCAGGTCGTCCTGGAATGCTTTGATGGCCTCGGAGAGGGTTTTGAGCAGGTTGGTGTGGATGCCCAGGGTCGGATTGCCCTCCACTACCTGGTCGGAGTGGGTGTCGAAGCCGCCCAGCATCACGGTGTATATCTTTGTTTTGAGCCCGCCCGAAACCAGCAGGGCCACGTTTTTCAACTGGTTGGCCAGGGTGGTGTCGGGGTAGGTTACTGCGTTGTTCCCGGCGTTGGCCGCGGCGAATATTTTCTGGGAGTATTCGTTGGTCAGGCTGATGGATTCGCGCACGAAGGCCAGCTCTTCGCCGAACTGGGTGCCTGCGTACTCGTCGGTGTCCCACTCCGCCAGGTTGCTGAGGGTGAAGGGGTCGTTGAGCGCGATGGCGAAGTTGGAGGCCGTGCCCTGGCAGGTCTCCGATACCAGCGATCCCATTGTGATGGCGAAGGGATCGGGGTGGTCGGGGTTGGGGTAGCCATCGGGGTAGCCTGGGAACTCGTGATCGAGATAGCGCCCCGCCCAGCCGGTTGTCCAGAATTCATTGGCCGGCGAGCCGGTGGCCCAAATCTCGATAGAGCGGAAGTGCGAGCGGTTGGCGTCGGGGTAACCCACGTTCTGGATAAAGCCCATTTTCCCCTCGTCGAACATGGCCTTGAAGCCCGGCAGGCTGGGGTGCAGGCCCAGCGTGCCCGTGAGCGGGATGATCTTGTTTTCCGGAATGAGCACATTGCCCCGCACGGTGGCCAGGTTGTCGTACTGGTCGAGCGGGATGAGGGTATTGAGCCCGTCGTTGCCCCCGTTGAGCTGGATGAGCACCAGCACGCGGTCGGTGTCGCCCATGGAGGAAAAAAAGCTGGACCTGGCCATGGCCGAGAGCCCGAAGCCGTTGAGTATGATCGGGCCGCCTACGCCTAAGCCCAGTTGCTTGAGGAAAGTTCTTCTTTTCATGGCATTTTCAGCTTAGGAAAAAATCGGGCATGGTGACCATGGCCTTGATGAGGGAACGCAATTTGGCGTCGATCGGGTTGGAAAACTGCGAGTTGCCGGGATCGGCGGCGTAATCGAGGTATTCGACGGTCCACTCGAAATCGGGCAGCCCGGGCAGCAGGATGGCCTTCAAGGCGTCTTTTCGCTCAGTCGACAGTGGTTTGGGGAAAAGCAACTGCACGCACTGGTCTACGATTGCGTTGGGATCCTCCGGCGTGTCGAGGGTAGCCAGAAATTTAAGCACATCCACCCGCATCAGCTCGCCGTTGGCCTGGAAGGGGAAGAAGCCGTTGTTGGCCAGGCCTTCCGAGTAGCTCATGCGCCGTGGCAGGGTGGCGGAGTTGAGCCAGTTGCGGTAGTAGAGCGGCTCGCGGTAGTATGCCTGCCAGCCCGCAACCTCCGGCACTTCGTAATATCCCATCTGCATGACCTGGGCGAAGCCCCAGAACCGGTACCAGGAATCGTAGCGCTTGTCGGTCGGGGTGGAGATGTCGATTTCAAATGTTTTGGCGATCGACAACAGGTGGTCGATCGGGTTTTTGACGATCAGGCCCCTGAACTGGGTTTCGTAAAAATGCTCGCTGGAGAGCAGGGCCATCAGCGCCGGCTTGATCTCGTAGTCGTGGTCGATCAGTATCTGCGCCATGGGCTGTATGACTTCGGTCTCGGCCTCCGGAGTGATTTCGTGGAAAACAAACCAGCGGTACAATTTCCGTGAGATGAATCTCGCCACCTCGTCCTGCTCGAAAATGATATCGATCAGGTGTTTGTACTCCTGATCGCCCATGTTGGTGATCACTTCGTTGTTAAAGTGAAACGACAGGTTCTTGACGCCGTCGTCGTGACGGTCGGGAGTGAAATAGGAGCCAAAATCGCCGTTGACGCTTTCTACCGTCAGCCCGTAGTCGCGCCAGCCAGACAGGATGCGGGCGATCTGCTGCACATCCTGCTCGTTGTAGTTGGTGTAGTCGCCCGGACCGGCCTGTGGGCCCTTGCCCACGGTGAACAGTTCAAGCAACTCGCGGGCGTAATTCTCGTTGGGCGCTTCCTTCTTGTTCTGGTTGCCGTTGAGGAATCGCAGCATAGCCGGATCGATGGTAATGGCCTTGGTCAGATCCCGGAAATTGCCCCAGGCGTGGCTGCGCATGGTGTGGATGTAGCGGTACAGAAATTTGGGGTCTTCCACGGCGTTGACCGGGAAGTGGTTGTGCCAGAAGAGCGTCAGCTTCTCCCGGATGTGGATGCCTTCTTCCCACATCAGCCCGATGGTCCACGACGTGAGGCTGCGGAATCGGTAGCTGGCCTGCGGCGTGACATCCGTGTAGGGCGCGTTGATCCAGGGTTCGCCGACGCCAACTGCAGGGTCGTTGGTGTAAAAGGCATTGACGGGAGGGACAGGGAGGGGCAGCTCTTCGAAAAGCTTGTCGATGGTAGCTTCCAGGCCTTGAGCGACCGACCATTTGATACGTTCCCGGGTGGGACCGAAGGTCGCTCGCCGCAGCAGGTGTGCGGCCTCTTCGAAGGTCCAGGGACCCGCATAAGGCGTGAGCCCGGTGAGGACGGTTGTAGAAGGTGCGATCATGAGGTAGAAGTCTTTGACTGACAAGATACCCCTAAAACGATTGATTCCGGAAAAAGGTCGCCGGAAAATGAAAAACTGTCGTGAGGAAGTCGGAAAGGGGTAACATTCCGGAAAATGTTTATTTTTGAAAAGAACAGAAACCGCATTCGCATGAAATGGACTTACAGCATCAGGCAAAAAATGACGGCGGCCTTGCTTTTGGGGCTTGTCTTCATCCTGGTTTTCATCAAAAACCGGATGGATAGCAGCAACGTGTCAAGCCTCGGCTCCTCCTTCTCCTCGGTGTACGAAGACCGGCTGGTGGTAGAGATGTACATCTACGAGCTGTCGAACCTTCTCTACCAGAAGAAAATGCTGCTCGGCAACTGTGAAGGCAGCTATGAAACTGCCCGGATCGGCGATTTCCACTCCTCCATCCGCGATATCGTCGAGGCCTACGGCAAAACCGTCCTGACCGACGAGGAGGCCGTGCTGTTCGACAGCCTCAAACGGTCGCTCCAGGAACTGGCGATGCACGAGCAAAGCCTCCTGAAACAGCCTTACGCCGATCATGCCCAGGAAAATGAACTGATCGACCGCTCCTTCGCCTCGGCCACGACCTGCCTCAAGGGTTTGTCGGACATCCAGATCAAGGTGGGCAAGTCGATGAACGAAAAGTCGAAGCGCCTGGTGGCCTCCAACTCCCTGCTGACCCATTTTGAGATGGTGCTGCTCATTCTTATTGGGCTTATCATCCAATCGCTTATTTTCGCTTCCAGGACGATCACCATCCGTTTTCCGGACCCCCAAAGTATGAACTGAAACAGGATTGGCGAGGGCAGAGGGCTGAAAAAAATTGAGTCATAACTTCCTTCTTTCTGAAAATGCCAGGCCTGCGGTTATCAGTCCGGATACCAACAACCCGGCATCTTCCATTATACCAAGGGTCAGGGCGGCTGAAAACCCCACGACCGACCAGAGGAGAGGGATAACCAGGACGAGCACGGGAGGTTTCCGCTCAACCCATAACAGCATGCCAAAAGTAAATATGGTTGTCGGACAAGGTAGCCCGAATGTCGGTGATGCGGGATAGACATGCCCTGTGAAATACCCGATGACTGGGTATACGACCAGGGCGAACAGGATCAAAGCGCCCCCTGCCCATCCCCGCAGATCCTTTCTAAATGAAAAACTGAGCCTTCTTTTGGGGAATTCGTACAGGAAAAACAGCCCGCCCTGGACGATGAAAAGTGCCCCGAATACATTAGCCGCGGGGTTGATTTTGGTGAAAAAAAGCAAATGGTAGACGATGCCCATCCAAAGCCAAAAAAAGGCCAGTATCGCCGCAATGACTTTACCGGAATTCGGCGCCGGCTTTTTGAACGAGAAATAAAGCGCCAAGCCGGCGAGTAAGTAAAGGATGATTTGCGCCGGAAAAACCGTCTGGTTATAATTCCGGAATACCTCCAGAAATTGTTCGGTGGTGAAGGGGAGTTTCATGGTTTTCAATTTTTGTGCTACATCTCATAAGCTTTTAACTTCGCCAGCGCCTGCTGCATCGCTGCCTCCAACTCCAGCAACCTGTCGGCGCTGTCGTAGTAGAGCGATAGTTCCAGAAAATACTCCAGTGCAGTGATCTGTCCGGCCTCGAGGGCGGTTTGAAGGAGAGCTGCATTGGACACCGCTGCAAGGGCTGCCCTGTATTCATCCAGGCTCGCACTGAGCGCCGTGTAGCGGTCGTATTCCTCCTTCGCGGCTGCCCGGCTGCTGTTCCATCTTTCCTCTACCCTGGCTTCATCCATTTGTATCTGAAGGGTCTGGTATTGCATGCGCTTTTTGTTGTCCCAGATCGGTACGCGCACGCCCAGGTGCGCGCCGTGGAATCGCTGGCCCAGGATGCCCTGGTAGCGGTACCCGGCTTCAAGCGCCGGCAGCAGCAGGGATTTGGCGAGCCGCGCTTCGGCTTCGCTGGCCTGTTTTTGCGCTTTCAAACGGTTGAGGCCGGGATCGGCGGCTTCCATCCTTACCCAAAGCGCCTCGAAGCCGTCCGGAATCCCCGCGGGGGGATAAACGGTGTCCTGAAAGGAGATCGCTTCGCCGCCGTTAAGCCCGGACAGCGCCTGCACCTGCGCATCCCTTTCTGCCTCCAGCAGCTGGAGGTCAGTCCGGAGTTGAAGGACCTGGAGCTGTGCTTTGTTGACATCCAGGATGGTGGCGTCTTGTACAGCCAGCTTTTTCTGGTAATCCGCCAGAAATTTCTCTGCTTTTCCAAGTCTTGTGATTAGTTCGGCCTGCCGCTTGTGGAGGTGCACCAAACGCAGGCAGACAAGCCTGGCTTCCAGCAGCACGGCCCGCCTGACCGCCTGTGTTTCGTAGGCGGTTTGTCCGGTTCTGATCTGCGCCAGTTCTTTGCGATGTTTGTAGGAAGTGGGAAAGTCGAAGGCCTGGGCCGCAATGAAATCCACCTGGTTGCCCGCCGTAGCGGGGAAACCCCGGAGCCAGTCGAGTGCAAGTTCGGGATCGGCGGGGGAGAGGCCGGTCCTGAAATAGGCCGCCATCGCTTCCTGCTGCCGCATTTCTGCCTGAATGGTCTTGTTGTTGGCCTCGACGCTCGCCAGTACCTGGCTGATCGTGCTTTGGGCCTGTGCGCCTGCCGCCAGAGCCAACATGGCCACGAGCAGGTTATATATTGCCTTCATGGTCGTTTCGCTTTGATTGGATGATGAAATATACCGCCGGTATGATGAAGATGTTGAGCAGGGTGGAGCTGAGCAGTCCGCCCAAAATGACCTTGGCCATCGGGCTCTGGATCTCGTTCCCCGGCTGTTCGCCCGCCAGTGCCAACGGGATCAGGGCCAGCGCGGCGGTGAGGGCGGTCATCAGAATGGGCGTCAGGCGGTCGAGGGAGCCTCTTACAACTGTTTCGTACAAACCCAGCCCTTCTTCCCGAAGGGATTGATACCTGGAAACCAGCAGGATGCCGTTCCGGGTCGCTATCCCGAAAAGGGTAATGAAGCCGATGATCGCCGGGATGCTCAGGATGCCGGAAGTGAACCATACGCTCAGCACGCCGCCGATCAGGGCGAGCGGCAGGTTGAGCAGGATGATGCCTGCCACCCGAAAGTCCTTGAACTCGGTGTACAGCAGCAGCAGTACGATACCGAGCGCGATCAGGGAGGCAAAGAGCAGCGTTTTGGAGGCGGCGGCCTCGCTTTCAAACTGCCCGCCGTATTCGATATGGTAGCCTTCGGGCAGCACGACGGATTCCCGGACGGCTTCCTGGATATCGCCCACCACGCCCCGCAGGTCCCTCCCGGCCACATTTGCGGAAATGACGACCTTGCGCTGCACGTTTTCGCGGTTGATGGTGTTGGGCCCGGAAGCGGACCGGATGTCCGCTACGGCCGACAGGGGTATTTTCCTGCCATCGCCCGTGTCTATGAGGGTGTTTTGTATCCGTGCGATGGAGGAGCGGTTTTCATCGTTGTACCGCAACACGATGTCGAAGCGTTTTTCAGCTTCAAACACCTCGCCGGTCTTCTCGCCGGCCATGGCCAGGTCTACAAATTCCGCGAAATTGCCCGTGGTAATGCCGTGCCGGGCCAGCATCTCGCGGTTGCCTCTGATCTGGATCTGCGGTATCTCGATCTGGGGCTCCACGGCCAGGTCCACCAGGCCTTCGATCCCTTCCACGGCGGCCTTGATCTCGTTGGAGAGGGCAAACAGCTTGCCCAGGTCGGCGCCAAACAACTTAATGGCAATGTTGGCCCTCGTTCCGGACAGCATGTGGTCGATGCGGTGGCCCAGTGGCTGCCCGATGGTAATGTTGGCCCCGGTAATGCCCTGGAGTTTCTCCCGCACTTCCTCCATGAAGTCTTCCCGGCTCCGGCCATCCAGTACGAACGGCGCGTCGATCTCCGAGCCGTTGACGCCCTGTGCGTGTTCGTCGCTCTCCGCGCGGCCGGTGCGCCTGGTGGTGGTCTTGATTTCGGGAATGGAAAGCAGCGCCTGTTCAATCTGCCGGCCTACCTTGTTGCTTTCTTCGAGGGAAATGCCCGGCAGGCTCACGGCGCTCAGCACCAGCGATCCTTCGTTGAATTCGGGCAAAAAGCTCCTGCCCAGGGTGAAGAAAACGGCGATGGAAAGGCCGAACAGGACAATGGAAAAGCCGATCAACGCGCCTTTGAACCGCATGGCGCCCTGCAACGCTCTTTCATACCACCTGCTGAGCCGCTGCACCAGCCAACTGCCTTTTGCCTGCCGCAGCAGGCGCTCTTCCTTCGTAAGCAGGTAGCTGCACATGACGGGCGTGAGGGTGAGTGCGACAACCAGGGAAGCAAACAGGGAGACGATGAAGGAAATGCCGAGCGGGCGCAGCATCTTCCCTTCCATTCCAGAAAGGAAAAACAGAGGAATGAACGCCGCGATAATGATCAGGGTGGCATTAAGGATGGAAGCGCGTATTTCCTTCGACGCGTTGAAAATGACCGATAGCGGGTTGCGCTTCTCTCCGGGAGGTTTGAGCGCGTTCTCCTGCAGCCGTTTCAGCACATTGTCGACGTCGATGATGGCATCGTCTACCAAAGCCCCGATGGCGATCGCCATGCCGCCCAGGCTCATGGTATTGATGGTGAAGTTCAGCCATTTCAGCGTCAGCACCGCCACGAGCAGGGAGATCGGTATGGCGAACAGGGAGATCACCGCAGCGCGGTAGTTGGCGAGGAAGAGGAACAGGATGGCGACGACGAATATGGCTCCTTCCACCAGTGCACGGTTGACGTTGAAGATAGCTGCTTCGATAAAGTCGCTCTGCCGGAAAATATGAGAATGGATCTCGATGCCGGCGGGAAGGGTTCGCTGAATTTCGTTGAGCGCATCGTCCAGTTGGCTGGTCAGCTCCAGGGTATTGACATCGGGTTGCTTGCTGAGGGTAAGAATAACCGCCGGACCGCCTTCCATGGCGCCATCGCCGATCTTGGGCGAGGGGGCGATGTTGATTTCGGCCACATCAGAAATTTTGACCGGGGCGCCCTGAATGTTCTTTACCACCACATTGCCGATCTCGCTCAGCTCATTGGTGCGGGCGATACCCCTGACGATGTACTCGTTGCCGTAATCGTTGAGAAAGCCACCCGAAGCGTTTTCATTGGAATGCAGGCAGGCGTCGCGCAACTCGGCCAGCGTGACGCCGAAGTGTTTCATCTTGTGTGGGTCGGCCTGTATCTGGTATTGCTTGAGATCGCCGCCCAGCACGATCACGTTGGCCACGCCGGGAATGGAGAGCAGGCGCGGACGGATATTCCAGTCGGCAGCCGTGCGGATGTCCATCTGATTTGAACTGTCGCCGGTCACGGCGATGAGCATGATCTCGCCCATGATGCTGGCCTGCGGGGCGAGGGTAGGGGCGCCCACGCCTTCCGGCAGGCGCTCTTTCACCGAAGGCAGGCGCTCTGCGACGATCTGCCGGGCTTTGTAGATATCCGTGCCCCAGTCGAATTCCACCCAGACGATGCTGAAGCCGGCGGAAGAAGAGGAGCGGACCCTCCGCACGTCGGTCGCGCCGTTCAGCGCCGTTTCAATGGGGAAAGAGACCAGTTTCTCCACCTCTTCGGGCGCCATGCCGTGCGATTCGGTCATCACCACCACGGTGGGCGCCGTGAGGTCGGGGAACACGTCGACTTCCATGCGGGAGGCCGTAAACGCGCCCCAAATGAGCAACAGCGCAGAAATGGCGATGACCACCAGCCGGTTTTGCAGCGAGTATTGTATGATCTGGTTCAACATGATGGCTGTTTTTGGGAGGTGATCAATGGGAATGGCCATGAGCGGGCAGGGTACCCGAGGCGGAGGAGAGCTTGATGTTGTAAGCTCCTTTCGTCACCACCCGCTCTCCTTCGGCGATACCCGATAACACCAGTACCTGCCGGCCGTCGTTGCCGCCGGTCGCCAACTCCCTTTTCTCAAAAGATTCTCCGCCGGTTTGGACATAGCAGTAGTAGTTGCCCTGTTCTTCCAGCAGGGCTTCCAGGGGCAACACCAGCGCTTCCTGAACCGTTCCCGTCTGGATGAACACTTCGATGAAAGCGCCGGGCATGAGCCCTTCGCGATTGTCGACCTCGAAGTACACGGGGATGAAGAGCGAGTTGTCTGCCGATTTGCCGATGGAAATGAGCCGTCCGTTGAGTTCCGGGAGGGTGTATACGAGCCGGTTGTTCACCCGGAAGTTGGCGGAGGCGATCTGGTCGATTTGGGAGAATGCGGTTTGAGAAAGCTCCGCTTTCACCACCAGTCTGTTGCTTTTGGAAATGACGGCGAGGGGCTGGCCTGCTTCCGCATATTGTCCTTCCGCAACCATGAGCGATTTGATGTAGCCTCCCTGTCTTGCCTTGATCGTCTGCCCGCTCTGTCCGTAGTTTTGGGACAGGCTGTTGAAGACGGCCTGTGCATTTTCCAGCTGGTTTTTGGAGTCGAGAAAGACCTGCTGGGTGATCAACCGCTCGGCGAGCAACTGCTGGTTTCGCTCGAAATCGGCCTTCGCGCGATCGAGGTTGTTTTTCGCCTCCTGCAACCGCAGGTTGGCGTTTTCATTGGTGAACGACTGGCTGGAAATGGTGAACAGCGATTGCCCAGCGCTGACCGCCGTACCGGCCAGCATGTTTTTGGCGGCCAGCGACACGATCCCCGGGGTGGTGGCCGACACCACCTGCTCGTCGCCCGGAGCGGGCATGACCAGACCAGATGTTTTAACGATCTGGTGAAATGGCGCCCTTTTGACCGGCATGTTGGCAAAATCGACCTTCCAGGCCTGTTCCTTCAGATAGGTGATTTCGCCTCCCCCTCCGCCGCCGCCGGATTCACCTGCCAGCGCGGCTTTTTCGTCGGGATAGACGCCGATGTTTTTGATCGTGATCCGGTCGGAATATTCCGGAGTCTTGATATCGAAGATCAGTTGCGAGAGGCCCGGCTTTTCCGGCGTCAGCACCAGGCGGAAGATACCCGGCACCTCCGGCGCATCGGCGGTGACGGTTTGACTGGCCGTTTCCCCTTTGAGCGTGAGGGTGACGCTCCCTTCCTCAATCGCTTTAAAGGAGGAGCCCAGGGCGGTGAAGTGCGCCGCAAAACGGCTCTCCTGACCTACGACCAGCGGTTTGAATTCGACAAAGAGTTCGGTTTTTTCGGAGTACAGGGTAAAGACCAGCGGCTCCGGGCCGCTGTCTTCTTCGCCGTGGGAATGATCGTCGTGTGAATGGGAGCAGGCGGACAGCCCCGCGGCAAGAATGCCGATGAGAAGATATTTCATGATGATATTTCATTTTTGCCCAAAAAGAAAAGAACCTGTGCTTTTCAGAGAAAGCAAGGGAAAAGGCGTTTCCGTAGGAATGGAAAGTTACGCCTCGGGCGGGCCGCGATGGGAATAGGAGGAGATATGGAAGGAAGCGGTCGGAGGACGCCCGTCAGGCTTGGGAGCGAATCCCGGACTTGGGGTGAAGGAGAAAATCTGTTCCTGGCTTGGCGCCCTAAGCGCCGCATTCACCACCTTATCCAGGGAAAACGGTTTGAGGATGAACACCTCGTTTTCCTGGTCGACCGCCAAAGGGTGTTGGTGCGAAGGATGCTGAGCGGTCCCTTGTTCGTGGTCATGATCGTGGTGATGATGGGGAATGAGATTGTGAGCCAGCAGCAGTCCGAAGGCAAGGAAAAGGAAAGACCGGAAGAAAAGCGGCTTCACTTGTCTCATAGAAGTTAAAGGTAAGCAAAATTCAATACTCCAGAATAAACTTCGTCAAATTATACCCCTGCTGCAGGCCCAACTTCTTGCGCAGGCGGTAGCGGGCCACTTCCACGCCGCGCAGGGAGATGTTCATGAGGTTGGAGATTTCCTTGGTGCTCAAATTGAGGCGCAGGAAGGCGCAGAGCTTCTGCTCGTTGGGGGTCAGGTCCAGGAATTTGTTGCGCAGGCGGGCCAGGAAGTCGCCGTGCACCTGGTCGAAATGGCGCTCGAACCGCTCCCAATCCTCCTGCAGGCGCAGGGTGGACTCGATCTCCCTGACGATTTTTTCCAGGGCTTGCTTCATTTCGCGGTTTTCACTCTTTTGCCTGGCTTCCTGTAGCTCTTCCTTGATGGTTTCGATAAATTCGTTCTTCACCACCAGGTTCATGGTGGTGGATGCAAGCAGGCTGTTCAGGTAGTGCAATTCGCTTTCCACTTTCTCCTTTTCCAGCTGCAGCAATTCCTGTTCCTTTTGTTGTTCGATCTCGAAGAGTCTTTGTTGTCGGGCTTGTTCAGCGATTTTCCCCTTTCGCCTGTAGCGGCGCTTTTGATGCATGGAAACAAGCAGCAAGGCTGAAATACCCAGGATCACGTAAAAGACCCTTACCAGCGTGCGCCGGTGGAATGGCGGCCTCATTTTCAGCAGCAGCGGCCGGCTGGTCACGATCTCGCCCAGGTCGTTGCGGGTTTGCACGATGAAGGCATATTCGCCCTCTCTGAGGTTGGTGTATTCCTTGACCGGCGCACTGGTCCATTCTCCGTATTTTTCGTCGAAACCTTGCAGGAAATACCGGAATTGCTGATTGCCCGCGTTGTTGAACTGGAAGGATTCGACTGCAAACTGCAGTACTTTCGCCCGCGGTGAAACGACCAGCTTTGAGATTTCCTCCGGTTTTGCGCCAAACGGCGGGCGGGCGTACAGGAGGCTGTCTTCCGCCACGCTGTATACCTTGCTCACGAGCAGGGGCTTCTCCACGCTTAGCTGGCTCTCCAGTTTCGGGTCGTAATAAATGAATCCCTCATTGGCATTGAACAGCACGCCCTTGCCGATATTAACCGAGACATTCAGCAGGTCGTTGTTCACCGAATAGCGCAGTTGGTACAGGGAGGAACGGACGAAGGTGTATTTATTGGCGCTGACCGGCTTGAAAAAGCCCACCAGATTTTCGGCAAAGACGTGGATGTTCTTTTGCTTGTCCTGTGCGAGCAGGTACACCTGGTGGTCGCCTATTTCTATCGAAAAAAATTCTTCCTCCACGATCCGGTCCGTGGCTTGGTCCAGGCGGTAGAGGTTTTCCCGGGTGGCGAAATAGAGCTCGTTGTCGATATTGCTCACGGTGACCTGGTCTTCCACAGGAAAGGCCAGGTTACTGTTCACTTTCGCTTCGCTGAGGTCTTCCGTCAAATCCAGCTGGTACAGGCCTTTGTAGAATTGTCCCACCCAGATCCTTCCTTTTTGATCTTCTTCGAAAAAGCGGCTTGATTCGCTGAATCCCGCTATTTTCTGTACGAGCTGCAATTCCCTGTTTTCTCCGATCCTGAAAAGGTACAATCCCGAATAGGCACCGCCGAGGACATACCGGGGGTTTGAGCGCAATTGTTTTACCTGCCACAGGCCGTCGGTAGACGCCACGCGCCTGGCTTTGCCGTTCTCCAGCAGGAATAAACCAGTGTGGTGACCGGCATAGAGCTTGTCCGCGATGCGCTGCATGCCGTAGGCCGGGCCTTCCGTGCCTGGCAGAAATGCGCTTTTGGCAGAATTTTTTGCCTGGAAGTAAATGCCGTTTGAGGTGGTGTAATACACGCCTTCGCCGGCCTCAAACGCCTCATAGCCGCTTCCCCGCAGATTGATTTCCTGGTTGATGAACCGCATCGGGGAATTGAGGTAGATGAGCGCGATCCCGTTCTGCATGCCTACCCAGAGGTTGCCGGAGGCGTCCTGAAAGGCGCGCAGGCAGGCATTGGAGAGCAGGCCTTCTTCGGCGGTGATGTTCTCCAGGGTTTGTTGTTGCATGTCGTACAAGAACAAGCCCGAGGTTTGGGTCGAGATGGCCAGGCGGGTATCCGAAAGTTGAATGACGTGGTTCACATAGGTGCCGCGCAGCGCTTCGGCGAGGTCTCCGTATTTGGGCGCTACGCCGAAGGCGTTGGTAAACTCGATCTCCCCTGAGTTGTAGAACAGTAAATACCCCCCGGCTTCGGGCACGATGCCGGCGATAATCTGCTTTCGCGGATTTTGCGGGAAGGAGGGCACGAGTTGCTGCTCCCTGACTTCCAGCAGCCTTCCCTGCGCGTTTTGGGTGAATAATTTTCCGTTAGCCAGAAACGACCGGTTCAGGCCCCCCTCAGGCCGGATGACCGAAATGGACTGCCCGTCGTATACGTAAAGGCCTTTAAAAGTGCAGAAGTAGACATGGGAATTGAAGACGAAGACATCCCATACCTCATCCATATCGCGCGCGTAAGCCGGGATCAATTCAAGGAGCGAAACGTATTGCCAGTCTTCCCGGAAATAGCCGAATTCTCCCTGCGAGCCGGCATATAGCCTGCCTGTGCGTTCATCAAACGCGAGCGACCGCTCTTTCTTGCCGGTTTGGAAGGCGTGTACCTCCCAGTCTTTCCCGTTGAAGGCAAGTACGCCCAGGTTGTTGGCCACGAAGAGGGTCATGTCCCGGTTTTGCGCAAAGTCGATGTTCTGAATGCCGGCCTTGTAGTCCTTGGGTGTGAAATGTTGAATGGGGTATTTCCCCTGAAAAGCCATGGCCGGCTGAAGGAACAAAAAGATGGCAAGCGGGAATGCAATGTACTTCATGTTGGAGTAAAAACTTGTTTTGTGCAAGTCATGAATTCGCGAATATAATTAATTATCAGTAATTTATATTTTTTTATCCTGAATAATGTAGTAGTGGTATTGCCAGTTGATGAAATAATTGACGTAGTGGTTTATTCAAATCCCTGCTTGTATATGTCTAAATTAGCCCATCGCTCACCACACGCTAATGGCTTTTTAAATCATGACAAGTATGAAAAAATTATTTCCAGTGCTGGTTTTCCTGCTCCTCGCTATGCCCTTGTTTGCCCAGAGCGGTCAGGTAACCGTTTTCAAGGATGCTGCGGGCATGAAACTCGTGGTCAATGGCCAGGATTTCATGATCAATGGCATGAACTGGGATTATTTCCCCATTGGTACCAATTACTCCTACAGTTTGTGGAAGCAGCCGGATGATATCATCCGCGCCGCGTTGGATGAAGAGATGTCCATGCTCAAAAGCATGGGCGTGAATGCCGTACGCCAATACACAGGGGTTCCTCCCAAATGGATCAGGTACATTTACGAAAAATACGGCATCTACACGATGCTCAACCACTCCTTCGGCCGCTACGGCCTCAACCTGGGGGGGACTTTCGTGGTCAATATCGACTATTCCGATCCCCGTGCCAGGGATATTCTCTTGTCCGAAGTGAAAGACATGGTAGAAGCCTACCAGGGCACGCCCGGCCTGCTGATGTACCTGCTCGGGAACGAAAACAACTACGGTCTCTTCTGGAAAGGCGCTGAAACGGAAGACATCCCCCTGGAACAGCGGGAAACCACGATCCAGGCCCGCGAAATGTACAAGCTGTTCAACGAAGCGACTGTCCTGATGAAAGGGATCGACAAATCGCGCCCTGTCGCCATGTGCAACGGCGATGTGCTGTTTATCGACATCATCGCGGAAGAATGCAAAGCCGTCGACATCTTCGGAGTAAACATGTACCGGGGCGTGTCTTTTGGCGATGCCTTCCAGGTCGTCAAAAACAAACTCAATAAGCCCATCATGTTCACCGAGTTTGGCTCAGACGCCTTTAACGCCGTTGAAAATGAAGAGGACCAAAGGTCGCAGGCCTACTATCTGGTGGGCAACTGGAAAGAAATTTATGAAAATGCCTACGGCCTGGGCAAGGCAGGCAATTCCATCGGCGGATTCACCTTCCAGTTCAGCGACGGCTGGTGGAAGTTCGGCCAGACCAGCAATCTGGAAGTACAGGACAACAATGCCTCCTGGGTCAATGGCGGCTACCAGTTCGACTTCGTGCCGGGTGAAAATAATATGAACGAAGAGTGGTTCGGCATCTGCGCCAAAGGCCCGACCAACTACCGCGGACTTTACAAACTCTATCCCAGGGCCGCCTATTACGCCCTGCAAGAAGTGCATAAGCTGGATCCATTTGCCAGCGGCGTTTCACGCCAGTCCATCGAAGATCACTTTTCCTCCATCCATCTCGCTGATGCGGTGGCCCAGGCGAGAGGCGACAAAGCGGCCATGGATGGCGAGCGCCTGAAAAAAGTGCGCCTCAGCGGTCTGCGGGCCGACCTGACCACTTACAACACCGGCGGAGAGCGAATCTCCACACCTAAAACCCCTGACCCCGAGGAGCTGAACTACCCGAACAAGCTGGGCTTCGACCACATGCAGTCCTTCTACTTTGGCGTAGAAGCCCAACCGACGGAGAGCTTCCGGGCCAACGTATCTTTCAACGTGCTTGGCAATGTGGCCCAAAACCCCATCGATGAGATCTTCTTCGAGAACAGAGGCCGCCCGCAGACGGTGCTCACGCCGCAAGGGAATATTGCGTTCAATTCGAGAGACCGGATAGCGCTGTATCAGGCTGATTTCAGCTGGGTGGGTAAACTGTTCGACCTCACCGGCTTCTACCGCACCGGCCGTTTCCATTGGGGCTATGAAGGCGATTTCTTCGGCCTGTATCCCAACGCCTACTACGGTCCGAACATCGACATTTACAACGGCAACGCCCCCTTCGGCTTTGAAGTCGCGGGCAAAAAGGCCCTGAAAGGCCTGAAAGTGGCCTTCGGCCCCGAACTCTGGTGGGGCGCCAACCCGGCGGTACTGGTCAAGTACACCCGCAAACTGGCAGGGTTCCAGGTGACCGGTATCTTCCATGAAGACCTGGCCGAACAAGCGCCCGCCGTCAGCTCCTTCGCCGTGCCCATACCCCCGGTGCGCCGCGCTACCCTCCATATCGCGAGGGAAATCGGGCCCCTTGGCATCGAGGTCGGCGGTATCTGGGGCGGGCAGACACGGGTAGGGGAGACCTTCCAAATTGCCGACCAGACCGATAAAGGCTATACCGTCTACCAGGACGTTACCAGACCGGAAGACGCCTGGGGCGGCAAAGCGAAAGTGACCTTTGAATCCGGACTCTTCAAATGGTATGCCCAGGGCGCAGCCATGGGATTGGTTGCCCTGGGAGGCGCCGATTTCACCCAGACCTTCACCGGCTGGCGGCTGAAAGACAGCGGAAGCGGCAACCAGTGGAACCTCCTATCCGGCTTTACGGTGGGATGGGGCGACTTCACGGTGGGGCCGAACTTCCTGTGGCAAAAACCAGTTGTCGGTCCCGTTCCGGCCGATGTGCCCGCGCCGGGAAGACCCAGGAATATCCTCGACGATCCTTTCGCCGTGCGGTTCAACCGCGAAACCGTGGCGGGTGAAATCCTGTTCACCTACGACCCCACGCCGGCTACCTGGTTCTACGAATGGGATAACGACAGGGCGGAAGACGCTCCCTTCGCCGTGAGCGCCGGTTTCGTCTACCGCCACCATCCGACCACCATGGATGCCGCTATTGGTATCCTGGCCGACGGACGGACCATTTTTGCCTTCCCCGGCGCCGCTCCGGCCCAAGACCTTTGGGAAACCAACGTGCGCATCGTCTCCAAACCGGATCCCCGTTTCGGCTTTATCGCTAACCTGTTCGGCGGCAACGCGCAGGCCAACGGCAGCGACCAACGCCTGATCCACCGCTATGGCGGCGATCTGCGGGTGGTCTACAAGCAGGTCAAACTTACTTCAATGGTCAAAATTGACGACTGGGGACCTTTCGACTACCACCGCGACTTTAACCTGACTTTCCCCTTACAGCTCATGTTTGATTTGTCGACAACGGTGGGGAGCCCCACCTGGATCGACCTGCCCAACAGCCGCCTGGGCGTTCGCTTCACCTGGCGCTCGCTCGATCAGTATTCGCCCCGTTACTGCCCGGCCCAGATCCTCGACGTAAACGGCGAGCTCATCTGCGATCCAACCGCAGTGGGGTATGACAACGGAACCGAATGGGAGTTCAGAACCTATTTCCAGATCAATATTGGCAAATAACCAACATAAAGCTCAATACCAATGGCAAATCAAATGATAAAATATACGGCTTTCGCACTGGTTCTGGTGTCGTCCCTGTTCCTGCACCCGAGTTGCACCAGGGATATCAATGATCTCGAACCGGCTGATTACCCTACCACCCCGGAAGTCTTTATCGATGAATTCAGCGAGGGCCTGGCCTACGCCGCCTTCGGAGGCTCCAAAGTAACCGCTTTTGACGTGGACAAAGACCTAGTTTATAAAGGCGACGCATCCATGCGCTTTGAAGTGCCCGACGCCGGCGATCCGGAAGGAGGATACGCCGGAGGGGCGTTTTATACCGCTGTGGGCCGCGACCTGTCGGGCTACGACGCCCTTACTTTTTGGGCGAAAGCCTCGAAATCGGCCGTGATCGATCTGATCGGATTCGGCAACGACCTGGGAGAGGCGAAATACCAGGTCTCCCTGACAGGCGTTTCGGTCAATACCAATTGGAAAAAATACATCATTCCCATTCCCGACCCCTCGAAGTTAAAGCAGGAGCGGGGAATGTTGTTCTACTCTGAAGGACCCGAAGACGGCGCCGGCTACACCTTCTGGATCGATGAAGTGAAATTTGAAAAACTCGGCACCCTGGCCCATCCGCGGCCGGGCATCCTGGAAGGACAAGACCAGGTCTTCTCCGCAGAAACGGGCGATAAACTGCCCCTGGGCGGTCTGTATGAACTTTTCAACATGCCCACCGGCGTCGACCAGCGCATCGAGGTGGCGCCTGGCTATTTTACCTTTACTTCCTCTGACGCATCCATCGCCAACGTCAACAACCTGGGCGTGGTCTTCGTACTGGACGCCGGTACCGCAGTCATTACCGCCACCCTGGCAGGGCTGGAAGCAGAAGGATCATTTACCGTTCAATCAACCGGCGACCCGGTATTGCCTTTGACCATAGCGCCCATCCCTACTGTCGACCCTGACAGCGTGATTTCCCTGTTCAGCAATGCCTACACCAACGTGACGGTCGATACCTGGAACACCGGATGGCAATTCTCCACGGCGGAGTTGACCGAGGTGCAGATCGACGGGGATGATGTGAAACGCTACAAAAAACTCAATTTCGTGGGTATCGAGTTCTCTTCCCAGACCGTCGATGCCACGGAAATGACGCATTTTCACATGGATATCTGGACCCCGGACCCCACAGACCTGCCGGCTACTTTCAGGGTGTTGCTGGTCGACTTTGGCGCGAACGGCACTTTCGGAGGCGGGGACGATTCTTCGCACGAAGTCTCCTTTACCAGCCCCGTCCTGGCTTCCGAAACCTGGGTAAGCCTGGATGTGCCCTTGTCGAGCTTTGCCGGTCTGGTAAACCGGGGCCACCTGGCCCAACTGGTCCTGTCGGGCGACCTGCCCAATCTGTTTGTCGATAATGTGTATTTCTACAATGCAGGCAATGCCGGCCCAACCGGACCCACCGTCGCGGCGCCCACGCCTTCGCGCGATCCGGCGAATGTGATCTCCATATTCAGCGACGCTTACACCAATGTGCCCGGTACCGATTTCAACCCGAATTGGGGGCAAGCTACGGTCGTGACCCAGGTGCCCGTCGTCGGTAACAATACCCTGCTCTATTCGGGACTCAATTATCAGGGCATACAACTGGGCAGCAACCTGGATGTGTCGGGCATGACCTACCTGCACCTCGACTTCTGGACGGCCAATTCCACGGCCCTGAACGTATTCCTGATCAGTACCGGTCCGGTGGAAACGCCCTATGTCCTCAGCGTGCCAACCTCTGGTTGGGCGAGCATAGACATTCCGCTTACCGCTTTTGCCCCGGTCGACCTGGCGGATTTGATCCAGTTCAAATTCGACGGCAACGGGACCATTTACCTCGACAACCTCTATTTCTTCAAGGAGTCGGGAGGCGGTACGCCCACAGATCCCGCGCCCACACCCACGTTTAACCCGGCGAATGTGATCTCGGTTTTCAGTGACGCCTTCACCAATATCCCGGGTTCGGATCTCAACCCGAACTGGGGCCAGGCGACGGTTGTAACACAAGTGCCCATCGACGGCAACAACACCCTGCTCTACTCGGGGCTGAACTACCAGGGCCTACAGCTGGGCAGCAACCAGGATGTGTCTGGATTGACCCACCTGCACCTCGATTTCTGGACGGCCAATGCCACCGCACTCCAGGTCTTTCTGATCAGTCCGGGCCCGGTGGAAACGCCCTATACCCTGACCGTGCCGACCTCGGGCTGGACGAGCATTGACATTCCACTCTCCGAATTTGCGCCGGTCAACCTGGCGGATGTATTTCAGTTCAAATTCGTAGGCAACGGGGATGTTTACCTGGATAATATCCTGTTCTTCAAATCCGGACCAAGCACGCCCACTGTGGCTGCGCCCACGCCAACGTTCAACCCGGCCAATGTGATCTCGGTATTCAGCGATGCCTACACCAATATCCCGGGTTCGGATCTCAACCCGAACTGGGGCCAGGCGACGGTCGTGACTCAGGTACCCATTGCCGGGAATAACACCCTGCTCTACACGGGACTGAACTACCAGGGCCTTCAACTGGGCAGCAACCAGGATGTGTCGGCCATGACCCACCTGCACCTTGATTTCTGGACGGCCAATGCCACCGCACTGGAGGTCTTCCTGATCAGTCCGGGCCCGGTGGAAACGCCCTACACCCTGACCGTGCCGACCTCGGGTTGGACAAGTATCGATATTCCGCTCTCCGAATTTGCGCCGGTCAACCTGGCGGATGTGTTCCAGTTCAAATTCGTGGGCAACGGAGATGTGTATCTGGATAATATCTTGTTCCACAACTAATGGGGGCGCCAAATTTATTCGGCACGAATGCCAGTGCTACCAGTCAGTTAGGCCAAATAAATTTGCCCCCCCCATTGGAGAATTAAAAAACAATCAGCAAATATTTTTCAACCATGAAATGGAATCAATCAATCTTGATAAAAAGCACCTTGCTATTTGCCGTGCTTGTGGGATTTTGGGCTTGCGACAAGGGAGAAGTCGTTGAAGAGCGCAACTGGAAACTGGTTTGGGAAGATGACTTCGACGGGCCTGCCGGGCAATTGCCCGATGCCGCAAAATGGGTTTTTGATATAGGGGTTGGGCCCGGCAACGACGGCTGGGGCAATGCGGAATTGCAGTACTACACGGACCGCCCCGAGAACATCTCCCTCGACGGGGAAGGAAACCTGGCTATCACCGCCAGGCGCGAAAGCTACTCGGGCCGGGCATTCACTTCCGCCAGGGTGAAAACCCAGGGGGTATTCGACCAGGCTTACGGCCGTTTCGAGGCCCGCATCAAGATGCCCTGGGGACCGGGCATTTGGCCCGCATTCTGGCTCCTGGGCTCGGATATCGACGTGGTAGGATGGCCCCAATGCGGCGAAATCGACATCATGGAATACCGCGGGCAACAGCCCAACCTCGTGCACGGCACCGTGCATGGCCCCGGCTATTCCGGTGGCGCCGCCATCACCAAAAGCTTTGGCTTCGCCAATGACCGCTTCGACCTGGATTTCCACCTCTTTGCGGTGGAATGGACCGAGGAATACATCGATTTTTTCGTCGACGATGTGCGCTATCAGCGCATCAGGCAGGGAGATGTACCGGGTGAATGGGTGTACGACCAACCCTTCTTCATCCTCCTGAACGTGGCAGTCGGCGGCAATTACGTAGGTTTCCCGACAGAACAAACGCCTTTCCCCCAAACTATGCTGGTGGATTGGGTAAGGGTTTTTGAGGAAATGAACTAAATTGCCCTTTTACTCGCCAATTCGCAAAGATGAAAAGCGCCAACTCAACTCCTGGAACAGGGATAGACTACGTCCAACTCGGGACCGAAAACTTTTTTAAAATTTCCAACCACGACGCGCTGCGTCCGTTCTTTATGAGCATCGTCAGCGACTCCGACCACTGGATGTTCATCTCCAGCAACGGCGGACTGAGCGCGGGGAGGAAAAACGCGGATTACGCCCTTTTTCCCTATTACACCGACGATAAAATCACCGAGTCGGCGGAAATAACGGGCAGTAAAAGCATCTTTCAGGTTCAAAAAGACGGCGTCTCCCACCTTTGGGAGCCTTTTTCGATCCGCTCCGAAGGCAGGTACCGGGTCAGCAGGAATCTGTACAAGAATGTGTATGGCAACAAAATTCTCTTCGAAGAAGAGAACCACGACCTGCAATTGACCTTCCGGTACGAGTGGAATTCGAGCCATGTATTCGGCTTTGTGAAAAAGTCGGTCCTGATCAACCGGGCGCCGCAGGAAGTCGCTGTTTCGGTGCTGGACGGCATCCAGAACATCATCCCCTATGGCGTTCCGGGCGATCTGCAAAACCAGACCAGCAACCTGGTGGACGCATATAAGCGGAGTGAGCTGGAAAGAGAGACCGGACTGGGCATTTTTGCCCTCAGCGCCATTATCGTCGACAAGGCCGAGCCGAGCGAAGCCCTGAAGGCCAATATCGCCTGGTCGCTCGGCCTGGAGCGTCCCACCTACCTGCTTTCCTCCCTCCAACTGGATCATTTCCGAAAGGGCATGCCTCTGCGGCAGGAAGAAGACGTCAAGGCCGAAAAAGGGGCATATTTCGTCAACGCGACGGTGGTGTTGCCTCCCAAAGCCGCGAAAGAATGGATGATCGTAGCCGATGTGAACCAAAACCATTTGGCCATCGCAAAGCTATCCCAGCACCTGCGGCGGGAGAAAAACCTGGAACAGCTGGTAGAAGAGGACATCCAATCGGGAACCGCCCGCCTGGTCCGCTATACAGCCGCCGCGGATGGCTTGCAGCGCACGTCGGACCATTTCAGAGACGCCCGGCATTTCTCCAATACCCTGTTCAACATCATGCGCGGCGGTATCTTTGATCACAACTACCAGATCGAAAAATGGGACTTCCTCAACTACCTGTCGAAGGCGAACAGGGCCGTTTTTTCGCGTTTTAAACAGGAAGAGCTGCCTGATGTGTTCTCGCTTTCCAGACTGGAAGAGATCGCCAACCAGAGCCATGACAAAGACCTCAAGCGCTTGTGCCTGGAATACATGCCCCTGAAATTCAGCAGAAGGCACGGCGACCCCAGCCGGCCCTGGAACCGCTTCTCCATCAACACCCGCAACGAACTCGACGGCTCGAAGATCCTGGACTACGAAGGCAACTGGCGGGATATCTTTCAGAATTGGGAAGCCCTGGCGCATGCCTACCCCGGCTTCATCGACGGGATGGTGCATAAATTTTTGAACGCCTCGACCTTCGACGGGTACAACCCCTACCGGATCACCAAAGACGGATTCGACTGGGAGGTGATCGAGCCCGATAACCCCTGGTCGTATATCGGTTATTGGGGCGACCACCAGATCATCTACCTGCTGAAATTCCTGGAGTTCATGGAGAAACATGAACCAGGCAGGCTCGACAGCTATTTCGATCAGGACCTCTTCGTGTACGCCAATGTTCCGTACCGGATCAAGCGCTACCAGGATATCCTGGAAAATCCCAAGGATACCATTGAGTTTGACCACAAACTGGACCTCAAGATCCGCGAAAAAAGGGAAGCGGAAGGCGCCGACGCCGCTTTGCTGCGCGACCGCAGCGGGGCCATCCATTCGGCAAATTTCTTGGAGAAAATACTGGCTACGGTCTTGGCCAAACTGTCCAATTTCATCCCCGGCGGCGGCATCTGGATGAATACCCAGCGCCCCGAATGGAACGATGCCAACAATGCCCTGGTCGGCAACGGGGTTTCCATGGTCACCCTGTACTATCTGAGGCGGTTTTTGCGGTTCTTTCACGACCTGTTTGCCGCTTCAAAAACCAGGGAAATCCACTTGTCGGCCGAATTGCTCGGCTTTTTTGAGGCTGTTGTGGCCACATTTTCGAAATACGAGCATCTGCTGTCCGGCACAGTCAGCGATGAGCAACGCAAGCTCGTGTTGGACGGCCTGGGTCAGGCAGGCAGCGATTTCCGGCAGCAGATCTACGAGCGCGGTTTTTCCGGGGAGAAAAAAGCCCTTTCCCTGGAAGATTTGAAGCAATTTATCACCCTGGCCCTCCGCTATGCCGAGCATTCGATCGCTGAAAACAAGCGCGCAGACCGCCTGTACCACGCTTACAACCTGATGACCGTGGAGGCGGAAAACGCCATTTCCATTTCCCATTTGAGCGAAATGCTGGAAGGGCAGGTTGCGGTACTGAGCTCGGGTTATTTATCCTCCGGCGAGGCGCTGGAGCTGCTGGACAGCCTGAGAAACAGCGCGCTGTACCGGGAGGATCAATACAGCTATTTGCTTTATCCCAACAAAGCCTTGCCCCTGTTCCGGGAAAAGAACAATATTCCGGAAGCTTCGATTCAAACGTCCGAATTGCTGACCCGGCTGCTGCGTGATGGCAATATGCAGATCGTCGGCCAGGACGTCAACGGCGCTTACCACTTCAACGGCAATTTCAAAAATGCCAACGACCTTCGCAGCGCATTGGAAGCGCTGAGGAAAACCGCATATGCGCCGCTCGTGGAAAAAGACCAAAAACTGGTACTTCAGCTATTCGAAGACGTGTTTAACCACAAGGCCTTCACCGGGAGGTCGGGCACTTTTTACGGCTACGAAGGGCTGGGCTCCATCTACTGGCACATGGTTTCCAAATTGCTGCTGGCGGTGCAGGAGTGCTGTCTGAAAGCCGTGGCCGAAAAAGAAAGCCAGGAGGTCGCCGGCCGCTTGCTGGAGCATTATTATGCCATTAACGAAGGCATTGGCGTACACAAGCCGCCTTCGCTGTACGGCGCTTTCCCCACGGATCCCTATTCCCATACCCCCGCTGGAAAAGGCGCTCAGCAACCGGGCATGACAGGACAGGTGAAAGAAGACATTCTCTGCAGAATCGGAGAACTGGGCGTTTTTGTGAAAGAGGGAAAATTGTACTTCGATCCCTGCCTGCTGCGGAAAAGCGAATTTTTGAAAGAGCCCGGGCTCTTTCAGTACGTGGATGTACATTCGGAAATGCAGCAAATCCAGCTTGACGAAGGCTCTCTTGGTTTCACCTATTGCCAGGTCCCTGTAATCTATAAACTCTCAACTCAGCCTGGCCTGGAGGTCGTGTACAGGGATAGTTCCTCCGTTAACATGCCCTCATCCGGCCTGGATGCCAAAACCAGCAGGCAGGTGTTTGAACGGACAGGGGAGGTGGCCAGGATTATGGTTTACGTGAAAGAACATAACTTAGGATTATTTCAATAACAATTTCCCGATTTACGGGATTGAAATGTGCGACCTCTCCGAGGTCGAAAAATGAATGAACCGTTTTTGCTACAAATGTTTGACCTCTCCGAGGTCATTTACAGGCTCCACCACCTGGGAGCAGAACTCCAATATGGTGCAGCTACGAAATGGTAGAACTCCGAGGTCATATACAGGCTCCACCTCGGAGAGGTGGCACGTTTGTAGCATTGAGGTGTTACCATTTTACCGACCTCGGAGAGGTCGCACATTAGTCCTTTCCAAATCGGGAAGTAATTTTCGCAAGAATCCTTAATTACTTCATGATGAAAAATTCTGTCAAAAACAGTTTGGGAATATCCATGGCAATCCTGCTCGGCGCTTGCAACACGAACAACCAGCTCGAGGTGGAGGTGTTTGAAACCTCCGCGAGCGGCAACAAGCTGGAAAAGATCACTGAATTTACAACCGCGGAAAATCCCGTAGCGATCAAACTGCTTCCGGAGCAGCAATTCCAGATCATCACCGGAATTGGAGGCTCCTTCACCGAGGCGTCGGCCTGGCTGCTGAACCAGCTGAGTCCGGAAAATCGCGACAGCATTCTGGAGGCCTATTTCGGCGAAAGCGGCGCCCGGTACTCCCTGACGCGCACGCACATGAACTCCTGCGACTTTTCACTGGGCCACTATTCCTACGCCCCGGTGGAAGGCGACACCGCATTGACCCATTTTTCGATCAAAGAAGACAAAGACGACATCATCCCCATGATCAAGGAGGCCATGGCCAAGTCGAAGGACGGCTTCCGGATCATCGCCTCGCCCTGGACGGCGCCGCCCTGGATGAAGGACAACAAGGATTGGCGCGGCGGCAAGTTGTTGCCGGAATACTACGACACCTGGGCCTTGTTTTTTTCGAAATACATCAATGCTTGCAAAGCCGAAGGCATCGGCATCTGGGGCTTCACCGTGGAAAACGAGCCGCTGGGCAACGACAGCAACTGGGAGAGCATGATCTTCGGCCCGGAGGAGATGAATGATTTTGTAAAAAACCACCTCGGTCCCAGGCTAGAGGCCGACGGGCATGAGGTAAAAATACTCGGCTATGACCAGAACAGGGGCGAGGAGTTGGAGAAATGGGCCAGGATCATGTATGAAGATGAAGCCGCGGCGAAGTATTACGATGGCATCGCCGTGCATTGGTATGCGAGCACTTACGACTATTTTCCCGAGTCGCTCCAGTTTGCCCACCAGGCCGCTCCCGACAAGCACCTGATCCAGTCGGAAGGTTGCGTCGATGCTCAGGTGCCCAGGTGGCAGGACGACCAGTGGTATTGGTCGGATGAAGCGACCGACTGGGGATGGACCTGGGCGCCGGAGGACCAGAAATACCTGCATCCGAAATACGTGCCGGTGTACCGCTACGCCAGGGACCTGATCGGTTGCCTTAACAATTGGGTGGATGGCTGGGTGGACTGGAACATGGTGCTCGACCGGCAGGGCGGTCCTAACTGGTTCAAAAACTGGTGCGTGGCGCCGGTGATCGTAGATCCGGAAAAGGACGAGGTGTATTTCACGCCGCTCTATTATACGATGGCCCATTTTAGCCGCTACATTCGTCCCGGCGCGAAAAGGATAGGCTGGGAACTGGCAGATGAAGATTTGATGGTCACCGCTGTCCAAAATCCCGATGGATCGGTGGTAGCAGTCGTGTTGAACCAGGGTGCGGAAACGAAAAATTACGTAGTCACTTTAGGCGATAAACAAGCTGCCTTGTCGATCAGCGGCCAGGCGATACAAACCGTCGTCATTTCCGAAGAATAACCAAACATCAAAAAACAATAAAAGCGATTGTATGAGCAAATACCAAACTGCGCAGAAGGACAGAGTCCCCTTCATCCAAAAGGCCGCATTTGGCGCGGGCAACCTCGTCAACAATCTCTTGCCGGGTTCCCTTGGCGTTTTTATGTTCTTCCTCCTGACGGCCTTCGGGATGGATCCGTTTTTAGCGGGTTTGTTAGGTGGTTTGCCCAGGATTTATGATGCGCTTACGGACCCTATTATGGGTTTTATTTCGGATAACACCAATTCCCGCTGGGGGCGGCGAAGGCCATATATTTTCATCGGGGCCATCATGAGCGGGGTATTGTTTGCCGTGTTGTGGCAGCTGGATCCGGAGAAAACCCAGATGTATAATTTCTGGTATTTTCTCATCATGTCCATAGTCTATCTGACCGGTAATACCATTTTCTCCACCCCCCTGATCGGTTTGGGTTACGAAATGACCTCCGATTATAATGAGCGGACCCGCCTGATGGCTTTTTCGCAGACGGTAGGACAATTCGCGTGGATGATCGTTCCCTGGTTCTGGGTGCTCATCGCCAATCCCAACCTTTTTGAGACCCAGGCCATTGGTGTGCAGAAACTCTCGATCGTCGTCGGCGCCCTCTGTATGGCTTTGGGTGTGCTGCCGGCCATTTTTTGCAAGGGCATCGATTCTTCCCATATTGAAAACAGAAAGAAGATCAATTTCTCCACTTTATTCTCCAATTTAATAGACTTGTTTAAATCGATTGGACAGGTTTTCAAGAACGTCCCCTTCGTGCGGCTGTGTGGCGCTACTTTTTTGGTGTTCAACGGTTTTCAGATGGTGGCATCGTTCAGTTATTTCATCATCGTTTTCTACATGTTCAATGGCGATTACGGCCTGGCGGGCAACTGGCCGGCGTGGTTTTCCACCGTGAGCGCTATTGCTACCGCTTTCCTCGTCATCCCGATCATCTCCTGGATGTCCGGCAAGTTAGGCAAGCGGAAGGCCTTCATCATCGCTACGGTCATTTCCATCATTGGTTATGTGCTCAAATGGTGGGGGTTCAACCCCTCCAATCCCTGGTTGATCTTCATGCCGATCCCCCTGATGTCCTTCGGTATCGGCGGCCTGTTCACCCTCATGATGAGCATGACGGCCGACGTGTGCGACCTGGATGAGCTGAACAACGGGATGCCCCGCAAGGAAGGAACCTTCGGCGCGATCTACTGGTGGATGGTGAAACTGGGGCAAGCCCTTGCGCTGGTCCTGGGCGGCCTGGTCCTGAAGATGGTGGGCTTCGATCAAAATGCGGTCACGCAAACCGCTGAAACCATCACCAAACTGCGGCTTGCCGATATCACCATTCCGGCCCTCACCGCGGCATTGGCGATTTGGGTTATGTGGAAATACGACCTTACCGAGGAGAAGGCCAAGGAAATTAAGGAAGAATTGGTTTCCCGCAGGGGGGAATTGTAGGGTTGGCCCTTATGTTATAGCGGCGTCTCTCGCAGAGGACGCTGCGACAGCCTGATGCAAAGGCGTTAAGCTGACGCAGCGTCCTCTGACGGGCTAAAGTTCACCCACTTTTTTTCGCTGCATTTCATAAGCCCCAGAGGGGCGACCTGTTTGTAGCCCGGGGTGTAAGCCCCGGGGTAAGAATGTAATATTTTACAAGCCCTGTAAGGGCGGCATTTGCAGGGTGGCACGTTGGATAGAGCATCCTGCATACCTTGATGGTGGTTCCAAACATGCCGCCCCTCTGGGGCTCGGGGAATTGTTGAATTCCTATCCCGGGGCTTACACCCCGGGCTACAAACAGGTCGCCCCTCCGGGGCTTTTGGGGCATAGCGAAAAATATGTTATAGCGGCGTCTCTCGCAGAGGACGCTGCGACAGCCTGATGCAAAGGCGTTAAGCTGACGCAGCGTCCCCTGACGGGAGACGCTGCTGGAACGGATACAGAAAATAAAATAACAGACATATGTCATATAGACCAGAAAGACGATTGACAATCAAAGGCGTCGACCTGAGAAATAAGACGCCGCAAGAACTGGGCGATTTATTTCAGAATGCCCTGGAGGGCATGCATGGCTTGTGCTACAGCGCCTACGAAGAGGGCCAGAAGCCGGGCACCATCCTGACCGAGGACCAGATCCGCCGGCGCATGGCTGTGATTGCTCCCTACACCAAGTGGATACGGTCGTTTTCCTGTATCGAAGGGAACGAACTCATCCCGGTGGTCGCCCGCGAATTCGGGCTGAAAACCCTGGTAGGGGCCTGGCTGGGCGACGACAAGGACCTGATCGAAGAAGAAATCGCCGGCCTGATCAAACTGGCCAAAGGAGGTTATGTGGACATCGCCGCCGTCGGCAACGAAGTGATGTACCGCAAAGACCTGACAGAAGAGGAACTGCTGGGCTACCTCCACCGGGTGAAGGAAGCCTTACCGGGCATCCCGGTGGGCTATGTGGACGCCTATTACGAATTCAGCCACCGCCCCAACATCACCGAGGCCTGCGATGTGATCCTGGCCAATTGCTACCCGTTTTGGGAAGGCTGCCATATCGATTATTCCCTGATGCATATGAAGCAAATGTATTACCAGGCACTGAATGCCGGTCAGGGCAAGAAAGTGATCATTACGGAAACCGGATGGCCCAGCCAGGGCACCAGCCTGCACGATGCTGAACCATCAGAATACAATGCCCTGCGGTATTTCCTCAATGCGCAGCAATGGTCGGCTGAAGAGGATATCGACCTGTTTTACTTCACCTCCTTCGACGAATCCTGGAAAGTTGGCGCCGAAGGCGATGTGGGCGCTTATTGGGGATTGTGGGACATGCACGAAAAGCTGAAATTCTGAGATGAAGAACTATTCTGAAAAGCTGCCTTTCCCGTTTGCGCGCGCCATCTGCTATTCCGGCTTCCGGGAAGGGCAGCATCCCGGAGGCCAATACCCGACCTACGAGCAGATCAGGGAAGACCTCCTGATCTTGCACGGACACTGGAAATACCTGCGCCTGTTCGATTGCGACCCCCACGGCGAGACCGTTCTGGAGGTGATCCGGCGCGAGAAGCTCGAATTCAAGGTGATGATGGGGGCTTATATCGTCGCCGAGATGAACAACTTCGGATGCCCCTGGGGCGGCGGCGTCTATACCGACGAGCAGCTTCACGCCAACCGGACCTATAACCTGAACCGGATACACAAACTGATCGATCTGGCCAACCGCTACCCCGACATCATCGTAGCCCTGTCGGCAGGCAACGAAGCCTGCGTGGATTGGACCGACCACTACGTGCCCGTCAGCCATGTGATCGAATACGTCGAGCTCATCAAGAACGGCGCCAGCCAGCCGGTCACTTTCTGTGAAAACTACGTGCCCTGGCTCAGCAAGCTAAAGCCCCTGGCCGAAGTCGTCGACATCATCTCCATCCATACCTACCCTGTCTGGGAGTACAAGCACATCCACGAAGCCCTGGATTACACCAAAGACAACTACTACTCGGTAGCTGATCTTTACCCCGGCAAACCCGTGATCATCACCGAAGCGGGCTGGGCGACCAACTCCAACGGCCGGGGCATCAATCCGGGCAACGTCGGCGAGGAGATGCAAAAGATCTACATCGAAGACCTCATGGAATGGACCCAGGCCGAGCAGGTGTTCACCTTTGTGTTCGAAGCCTTCGACGAGCCATGGAAAGGCTCGCCGGAGCCGCTGGAGCCGGAGAAGCATTGGGGGTTGTATAGGGTGGACAGGGGGCCGAAGCTGGTGGTAAAGTAATTCAATGGGGGCGCCAAATTTATTTGGCGCCTGGTTTGCCGAATTTATTCGGCAAGCATGCCAGGGCTACCAATTATTTGCACCGAATAAATTCGGCGCTACCTTGCGCCAAATAAATTTGGCGCCCCCATTAGCAGTTTAATCCCTCCTCACCAACCTAGGCACAGCCCCTCCCGCCAATCCGCTCAAATCGATCAGGTTTTTCCCCAGCTCGAAAGCCCTGGGGATATCCTCCCCGCCAGCCAATGCGCCGTAGAAGCCGGTGGAGAACTTGACGGCGTCCTGCACCCCGATCTCGCTGCTCATGCCGACGACGTAGGGGATGTGGCGGGCAATGGCCCGGGCTTGTGTTTCGGAGAAACAGGCGTTGAGCACCACGCATTCGACCGATTCGGAGAAAAGGGCGAACAGGTCGCTCAGGGCTTCTTCCTTCACCAGGACGCCGTTGCCTGTTTCGTCTTCGAGGTAGATGCCGTCGGCAGTGCCGTGTCCGGAGAAGTGGATGATGGCTGGGTCGTTGTCGATCAGCAGCCGTTGGAAGCGGGCGGGGGTGGCGGCCATTTCCGGAAACAGCAATTCAAAGCGATCGCGTTCCCGCGCGCCCGCGATGCCCTCGCGGATGGCGCTGAGTTCCTGCGTGATCATGGCCCTGGCGGTGTCGAGAGGGTTGGCGCCGATGAAGAGGATTTTTTTGGAAATGGGGGCCTGGTTGTGGCCGTCGGTGATGGTGCCGGCGTACTGTTCCATTTTGAGAAAGATGGCGCGGCGGATATCGATGTCCTGTTCCAGCTTTTCCTTCAGGGCCGAGCGCTCGCCCGCGTTGAGCTGATCGTAGGCCTCCTTGGCCTGTTGAATGACCTGGTCGTCGAATTCGCGCGAAAACTTCAGGATGCGCTGCTCGCTTTTGAGCAGGAATTGCTGCAGCGCCTCAGATTCAGCTGAGCCCCTCACGGGACGGATATTCTCCTGCACGATCTCCTTGAAAATCTTGGGCAGGGCCTGCACCGAGAGGTCGAGCCGCAGCACGCTGATGCGCAGGTTTCGGGCCTGCTGTTCGGCTGCGCCGAGGTCGTCGGCGATCCAGAGCCGGATGCTGGTATTTTGTCTTTGCAGGATGGTCTGCGCCAGTTTCAGGTCGTTTTGGATGGCCAGGATGGGGAAGGGCTTGTCGAAGACCACCTCTTCATGTCCCTGCACATCGGCATAGACGGTGGGGCTGCCGTGTTTGATGAAGGCGGCATCGTCGAGAAAGGGCGTTTTGAGCCGTGAGGAGGCGTGGAGGTATTGCCGGGCCAGCTTTTTCCCTGCGCTGGCCAGCAGCGCCGGTTCCGGCGGGTTGCCTACGATGGGGATCTCCACGCGGCATTTGAGGAGGTTGTCGACGAAATGTTCGATCTCCGAGGCTTTGATGCGGAAGTCCTGCCTGCTGTTGAAGGCGAAGCCGATCTCGTATTTCCCCGTGGCCATGCCGTCGAAGTAGAACCTGCGGAAGGCGGGTTTGAGCTTGGCGCAGAGCGTGGAGCCTTCGCGGTCGACGGTGATCTCCGGGTTGTCGAGGAAGCGGATGGAGCGCCGAGCGGCGCAGATCTTCGATTCTCCGATCCAGTTGTTGAGGCCGCCTTTCCTGCGCAGCACCACGCTGCCCACGCCCCTGACGAAATCGCGTTCTTCCGGCGCAGGCCAGATGGGCACTTTGAGGAAATGCGCGCCGGGATGAAACCTGCGGAAGTCGAAGATGGGGATTTGGTAGATGATCAGCATGGTTAAAAAACAGGCCTCCTTCGTCGAGCGAAGGAGGCGTGAGCCGAAATTCAGCTGTCGCTGAATGCCACGTCTCTGCCCCGGAGGGTAGTGACTGGTACTTCAGGTCGGACTCATCCAGTCCTGTGCTGGATGGGAGTCGGTGTAAATGTAGGGGTTTTTGGGGAGATTTACGACTACTCTCCCACAAACAGCTCATCTATCGTTAATTCAGCATCGACCAAGCCCAGGCTGTGCTGGTTTTGGCTGACCCCGAACGTCGTGATGAAGGTCAGGAAAAGTTGCTTGCGCGTGCGGGTCGCTTCCCGGAAAGCAGCCATCTTGTTGCGCAATTCGAGCGCCATGGCTTTGTCGATAGTGAATCCGGCGTTGTAGAACTTGATTTCGCAGATGTTGATCACCTGGTCCTGGCGGTCTATGAGCAGGTCCAACTGAAAACCAGTTTCTCCCTCGCCACCTTTTTTGAAAAAGGAAGAAACGGTCGAGTAAACGCCGCTTATGCCCAAGGCTTTTTTTATTTGGAGAATGTGTTTCAGGCAAATGTTTTCAAAAGCATACCCCGCCCAGCTTGTATAGGATTGGGTCTTGCTCAATTGTTGCCAGATGCCGGGACCCTCCTGCTGGTGGTTCTCCATAAATTGCAGGTAGAACAGGGAAAACTCGTCAGTGAGCCGGAAAAGCCGGTCTTTTTTCTTTTTCCCAAACGGCTGATAGGCTGAAATAAACCCGGAGTGGAGCAGTTCGTCGATAATCGTAGTGGCGCCTCCGCCTTCAGGCAGCTTGCTTTTCTGAACAATATCCGTGCGGGTTAACCCCTGCCGCTTGCCTGCCAAAGCCCGGATTACCCGGACATGCGCGTCCGAATTCTCAAAAAGGGATGCGTATAACTTGGGAAATTCATCCCACAGTAGTCCGTTCTCTGAAAAGCAAATAGCGTCAATGTTCTGTGCGGCGCTTTTCCCCGGCATTATTTCATCGAGATAGTGTGGCACTCCGCCCATGGCCATATAAAGATGAAGAATCTGGTACCGGTCGAGGTTCACATTTTTGGTTTGCAAGAAGCGTTCCGTTTCTGCCAGGTTGAAAGGTTTGAGGTAAATGCGCCGGGTAATCCGGTTGTGAAGTCCGCCCTTATTATGCACAACATTCTTGATCATCCAGGATGCTGCCGACCCGCATACCACTACCACGATGGATTGATTGACCGCCCAACTGTTCCAAAACCAGCTCAATCCTTTCAGGAACCCCGACCGGTGCGTTGCCAGCCATGGGAGTTCGTCGAGGAAGACGATCATCTTTCCCGGTTTTTTCTTCTGCTCCAGGTATTGGGTGAGCAGGTAAAAAGCATCCAGCCAGTCTTTGGGTTCTGTCAGCGGAAAAGCGCCGCCGGCATATTTCTTCAGCTGTAGCATAAAATTGCGTAGCTGCTCCTTCCGGCTCGCATGTTGAATGCCCGTGATGTCGAAGTCTATGCTCTCCTGATATACCGATTTTACCAAAAATGTTTTGCCCACCCGTCTTCTGCCAATCACGGAGATCATCTCCGCCTTTGGGGTTTCCAGGGCGTTTTTCAGCACTTTTGTTTCTTCAATCCGGCCTACCAGTGGGGTAGAAGTTTGCATAAATTTTTTATTGCTCGCGAAATCTATGTAAAAATACGACTTTTCGCGAGCAATAAAAAGTTTTACTCACCCAACACCAACATCTTGCGCGTCGCCGAGTGCGTGGGCGTGTCGAGCCTGTAGTAGAGCACGCCACTCACACCGCCGAAGTCGCTCAGGTTTACTTCGTTGTAGCCTCTTGCGTATTCGCCTTTCACCACGCGCACCACCTTACCGGATGCATCCATGATCGTCAGGGTAGCGGCGGCCGGTTCCGGCAGGCGGAAGCCGATGCGCGTGACGCCCGTGAAGGGGTTCGGAATGTTCTGGTACAGTTCGAAGCCGGCTGCCACTTCGTTGCCGAAGGTCAGTTGTACGTTCAGCAGTTCGCCGTTGGCGCCGTAGGCTTCGGCTGTCGTGTAGCGGGAGCTTGCGCTCAGTTCCTTGCTCAGGGTCGTATTCTCCCTGGCTTTGATCACCAGGGTGAAGACTGCCTGTCCGGAGCCCAGGAAGCGGGCCTCAGCTTCGTTCCAGCTCGTCGTCAGCGCGCCTTTTTCCAGCAGGGCAAAACCGAAGTTTTCTGCCTTCGCAAGGCCTTCTGCCACGTCGAGCAGTTCGATGCCATCGCCCAGTTCCATGGTGAACTGGTAGCCGTATACTTCCTGATCGTTGCCGTAGAACGGTATATGGTATACCTGGCCGGCCTTCAGTTCCATGTCTTTGGTGTGGAACAACAGGTCGCCCATCATGGTGCGCTGTTCAGCCTGCCCGTCGAGGGTGGTCGCTGCGCTGCCGTTGACGTCGCCGATCTTGATCGCTACGAAGTCTGCCGCCAGGTCGCTGGCTGCCAGGTTGTTGTAGTTGATCACCTCGGGGAACGTAGCGGCCCAGGGGTTCTGCGGGTTCGGGAAGGAGAAGTCTTTGTCGACGAAGCGCCAGGAGGTGTTGTTCGGGAAGTTTGGCTCAATTTGCAACACCACTTTTCGGATCCCGACCATGTCGAGTGTTGTTACCGATCCTGATCTGTTGGCATCGGCGGCGATAATTTTGAAGGGCGAATCCAGCGTTTGGATGCCGATGATATGGCGCATGATGAGTACCAGGTCATAGGTGGTCACGCCGTTGGATGGATTTGCATCGTGATGAGGTGAGACAGAGTAGTCATTTCCGTGGGCAAGGGTTAAAAAGAGGAATTCTCCATTGGTATCTGAAAACTGGGAAAGCAGGCCTCCATTTACTTGAAGGTTAACCCCTTCCACTCGGCCTCCCTGTTCCGTGCCGACCACCCCTGCGATGGCAAGGTTGATACAAAAAGCCTGATTGTCCTGTATTTCGATTGTCGTTTCGCAATAATTTTGGTTTCCGCTGCCATCGGTTACCCAGAGCTGCACACTATTGAAACCCAGGTTGTCACAAGTGAAAATCCTGCTGGTGTCGTTGATATCCGGGGAGAAGCTGAGGAGGACAGTACCACAGTTGTCAAAGGAACCTTCGTCGAGTATCTGGGCTGTGATTTCGACGGCGCCTGGCGGGTTAATTTCAGCGATCAGGCCATATTGGCAGATGGGATTTGGGTAAATGGCGTCGGTTACCAAAATCGTGATCGTTTGGTATGCCATATTGCCGCACCGGTCCATGACCGTGTAGGTTACCTCGTATTCACCGATACCCAAATCCTGGATTTCGACATCACCAGAAATATTATTGGCAAAGCCCAAATCTCCACTGATGTCTACTTCTATCTCGGAAGAACATTCTTCAAGAATGGTGGGATAGGGGAGAATGAGGTTTTTGCTGCAACTGCCATCATAAATGTACCCGTCGATTGCAGGAATAGTGAAAATGGGCGGATATTCATCAAGTACTTTGATGGTTTGCCTGAAGGAGATATAACCATCCGGTTCGCCCGGAGTACCAGACAAGTTCCAGCCGTCGCGGAAGGTGCGGCAGTTCAGGATACCATCGCCATTCCAGTCTTGGTTGAGGTCACATTCGGAAAACCCGGTCTCGGTATGGATATTTTCTCCGAAATCGTCATATAGGCACCAGTTGATGACATTCCAGGTGCGGATGATTTTGTAACAGGCATCTGCTACCAGGGTATAAACGATATCGTAGTAGGAAACCGCGACCAATTCGCAGTCGGCGAAGAAGATTTGCGGTTCCCCGGTAGGGGGCAACTGTCCGCTCTGGCATTCGGCAGTTATATCTTCCGGGAACGTTACCACCCAGTCTGAAACGTGGGAAACGGCGATGATCTGGTTGCAAATAGCGGCGCTGGTTCCATCGCTGGCTACCCAGGTTCTGGTGATGGCGCCTTCGGAGCAGTTGTTCAGATCCTGAGTTATGAAGTGGTTGACATAATAGGCGCAGTTATCGAAAAACGAAGGCTCTCCAAAAACATTCAGCACGTTGTAATTCCCGTTTGCCAAATCGCCTGCGTAAAGGTTGAGGTAGGTTTCGCAAGTGATGTATTGGCCATCCGGGCAGGAAAGTGTGACCGGCGGTTGGTTGTCGTTGTATACCGAATAGTTGACGTTAACTGTCACCATGCATTCATTAAGGTTGCCGTGGCAGTCGGACACCCGGAGTATGACGGTAACTTCGTTTCCTGCATCAGAGCAGCAAAATTCGGCTGTAGGACCAAAATCGTCGTATTCTCCATAACAATCACCGTCAATGCGTCTGACTTCGAAGTGGTCCAGACAGCAATTGTCATAGGAGCCGTCGTCGAAGGTGAAAGCGTTTACAATGGCAATGCCGTCATTGTTCAGATTGACCTGTGTGATTTCATCGCAAATGGCGGTTGGCGCCAGGTCGTCGATGATGGTTACCTGTACAAAGAAGTCGCTTGTGTTCCCGCATTCGTCGGTGGCCTGGTATTGGATGGTATGCAGTCCAAATTCCAGGCCCGGGTCCGGGATGATCCCGCCGAGGGTTCCGTCTGTTCCGTTCACGTAAATCGCTTCACCTGCGGGCGTGAAAATTCTGATGGTCCATGAGTTGCAGTTGTCGGTTACTTGGGCGGGAGGCAGATAGCCGGTCGAGGTGCAGGGAATGGGAGGAATGCTGGAATGATTGGCTGCAATTTCAAAAGGTTCCAGGAAAATAGAAGGCGGTGATGTATCGACGATTTCAATCAATTGGATGTTGTCTTCACCATCGGGATTGCCGGTGATGACCTGTCCGGTACACCAATCTAGAACCGTCCAGGTGCGGATAATTTTGAAGGTGGCGCCGCAGGAAGTGGCGATCTGGTCGGCACTTGAGTAGGAGTACATACAAAACTCCCCATCCAGTCCGGCGGGTATGCCCGAACCTGATGCCGTGGGGGCGGTTATATCCGGGTTTTGGTTGAAGGAATCGCAATCCCATTGGGTATCATCGGGAAAGTCGACAAAGGAGGGGCGGTTGATGGTGATGGTCTGGGTGCACGGTGTGGATTCGTTGCCGTATTGGTCGGTGGCGATGAAGGTGCGGAGCACGATGACCTGGTTTTGGTTGCAGAGGCTGTCGTCAAGAACAACAAGCCCCGTTAGTTCTACGGTGGGTGATGGATCGCAATTATCGGTGGCGATGGGGTAGGGTACATTGTTATAATTGGCGGAGCAGGGGATGGTAAACTCAGTGCAGCTAATTTCAGGACTCCATTCATCCAGAATCCAGACAGTACCCCAGCAAGCATTCCCTGTTTGGGGGTCGGTTACCCTGATGTGCAGGGTGTCTCCGATATGTTCGCAGCATGCAACATTTCCTGCGGGTAGTCCCATGCTATTCACGATTTCCACGAGGTAATCGTCGTAACAGCCATAAGGCCCGCCTTCCAGGATTTGGTCTGCGTCGATTTCCATGCAGCCGTCTTCGCCGAGGGAGATCTGAACGTTGTCGTTGCAGGCCAAAGTAGTATTTGGGTTAGGGAATCCATGAATGGTGATTGAAAAGCAGCATGACGAAAGATTGCCCTCCATGTCGGTCGCTTCAAAGCAATTGGTGGTTGTGCCGATGGGGAATTCAGCGCCTGGGGGTAGGCCGGAGGTTTGGTACACAGAATCCTGTTCGCAATTTTCCCCAGGCCCGATGATGTAGTTGATGGGGGTTGAGCAAGCGCCGGGAGCAAGAGTGAAGATGATATCCTCGGAGCAATTGAAGATACAGGGCTGTGCAGAAATGACGGAGATGCCTAGGCAGCAGAGAAGCAAGCCGGTTGTCTTTTTCATGAGATATAATTTGTTTGCAGCATTTTCAGGGTTATACTCGAACTCAGACCGAGGTGGATTCTCCGGGAGGCATTTCCGGGCTGGCTGCGGGGATTGGCACTGGAGTCCTCGTCAAATAGCTGCCTGCTGCCCCCAGGATCAGGGAAATCAGCGCCCCCCAAAAGGGAAATTTGTATACGATCTGCACCACGCCTTCTGCTTCTTTGGTGACGTTTTCGTTTAGTGACGCCTGCAGCAGGAACATAGATAGTGCGCCAACGGCACCTGCTGCGATTCCCACCACATCGGCTATTTTCGCTTTGGCCAGGTAAAAGGAGAGACCTGCGATGGCACAGGAAAAAGCGATGATAGCCCAGATATTGGCGGGGAATTCCCTTCCTTCACCTTCGCTGAAACCCTCGCCCTGGATTTCTCCTCCGGTTATCAACTGAATTCCCTGGATGGCGCCGATGGTCTCACCTCCGCATTTAAATTCGCAAAAAGTGAAGAAGAAGAAAAGGATGGCGAGTCCGAAAACGGCCGGTGGAAAAGACCGTCCTCCCGGAAGGGTTAGCTGGATGTTGAGGGTGGTTGGGGGTTGATCGGGTTGCCTGGTTTCATTTTCCATGGATGCGGATTATTTTGGGTTTCACGAAAAAACGGAAGATTGACCTTGGTGTATTACTTGATATTCTAATCATCCACCCATCCCAACATACCCTTTTTTTGATGCTTCCCGGTTTCAGGATTGATCCTTTCCTCTGTATCAACCCATCCGAGTAATCCTTTTTTTTGGATTACCCCGGTATCCGGATCGATCCTGGTTTCCGTATCATTATAGCCAAACAGGCCTTTTTTTTGAAAATTCCCGGTCTCCTGATCGACTTTTGTGTCTGTATCAGTCCATCCAAAAATTCCTTTCTTTTGAATATTTCCCGTTTCCGGATCAATTCTGGTATCTGTGTCGGTATATCCCAGGTATCCTTCCTCTTGGATCACTCCCGTATCAGGGTCAATTCTCGTTCCCGGTCGGCTTGCTCCCAGGATTTTCCTTCCCCTTTCATATCCTTCCCTAAGTTCGTCGTTCGAGCTAAGCAAAAATTTAAACAGGATATACACGATTCCTATCCCAATAGCTGCGATGAGGGCAAACATAAAAGCCACGTATAGCAGGAATCCCCAAAGCCCTACCAAGTAAAGGGATGCCGCCAGCCGGACCCCGTTTTTCAGACCACGGTGAGAAAAGGAATCAGTCCAGTCGCTGAACTGTACAATGGCCCAAAAAACTGGATTGAGAATGAAGCGGGCAAGCCAGTTTCTTTTCACTGAAAGCTTGTCCTTTGTTCGCCTTACCCATAATTCAACTTTTTCGGTGGCAGTATTGACAGATTCCGCATTGATTGCAGCTATAATTCCTCCCACAAGTACAGGCGAAATAAAAATTAAGATGTTGATGGTTTCCTGGTTCATGATTCTTTATTTATGTTAAAAAAATTCTTATTGCCAGGCTCATAAAGACAGATTCTTGCAGCGATGCTCTTGACAAAAAAGCCATATCGGCAAATGAAAAAAGTCAGTTGCCGATATGGGGTTCGGAGGGATTAACCAGAAACTATTTAACCGGGTGTATTCCAAAATCAAATACCTTGTCATTTGATTGCCGGTTGGGAATTGTGCTGGCATAAAGGAAGCAATATTCCCCTTCTTTTAGAGGTTCTTTAAAAAAGACTTTATATACACCCTCCGCTTCCTCGACATAATCAAATGAAACTTTTACCTTGTCGGAGACCCCTGTGCTCTCCTGAAAAGAATTAGCGGTTGCAACGATCATTTCCCTGGATTTTCCCTTTTCGGTTAATTTGACCAGTGCAAATTCATTAGGGGAAGTAGCTGTGGCGAAAAACCAACTGTCGGCGTTGGGATTTGAGTTGTTTTCAAAATAAAAATAGAATACAGGATTTGTTTCGGTGAATTCCAATCTGCTTTTTCCACCTGCAAGGGTTGATTTTAACTTCTCTGTTGGGGAAGTTTGCATGAAAGGTCCAGAAATGGAGATACCGCTCGCACTTACCTTATTGCTGCTTATGACAGATGGGTCCACTCGTTTGATAGGTTTTATTTCATCTCCGGGATCGAGATAGTAAATGCCTGGAGCCCGCATGGACTTGGGATCTTTCATGTCTTTTTGGTTGGCTAAAGCGGCTTTTGCTTCTGCATCGATTTTCATCATTTCATTGATTATCTCAGAAGGCACACCGCTGCTGCTTAAGGCAATCAGGCCGTCAGTGCTCACGTCGAAAATATTGACGCTGCTTTTCATTTTTCCAATGATAATTGATGGTTCCAGACCAATTTTGGCTAGTTGTATTATTTTTGCATTGGTCAGTGTGTCTTGAGCCTGGATATTTGCAACCATGAAGATTAAAGCCAGAAAAAAGATTAATGATTTCATCGTTAATAAATTTGATCAAACATGAACGAATAGTGCCAAATGACTTACTCTAAGCTAGACAGAAAAGCAACGACCCCAATGGAAAGCCCGAAGCTTCCAAACCCCTCCTCATAGTAAAAGATTTGAGTCCGATCGTATGCGGCAATTGCTTCAAATGCAATGTTTTGATTGAGGAAAAAATCGAGACCGAATCCAAGACCGAATACCCCTTGCCCCAATCCTTCTCCGTAGTAAAAAGCTCTTGAATATCCCAGATAAGCAAAGGCAAAGGGCCTTATGTTACCTGCTGAATTGAGGTAGTACCTGGCTGTGGGGGTAAATCCCACTGTAGTTATAGATTCGCCATAGAAGGACATGTATTCCAGCTGGAGGGTTCCTCCAAAACCAAATTGATCTGTGAAGAATGCGATTAATTGGGGTTTAAGGGAAATGGAAGTCATGTCCTCTCCGTATTCCCCGAAGAACTCGAAAGCCCCGATTTGCAGGCTTGCCGTACCACCTATGAGGCTGGATCCTTTTTGAATTTGGCCGGATAGGGAGGTCGGTAAAAGGAGGATGGTTGTCATTAAAAGCACTGTGTTAATTATGGTTTTCATGATATTTTTTAATTTTTAAATTTTAAATAAAATTATTTCTTTCGATAAAAAATTAGAAATAAGGAATTATTGGAAAAGCAAATCACATTATTGGGGGTGTCTACTCAATGGTTGATTGAGGTCGAATTTATGGATTGAACTCAATTGGTATGCCGTCTTTTAATAATAATACGTAGTTTTCATCATACATTTCAATATATACATACCCGTACCATGCAACTCCATCAGCGCTGTATGTGTAAGTGTGTTCAAAGTTGTACGACTTTTTACCGTCAACATCTTGACTGTCCCACCAGAGAGTCCAGACTCCTTTGTCTATTATCACCTTGTAGAATGAAATTCCGCTTTTTGCAGATAATTTGCCTTTTATTTTTATTTTATCTCCATCTGAAAATGCTTGATTTTCTTTTGGGCTGTCAAATTTGATGCTAAAAAAGTTATCGTTTTCTTTTGTGCATGATGAAAGGGAGATGAATAATAAAAGACAATATGGGGCGAGTGTAAGCACTGGATTTTTCATAGTTAGTCTGATTTGTGTTTTAAGAATAATTGTTATGGCATGATTCAAATATACTTGATGGAGTCATTCACCTCGATCACATTGTCATTCTTTTGAAATTATTAGGGTGTTATTTTTGTTCACCATAAATAGTGACACATTTTGATTTATTGAATTAATAGAAAGAAAGTAAACCCCGGTTGCACAAGCTGTAAGGTCAAGCTGAACTTCAAAGGAATTGCCATTGACTTTTATCCATTTTTCACGGCAGGTTTGTCCCAGGACGTTAACAAGTGCCAATTGATAGTCGCCATTGGGAAGGTTCCCGGCGGTGATGTTCAAAAGTCCCGTCGTTGGATTTGGATAAATGGAAAAGGTTGGCGGGAGTAAATCAAGGTCAGTCGTCGAAACCCCATCATCAATAAAAATAGTTATACTATTGGAATTGGTGCAATTGTTTTCGTCGGTATAGGTGTAGGTAATCGTGCATTCGCCTGGGCATGTTTCAGCCGGGTCAAAGATATTGCCTGTTATTCCATTCCCGAAAAAAGTCCCACCAAGTGGATTTCCAATTAAAGTAACAGGACCTTGATTCAATAAAAGAGTATCACCGTTTTCTATACCTTGGATAGAAACCTCTGGAAGCGGATTTACAGTGATGTTCAATTCTTCTGAACTTCCGGAACAGTCATTAGCATCCGTTACGGTGACAGAATAACTGCCAGAGTTGTTCACTGTGGTAGTTTGGGTTGTTGCTCCATTGCTCCACAAATATGTATTGGAAACGCTTGAAGTTAGCGAAACAGAGTTTCCTTCGCAGAAAGTCGTTGGTCCATCAGGGGTGATGATTGGCTCGGGTGAAGGGTTAACAGTTACAACAGTCACAGAGGATGTGTCAGATCCGCATAAATTGGTTGCTACGACCAAAAAATCCCCGGAAGAGGCGACTATAATGCCTTGGGAGGTTGATCCATTACTCCAAAGGTAAGAGTCCCCTCCGCTTGCAGTTAGTACTATCGATTCACCTTCGCAAAATGATGTTGGCCCGTTGGGTGAAATAAGGGCAACAGGCAATGGATTTACCGCAATGTTTACAACTGATGAATAGCCAAGGCAACCATTTTCATCGGTCACTGTTACAGAATAATTTCCGGGTGTCGAAACCGCAATATTTTGCGTGGTAGCTCCATTGCTCCAGAGATAGGCGACAGCCTGATTCGCTGTTAAAGTTACGGATTCTCCCGCGCAGATGGTTGTCGGCCCGTTTGGAGTGATCGTTGCGGTCACAGGATTGGGTTCGGTGATATTAACTGAGGCTGTTTGGGTGCAGCCAGTAGCATCAGTAACTGAAACGATATAAGAACCTGCGGAGAGGTTAGTCGCCGTTTCACTGGTTTGTACAGGTTGGGTATTCCATGAGTAGGTATAGGTACCTTCATCGGGGGTATAGAAGGTAATGACAATGTCGTCGATTGCCGCGGGTGGTTGGTATCCGAAGGAACTGTCATTTTTCCAGCTGAATACCAATCGCATAGTGCTGCCTGCATTTGCATCCAGCCCGAAAATTGCAGCGGTGGTGAAAGTGCTTTGGAGGTAATATACGGGACCGATTTGTCCTGAAGAAAGCTGTGTTCCAGCTACAGGAGTAATATTGGTTGGAATTAAATAAACTTTTAAATAATCATATCCGCTCTCCCCATATCCTTTCCAGTTAAATAATATGATAATGTTAGTGGCATTGGCTGGGAAAGAAAAATCTTTATAGAAATGAACGACGGATGCTGAAGTTGTGCTATATTGATTAGAATTAGCATTATTTGAAATATAAATAGCTTTAGAACCTGATACTTTTGTTGCAGTTCCAATATGCCATTTATTTGTCTGAGAACCGTTCACGAGCGTCCAGGTATTTGCACCTTCCCAATCTTCTACAAAAGAAAATGTAGAGTCTGGCACCCCGCCAGAGGCGACAACGGTTGCGGTCCCGTCATTCCCGCCATGGCAAGTCACCTCGGTCTGAGAAGTAGTTAAAACAATGGCTTCTGGCTGGGTAACAGTATAGGATGATACCAAAGAACATCCAATATCATCCGTAACGGTAACGGTATAAGTGCCAGAGGGTAAGTTGGGGATGGTTGCGGTAGTTTGGATGGGCTCTGTATCCCATAAGTAACTATATGTCGCGGTTGTCGGGAGTTCATAACTGACTGTAATATTATCTATTGCTGCAGGTGGTTGCATACCCATATTATTATTATTTGCCCAGGTAAAAAGCAATCGGCCAGCCGATCCTGCAAAAGCATCAAACTCCGGGCCCGACACTTCAACCGTGACGAATGAATCCTGAAGAGACCATTCGTGAGGCCCATTTACAACGAGCCAACCAGCAACTGGAGTCAGCAAGGATATTAAATTGCACTCCAAATAATCGTATCCGGATTCTCCGGCCCCTTTAAAGTCAAATTTCACAGTAATATTGGAGGCTTCTGGTGGAAAATAAAAATCCTTGTAAAAGTGTACAATAGAGGAGGAGTTGGTCGAATAGATATTACTACTTCCATTATTTGAAATATAAATGGATTTGCTTCCTCCATTGGCAGTTGCCGTTCCTACTATCCATTTATTGGGTTGTTGCCCGTTTACCAGTATCCAGTCTGTATTTCCTTCCCAATCTTCAGTGACCTCTACTTTTTGAACCGGGTTAACGCTTATTGCCCCATCATTGGCTTCAAAGCAAGAGAGATTGACTAAATCGGTTGTTAATGAGAAAAAACTCGCTTCCACCGGCAGTGCTTCTGAAACAGCGGTGCATCCTTTTTCATCTGTTACGGTGACTGAATAATTACCGGCCGTTGAAACTGTAATACTTTGCGTGGTTTCGCCGCTACTCCATAAGTAAGCGCTTGCAGGGCTAGATATAAGGGTCACAGATTCTCCCGAACAAAGTATCGTAGATCCTTCTGCTGTAATTGATGCAAACAACGAATCTTGCGCTGGTTCCGAAATGGTCACGGAAACGGCACTTGTACAGGAATTCTCGTCGGTTACTGTAACCGTATATGTGCCTGCCGCAAGATTATATGCGGTAGAGGTAGTTTGTTCGGGCTGGGTATTCCAGGAATAATTGTACGTACCTGTTCCTGGGGTATAGTAACTGACAATGATGTTGTCGATGGCTGCCGGAGGCTGATATCCAACAGAACCGTTATTTGTCCAGGTGAAGACCAGGCGTTTGGAAGTACCGGCATGTGTGTCCAATCCGGAAATAAGGGTAGTAGAAAAAAAATATTCCAAATTATACGGCCCACCAATTTGTCCGCTGGAAAGCTGCGACCCCGCAACCGGTGTGATGTAGCTCGGAACTAAATAGACCTTAAAGTAATCATATCCGTTTTGGCCATATCCCAACCAGTCAAAATGGATCTGAATATCTTTTGCTTCCGGGGGGAACACAAAATCCTTGTAGAAATGAACGATCGAACTGGAGGTGGTTGAATAGTTGATAGATCCGTAATTATTGGAAATATAAACAGATTTTTCTCCTCCGTTGGATGTCTCTGTTCCTATATGCCATTTATTGGCTTGAGATCCATTAACGAAGGTCCATGTGTTCTGGCCTTCCCAATCTTCCAAAAATAAGAAGGTAGAGTCTGGCGCCCCTCCAGATGCCATAACAGTCGCTGTTCCGTCATTGCCATTATGGCAGGCCACATCTGTTTGAGTGGTCGTCAAAACAAGGGCATCCGGCTGAGTAATGGTAGAAGATGACACCAGGGAACACCCCGCATCATCAGTGATGGTAACGGTATAGGTGCCAGGCTCGAGATCGGTTAAAGTAGCCGTAGTTTGGACGGGATTCGTATCCCACAGATAATTGTATGTGGCACTTGAGGGAATCTCATAACTGACAGATATATTGTCTATTGCCGCAGGTGGCTGATTCCCTGTATTATTGTTGTTTACCCAGCTGAAAACCAATCGGCCGGTTGATCCGGCAAAAGCATCAAACTCCGACCCAGATACTATTTCAGTAGCGAACGAATTTTGAAGAAATAATTTGTATTGCCCATCTCCGACACGATAACCAGCAGCCGGAATTGCAGAAGTGGGGATTAAATTACACTCAAGGTAGTCTGATCCGGATTCCCCAGCTCCTTTCCAGTCAAATTTTATAGTAATATTTGAGGCCTCTGATGGAAAATAGAAATCTTTATAAAAATGTACAATGGATGAGGAGTTGATCGAATAGGAATTGCTGTTTCCATCATTTGAGATATAAATGGACTGAGCTTCACCGTTTGCTGTAGCAGTTCCTACCATCCATTGATTGGGTTGTACTCCATTTACCAGAGTCCAGCTCATTTCTCCTTCCCAGTCCTCAATAATTTCTACACCCTGAGAAGGTGAAAGGGTTATTGAACCATCATTTGCGTTATAACAAGAAATATTGTTCACATTTTTTGTTATGACAAATGAAGCAGTAGGGTGGTATTTGAATGCTACGTTACTACTGTCATTTGGGGCAAAGCCTTCTGTGAAACCGTTCGGACTGCAGGTATATGCTAAAAAAGTATGATTCCCTGCTGTAGGAGCAATAGGCGGCAGGTCTACATATTCCCAGGAACCCTTTGATAATTCCCCAATCCAGAAGTAATTCTGTAGTACGCCATTGTCTAATTGATAGTTTATGGTAACGGAGGTGAGTGGTTCGTCACCATAGTTTTTTAATTTAACCACGGGCATCAGGGTGTCAGGAAATGTACAACCGGGCGAATAAGAGTGGGTTACAGGATAAACGATTTTCTCAATTCCGGCGTCATTTGGATTGACAGGGATACAACCCAAAGAAGATAGTAAACTTGCTCTGGGATATATTACCGCAGCAACTCTCATTCTCTCTTTTTGGCCTTGTGTAAATCTATCTACTGGGTAGCAATAGCTCATATAATTGTAAAGGCTATTTTCCCAAACACCTGACCCGGGGCATGGGCTTACACTTCCACAGTCATTTACCCTGTGCGGTTTTGTATCACATATCTTATCTCCATCATCTAAACAGGAATAATCATTCGGGCAATATGCATTATTTCCATCTCCATTGAAGGTATGATATAAAAAAAATCCATGTCCTACCTCATGAGTTAGTACATGGTTTCCATAATGAAGATAATCTTTGTCAATTACAGTACCATCATAAGGAGTTCCCGATGGGAGATACGCATATGCCGATGCCCCTCCGCATATACTATGAACAACCCAAATATTTTGAGAACTTGGTAAAAGTCATACAAGTCACTAAATTAGTAGGAAAAATGGACTTTTCAAGCTACGTAGAACCTGTTCTTGAGGCGCTTGGAGACAAGCGGGTAAAAAAAATGGCTGGGAGTTGA